>CAMIZL010000065.1 GCA_946403295.1 uncultured Clostridia bacterium | reverse complement strand
TACAGATCGGTGCGAATTCATCCTTCTCCTCAAACGGAAGATCGGGAAGGATGATCCCGTCGATCCCGACTTCGCTGCACTTACCGATGAACTTCTCGGCCCCGTACGAGAACACTACGTTCGCGTATGTCATGAACACCATCGGGATAGTAACGTCGGTTCTCAGTTCCTTAACCAGATCAAAGATCATGTCGGTCTTAACCCCGCCCGAAAGAGCTCTCAAGTTCGCTCCCTGGATCACAGGGCCTTCAGCCGTGGGATCCGAGAAAGGAATACCAAGCTCGATAAGGTCGGCTCCGTTTTTAGCCGCTTCTCTGACCACCTTGGCGGTAGTCTCAAGATCCGGATCACCGCATGTGATAAATGCGATGAATGCCTTTTTATTTTCAAATGCGTTTTTAATTCTATTCATGGATGTTTTCTCCTCTTTGCATGCCGTTATGCGGCATGCGTTTCCTTGCCCAAATTTTCACTCGGAGATATTTATTCCTCTATAACGTGCGATTGCTGCGCAGTCCTTGTCTCCTCTTCCCGAGATGGTGATAACTATGATCTTCTCGGGCGAAAGCGTCGGTGCGAGCTTGATGGCATGAGCTACCGCGTGTGATGACTCGATCGCAGCGATAATGCCTTCCGTCCTGGCAAGGTACTCAAAAGCCTCCACCGCCTCTTCGTCGGTAACAGGCACGTACTCTGCTCTTCCGGTATCATGCAGGTTCGCATGCTCGGGGCCGACACCCGGATAATCAAGTCCTGCGGAGATCGAGTAAACGGGAGCGATCTGACCGTCGCTGTCCTGGCAGAAGTAAGACTTCATGCCGTGGAAGATCCCGAGCTTTCCTGTGGCTATCGTTGCCGCGGTTTCAAATGTATCGATTCCTCTTCCGGCCGCCTCACATCCGATGAGTCTGACATTCTTGTCTTCAATAAAATGGTAGAAGCTTCCGATCGCGTTCGATCCGCCGCCCACACATGCGATGACTGCATCGGGAAGTCTGCCTTCCTTCTCAAGCATCTGCATCTTGATCTCATGACTGATAACAGCCTGGAAATCACGAACGATCGTGGGGAAAGGATGAGGTCCCATAACAGAACCGAGGCAGTAGTGTGTGTCGTCGATCCTCGAAGTCCACTCTCTCATTGCCTCAGAAACGGCGTCTTTAAGAGTTGCGGTACCTGTCTTAACCGGCACAACCGTAGCTCCGAGAAGCTTCATGCGGTAAACATTGAGCGCCTGACGGATGGTATCCTCTTCACCCATGAAGACAACACACTCCATGCCCATAAGCGCTGCTGCCGTAGCGGTAGCGACTCCGTGCTGTCCGGCTCCCGTTTCGGCGATCAGACGGGTCTTGCCCATCTTCTTCGCGAGGAGCGCCTGTCCGAGCACATTGTTGATCTTGTGCGCGCCTGTGTGGTTAAGATCCTCACGCTTTAAGTATATCTTGGCTCCGCCGAGGTCGCGCGTCATCTTTTCGGCGTAATAGAGCCTCGAAGGACGTCCGGCATAGTCATTAAGAAGAGCTGTGAGTTCCTTGTTGAATTCCGGATCGTTCTTGTACTTTTCGTACGCTTCTTCAAGCTCAATGACGGCGTTCATAAGTGTCTCGGGGATGTACTGTCCGCCGTGTATCCCAAATCTTCCTTTAGGGTTTGTCATGGTGTTCTCACTTTCTGAATTATTTCTATGTTGATAAGTTCTCTATAGACGAAGTGCCTCCATAAATCGAACCATCTTCTCTTTATCCTTAAATCCGTCTGTTTCGATACCGGAGCTTACATCGAGCGCATATGGTTCAAGCTCCCTGATCGCCTTCCCTACGTTATCCGAATCAAGCCCGCCTGCGAGGAAAAAGGGGCGTCCCACTCTGCCGATAAGCGTCCAGTCGAATTCCCTGCCGCTGCCGGCTCCCGAATCGAGAAGTATCATGTCGGCAGTGCTCTTCGCGGCTCTTCTCACATCCTCTTCGGACGCTATCCTGAATGCCTTTATTATCTGTCCCTGCACTACATCGGGACCATCTGTTCCCAAAACAGTCCGTTTGCCCGGTTTGATCAATTCCCTGAGACGTGCTATATAGGCGTCATCCTCACTGCCGTGAAGCTGGGGAACGTCTATGATCCCGCCGTTAACAAGCCCGGCAACCGCTTCGGGGTTCTCATCGACGAAGACTCCGACTGCCGTGATCTTCGGATCCAGCATGTTCTTTAACTCCCGTGCCGTTTCGGGGTCAACAAAGCGCTTGCTTTTCTTAGCGAACACGAAGCCCGCGTAATCGATACCGAGCCCGTTCACCGCCTCAATATCTTCCTGCCTTCTGAGTCCGCAGAATTTTACTTTTATCATATGTTTTCCTGTTTTATAAAAGGCTCTTAAGTTCCGCCAGCTTTGCTTTTTTGTCGTCTGCCCTCATGAGCGTTTCTCCGACAAGAACCGCGTCTGCGCCCATTTCACGAAGACCTTTTACGTCTTCCGCCGTCTTCACTCCGCTCTCCGAAACAAAGATCGTGCCTGCGGGTACAAGCTCGCGAAGTCTGCGGCTGTTGCCTGTATCAACGGAGAAGTCCTTGAGGTTACGGTTATTGACTCCGATGATCCGCGCCCCTACACTTACGGCTGCTTTTACTTCTTCTTCGTCATGTGTCTCGACGAGTGCCGAGATCCCGAGTTCGTCGCAGATCCCTATGTACTTTTCGACCACATCCGGCGGAAGGATCGAACAGATAAGAAGAACTGCGGAAGCACCGCAAACCTTTGCCTCGTAGATCATATATTCATCTACGGTAAAATCTTTTCTGATACACGGAATACCGACATTCGATGTGACCGTTTTTAAATGTTCAAGGCTTCCGAGAAACCACTTGGGTTCCGTGAGGACCGATATGCAGTCGGCTCCGGCCGCCTCGTAGGCACGGGCGATCTCTTCATAGGGATAATCCTCTGCGATAAGCCCTTTTGAAGGGGAAGCTTTCTTGCATTCACATATGAATGAAAGTCCCTCCTTTGCGAGTGCTTTCTCAAAAGCAAAATCTCCCTTCGGCAGCGAAAGTGCCTTTTCAATGATCGTCCGGGTCGGTACCGATTCCTTTGCAAGTTTCACACGTTCACGGGCGTTTTCGGCGATTGTGTCAAGTATCGTCATCTGTTGCTTACCTCGATCAGCTTGTT
>CAMIZL010000064.1 GCA_946403295.1 uncultured Clostridia bacterium | reverse complement strand
TCCTTCTCCCGCAGCTCCCGGGTTTTCACTTGCGGACGCCCCGCTCTGCTCTGCGGCTCCGACGGTTTCTTCGGCAGTATCCCGGACTTCCACGGAGGTATCATCACCCCTATCGGAAGAGATCAAATATACCGTAAGCAATGCGAGCACGATTACAAGAGCTGCGGCACAGGTACCGACGATCTTACAGAGCGGTTTTTTCGGCTTTGACACATCGGAAGCATAAGCCTTATCAACACCCGAAAGAATCACCCCGACATATTCCCTGAGTTGCGTGATATTGTCGGCAAGGCTTTTTGTCACCGCATCAAGCCAATGAACGCGTGAAAGATAATACTCAAATTCATCGCTCATTTTTGTGGCACTCAACCGGAAAGGAACAATAGTCTTGCCTTCGTTAAATGCCAGCGCAACTTCATTCATTACCTGTCTTGAGTTATTGGATTCGTCCGTATATATGAGTACTTGTACTTTTACCATCTTCAGAGCATCGGTGATCGCACTCACCCATGACGCCCCCGGCATGATGTCTCTGGGGGCATACCAACACCGGATCCCATGCTGCTCAAAATCGGCAACTATAGCATCCGCCACATTCTTATTCTTTGATGAATAACTCACAAAAACATCATAAGCACTTTTCTTGTCATCCGAAGCATAGGAATTAATGATATATCAACCCCTTCCTATCTGTAGTATCAAGACCCCGATTACTGAAAATCTGCTGCAACATACCAGTTACAGCAGATTTCAAACACAATCATTCCAAACAGATCATACAACCGGTCTTTATGATTCGATACCGGACTCGAGCATCGATTTCGCATTTCCAAGATAGATGGCATATAAAATATAAGGAACTACCGAAAGTATGGAAGCAATGAGTGAAATGATCAAAATCGTTTCCCCATCATTTATCAAACACAAGACGATCACTGACATTGCAACACTAACGATATACAGAATTGTAATAAAGTTACGAAGTGCTCTGCCTTTTTCTACCATTTCCTCATTGTTGTTTTTTTCAGCGATGGTTATAATGCTATCAAAAACAAAGAACATTACCAGGAGGCTGAGTATGTTACCTATGAGGCTAAGGACATTGCTAAACCCTTCAGGCACGAACATTTTGATCACTATAATGCATATTTGTACCGTCACAAACATGAGCGGAATTTTGAATTTTTCCTCATCTTTTGAAGCAGTATTTATTCCGATTATTGAAATTATAAAGCCTACAAGAATAAAGAGACCTCCGAATATGACCAATACAGCAACTCCGCTGGCTGTAGATGCCGAAGCAAGCATATCGCCCGAGAAAAAATCGGCAATCGTAATAAAGCTACCGATAACGATCACGATCGTGCCGATCAATTCTAAGATCGCCGATAAATAGATCTTCTTTACTCCGTCTAATGCATTAAATAAATTCATGTGTTAATCTCCCTTCCGCCCTTTGGCTTGAAAATTTATTTTTTGCGTAACACGCAATTAATATTTTAAATCAACAACCCGTTTTCATCAACAACAATTTATTTTTTTGTCATGTTTTCTCACTCCGCAACACGTCCGACAATATCTTTCACAACCTCTCCGGCTATGATCAGTCCGGCAACCGACGGCACAAAAGCCACACTTCCGGGGATGCTTCTCCTCCCGGTGCTCTCGACCTCCGACAACATATCCTCAAGCGGTCTTATCGGCATTTCCTCCGAATAAACGACCTTTAACTTCTTAACACCCCGTTTTTTCAGTTCATGACGCATTACCTTTGCGAGCGGGCAAACCTTTGTCTTATAGATGTCCGCCACGCGAAATGCACTTGCATCCAATTTGTTTCCTGCCCCCATGGAACTGATGATCCTGACACCTTTTTCCCGGCACTTGAGTACCAATGCTATCTTTGCGGTTACCGTATCAACAGCATCCACAACATAATCGTATTCCTCAAAAGGGAATTCATCCGCATTCTCCGGCAGAAAGAAACACCTATGTACATTTACGATGACATCCGGATTGATCTGCGTCATCCGCTCTTTCATCACATCAACTTTATACATCCCGACTGTCTTTTGCGTCGCTATGATCTGTCTGTTGATGTTGGTCAGGCAAACCTTGTCACTGTCAACAAGGTCGAATTGCCCCACCCCGCTTCTGACAAGACCTTCACACACATATCCTCCTACGCCTCCGACACCGAACACGGCTACTCTTGAATTCTTTAAAATCTCCATAGCGTCTTCGCCAAGAAGCAACTGAGTCCTCGAAAACTGATCCGACATACCTCTTCCTCACTAACAGTTTTTTTACGACGACCTGCACCGGCTGTCCATCTACTTCTGCACATGACAAATGATCTCATACCCGAGGAACTCTTCCCTGTCGAATCTCATCTCAACGATGAACGGCAGCCACCTTACGATCTTCATGAACGAATCGTACCCAAAAGACTTGTCGTAATAATTTATCATGGTGCTGAGCGCCGTTCCGTGCGTTCCGATGACCACGGTCTTACCGCGATATTCGCGCAGCACATCCCTAAGTGCCTCCATGTTCCTTTCCTGCACCGAAGAGAGACACTCTCCGCCCTCTTCCGCGAAAGAAAAGTCTGCCCATCGTCCCGCACAATGCTCACGGGGGTTGAGACCCGATCTCCTCTCCCTGAACCGCTCATCCGTTTTGATCTCCATACCGAAGTGTTCCGCCGCAGGACTTATCGTATCAATGCTTCTTTTGTACGGACTGCAGAGGAAAGCATCTATACTCTTGTCCATAAGCGTTTCCAGAACAATGCTTCGATCTTTCATTGCGTCTTCCGTCAGTGGCCTGGTTCTGTCATCTCTGTGCGACACCAGCGATTCCGCGTGACGGACGAAGTATATTGTAGTCATGTCCTTGACAGTTTTTGACATCGCTTCGTAAGCTTCTTCGTCCCAGACTGTCCTCTCGGGTCCAAGCGTACCGTACATTGTGTTCATTTCTCTCCCCTTCCGTTCAAAATGCTCTCATCAGCGTAAGCATAACAAACGACTTTTGGCGCATATGACTGTCATCAGGTATCGTTTTATGCCGGTTTGTAATTTGCCTTATCGACAACAAGATAAAGGTCCTCACCCATCATATCTTCAAAATGCTTTCTGAGTCTTATGTTGGTATCCCACTTCTCCTGATCATACGCTCCATAACGGGTCTTTACGTCCGTCATACGTTCAATCTGATCCATAACACCTCCGGCCCCGGCAATAGAATCACAAAGCTGGATCAGACGATCGTAATCATCAAGTTCTATTGCATCGAGGCCATCTGTTATCAAGGCAGTCTCTTCATCAGTGGTATCAAAATCACCGACGTATTTAGATATATCCTTTTCAGTGAACTACTCCGACTTATAGAAGTCGGAGCTTCCTGCTTCAACCACTACTGCGT
>CAMIZL010000063.1 GCA_946403295.1 uncultured Clostridia bacterium | reverse complement strand
ACGTACGGTGCTGTGAGAGGACGGCGGTTAGTCACCGCCTCCTACTCGATTATCGATTATATCTGTCTCGGTATCTTCATCCTCGAGATGCTCCTCAAGATGGTCAGCGCCTTAAAACCCCTGCAGGTGATCATCGGTGCGATCGGGAAATCACTGCCCGGTATCACCTGGACAGCGCTCCTCGTTCGTTATGATGAACGTAGTTGTCGGCGTTGTTGTAAATGCGATCAGTGAAGTATCCGAGATGAGAAAGAAGGACGCAGAAAGCGAAGAATCTTCTGATGCAGCAGAAAAGATAGAGGGTCCGGCACTAGGGATTTAGCAAATAAGCATTAAAACCAGCAAAGAGGCAGCTCACATGAGTTGCCTCTTTGGTCTTTATATACAAGTAAAGAGTATCTCCCGGGGGATATTTTGGCATTTAAATCTAACCGTTTTTGAAACTTTTTGATATCAGGACCCTTTCTCCGGTACTGAGGGTACATTCGTTCTCTTTCACTCTCTCGATCTTTACTTTGTTCACTATGTAGGAACGATGACAGCGAATGAACAGTCTCGGATTCAGAACTTCCTTCCACTTTGTCAGGGAGATCGAACTGCGATAAACCTCGTCTTTCGTATATACCAGCGTACATGAACGGTTCGCCTCAATAAACAGAATATCCTTCTGTTCTATCCTTTCATCGCCTGCTTCTCCTCGTACTCTTACCAGTGAGTCTTTTACGTTGCTGACGAGTACATCCGATACCAGTTCATACAGATCATCAACAGCTAACGGCTTCAGAAGGAAAAGAAAGGCTCCGTTATTATACGCATATTTGTATGCATCCATCTTTTCCGATACTACCACGAGTTTACAGGAAGATGTTACGCCTTGATCCTTAACGCGCCTCATAAGGTCCCCTGCAGAGATCAAATGATAATCCGCAACAAGGATGTCCAATTCCATAATGTTATGAAACATTTCTTTTTCTTCCGGAAAAAACAATATTTTCAGACGTCTTCGAATACCCGGGTCAAGCTTGTCTACAAACAGAAGTGCCTGTTCGTAAGTATCCGCCTTGTCCCAGATTCCGATAGTAAGAATTTCAGATTTTGCTCCCCTCATAATTGCCCCCTTATTCTGCACCCCTATACGCTTTAATTAATTGATTATATGATTTATATATCACTTCGTCAACCCTTTTTTTGTAAATTTTTTTCCGTTCGGAGCGCTTTTTTCCGTTCGGAGTACTTTTTATTGCTTTTTGTATTCTCTTTATATAAGATTTTCTCGCTACAATATCAATCATCACGATGGTGACATTATCAAAAAAGGAAGGAGACTCTCATGAAAAAAACGATTTCTTTGATTATTGTACTTTTATTCTCCATCATGATTTGTGCTTGCTCTACTTCGAATGAGTCTAAAACATATGACAGTTTTTCTTTGTCACAAGAATTGCCGGTATATGCAAGCGAAGCAAAATACATGGTTGATATACATAAACCGGAAGCTATTGTTGGATGGGGTGATTATGTTTTTGTTGCAAAAATAGAGAAGGAACTCCGAACCGAGTATAAAGCCTCAGCCGGTCTTCCTCGCACATATTACTCTATTACTGTTATTGAGAACTTAAAAGGTGAGCTGCAAACAGACCGGCCTATCGAGTTCTTTAAACATGGTGGCGTAAACCGCGAAGGGAAAAGCATATCACTTTTGGAAGGGGATTCTCTTCTTGAACCCGGAAAATACTATCTTCTTGTTGCCGCGTCAGAAAAAGACGGAAGCCTCGGGCAGGGCTTGCCCAACGCTTCAATTCTTCTGGATTTCGACAACACCGATCAGCTCTCCTCTTCTCCGATAATTGAGGAGTATAAACAGCACATTGAAAACGAAATAAAATGTGATCGGGAACGTTATAAGTCAGTTTATGAGGCAGCGTAAATATTATATTCGTTGGTTCGCAGAGACTTGAATTAAACCTAAGAGGCAGCTCACATGAGTTGCCTCTTTGTTGGTTTGAGGTACTTCGTATGGCGATTTGTCAACCCCTTTTTTGAAATTTGATTTTCCGTTCGGCGCACTTTTTTTGCCACTTTTTTCCGTTCGGAGCACTTTTTATTGAATTTCGTATTGCTTTTCGGTATTTTACTTTTTTGGGGGATAATTGCGTAAAGGAGGTGTGAAATGAAGAAGAAACGCGTGATCATAATTGTATGTTCGATTGTAGTATTACTGTCGCTGTCAACTGTATTGATTTCCTACATTTATGCCGGAGTGCTGAATCCCGTGTCGACATTATGGGGAATGATGAAGGTGACTCTGTTTGAATGTGATTATGAGGAGATACAGAGTAGTCCCAAGGTGATTATAGCCAACCCGGATTTTGAATTGGATACGTATATGCAGTCTCAGCCATACAAATCCGAGTTCTGTGATATTACAGACTTACAGGATCAGATTATATACACTTATAATGTGGGCGAAGGTCAGGAACTGATAGAACTGGTAGAGCATGAGCATTTTGTGATATGGAAATGGAGATAAGACTGGCCTGAAAAGCCCGGCGGTGCCGGGCTTTTCTTTTATATTCCATAATAAGGTTTACTTCCCTGAAACAGATGTACTTCTGAGAGTTACGTCATGGTATCCGCCCTCGACGATACTTGTTGAGGAAACACGTGTGATCTTCGCGTTCTTCTGGAGGTCGGGGATGTTTGTAACGCCCACGTTGCACATAGTTGATTTAACCTTGTAGAGGGACTTATCAACGTTGTCCTTTAAGGGGCCTGCGTAAGTAACATAGGAATCGACGCCTTCCTCGAAGGAGAGCTTTGACTTGCCGCCGAGGTCGTAACGCTGCCAGTTACGTGCACGGTTGGAACCTTCGCCCCAATATTCTTTAACGTATGTTCCGTTGATGTTGAGCTTTGATGTGGGGCTCTCGTCGAATCTTGCAAAGTAACGGCCGAGCATGATGAAATCGGCGCCCATAGCAAGTGCAAGAGTCATGTGGTAGTCGTGAACGATACCGCCGTCGGAGCAGATCGGGATGTAGATGCCGGTCTCCTTGAAATATTCGTCGCGGGCCTTGGCAACCTCAATAACTGCTGTAGCCTGTCCACGGCCGATACCCTTTTGCTCACGGGTGATACAGATCGATCCGCCGCCGATACCGATCTTTACGAAATCGGCACCTGCTTCGGCAAGGAATCTGAATCCGTCGCGGTCAACAACGTTTCCGGCACCTACCTTAACGGTATCACCGTACTTCTCGCGGATGAAAGCAAGAGTTTTTGCCTGCCAGCAGGTATAACCTTCGGAAGAGTCGATACAGAGAACATCTGCGCCTGCCTCAACGAGTGCGGGAACACGCTGCTCATAATCGAGCGTATTGATGCCGGCACCGACCATGTAACGCTTCTGGCTGTCGAGGATCTCGTTGGGATTGCTCTTATGCTCCGAATAGTCCTTACGGAAAACGAAGTAAAGAAGGTTGCCGTTGTCATCGATTATGGGAAGGGAATTAAGCTTATGTTCCCAGATGATGTCGTTGGCTTCCTTGAGTGTGGTGTTTGCGGGAGCTGTGATAAGCTTCTCGAGGGGTGTCATGAAATCTTTAACCACCTCGTCGGTAGACATACGGCTTACACGGTAATCGCGGCTTGTTACGATACCGAGGAGTTTTCCGTGCGGTGTGCCGTCTGATGTAACGGGCATTGTGGCATGGCCCGATTTTTCAACAAGTGCAAGAACATCTGCAAGAGTGTCGGTCTCGCGAAGATTTGAGTCGCTGACAACGAAGCCTGCTTTATAGGCTTTTACCTTTGCAACCATAGCTGCCTCATCTTCGATCGACTGCGAACCGTAGATGAATGACAAGCCGCCTTCTCTTGCAAGGGCGATAGCCATGGTGTCGTTGGAGACGGACTGCATGATAGCTGAAACGAGAGGAATGTTAAGATTGATCGGCGATTCCTCTGAGCCCTTCCTAAATTTTACAAGAGGTGTCCGCAGCGAAACATTTGCAGGGATGCAATCGGGTGACGTGTAACCGGGCACCAGGAGGTATTCGCTGAAGGTGTAGGAAGGTTCGTCATAATAGTACGCCATGATGAGATTCTCCTTTCGATGATGTGTTGT
>CAMIZL010000062.1 GCA_946403295.1 uncultured Clostridia bacterium | reverse complement strand
TTCCGTTTCCTCGTACCAAACGACACTCGCCTAATAGGTTTTCTTTGGAAGCGGTATTCAACCGCTTCCGTTTCCTCGTACCAAACGACACTCGCCTAATAGGTTTTCTTTGGAAGCGGTCGAAGATCCGCTTCCGTTTCCTCGTACCAAACGACACTCGCCTAACAGGTTTTCTTTGGAAGCGATCGAAGATCCGCTTCCGTTTCCTCGCACCAAACGACACTCGCCTATCAGGTTTTCTTTGGAAGCGATCGAAGATCCGCTTCCGTCCCCCTGCGTTCCCCGAAGAGAATGCGGCGGACCTTTAGGTCATACACGCCACCGGCGTAGTAAGCTTTATTATGTTATATCGACATTTTGCCCACGGGTCTTAACCGCCCCGAAAATCACTGATCCCTGTCCTTCTTGGCGGAGTCGTTCGTTTCGAGCTTTGAAAAATAATCGTCGATCATCTTTCCTATCATGTGCTTTTTCATATATACGTCAAAGCTCAGCATACTGATGAAGGAAAACATCTGCAAAAGTTCCTTTTCCTCTCCGTCCTCGAGGTTTTCAAAACTCTTTCTTGATTTTCTGTATTTATGTACAACGTCTCTGGTTACGTCAAAACTCTGTTCCTGCTCGATCTTAAAGATCTCGGCATAGATCTTTTCAAAGTCGACATCGCCTGTTCCTTTAAAGAATTTCTCGGTCAAAGGACGAAGGATGCTTCTCGTGTCGCTTATCGACAGGATGTTCTTCAAATAATACACAAAGAGGAGAAGATACATATGCTCCTTTGTATATTTCTTCTTCTCGGGTGACGGCAACAATTCGTTCTTGGTATAATTATTAATCATTGTCTTGGTCAAAAGCTTGTCATCACTGTAACGTTTTGATGTCTCAAGATGATCATCGAGGAAACTTGTGACCTGATCCATATATAAGTCGATACCCGGAACTTCACCGGGCTGTACGTAATTGATAGATTTAAGCTTTGAAACGATGTTGCTGATATGATCAAAATTTTTATCCACAGGCTATCCTCTCTTTGCAGTCGGGTGAAAGCCGACTGCGTTTCCTCGCCCCTTCAATTCCCGAAGGGAATGATCCGGGCCGTTAGGCCAAACACTTCATCGAAGCTGTAGGTTTTCTTTGCAGTCGGTAGGTTTTAAACATAAAAGAAGAAAACCGGAGCGGGTCGCTTATTGTTGGCCCTACTCCGGAAAATCATTCTGTTTCAGATGATCAAGCGTCGCCGTCGATGTCGTCCTCGTCAAAATCCTCATCCTCGAGGTCGTCAAATTCAGCGATGTATTTAGGATTAACCCACTTGTATACAAGGAATGCGATCGTTGCAACCGCTGCTATGGAACCGATGATCGCGAGCGCGATAACTATTCCGTTATTCTTCTTCTCTTTTCTGTGAATAAGATCGTTAAGCTTTGTTTGAGCAATAAGATCGTTGATCTTGTCGGATACAGAATCCTTACTGAAAAATTTCATTGTAAATCCCTACCTTTCCAATTTACGGACGCAGGTGCGCCACGTTCTTGTTTTTACTCTCCACACTGCGAAACAACGATACGTGTATTGAATACTATCTACTATGTTAATATATCATAACCTTCATACCTTTTCAAGCCTTGCAAACGAAGCCATGACCCTTCTCTGTCCCGACGGGAAGTCAACCGTGACCTTATAATCGTCACCGCTTTTCTCCATCCCGATAACCTTTCCGGTTCCGAACTTAATGTGTCTGACGGTATCTCCCACGGTATAATCCACACTCGTTTTTTGAACGCCTTTATGAATTCCCATCTGCTCAAGCGCACCGATACCTTTCGTCGCAGCGGGTTTCTTTTCCGTAGCCGATCTTCCCCGGTATCCGTAACCCGAATAATCACCGGGCGTCGAACCGGGACCGTATGCATGGCCTTCTCTGTCGGGATACGCGGATCCGCCGCCCGAACGCGAACCGTACCTTTCGGATCCCGGGTAAAACCTTCCGGATTTGTCGGAAGCAGGCATATCTCCGTACGAATGACCGGTGTCTGACGTCGATCGTCTCAACGATGCGGCCGATGCCGCGCTGCCGGTCATCTTGACTTTCAAAAGATGTCTCGGTATTTCTTTGACAAAACGGGATATGGGATTAAATGACATTTGACCCCTTATCATGCGCTGTCTTGCGGCCGTCATTACAAGTTCCTGTTCGGCACGTGTGATCCCGACATAGCAAAGACGTCTTTCCTCTTCTATCTCGGCGGCGGGATCGTCGGCGTTTATGGACATATAGCTCGGGAATATCCCGTCTTCCATACCTGCCATAAATACGACCGGGAACTCAAGACCTTTAGCGCTGTGTATCGTCATAAGAACGACGCAGTCCGTATCTTCCGAATAACTGTCTATGTCCGCAACAAGGGAAACCTCATCGAGGAACGCCTGGAGCGTGGGCTTTTCACCGTTATCGACAGCCTCTTCTTCAAACGAAGCGAGTTTTGAAATAAGTTCGCTGATGTTGTCGGCACGTTCCTGTACTTTAACATCATCGCCGTCCTCGTTCTCGAGATAATCCATATATGCGGTCTGCTCGAGTATCTCATCGATAATATCCTTGATGCTATCGGAAGAATCGAGCCTGCTCTTCATCACTTCGATAAGAGCCACAAAACTCTCGATCTTTCCGGCCGCTCTTTCGAGTCCCGGGATATTTGAGGCATTCATGAGCGCATCATAAAACGATATCCCTTTTTCCGTACTGTATTCCTCGACCCTGTCGATCGAAGCGAGACCGATCCCTCTTTTCGGAACGTTTATGATCCTCTTGAGTGCGACCGTGTCACGTCCGCTCGAAATGGAGCGCAGATATGCAAGCACGTCTTTGATCTCTTTACGCTGATAGAAGTTCTGTCCGCCGATGATCTTGTAAGGAATGTTCATGGCGATAAATCTTTCCTCGAACGAACGGCTTTGTGCATTAGTCCTGTAAAGTATCGCATAATCCGAATAAGATCTGCCTTTTCCCGTTCCCGATTCGATCTCTTCAGCCACAAACATGGCTTCGTCACGGTCACTGTCACACTTTATGAGCCTTACGGTATCTCCGGCAGCATTTTCCGTCCAGAGCTTCTTTTCCTTACGTGCGACATTGTTACGGATCACGTCGTTTGCAACGTCAAGGATGCTTACGGTCGATCTGTAATTTTGCTCAAGTCTTATGACTTTTGCGTCGGGATATGTTTTTTCAAAATCGAGGATATTTCGGATGTTTGCTCCTCTGAATTTATATATGGACTGGTCATCGTCACCCACGACGCAAAGGTTCTTTGCGACTCCTCCGTCGGGAAGCGGATGACGCGCCAAAAGACGAACAAGTTCAAATTGAGCCGTATTCGTGTCCTGATATTCGTCTACCATGATATAAGCGAAACGCTCGCGGTAATAAGCAAGAGCGCTTTCACTCGTCTTAAAGAGCTCGACCGTCTTCATGATGAGATCGTCAAAGTCGAGCGCATTGTTCGCGGCAAGTCTTTTTTGATATTCCTTATAACATGCGGCAAACGTCTTATATGCCGGATCCGATGCAGCCTGCTTTTCAAAAGCTTCCGGTCCGACAAGCTCGTCTTTTGCGGACGAGATGACACCGAGGATCTTTCCCTCTTTGAATTTTTTCGTGTCTACGTCAAGGTAACGACAAACATCCCTCATAAGCGTTTTTTGATCATCCGAATCATAGATCGTGAAATCACGGTTATATCCGATAAGATCGATAAAACGTCTGAGGATCCTTACGCATGACGAGTGGAATGTGCTGACCCAGATGTTTTCAGCACCGGGTCCTACGATCGCGGAAATACGTTCCTTCATTTCTCCGGCTGCCTTGTTGGTGAAGGTAAGAGCCATGATGCTGTAAGGACTGACGCCGCATTCCTCGATAAGATAGGCCGTTCTGTACGTGAGGACCCGAGTTTTGCCGCTCCCCGCTCCCGCGAGGATCAGCATCGGGCCCTCAGTACATGTCACCGCCTCAAATTGAATTTCATTTAAGTTGCGGAATTTTTCATTCATTTATCTGTTTCTTTCAAACCCAAGATTATTGTTCAGGCATTTTTCTTTTTCCCGAGAACAAGATTGACAATGATTCCGAGGATAAGAGCCGTTGCAACATTTGTAATAGCGATACCGCCGAAGTCAAGGGCAAGTCCGCCGATACCTGCAACAAGGATAACGGAAACCGTGAAGAGGTTTCTGTTGTCATCAAGATCGACATTCTTGATCATCTTAAGACCGCTGACAGCGATAAATCCGTAAAGTGCCATACATACTCCGCCCCATACACAGCTCGGGATGGTATTAAAGAATCCTACGAAGAATGACAGGAATGAGATAAGGAGAGCGAGAAGCGCTGCGGTAATGATCGAAACAACCGAAGCATTTCCCGTGATGGCAACACAGGCAATAGACTCACCGTATGTGGTGTTGGGACATCCGCCGAAGAAAGCGCCTGCGATCGAGCCCACACCGTCGCCGAGAAGTGTCTTGTCAAGACCGGGATCCTTAAGGAGGTCCTTCTCGATGATCGTCGACATGTTTCTGTGGTCCGCAAGATGCTCTGCGAATACTACGAATCCAACGGGGATGTATGCAAGAGCGATCGTTCCGAAGTACGAAAGGCTCATCTCACCGAATCCGCCGAATGCCTTAATGAATGTAAAGTCGGGAACCGTGAAGAAGCTCTCT
>CAMIZL010000061.1 GCA_946403295.1 uncultured Clostridia bacterium | reverse complement strand
TGTCCTTTTATTTCTCAAGAGATTTTACACTGTCTTTGGTTGCCTGAATATAGATCAAAGAGTATTCATCAACTGAATTAAACCCGATTTCATATTTATCACCGACTTCAACTTTCCCTTTCATCAATGAGAGAAGAATCGTACCATCCTCATATTTGTTGAGTTTTTCTCCTTTGGATAAGGAGTCGACTCGGCACTTATACACATTGGAGTTATCGTTTTTCTTTTCTACTTCAAGAGAAAGAATACTTACAATTCCTATATAATCGGATTCTGTCACCATTTCTTCCTCAGAATCGGAATACACCTTGTTGTCTTTTTCTTTTACTTCGTGGGGAATCGAATTATATACTGAAACAATATAGTCTTTTACGCTTTCACCATCCGGAATATCAATTCTTTTATTATACATTTCATATTTCTTTTGGGTCTCGTCCAGAATTACATCAGAATCCACCAAATAACGATCATGGTCGTACATTATGGATTCATGTTTTTCCAGAACTAATATATAATCGTTCCCTTCGGTATATTTTTTGCCTCCGATTTTGTATGAATAGCCAGTCCCGCTTACATATACATCTCCGATATCCGAGTATACAAAAATATCTTCGTCTTCAACTTCTCCGTACAAAACCTCTTTTACCTTGAATTTGTATTCTACATATGTTTCGTTTATGATCACTTCTTCGTATTTCCCGACTATAGCCACGTTGCTTAACAGCACAAGATCATCAAAGCCTATGTCGTCATCTTCTTCGAAACTGGCTATTATCGTCTTCTGTTTCTCTGAAATCGTGTTGCTTGCTGTTCCTTTGGCACTTTCTGAATCCTTTTTTTCTGCTATTACTGCTTCGTGTTCTTGATTATTATTTGCCGCTGAACAAGATGTTAGAATCATTGGGATCATTACACATAATGCTAAAAGTTTTTGTCTTATACTCATCGTCTTGCCCCCTAAATATAGCTGCATGTTTTTTTGTATTGGTTTGCCGTTCTTCCTTTCGAGCGAATTTAACAATCAAGCTTGTTAATTAGACGGTCTAATTAACAAGCTTGATTATATGCTGTTTATAGTCTTTCTACAATACTTTTTTGCTGTCCTTGGTAAAATCCGTAAAACTTGATAACAGCACCCTGCGATGATATAATATAGGCGATTGGGGGTAATATGGGTCTGCAAAAGAAAGGGGCAGATCAGGTATCAGGAGGCACAGACGTGAGAAGAATCGCGTTGATGTTCATATTAAATTTTTACAGACTACCTTATTATTTTTGGAAGCTGATGTGGCTTACTTCCAAGAAAAAGGGTTTCAGCAAAGAAAAGAAGTACGCATTTCTTCATAAGGCAATCCCGTGTGCTATCAGAGCGGGTCGTGTCGACATCAAAAGCTTTGGCCTTGAGAATATTCCAAAAGAAAACGGTTTTCTCATGTTCAGCAATCATCAGGGAATGTTTGACGCGATGTCTCTTATTTATCTGCTGGACAAGCCTTTCAGCACACTGAGCAAGAAAGAGACCGAAAACGTTCCGCTTTTATCCCGTGTCCTTTCGTGTATGAATGTCGAATACATAGACCGCGACGATGTCAGGGCTTCCCTGAAGACCATTCAGCACGTGGCGGAAAGAGTCAAGCAAGGCGACAATTTCGTTATTTACCCCGAGGGACACCGCAGTAAGAACAGCAACAAGCTGGCACCTTTTAAGCCGGGTGCGTTTAAATGCGCGACACTTTCTAAGTGTCCCATCATTCCCGTGGCGCTCGTTGACAGCTACAAGCCTTTTGATATTCCCTCCATAAAAAGAACTACGGTCTATATCCGCTTCTTAAAACCTATCGAGTGGGAAGAGTATAAGGATCTCAGGACGACAGACCTTTCGATACTTGTCAGCAATCGCATAAGCGAAGCGATCCGCAATATCGAAAAGAAAGCGGCGCGCGAAGAATCGGTCGGAAGACTTCAGAAAGTTTTAAAAAAGATCAAAAAGAGATAAAGCTCTTTCAATACAGCAAGCAGAGAAACTGATAAAACCCCGTGTGGCTCGGATAGTGTTACGTGCCACACGGGGATTCTTGATGAAATGACGTGGCTCGCCTGACAAAAATGACGTGGTCACCTGACAAAAACACTTGACAAGGACCGCTGCTGCCTTTATAATGCACTTTGTGCGCACTTATGGGCGATTATTTTGATGCATAATTCCCGGCGTGTGGCAACCGCAAAACCCACATTTTAATAAGGAGGAATATAAATGCCTACATTTAACCAGTTAGTAAGAAAAGGCAGACAGACTGTTGAGAAGAAATCTACAGCTCCCGCTCTCTTAAAGAGCTTCAATTCTCTTAACAAGAAGTCGGTGGAGACGAACTCGCCTCAGAAGCGTGGCGTTTGCACAGCTGTTAAAACTGCTACACCTAAGAAGCCTAACTCGGCACTTCGTAAGATCGCCAGAGTACGTCTTTCGAACGGTATCGAGGTTACAAGCTACATCCCCGGCGAAGGTCATAACCTTCAGGAGCACAGCGTTGTTCTCGTTAGGGGAGGCAGAGTAAAGGACCTTCCCGGTACAAGATATCATATCGTAAGAGGAACCCTTGATACGGCAGGCGTTGCAAACCGTAAGCAGGCTCGTTCCAAGTACGGCGCAAAGATGCCTAAGAAGAAATAATCAATTATTTAGTAAGTTGTAGTTTACTCATATATACACTATGGTCTGGCATGATTTCTTCACATGCGGTTGCCGTTACTCATACCCGTTCGGGTATATAACGCAGGAAAAGATAAATCTGACCGGGCATGTAGTACACTTTAAAATGTGAGTACCGATGATTTAATGGCAGCGTTTTGTGCTGCGAATTCGTTAAGGAGGGAAGTAACGTGCCGCGTAAAGGACATACACCCAAGAGAGATGTTTTAGCCGATCCTATCTACAACAGCAAAGTTGTTACAAGACTTGTAAACAACATCATGCTTGACGGTAAAAAAGGTACGGCTCAGAAAATCGTATACGGTGCATTCGATAAGGTTGCTCAGACAACCGGTAAGGATGCCATGGAAGTATTCGAGGCAGCTATGAACAACATCATGCCTGCACTCGAAGTAAAAGCACGCAGAATCGGTGGTGCTACATATCAGGTACCCATCGAGGTTAGACCCGAGCGTCGTCAGGCTCTGGCTCTGCGTTGGATGACAATGTTCTCCCGTAAGAGAGGCGAGAAGACACAGATCGACAGACTTGCCGGTGAGATCATGGATGCAGCCAACAATACAGGCTCTGCTGTTAAGAGAAAAGAAGATATGCACAAGATGGCAGAGGCAAACAAGGCATTCGCTCATTTCAGATGGTAATTGTCTTGATCTACAAAAACTATAATGTTTAAAGGGCTATGAAGAATTTGATTCTTCATTTGGTGGCCGGGGCGAAAAGTCCCGGTCACAAGTATTGATAAGAAGTAATAGTATTACATTTGATTTTTTAAGGAGGAAGATCCTTTGGCTGGAAGAGAATATCCTTTGGAGAGGACAAGAAATATTGGTATCATGGCTCATATCGATGCCGGAAAGACTACGCTTACAGAGCGTATCCTTTATTATACCGGTGTTAATTATAAGATCGGTGATACCCATGAAGGTACAGCTACTATGGACTGGATGGAGCAGGAACAAGAAAGGGGTATTACAATCACTTCAGCCGCAACAACCTGCCATTGGACGCTTGAAGAGCAGACAAAACCTAAGGCAGGCGCACTTGAGCATCGTATCAACATCATCGACACTCCCGGTCACGTTGACTTCACTGTAGAAGTTGAGCGTTCACTGCGTGTCCTTGACGGTGCTGTCGGTGTATTCTGCGCAAAGGGTGGTGTTGAGCCTCAGTCCGAGACCGTTTGGCGTCAGGCTGACAAGTACAATGTACCCCGTATTGCTTTTGTCAACAAGATGGACATAGCAGGTGCAAACTTCTACAACGTAGTAGACATGATCCGTACAAGGCTTTCCAAGAACCCTGTACCCGTTGAGCTTCCTATCGGAAAGGAAGACACTTTCAAAGGTGTTATCGATCTTTTCGAGATGAAGGCATACATCTACAATGATGATAAGGGTGACAACATCTCGGTTACGGATGTGCCCGGTGACATGGCTGACGAAGCAGCAGATTACAGATCACAGATGATCGAGTCGATCTGCGAGACAGATGATGATCTCCTTGAGAAATATCTTGAGGGAACAGAGCCTGATACAGCCGCACTTAAAGCAGCACTCAGAAAGGCAACCATTGCCGGTACGATCATTCCTGTATTCTGCGGAACCGCATATCGTAACAAGGGCGTTCAGAAGCTCCTTGACGGTATCATTGAATATATGCCCGCACCTACAGACGTTGATGATATCAAGGGAACCGACCTTGAAGGAAACGAAGTACACAGAAAGTCTTCGGACGAAGAGCCTTTTGCAGCTCTTGCATTCAAGATCATGGCAGATCCCTTCGTAGGAAAGCTTGCGTTCTTCCGTGTTTATTCCGGAACAATGAACACAGGTTCCTACATACTTAATGCTTCTAAAGATAAGAAGGAACGTGTGGGACGTATCCTTCAGATGCACGCAAACAAGAGAATGGAGCTCGAGAAGGTTTACTCGGGTGATATCGCCGCTGCGGTAGGTCTTAAATTTACCACAACAGGTGATACTCTCTGTGATGAGAGAAATCCCGTTATCCTTGAGTCTATGGAGTTCCCGGAGCCCGTTATCGATATCGCTATCGAGCCCAAGACCAAAGCAGGTCAGGACAAGATGGGCGAGGCTCTTGCAAAGCTTGCTGAAGAGGATCCTACATTCCGTGTTACAACCAATACCGAGACAGGTCAGACGATCATCGCCGGCATGGGCGAGCTCCATCTCGATATCATCGTAGACAGACTTCTTCGTGAATTCCACGTTGAGGCAAATGTCGGAGCACCTCAGGTTGCTTATAAGGAAGGAATCACCAAGGAAGTTGAAGTTGATTCCAA
>CAMIZL010000060.1 GCA_946403295.1 uncultured Clostridia bacterium | reverse complement strand
TCTGACAAAAGACCGAGCAGATAAGTACTGCCCGGTCTTTTTATCATATTTACAATCTTCTGAACTGACGTTATTTACCGCCTGCTTTGTGAGCGATAAGTTCAAGTCTGTCGGCGATCTGGTTAACTTTGTCCATTGATCCCTTGATATTGACACCGTTCTGCGAGATCGCGGACGAATTCTCCTTTGCCTGATCAACAAGCGTCGTGAAGATATTGAACTTCTCGGAGAATTCACTTACTGTCTCGTTGACCTTATCGATGGATTCTCTGATGGACTGCTCATTATCCTCAGCGGTAGCAACCGACTCTTTCGAGCCGTCCGAAAGCTCTCTGATATTCTCCGCAACAACCGCGAATGCACGACCTGCTTCGCCTGCACGCGCGGACTCGATCGAAGCATTGAGCGAAAGGAGATTGATCTTGCCGGCGATATCCTTTACACTGGCTGTCATCGCACCGTAGTTCTCGACATTACCGTCGATGGTCTTCATCATGTTATTGATGCCCTCATTCATGCGATTGAGTTCTTCCATAAAGCTGGCCATCTCGTTCATCTTGTCATAGTTCTCGCGGCCGTTTGTAGAAATGAGAGCAACTTCCTTGTTAACATCTTCTATGCTGGTTGCAAGATCCTCGATGATGCCCGCAAGTTCCTTTGTTGTAGCTTCAAGTTCTCCGTTGAGGTGAGATACTCTCTCTTCTTCTATCCTCATGTTTTCCTGGATGTAACGGCGGCAGTTCTCGGGAACGTTTTTGCCTCGCGCGATAGCTTTTGCCATCTCACGGCAACTCTTAAATCCGCATGCGTGGCAATCGTAGTTACGCTCCTGTTCGCTGGTCTTGCGAAGTATCTTGAACGCCTCGGCGATCTTCTCTTCGCTTACCATATCGAGATCGGATCCGACAGGCACGTAGCTTGTGGTGAAATCACTCAATTTAAGCTTCTTGTCGAATTCCAGGAACTGGGGATCCTCACCCTTCTTGGTAAGTCCCGCTTTTCTCATTGAACCCGTTCTGGTCTTAATGTCGTGAAGTACGCTCGTTCTCTTGAAAACATCATATTCTTTTCCGACACCGGGACCGCTGTTGCATCCGAATTCGCAATTAAGAACGTCGAATACAACGGGTTTATATGTGTCACGAACCGATGCATAATAATCAAGCTCATGATAAACCTTTTCCGTTCCTTCGGAATTGATGCACGAAAGATCGGGGACATGAAGCCTCAGGTTTTCTTTTAATCCGCCGGGCATAGGGTAAATGGCGCCCACAAAACCCGTAGGGCTGTCAAACGAGAAGTCGCTTGCCGCACCGTTTGCGGGAAGAACGACATGACGATCCTTCATCGCTTGAACAAGGTTATTGACCGTAACGTTGAGATTGATCATTCCGTTACTTCTGGTAAATTCATCTTTTTTTGCAACGCAGGGTGATATGGCGGCAATAGTTCCTGTTATCCCCGCATATTTTCTCATATATACCGCCGTACACATCATAGGGCTCACGATCGTTGACAGTGATGACAGGATGTCCTTACGGTAACGCAGTATATAATTTACGATCGCAGCACAGGGTTGCGAAACAAGCTTCTTGCCGGGGTTTTGCTGAACATATCTGATATGACCCCACGTACATATATCCGCTCCGAAGCTGACATCATAAACAAATTTGACTCCTTTGCCTCTGAGCCAGGTAAGGATCTTGAACCAGCTGTCGGGATATGCAACCATGATGGCAGGAGCTACGATTATCGAAATATCCTCTCCTTTATCAAGACGTTCAAAGAACTCTTCCGTGTCATCAGAGTAATAACGTGCCTTATGATTACATGCCGCGATACAAGAACCGCATTTTATGCACATACTGTCATCGATACTGATAACAAGTTTACCGTTACTATCCATATAAGCCTTATTGGCAAGGGGCGAGGGACAAACACGGATACAAGAATTACAACCTACACATTTTTCTTCGTCGATATTAATAAGACTCATGCTTTTCTCCTGTCCGACCGATCGGTCAATACTAAACTACGGGTAAAATTATATAATGAACTTTTGTTTTTGTCAAGTGGTGTATTACACTTTGTTTTTTTGTGTATATTACCACCCCTTTTTGGCAAGTGTACGAACACAAGTATAGTATTGTCAAACAATCGTAAATCGTTGCAGTTAAGCCATTTTCTAAAACACGAACCCCGGGATCATTCCCGGGGCTCATACGATTTTTTCTCTTTTTGCAAAATTTTAATATGTATAGATCACGGTAACATCTCTGTGGCATTGAAGGATCGATGCGGGAACCTTCGGAGTGACAGGTCCGTTGATCGACTTTTCAACGATCTCTCTCTTGTCTTCTCCCGAAGCGATGAGAAGGATCTTCTTTGATTGCATGATGGCCCACATACCCATTGTGATCGCCTTGCGGGGAACATCGGCCTCGCTCGCGAAGAATCTCGCATTGGCCTTGATCGTCATATCATCAAGCTTTACCTCGTGTGTTGCCTTATAGAACACTTCATCGGGCTCATTAAATCCGATATGTCCGTCATGACCGATACCGAGAAGCTGAATGTCGGTTCCGCCGAGGCTGTCAATGAACGCATCGTAACGGGCCCCCTCAGCTGCAAGGTCGGGAGCAAGTCCGTTGGGAACAAAGGTCTTGTTCTTATCTATGTTTATGTGATTGAAAAGGTTGTCATTCATGAAGTAACGGTAGCTCTGATCGTTCGAAGGATCGAGTCCGGCGTACTCGTCAAGATTGACTGTGGTCACCTGAGAGAAATCAAGATCTCCCTCCTTGTTCATCCTGATAAGCTCCTTGTATGTGCCGATAGGTGTGGATCCTGTCGCAAGTCCGAGGACGCTTCTCGGGTTGTTCCAAACAACAGACGCTATGATCTGCGCAGCCTTTCTGCTGAGTTCGTCGTAGTTTGCCGCCTTAATTACCTTCATTTATAAACCCTCCTCATGATATGTATGTATTTTGATCACAACCCGCATTGTGATTAAAAACCGTTATTATGCCGTAACTATGGAATTGGCCGCCTGAAGTCCGAACTTCTCGACCGCTGCTTCCCTCATCTTGTATTTGAGGATCTTGCCGGCTGCGTTCATAGGGAACGAGTCAACGAAATCGACATACCTGGGAATCTTATGTTTAGCCATATTCTTACGGACGAAGTCTTTGAGTTCTTCCTCCGTCATGGTTTCGCCCTCTTTAAGTATGACGCAAGCCATGATCTCTTCGCCGTAATCACGGTCGGGTACACCGATGACCTGCACATCCTCAACCTTCGGATGAGTGTAGATAAATTCTTCGATCTCCTTGGGGTAGATATTCTCGCCGCCGCGGATGATCATATCCTTTATACGACCCGTGATCTTATAGTATCCTTCCGAGGTTCTCCTTGCAAGGTCTCCCGTATGGAGCCAGCCGTTTTCGTCGATGGCTGCCGCGGTAGCTTCGGGCATCTTGTAATAACCCTTCATGATATTGTAGCCGCGTGCAACGAACTCGCCGTCAACGTTGTCCGGAAGATCCGCGCCGGTCTCGGGATCGACGATCTTGCATTCAACACCGAAGATAGGTCCGCCGACAGTGTTGACACGTGCCTCGATCGAATCGGTCGTCTTACTCATCGTACATGCGGGTGACGCCTCGGTCTGACCGTATGTGATACAGATCTCGGTCATGTTCATCTTCTCGATGACATCACGCATGGCCTTGATCGGGCAGGGGCTTCCTGCCATGATGCCGGTACGCATATGTGAGAAGTCCGTCTTATCAAAATTCTCGTGACCGAGCATGGCTATAAACATTGTGGGCACACCGTGGAACGCCGTGATCTTCTCACGGTTGATGCAGTCAAGTCCCTTTCTCGGCGAAAATGCGGTGATCGGTGACATCGTGGTTCCGTGCGTCATCGACGCGGTCATCGCAAGAACCATGCCGAAACAATGGAACATGGGAACCTGGATCATCATGCGGTCTGCCGTAGAAAGATCCATGCAATCTCCGATAGCCTTGCCGTTGTTGACTACGTTGTAATGGGTGAGCATGACACCCTTGGGGAATCCTGTTGTACCCGATGTATACTGCATGTTGCAGACATCGTTCTTTGTAACGAAACGTCTGCGGAATTCGACTTCCTTCTGTGATACGGTATCCGAAAGCGCTATTGCCTCGTCCCATGTGTAGCAACCGTGCTGCTTCTCACCCGCGATAACAATATTGCGGAGGAAAGGAAGCTTCTCGCTGTGAAGTGCTCCCGGCTCACATTCGTCAAGCTCGGGGCAGAGTTCTTTCATGATCTCAACATAGTTGATGTCCTTATAATTCTCGATCATGACAAGTGTCTGCGTGTCGGATTGACGGAGCAGGTATTCTATCTCGTGTACTCTGTATGCCGTGTTTACGGTAACAAGTACCGCACCGATCTTCGTGGTTGCCCAGAAAGTTATGTACCACTGGGGAACGTTCGTAGCCCAGATCGCAACGTGATCGCCTTTTCTGACACCCATAGCGATAAGGCTGCGTGCAAAGGTATCAACGTCGTTTCTGAATTCGATATATGTTCTTGTATAATCAAGCTCGGTATACCTGAAAGCGTACTGCTCGGGGAATTCCTTACACATACGGTCAAGGACGTCGGGGAACGTTTCGTCGATGAAGTGCTCCTTGGGCCATACGTACTTGCCTGTGTGTGCTTTGTTGTCCTGAAGCTTGTCCTGGCGTTCCTCGCGGTATTTCTCCATGTAATGCGCGAATTGAGGGAAAACAATACCCGCATCCTGAAGATTGCGTGACCATCTCTTAACCCACTCGAGTGAAATATATCCGCTGTAGCCGAGTTCCTTGAGCGCTTCGAAAACTGCCGTAAGAGGCATGTCTCCTTCGCCCATGATCTTATACTGAGGCTCACCGTTTACCATGACCGAATCCTTTACATGGACATGTTTGATATATGAGCCGATATTTCTGACAGTTTCCTCCGGGCTCTCTCCCATGTACCTGTAGGGGTGATGGATATCCCAGAGTGCTGCGACACTTTTGCTGCCTGTTTTGTCAAGCAGTCTCTTAAGTCGCATTGTATCGGAGTATACACCGTTAGTCTCAACAAGGAGAGTAACGTTCTCATAATTTTCTGCAACTGCCGCAAGCTCTTTAAGAACGCCTACAACATAATCATCATCTACATCGCTCACGGGCTCGGGACCCTGATCAGCAAGAATTCTGACATAAGGGGTCGAAAGCTTCGACGCAAGCTTGATATAATCTGTAACTTCACGGATGACATTGTCATGCTCCGATTCAATCTTCAAGAAGCATCCTGTATCAAGGCAGGGGATCTCTAGTCGTAGTTCCGCAAGCTTCTTTAGGGTTGCTGCTAACTTATCCTCTTGGAAGGGCTGCGCTTTAACGGCTGAAATCTCGTCACCGATGCCTCTGATCTCGATACCGTCGAAGCTAAGGTCTTTAGCCATTGAATAGATATCGGACCAACTGAAGTCGGGACATGCTATTGTTGAAAAACTGATCTTCACGACACTCATCCTTTCTT
>CAMIZL010000059.1 GCA_946403295.1 uncultured Clostridia bacterium | reverse complement strand
TAAACGAATGCCATCTGTTGCAAGCTTGTTTGCGAACAGATGGCTGAGATATATGACATATAAATCGCTGAAATACCGGCCTTATTTTGAAAGGCACTGTACAGCCGTCATTGCAACAGTATTCACGATATCCTCAACACTGCATCCTCTCGAAAGGTCGTTGCAGGGAGCGGCGAGTCCCTGAAGAACTGCGAAGCAGGATGCTTTTCCGATACGCTGTGTGATCTTGTATCCGATATTGCCGGCCTGAAGGTCGGGGAAGATGAGCACGTTCGCGCGTCCTGCTACGGGGCTTCCTTTAGCCTTTGAAGCACCGATCTCGGGTACGATGGCTGCATCGAACTGCATCTCACCATCGAGCATGAGATTGGGAGCGATGTTATGAGCAATCTCTACCGCTTCACGGACTTTTGTCACAAGCTCATGATCGGCACTTCCCTTTGTAGAGAAGGAGAGCATGGCAACTCTCGGTTCGCTGATGTCACAAAGCACACGTGCCGTTTCGGCAGCGGCAACGGCGATATTTGCAAGCTCCTCGGAATTCGGATTCGGAACAACGACGCAGTCTGCATAAACGAGGAGTCCGTCTTCACCGAGAGACTTGTCGGGGCAATCCATGAGGAAGCTTGATGAAACAAGCTTCATGCCGGGCTTTGTTTTGATGATCTGAAGAGCGGGGCGGAGCATGTCGCCTGTTGTATGAACAGCACCTGAAACGAGTCCGTCGGCATCTCCTGCTTTGACCATAAGGATCCCGTGGTACATGGGATCGAGTGCAAGCTTGTCGGCAGCTTCCTTTGTGAGACCTTTGGCCTTACGGAGTTCGAAGAGAAGGTCCGCGTAGCGTGCGGTGTCGGCCGAAGTTGCGGGATCTACGATCGTGAAATTAACATTCACACCGAGCTCTTTCGCCTTTTCGGCGATCTGTGCGGGATTTCCGAGAACAACGGGATCCGCAAGCTTCTCGTTAACAAGGATTTCTGCGGCACGTAATGTACGGTCATCGTCTCCCTCGGGAAGAACGATCTTTTTGATGTTTGCTGATGCTTTTGCTCTGATCTTGTCTATTAAACTCATTGTGTACTCCCTTCTGTGTATTAAATCTCTCTGAATATCATGTACTATATAAATGGTGATATACGCTTGTCCGGTTAAGGATTCCGTAAAACATCGCACGAAATATCGTCTTTAATGAGTCGTGCGGTGTATCACAGATCGGTTCCTTCAAATCCGTCCCAAACATTCTTGCCGCTGTACTTACGGGGTGTGATCTTTCCACGAAGTACATCGAGTGCGGGAAGTGCGAGCGCTTCCTGTTCCATTTCACCGGGATACTGCGTGATGGGTGCGATGAAACCGCAACGCTCTTTGATCGTTGCTTCAACGTCGGCGAAACGGAGCAATCCCCCGGTGAGCAGGATCCCGTCAACCTTGCCGCAGAGTACGGCAGCCATTGAACCGATCATCTTGCAGATCTGGTAGATCATGGTATTCCAAACGATCGTAGCCTTCCTGTCGCCCTGATCGACGAGTGCGTGGATCGTGTCGGAGTTTGAAGTCCCGAAGAATTCGACAAATCCGCCGGCACGCGAGCACTTAAGCCTTACCTCGGCAAGTGTGTGATCTTCAAGGTAGTCGAGAAGCGAAAGCACGGGCACCGAACCGATCCTTGTGGGAGAAAAGGCACCTTCGCCGTCGGCACCCATGTTGCCGTCGACCATCCTGCCGTGGTCATGTGCGCTTACCGTAATACCGCCGTCTATGTGGGCAACTATGAAGTTGCAGTCTTCGTATTCTTTCTTTAAAACGTTCTTTGCATGATATTTCGCAACTGCCTTTTGATTAAGAACATGTGAGTGCGAAACGCGGTAGATCCCCTTGATGCCCGTAAGACGTGCGTAATCGCAGTATTCGTCGGTGTTTGTGGGATCGAGCGTATATGCGGGATGTCCGTACTCCTTCGCAAATTTCCAGGCAAGCATTACTCCGAGCTTCGCGGGATGTTCCGAACCTCCGACAGCGTCACATGTGTCCTTAAAAAGCTTCTCATCGACTTCGGTTATTCCGCCGGGCTGTGTGCAGGCGCTTCCGCCGCGACCGACGAAGGCGTCGATATCTGCGGGGTCATAACCGCGGGAGTTGAGCATATCCATTATTACTTTATATCTGAAATCAAGCTGATTGTTTACGTGAGGAAATTGTAGCAATACATCGGCGTCGTGGAAGAGGCTTTCTTCAAATAGGACGGTCTCGTCCTTGAAGAGTGTAACCTTGGTCGAAGTTGACCCGGGGTTGATCGCGAGTAACAATTTTTCTTTTTCGTTCATTGCTTATATATCCTCTTTTCCAGGCGGGTTCTTACCCGCCTTTATTTCCGACCGCTTTTCGGCTGTGATCCTGCCGTGTATGCTTTTCGGTTCATAAAAAGTTATGAGATATATTAGCAGAAGAGATATAAAAAGAAAAGGATTATTTATCAAACCGTGTGAAACAATTTTATGGGTGCGCGGCCTTGTACTTTCATTTGCTCTGCGGCGGACTCAAATGTTATAATATATCCCGTGGCTCGATTTGGGAGCCGATGAATAAACAAAGAGGATAAAGACATGGACATTATTTCGATGATCGCCGGGGAGATCGGCGCAAAAAGAGGGCAGGTTGAAGCTGCGGTTAAGCTTATTGACGAGGGAAACACCATTCCTTTTATTGCCAGATACCGAAAGGAAGCAACGGGCAGTCTTGATGACGAAAAGCTCAGGGAGCTTCACACCAAGCTCACTTATTTGCGCAATCTTGAGACAAGGAAACAGGAAGTCATCGCGCTCATAGACGAACAGGGAAAACTCACCGACGAGCTTAAAACCGCAATCCTTGCGGCTGAGAAGCTTGTCACGGTTGAGGACCTGTACAGACCGTTCAAGCAAAAGAAAAAGACAAGGGCAGAGATCGCGAAAAAGCGCGGACTTGCGCCTCTTGCCGAATATATCATGCAGCAAAATGCCGAAGCGCCCGTCGAGGAAGAGGCCGCTAAATATGTCACCGGCAAGATCGTTCCCGAAACTCCCGACAAGGAAGCCGCAGTTAAGGCTGCCGAACAGGAGGTTATCGACGTTGCGGCAGCGATCGCCGGAGCTTCCGATATCATCGCGGAGGATATTTCGGATAATGCGCAGTTCCGTGAGTATATACGTCGCATTACGGGAGACGAAGGAAAAATCCGTTCCGAGGCAAAGGATGCCGAAGCCGAGACGGTTTATCAAAACTATTACGCCTATGAAGAAGATATCCGGAAGATCGCCGGACACCGTGTGCTTGCCGTAAACCGCGGCGAGGCCGAAAAGATCCTGACCGTATCGGTTGTGGCTCCCGTTGAGAACATAATCGCGTATCTCGAGAAGCAGATCATCACGAAGGACAACAAGTTCACGACGCCCATCATAAGCGCTGCGATCGCCGATTCATATAAGCGTCTTATCAGCCCCTCAATCGAGCGTGAGATCAGAAACTCTCTTACGGAGATGGCGGAAGAAGGCGCGATCGATGTCTTCGGAAAGAACTTAAAGCAGCTCCTCATGCAGCCTCCGATCGCCGGACAGACAGTCCTCGGATGGGATCCCGCATTCCGAACGGGCTGCAAGCTCGCGGTTGTTGACCCGACGGGCAAGGTGCTCGATACGGTGGTCATATACCCGACCGCTCCGCATAACAAGATCGAGGAGTCGAAGAAGATCCTCAGAACGCTTATATCCAGGTACAAAGTCACTCTCATTTCGATCGGAAACGGTACGGCTTCGAGAGAATCGGAGCAGGTTGTCGCCGAACTCATCAGGGAGATCCCCGAAAAGGTATCCTACGTGATCACGAACGAGGCGGGCGCGAGCGTTTATTCCGCAAGCAAGCTCGGAACCGAGGAATTCCCGAATTTCGATGTCGGACAAAGAAGTGCCGCATCGATAGCAAGAAGAGTGCAGGATCCTCTTTCGGAGCTTGTTAAGATCGAACCCCGCGCGATCGGTGTCGGACAGTACCAGCACGACATGGATCAGAAAAAGCTTTCGGAAACCCTGACGGGTGTTGTAGAGGATGCGGTCAACTCTGTCGGAGTAGACCTCAACACAGCTTCGTTCTCACTTCTTTCGTATATTTCCGGAATAAACGGAACGATAGCAAAGAATATCGTTGCGTACAGGGAAAAGAACGGAAAGTTCAGGTCCCGTTCCGAACTTTTAAAGGTTGCAAAGCTCGGACCCAAGGCGTTTGAGCAGTGCGCCGGATTCTGCCGCATTAACGGCGGAGACGAGCCGCTTGACGCAACCGCGGTGCATCCCGAGTCATATGCGCAGGCACGTGAGCTTCTTAAAAAGATGAATTGCGGGATCAACGATGAGGAAGCGATCAGATCGTTCAAAAGATCGGTTTCGGATTATTCCGCGCTCGCGTCGGAACTTGGCTGCGGAGAGATCACTCTTAAAGACATCCTTTCCGAGATCGAAAAGCCGGCCCGTGACCCCAGAGACGAGATGCCCGCACCGGTTTTGAGGTCCGATGTCCTTGATATGAAGGACTTAAAGCCCGGGATGAAGCTTAAGGGAACGGTAAGAAACGTCATCGATTTCGGCGCATTTGTCGATATCGGCGTACATGAGGACGGACTTGTTCACATCTCGCGTATGTGTGACAGATTTATCAAGCATCCCCTTGAGGTCGTGTCGGTTGGTGATGTTGTCGAAGTGACTGTCCTTGAAGTGGATGAGAAAAAGGGCAGGATAAGCCTCACCATGATCGATGAATCGAAGCCGAAGCCCGAACGCGGTGCTTCCGGAAAAGGACAGGGTGAGCAGGGCAGATCGGGACAATCGGGTAACGGCTCGGGAAGACCCGGGCAGCAGGGCAGCGTTTCGGGACGTAACGGACAATCCGGCAGACCGGGCAGTGGTTCGGGCAGACCCGGACAGTCGGGCAGAAACGACAGCCGCAGGGACGACCGCCCCGCACGCGGCACGATGGCGGATCTTTTGGCAAAACTGAAACTGTGATGGACCCGGGGGGACGGGGTTGGTGGATCATGTACCCCAATGGTCTATAACCCCCGTCCCCGAGAGACCACCCATGGGCCCTTTGAGAGGAGATTATATGAGAGAATTCATATTAAATGACAGTTCAAAGCTTCCGCAGATTGGTTTCGGAACATATAACGAGGAGTTTAAAGACAACAAAGAGGCGATCCTCACGGCCATTGATTGCGGCTACAGGTTCTTTGACACAGCGTCTCTTTACGAGACGGAGCGGTCGCTCGGGAATGCGATCAAAGAGAGCGGAGTCGGAAGGGAGAATGTCATCATCGAAACAAAACTTTGGATCGATGAGATGGGCGCCGAGAATGCGTGGAAGGCTCTTGACAGGTCTCTTAACCGCCTGCAGACCGACTACATTGACATTTATATGATGCACTGGCCCAGGCAGACGGGCGCTGACGGTGAGGACTGGAAGACTCTCGACACGGAGACGTGGAAAGCAATGGAAGAGATGGTCGCTGCAGGGAAGGTTAAAAGGCTTGGCCTCAGCAATTTCCTGCCGCATCACCTGAAGAACATCCTTGAGGCTTGCACGATAAAGCCGGTTGTCGACCAGCTTGAACTTCATCCCGGATACTCGCAGGAAGCGGCGGTTGCATACTGCCGTGAGCATGATGTGCTTCCGATGGCGTGGAGCCCGCTCGGTCGCGGACGCGAAAACGCAACGATCGGAAACGCGATCCTCGTTCGCTTAGCCGAGAAGTACGGGAAGAGCATCCAGCAGATAAACCTGAGGTTCTTACTGCAGAAGGGTATCCTTCCAATCCCGAAGGCAACCTCGCGTTCGCACATGCTCTCGAACCTTGATGTTTATGATTTCGAGCTGACGGATGACGAGATCTCTTTGCTTTCCTGCATGCCTCAGACTGCATGGCTCGGGGAGCACCCTGACTTCGTGATCCCCGACAGAAAGAGCAATCCCGAGAATAAATGATTGAATGGTCGAGGCTGAATATAAGTTGAAATAATCCCTTTTTCTGATATTCTAATATGTGTAGGAGTCGTTCGGAGAATATCGGCATTGAAATG
>CAMIZL010000058.1 GCA_946403295.1 uncultured Clostridia bacterium | reverse complement strand
GCGCAGGTGCAAGAAGCACGGACGGCGCAGGTGTAAGTCGGCAAAACGGCGCGGGTGCAAGAGGCACGGACGGCGCAGGTGCAAGCCGGCCAAATATCGGGCATATGAGTAAATACATAAAAACACAGAAAAAAGGGAAGCTTCGCAGCTTCCTTTTTTTATGGCTTCGGTTCCTCGACGGTGATAACGTCTTTTAAGATGTAGTGGAACGTAGGAGCCGAGGATTTTTCGTTCTCCGGGTACTCCTTGTTCAGATCCCAGGTGTCGTTCGGGTCGTCGGGGTTGACGCCGAGATAATTGCCCTTGAAGACATGGATCTCACCATTTTTGATCTTCTCGATCGTTTCATCGATGAGCTCATCGGCACCGTCGGGCGCCACGGCCTTGTTGACATCGAGCATCTTGACCCAGCCTTCCTTGAATCCTGCGCACGAATCGTTTCCGTATATGCGTGCGGATATATGATCTTCGATCCTCTTGTTCTCAAGAACGGCCTCCACGGCGGCGATGATGTACATCGACCAGTCGATGCGCGTGCCGATAAGCGATGTGGTGGGCGCGACGTCGATCATGTCCTGATTGTATCCGACGTGGAAAACGGGATGTCTTGATTCGGATGTTTCACACATAACAGCGGGGCCGATCGTGTCGGAATGCTGCGAGATAACTATGCATCCCTCGTCTATAAGCTCCTTGGCGAGCGTCTTCTCAAGCATGTAGCTTGCCCATGTGTTCGCATATTTTACGCGCATCTTGGCGGTCGGACATTCTTCTCTCACGCCGAGGAAAAATGCCGTATAACCGGAGATAACTTCGGTGAAGGGGAATGCTCCGACGTATCCTATAAGCGCTTCTTCGGGCTTTATCTCGCCGTTGTCGATGAGCTCCCGGAGCTTAAGTCCCGCTACGCGTCCGGCAACATATCTTCCTTCGTAGATCCTGCCCATGAACGTGTGATAATTGGGCCTGTAGGGGTCACTGTTGGCATTGTCGCAGGCGGTCTGGCAAAATTCGACGTTGGGATGGGCCGCCGATGCGAGTTTTGCGGGTTCACCGTATTCCACACTGTTAAGGAAAATGATGTCACATCCTTCGGAGCAAAGCTTGTCTATTGCATCGCGCGTGTCCTCGAATGCAACGTTATACATGGGTATTATGTTCACGCGGTCACCGTATTGGAGCTTTAATTCGTCGGTGGCACGGATGAAATTGCTGCTGTAAGGCGTGCTCTCGTCACCCTCGAGGATGAGACCGACGTTCACGCATTCCTTGACCGCGTCATCCGCGCGGGTAACTCTGTGCAACAGAAAGAAAGCCAGTATGCAAAACAGGCATGCGGGCAGAACCCAAAATAAAATTTGCTTTTCTTTCTTCATACAAATATCCTCTCAGAGTAATTGTCCGGTCATTTATTCGCCTTTCGCGGTAGCTACGCGGGGCTCAACCTTCGGAACGTTTCCCGATTCTTCGTGTTTTTTGTTGTCACTGTAAAGCGTGTCAATGTCTATGTCCCCGCGATTGATGATATTAACGAAAATATCGAGTAGTATGGGGTCGAACTGCTTGCCGCGGCCCTTCCGGAACTGGTCCATAACATATTCCATGGGCTGACGGTCACGGTAAACTCTGTTCGCGGTCATCGCGTCGAAAGCATCGGCGATGGCGATGATCCTGCCGTAAAGCGGGATGTCGTTGCCCTTGAGGCCATCGGGATATCCGGTTCCGTCATAACGCTCATGATGGAAGCGCGCACCCTCGACAACGTGGTCGACGAGCGTGAAGTCCTTGAGAATCTCGGCACCGCGCGTAACGTGAGTCTTCATGATCGCATATTCGTCGTCGGTGAGCCTTCCGGGCTTTTTAAGGATCGCATCGGGAATACCGATCTTGCCGATATCGTGAAGAAGCGCGGCCTTCCTCAGATTCTCCTGCTCGGCGGTCGTGAAGCCGTATTCGCTCGCGATCATGACCGAATATTCGGAAACACGCTGCGAATGCTTACTCGTCAGCAGGTCCTTCGCGTCAACCGTCTTAGCGATCGCGAGGATCGTCTCGTTGCCCATCTTAACCTGATTGAGGGCCATGGAGAGCTTTTCCTTCTGAAGCACGATCGTACGCTGAACGCCGACCCTGGTCAGGAACCACGTCAGCCATGCGACGAAGAGTCCCCCAACGATGATCATGTATATGGTGAACCATCCGTTGTCGTGGATCGAAACCTCTTTCGTCACGGAGTAGGAGCTTTCCTCAAGGATCTCCTTTCCGGAATCGTCGAAGATCGCGAGATGGAACGTATATGACCCCGAGGGGAGATTGCTGTACACAACGTTACCGAGCTCGCTTTGCGCAACCGTCTTGTAACCGTCGTCGTATCCCTCGAGATAATAGGAGACTCTGGGCTGTTCGAGCGAGTAGTTTATGACCTCGGGCACAAATTCGATGCTCGCGGTTTCACGGCTTATGGGTATGGGCGTTCCACGCTCGATGATCGTAGGTTTGCCGTTGATTATGACGGCGCGGACCTGAAGTCGGTAGGAACGCGATGCCGACAGATAATCGTCGAGATTGACTTTAAATACGCCCTTGTCTGTCGAAAGATAGAGGTCTTTCGAAGGAGTGAGCGCATTCCAGGCATTTGCGGTAAGCGAGGCCGTGAGGCCGACCTTCGAATTGAGAAGCTTTGACTTGGTGATCGAGCCCGAGACGAGTTCGTCGCGGTCGACCACATAAATGCCGGCGCTGCCGAGAACGAACGCTTCTCCGTCATCGTCGAGGAAAAGGTCGTAGTTGTTGCTGTAAGGGAAGGCAAGCGGAGTGATCGTCGTGCCCTGCATGCGGCATATGCCGTTACTCGTAACAATGAATATGCTTCCGTCCGTGGGGTCTGAGACAAGCCTTAAGATAACCCCGGAGGGGAGCGACTCGCCCTTTTCGATGTGATCGAGGACGGTGCGGCCGTTTATCGCGATGATACCGTTGCCGTCGGTGCCGAGCAGGAGCCTGCCGTCGCTCGTTTCGCAAAGCGAGAGGATGCTCGAGGAACCGATCTCATTGCCGTAAGGTATCGTAACGGGGGCCTTGCCGTCGCGTATGTACGTGAGGCCGTTGCTGCCTCCGACGGCTATGGTCCCGTCCGAGAGTTCACGGCAAACCCTGACGCGGTTTCCGATCCCGTAGAGAGACATTGCGTAGTTTTCGATCTCTTGGTCGGAGGTGTATTTAATGAGCCCCGCGCCGTATGTGCAGAACCAAAGGGATCCGCGCGAATCGAGCGTGATGCATCGAACACGGCTTCCTTCAAGGAGTTCGGTAAGTTCGTTGTGTATAACCGCGCCGTCAACGAGATGAATGATCGACAGACCGGTGTCGGCACCCATGTAAAGGTAATTGTCCCTGATCGCCGTGGTGTTTGCCACGTCCGATTCGATGCCGTATTCCGAGAAGATGTTTGTAAACGCCGATTTCGAAAGCTGGAGAAGTCCGTGGCGCGAAGAAGCGAACCAGGGATTTCCCTGATAATCGATGACCATGCTCTGTATCGAAGAAGAGAAATCCAAGGCTTCAACCTTATGGAATACGCCGCTCACAAAACGTCCTATGCCGTTGTCGGCGAGAACCCAAATGATCTTCCCCTGGAAATATATCTGGTTGATAACGGTCATGTTGCCGCAGACATCGGTCATAAGCTTGATCGCGGACGATTCGCCGACCGAATATGTCACGACTCTGCCGTCGGTGGTTCCCGCATAAAGGAAACCGTCATCGCTGAAGGCACATGCTGCATAATCAACATTCGACTCGATGCGGGGGATCGAATATGCGACCTCACCGCTGCGGAGTATGTACAATTTGCCCTCCGATGTGACTGCCGCCACATTGCCGTCAGAGTCTGCACTGAGACTCTTTGCGAATCTGATGGATTCGATGGTCTTTGAAACCATTACACCGAGTCTTCGCTGAACTACAGCCAGGCAATCCGATGTGCCGACATAATAATCACCGTCCGAGCATTGAACGATGCTCCTGACCGAATCCGAGGGAAGTCCCGTTTCGGTGTTGAGCGTGCTCGCGATCTTTTCGTTTATGGCGATCGAGATACCGCCGTCGTTCGTGCCGATCCACAACCTGCCTTCCTCGTCGGTGTAGAGGCAATTGACGTTCTTGACATCCTTATATGCGTCCATGAAGCGGAACTCGCTGCCGTTGTAACGGTAAAGACCGGAATAGCTTCCGACCCAGAGGATACCGTCGTTTGTCTGCGCGATGGCATTGGCATGACCGCATTCGAGGCCGTTCGAGGCGTTATAGATGTTTTTGATGTAGGGAATGTTTTCCGTATCAGCCGCTGTGGCCGCTACGGGAGCCGAGAACGAGCAGATGCCGATGCAGAGAACGACCGAGAGACCGATGATCATCTCGGCATGCTTTCTCAAAATGCGGTGTCTGCGGATCGTTCTGTGGATCCTGATCAGGAAGAATATGATAAATACCGTAACAAGCTTGTCAAGAAAATCGATGTAAAGCTCGCCGATAGTGGTCGACGCGATCTTGTGAAGACCTCTCTCGAGCAGAAAATCCCTCACGCCGTTGCCCCAGACGTTACCGATATCGAAGTCGAAAACAAGCATTGTGAGAAGCGCCGAGATAATGGTCGAGAGGATAGTGATACCGCCGACAACCGATGCCGTTCCGAAAAATGTTTCGAAATTCTTCCTCCTTGCGGCATATCCCGCGGAAAGACCGATGGCAACGCTTGTTAAGCAATAAGCTATAGAATTGGAATTCCAGAAATAGAAAATAATGTTCTCCGTACAGCCGACGATAGCTCCGCTGATCGGACCGAGAACATATGCCGCAAAAACGGTACCGAGCGAGTCGAGCCATAAAGGAAGCTCCAGCCCGTTGGCGAACGTCCTGCCTATAAAATTGGTGATCACGCACCCCAGAACCACTAAAATTACCTTCACGGGGCTGATCTTCTTACTGTCATTGTAGATCATACGATATCCCTTTTTATCTTATATCCCCTTCGGAGACGGAGCCCCTCGGGGTATTTGGTTTGTTACACATTATAAGTCGTGAAATCCGGCGTTTTTCAGGGCATAACAGATAGTTTGCGTTATCTGTATGTGAATATTTTTGCTTTTTGATTTCTTATTATAAGAGTCTTAAACTATTATACAGCATAACAACACAAAATTTCAAGAATAAAAATACTAACTTCAAAAAATTACACGCTAGCTTTTATAAATCACGAAACGTGAATATATTTTGATACCAAACGGTGTGCTCGAAAGGAGAGTGCATGCGTCAGAAAGACTTTGCATTTTTACGTCTCCCGACGAGGGCTTAAATATGGTATTATAGAATATACGAAGTTGGGAGGAAGCATGAACAGGGAAGAGATAAAAAAATTTTACGAAGAGAATATGTACGGGGTATGGCGCGAAGGTGAGAAGGTTACATATGAGCTCCTCGGGCCCGATACAGTCCCCGAAAACGAAGAAAAGAAGCCCTTCTTTTTTGAAGTCCGCGGTGGAGAGCTTGTCAGGGTGAACATTGAGGCAAACGGACGGAAAGCTTCTTTTGTTTTTCATGCATTCCTGCCGGGAGAGAAAAGGGATGGCGGAAGTGACCCTAAATCCGGAAGCGAAGCAAGCGTCCCGGGATCCGTAACCGGAAGCGAAGCAAGCGTCCCGGGATCCGTAACCGGAAGCGGTGCTTCAAAGACCGGCACACCCGTAAAATATCCGAACGGTTCTCCTTTTATAGTATGCATGCATCCCATCTTTCCCGTCGATTATGCACTTTCCATGGGATATGCGCTTCTCGTGACGGACACCCGTGAAATCGCATCGGATGACATAAACAGAAAAGGTGCCTTTTATGACCTTTATCCGTATACGGACGATCCTGCCGATCAGACCGGAGTCCTGATGGCTTGGGCGTGGGGCGCTTCAAAGGTGCTCGATACGGTGATCGGGGATGGGTGCACGTCTGCAGATCATGGCCGGCAAACGGGAGGACTTGCCGGGCACTTTGGTCTCGATCCCGATGCCGCAATGGTCACGGGCGTATCTCGCTGGGGGAAGGCGACCGCGGTCTGCGGCGCATTTGACAGACGTTTCCGTATGAGCATCCCGGCTTGTTCGGGTGCCGGCGGGCTTGCGCTTTACAATTATTTCTCGGAAGGGAAAACGTACGATCTTTCGGCGATCGGTGGTCCGAAGGAATATACATACACAAAGAACGAACCGCTCGACTGCCTGCAGTCCGACGCGGAGAGAGGGTGGTTTAACGACCGCTTCCTCGAATACAAGGAGCCCTCGCAGATCCCGATCGATCAGGAAAACCTGCTTATCCTCGCGATGGACAAGGACAGATATACGTTCGTGATCGCGGCATGCATGAGCGAGGACTGGGTAAACGCACCGTCGATGTGGGAGTGTTATAAAAAGGCGGACGAAGCCTATAGGGCAGCGGGTCTCGCCGACCGTCTCGTTGCGCATTTCCACAGGGAAGGGCATGCGGTGCTCGAGGAAGACATGGCGCTGCTCATCGAATATTTCAATCATATGCATTACGGCATGGAATCAAAAACGCCGCTCGAATCGCTGAAAACCACGGTTTTCGCGGGGCAGGAGTGAAAGCAGCCGGAAAAAAGAAAACAGTACAAAAAAATGTACGTTCCGCTGGGTAAAACCGGGCCGAAAAAAGGAGCCTACTACTTTGTTGAAGTGTTTGGCGAGGAATCAGATGCGGGTAAAACCCGCATCTAAAGAGGAGCCTACTACTTTGTTGAAGTGTTTGGCGAGGAATCAGATGCGGGTAAAACC
>CAMIZL010000057.1 GCA_946403295.1 uncultured Clostridia bacterium | reverse complement strand
ATGGACGGGATACGTCCGAAAGATGTGATAAGGATCAGCACGAGCATCGGGATATCCGTGATACCGGCAACGTAGCAAAGAAGGTCCTTGGGAGTTCCGGGAAGGATAAAGGCGATCGCGAAGATGAGGATCTTGGCGCTGCTTGAATGAAGGAACTTTAAGGAGTTGATTTTTTCCTTTGAGAAAAAGACTTCAATGAGTTTATGTCCAAACTTTCTGACCAAAAGAAGAACTATTATGCTTCCGATCGCTTCGGCTGTAAAGCACAGGATCGAGCCGTAAACTGATCCGAACGCGTATCCGGCGACGATCTCAAAAGGTTCACCGGGGATAAATGCCGCAACAATCTGGAAAATAACCATCCCGATGTACGCCAGGCTGCTTAAGAATATGTTCTCTTCAACCCATGCCCTGAAGATCTCGGGCTCTTTTGCAAACGAAAGCATGGGGATTGCAACCGCTGCCGTGAGGCCCGCGATAACGATCACCGCAATGATGAGTGCCGCGATCTTGATACCTTTCTGCTGTTTTGCCGTAAGTTCCTTTTTCTTGTGCATATATTGATTCCTGCCTGTTACATTCTCAAGTCTTTTTATATAGTACAAGAACGACGCGGAATAATCCATTACCAAATTCTGAAAAGGTATAAAAAGAATCTAAAACATATTGAGATTTAGGGAACTTTTTGCTATTATTTTGACATAAAAGTTCCCTAAAGGAGGGCTGTGTTTAATGGAAGGACAGTTTGATATAATTCAACGATTAATACAGGAAAGAGCGGATTATCAGGCTCGACTGAATCTGATTCCCTACGATGGCTCGCCGGAGGTAAAAGAAAACAGCAGCGGGAAATATCTGTATGTTCGAAAAAGAGTGAACGAAAGGCTGACCTCGACATATGTCGACATTTATTCCGATGACTTGTATCAGTTATTGCTCCGAAACACGAAGGAAGCCAGAAATCTGAAAAAACAAATCCGGAGAATTGATAAAGAGCTTGCTGCAAACGGGTATATCGGGGATGAGCTTTCGCCTGAAGTGATCACTAATCTGGAGTTCGCAAGAGCGAACATGAAATCAAACATATATGATCAGGCGGTATTAGAGGGGGTTGCCACGTCGTTTCCGCAGATGGAAGAGATCATTGAAAACGGTACGGTTAACGGCATGACGGCGGATGATGTACAAAAAATCCTGAACTTGAAACATGCGTGGGAATTCATACTTGATAAAGATGTTATTCGCGCGGACAGTGACTACTATTTGTTGTGTCATATTGCTAAGCTGGTTAATGGAGGTTTCTTCCATGACGGAGGAAGAATACGCGGAGTACCGGTTTCGATCGGTGGAACAAAATACGTTCCACCGATTCCAATAGAATCGAAAGTAGTGGAAAGCATAAAAGAGATTTTGGGAAGCAAAAAGAACCCGGTGGATATAGCCGTTGAGCTGTGCATGTATTGCATGAGGACACAGATATTCTTGGATGGTAACAAACGCGCCTCTGTCATATTCGCAAATCATTATATGATAGCTCATGGGTTAGGAGTGATTGTCATCCCGGAAACCCATGTTCCTGAATTTAAAAAGTTGCTTGTCGAGTACTATGAGAGCGGAGATATCAAAGAAATAAGCGGATTCCTGAAAAAGGACTGTTGGAAAAAGATGTTATGAGGATCACAACATTTTGCCCTTGATTTTTCTTATAACCCATGATAAACTCGCTTTATTACAGACGAAAAGCGTTGAAGAGAAGAGTACACGGACGGCAGTCACACAGAGAGCCCCGGTTGCTGAAAAGGGGCAGGCATGTACCCGTGGAACATGGTCTCGGAGCAGACGATGTGATCCGGCACGGCGGTTTTGAATTTTGATCGCCCGCACAGAAAGCATCGTACGGGAGTACCCGTTACAGTACGGACTGTTGATGGACAGTTGCAAAGGATCCCGCCGCGAGGCCGGGTCGAAATAAAGTGGTACCACGTGGATTACTCCCCGTCTTTATTATGAAGGCGGGGATTTTATATTTTTTAGCGTTTGAAACATAAACGTTTATGTGATAAACCCGCGGTTACCGGGATGCTATCGAAAAGATGCTTCTTCGTCCAACTATCAAAGAGGAGGAAAACTGATATGGAAAAGAAACCTTACTACATCACAACGGCCATCGCCTACGCTTCGGGCAAGCCGCACATCGGAAACACCTACGAGATCATCCTCGCCGACTGTATCGCAAGATACAAGAAGCTCGAGGGTTTTGACGTGCGCTTCCAGACCGGTACCGATGAGCACGGCATCAAGGTAGAGGAGAAGGCAGCGGCTGTCGGCAAGACCCCCAGAGAGTTTGTTGATGAGGTAGCTGCTGAGATCAAGAGGATCTTCGATCTTGTGGGTGCGAAGTATGACCGTTTCATCCGTACAACGGATGAGGATCATGTAGTTCAGATCCAGAAGATCTTTAAGAAGCTCTACGATCAGGGCGACATCTATAAGAATGAATATGAAGGGATGTACTGCAAGCCCTGCGAGTCGTTTTTTACCGCTTCGCAGCTCAAGGACGGCAAGTGTCCCGACTGTGGCAGGGAGTGCTCGCCCGCGAAGGAAGAGGCTTATTTCTTCAAGATGAGCAAGTACGCCGATCGTCTGATCGACCACATAAACACTCATCCCGAGTTTATCCAGCCCGAATCCCGCAAGAACGAGATGATGAAGAACTTCCTTCTTCCGGGCCTTAAGGACCTGTGCGTTTCGCGAACATCCGTCAAGTGGGGTATCCCGGTTGATTTCGACCCGAACCACACCGTTTATGTGTGGATCGATGCCCTCAGCAACTACATCACCGGACTCGGATACGACGGCGACGGCAACCACGGCGATCTTTACAAAAAGTACTGGCCGTGCGACCTTCACCTCATCGGTAAGGACATCCTGAGATTCCACACCATCTACTGGCCGATAATGCTTATGGCACTCGGCGAGCCGCTTCCTAAGCAGGTGTTCGGTCATCCCTGGCTCTTAACCGGCGGCGAGAAGATGAGCAAGAGCAAGGGCAACGTGCTTTACGCGGATGACCTTGTCGATCTTTTCGGTGTTGATGCCGTAAGATATTTCGTTGTTCACGAGATGCCTTTTGAAAACGATGGCGTTATCACATGGGATCTCCTGATCGAGCGCATCAACTCGGATCTTGCCAATGTCCTCGGAAACCTTGTAAACCGTACCGTTTCGATGTGCAACAAGTACTTCGGCGGTGTGGTTAGGAACGCGGGCGTGAGCGGTGATGTTGACAGTGAGCTCATCAGCCTGGCAAAGAGCACCTCGGCCGCTGTTCATGCCAAGATGGATGAACTCAGGGTTGCCGACGCGCTTACCGAAATCTTCAATCTCTTCAAGAGATGCAACAAGTATATCGACGAGACAACCCCCTGGGTTCTCGCAAAGAACGAAGCCGATCAGGACAGACTTGCTACTGTAATGTACAACCTGGTTGAGAGCATTGCGATCGGCGCAAGCCTCCTCGCTCCTTTCCTTCCCGAGACCGCTGAGAAGATCCTCGCCCAGCTCGGAACGAGGGCAAGGGCGTACGAAGATCTCGACAAGTTCGGCCTTTACCCCGACGGTGGCAAGGTTGTCGAGACGCCCACGATCCTCTTTGCCAGACTTGAAACCGACAAGGTCATGGAGCAGGTTGAGGTCATCAAGGAGAAGCAGATCAAGGAGTACGAGGAAGAGCAGAGGCGCGAGGCTATCATCGCCGGCAAGGATCCCGATGCCGCCGTAAACACGGCCGAACCCGCAGAAAGCGGTGCCTTTAAAGATCTTAAGGTTCCCGTAAAGCCCGAAGTTACTTATGATGACTTTGCCGGACTCGAGTTCAGAGTCGGACAGATCATCAAGTGCGAGGAAGTAAAGGGCTCCAAGAAGCTCCTCTGCTCACAGGTACGCTTTGGCGGCGAAGTAAAGCAGATCGTTTCCGGTATCAAGGCTTACTACACTCCCGAGCAGATGGTTGGCAAGAAGGTAATGGCGATCGTAAACCTCAAACCCGCAACCCTCGCGGGCCTCAAGAGCGAAGGCATGCTCCTCTGCGCAGAAGACGCAGACGGAAAGCTCGCGCTTATGGTCCCTGACAAGGATGTTGCCGACGGGGCAGAGATATGCTAACAAGCGAGAGCACTCAGTGCGAAGCATAGCTTCGCATCGGATAAACAAAACAAACAGCGCGTGTAAGCTTGCTTACAGAGCGCTGTTGTTTTGTTTATCCGGAGGAAACGAAGTTTCCGTACTGAGTGCCGAGCCCCCCACATCGAGCGAGCTTTGCTCGCGAGATGCGCGATCGCGAGATGCGGTCGCGAGATGCTCATCCCAAAACCAAAACCGCGTTCATAAACATATTCGAAAACGCGAAGTCAACGACATACTAAACCTGTATGAGGAAATAAACGGGCGGACACTGTACGGCGATACAGAAAACCATTGTAAAACAAGGGTTCCCGCGCATTCAGTGATTATCGGGGGTGTGTACAAATTGCACAAATTTGGCACTTAAAAATTGTGAATAATTACATGCTTTGTGTAGTTGACTTGAATAAAAAATTGAGCTATTATGGTCTCACATCTGAAACGTCTCCTCTCTTCCGAGTCAAAAGGATTCCGATGACGAGGGAGCGGAAGCGGCCGATAACCGCCTCCAAGGAAGAGACGATCTCATAGTATCGTTTGGCGGAATCGTCCGTGTATCTTTTGGTTGTTGGCAGAATAGGCTGCCGTGTTGTCAGTTTTTGTTACCACATGTTTCTTCGTTTCCATATTTGGGTCCGAGGGTCTTTTTTTCACCTCAAATCTGAGGATTCTGGCGGTGAAGGACAGGTGTCCTAAAATCCGCTCTCCGGTTTTTCTCTAGTCTTTGGGGGCCACAAATTGGTGCGGGGAGTTTTGGGGAGGCATAGGCGACAGAAGATAAGGCTGTCGCCTATGAGTATCATATGATAAGTGTAGCAGTGCTCGTTAGTGATGAAGAATACGCTGCAGGTCTTGAAAAGTATCTGTCAGCGCAGTCATCAGGAAACATCTCTTTTGGAGTTTATACGAAAGAGGAAGGATTTGAGGGGTTTATCGGAGAACATCTGCCGCCTGTAATTGTTGCGGAGGAGGGGCTCCGGATCGACGACAAGAAAATTCCTTGTATCAGGCTCTTAAAAAAGGGAGGAAAGTCGGAGGAAGGTGAAGGTATAGGGATGTACCGTAACCTGAATTCGGTCGCAGCAGACATTACCAAAGAGGTAATCGCTTTTGTCGGGCATGAGATTGACCGTGACAATGAGGGGAAACAACGGTCAATCTCCGACAGTCCTCAAACAAAGATCATTGAAAAGACCGACAACTTACCGGAAGGATACGCGGACGGAGTCGTCAGACGGTCCGTAAAAGGAGATCTTACTCAGATCACTTGTGTTTGCTCTCCGTTCGGAGGGGTTTGCTCTTCGACATTTGCATTTGCCCTGGCATTGTATTACAGCAAAGGGGAAAGAACGTTATTTGTGAGTTTTGATCCCTTCTTTGACATGAGCGTTGAAAACGACATCAATACTGCCGGAGGCCTCGGAAGATTGATCTACCTTCTCGATCAGAAAAATGACCTTGCTATCGAAAAATGTACGCAAAGAATAGGGGGACTTGACTATATCTGCGGTGCGGATCATTGGACCGACATATGCGACATGAAGAAGGAACATGCAGACAGGTTGATAGACCTGGTCAATAAGGAAAGCTACAAACATCTTGTTTTGGACACAAAACTGTTCGGTGCGGCATCCATACCCATTTTGAGATCCGCGGGAAAAATATGGGTGCCTTGCCGGGCAGGAGAACAAAAAGGTCACAAAATGCAGGAATGGAGCAGACAATTGACGGCGATCGGGGTCGATCCCGCAAAGGTCAGCTGTTTGGAGGTTCCTTTTGACGGGCTTATAAGTAACGGATGCGAGAGGGGGATGCTCCTCAAAGGGAAACTGGGAAGATTTATAGAGGAGACGGAGGGGAAACGCTATGTTAGATAGGCAGAGCAGGCGCGAGATGGCGTCTCTCGTGCAACAGATAGCAGGCGGCGATCCCGATATGACCGATGCTCGGTTAAAAGAAATCATAGATGATGTGATTTTGGATCGTTCATCCGTCAGGCATATGACGTTGGCCGAGAAGAAAGAAGCGGCGGTTGCGATATATGCCAGCGTCAGGGGGATGGATGAGCTGGAGGAACTTATCGCGGATCCCGAGATCACAGAAATAATGGTCAACGGCCCGGAAGACATTTTTGTTGAAAAAGCCGGAAGGCTGCTGCGACACAACGGATCGTTTGAAAGCAGGGAAAAACTCGAAGACGTAGTCCAAAAGATCGCGGCAGGCTCCAACAGATCGATCAATGAAAGCAACCCGATCGTCGATGCCAGACTCAGGGACGGAAGCAGAGTAAATATGATCCTTCCTCCTGTCTCGGTACGCGATCCGATCATAACCATCAGAAAATTCCCGGAAGAGGTTATGACTATAAACAAGCTTATAGAACTCGGAAGTATTTCAAAAGAAGCGGCCGATTTTCTGGAAAAGCTTGTAAAAGCGGGATACAACATCTTTGTGAGCGGAGGGACAGGTAGCGGAAAAACAACCTTTCTTAACGCGCTGTCTAATTTTGTACCGAAGGATCAAAGGATCATTACGATCGAAGATTCCGCGGAATTACAGATCAGGGAAATCCCCAATCTTGTCAGCCTTGAAGTCAGAAATGCAAATGTTGAAGGGAAAAACGAGATCACTATCAGGGATCTTATAAAAACATCGCTCAGAATGCGGCCGGA
>CAMIZL010000056.1 GCA_946403295.1 uncultured Clostridia bacterium | reverse complement strand
TCGCACAAAAACAGGAACCCCTTTCGGAGTTCCTGTCTTTGGTGGCCTTGCGACCGATCATATACCGCGCAAATCATAGAAGAATTTACAGCTGTTCATTGCCTTCGTTCTCAGTGGGCTTCTCGGCTGTCCCGGTCTTGTGAGCCTCCATGGACTCTTCAAAACCCTTGGCAACCATCTTCGCGAAAGCGGTTGCCTCCTGAACGACTCCGTCCGCCTTGTCGGCTACTGTTCCGGCACCTCTGTAAACTGCTGCGCCGATGCTTCCGAGTGTCTTGGCAAATTTCTCGGCATACTTATCGAAATCGATCGAAGAGAAATCAAATGCTTTCTTCTTGTTGCCGATCTCCTTAAGCTCATTGATAAGCTCCTCTACACTTCCGAGCTCATTGCAGATCTCGTCCTCGCTCTTTCCGAGAGCGATACCTTCGTCAAAATGCTCCTCGTAATCACTGATGATCTCATCGCGGATCTCCTTGTCAAATCCGCAAAGGCCGCTCCTGAGCTGTGCCATATACTCAACTTTAGTCATATTCTTGTCCTTCCTTTCTGCGGAACAGGCTTTCCTGCTCCTCCTCTTCTTTTTTACGTTTATTCTTTCGTTTCTAAACCTTCGGTCTTCAATCTCCTATGATATTGTTGACCGCGCTGACGAAGCTCTTCCACTCTGCTTTAAGCTCTTCCTGATACTGTCTGCCGCTGTCTGTCAGGTGATAATACTTCCTTGCGGGGCCGTTCTCCGACTCGCGCAGGTAAGTGCTGACATGCTCTTCATCCTTCAGGCGCTTCAAGATAAGGTAAAGCGTTCCGGTGGCGATGGTCATGTCCGACGAGATCTCCTCTGTGAGATCGTAGCCGTATCTGTCCGAACCTGCCAGCTTCGAAAGAACGCAAAGCTCGAGCGCGCCTTTTTTAAACTGTGTATTCATATTGAACCTCCTCTTTAGAAGCTTGTTTTCGTTCCGGTCCCTGCCGGCCTGATAGGTGCATCATATCACAGTCTATTCTATAATGCAAGATACTATTTATAAAAATTTTCTAAACTTTTTAAAACTCCGTTCCAATCATTGCTGTCAGAACGGAGTTTTGTTTAAACCGGCTCCCGGTCCGCTTCCGTGACCGTCCCTTCGCCCGTAAGTCTTCTCAAAATGCTTATGTATTCCGATGTAAGATGCGAGGGATGAATGGACATCGGGAGGATATATCCGACCTCCATATAGTCGTCAACGTCGAGCGGTCTTGCAATTATGCTCGGCCCGTTAAGCTCTTCGTTTATGATACCGCTGCAGATCGTATAGCCGTTAAGGCCGATAAGCATGTTAAAAAGCGTTGCGCGGTCAAGTACTACGATCTCCTTGTCGCAATCCACCGTGCTTTGGATCTCTTCCGAGAAATAAAACGAATTATGACTTCCCTGCTCGTAGGACAGTCTCGGATAAGGCTTCAGATCATCAAGCGTGACAATGCTCTTACGCGCAAGCGGAGAATTTTTCCCGAGAAAAACGTGCGGTCTTGCGGTAAATAACGCGGTGAACGACAGGTTGTTGTCACGGAGCGTTTTTTTGATGACCTCTTCGTTAAATCTGTTGAGATAAAGGATCCCGATCTCGCTTCGCATATGGGCGACATCATCGATTATGTTATAAGTCTGCGTCTCACGCATATGAAATTCATATTTTTCCGCACCCATACTCCCGAGTAAAAGCGCAAACGCTTCGACCGCGAAAGAATAATGCTGCGCAGAAACACAGAACCGAAGCTTTCCGACCTGTTTGCCGCAGTAACGTTCTTCGATCAATTTGGTCTGGTCGAGGACCTGGCGCGCATAGCCGAGGAATTCGTCTCCGTCAGGAGTGACCTTTATTCCTTTGTTCGATCTGATAAATATCCGAATGCCGAATTCGTCCTCGAGCTCATGTATCGCGGCTGTAAGGCTCGGTTGCGCGATAAACAGCTTTTTCGCCGCATTCGTCAGATTGCCTTCTTCGGCAACGGTCACCGCATACAGAAGTTGTTTGTGTGTCATACGTTTCCTTCCTGCCGGTTCTTTCTTTCGAAACAGATCCCGACCCCCGGATCTGTCCGCCTCCTTTGCCCGGTCCGATACGAGTTAATAGTTTTCACAAGCATTTTATCATTCTCCATAGTTAAAATCTATAGTCAAGCTCCTGTTTTATATATTTTACCTACCGACGCAATCGGAATATACTCCTATCAAACAGGCCGGCGGTATTCATATCCCGCATCACTGCAAGGGGAATTGCGTCGGTAAAAAAGATCATTAAAAAACAGACACATAAACATTAACGGATAACGGAGGTACACAATGAGAACATCGGTCATCGGATTTCCGAGAATCGGAAGAAACAGAGAACTCAAATTTGCATCGGAGAAATATTTTAAGGGAGAGATAAGCGAAAAAGAGCTGCTCGCGACAGCTGATACGATCAAAAAGGAAAACCTTTTAAGCCAGAAGGAAGCCGGTATCACATATATCTCGTCAAACGACTTCTCCTTCTACGACAACGTGCTCGACACAGCAGTTCTTTTTAACGTGATCCCGAAGAGATACAGGGAACTTAAGCTTTCGCCGCTCGACACCTATTTTGCCATGGCCAGAGGGTATCAGGGCGAAAACGGCAACGTTAAGGCTCTTGCGATGAAGAAATGGTTCAATACCAATTATCACTATCTCGTTCCCGAGATCGATGACGACACAAAGATCGAGCTCGTCGGCAAAAAGCCTTTGGAGGATTTCGAAGCCGCAAGCAGGATCGGCGTAAACACAAAGACCGCGATCACAGGACCTTTTACATTTCTTAAACTCACGAGATTCACAGGCGCAAAGACTGCTGTCGACTTTGCGGACGCACTTATAAACGCATATGTGAAGCTTCTAAAGGAACTCGAGAAGAAAGGCGAAGGATTGATCGAATTCGACGAGCCCGGACTTGTCACGGATCTTACTACCGGGGATATCGACCTCTTTAAAAAGATCTACACCGCTATCCTTGAAAACAAGGGTTCCGTCAAAGTCCTTTTGCAGACATACTTCGGAGATATCAGAGATATCTATGATGAAGTTATCAGGCTTGATTTTGATGCGATCGGTCTTGATTTTGTCGAAGGTGTCAAAACACAGGAACTTGTTAAATCATTCCCTAAGGGAAAGGTACTTTTCGCCGGTCTCGTGAACGGAAAGAACATCTGGAAAAACGATTATTCCAAGACCCTTGCCACCCTTAACGGTCTTAAGGCCGATGAGATCGTTCTCGGGACATCATGTTCGCTCCTTCATGTTCCTTATACGCTCGAGGGCGAAACGGGACTTGAAAACGACTGCAAAGCGCATTTCTCCTTCGCGCTGGAAAAACTCTCGGAGCTCACAGAGCTCGGTGAACTCTTCGGCACCGATTTTGAAAAGGACGAAAGATTCATTAAGAACAAGGTTCTCCATGCCGGAAGAAAAAATTTCGAAGACAGTGCCGTAAGGGCTGCCGTGGCCGCTATCAAACCCGAAGACTACGAAAGACTTCCGAAATTCGAAGAAAGGGAAAAGATACAGAAAGAAAAGTTTAACCTTCCCCTTTTCCCCACAACAACCATAGGATCCTTCCCTCAGACCGCAGACGTAAGAAAGAACCGTCTCGAGTTCAAGAAGGGTCTGAGGAGTAAGGAAGAATATACGGAATACAACAAGACCAAGATCAGGGAATGCATCAGACTTCAGGAAGAGATCGGCCTTGATGTCATCGTTCACGGTGAGTTCGAGAGAAACGACATGGTCGAGTATTTCGGCGAAAACTTAAGCGGATTCCTTTTCACCCGGAATGCCTGGGTTCAGTCCTACGGAACAAGATGCGTAAAGCCCGCTATAATCTGGGGCGATGTTGCCCGCAAAAAGCCTATCACCGTTGAATGGTCGAAATTCGCAAAGAGTTGCACCGATAAGCCCGTAAAAGGCATGCTCACCGGTCCCGTAACGATCCTTAACTGGTCATTCCCGAGAGAAGATATATCCATTAAGGAAAGCACTCTTCAGATAGCGCTTGCGATCAGGGACGAAGTTCTCGACCTCGAGAAGAACGGGATCTCCGTAATTCAGATCGACGAGGCGGCGCTTCGCGAGAAGCTTCCTCTCAGAAAGGCCGATTGGTACAGCGAGTACCTCGACTGGGCGATCCCTGCGTTCAGGCTCGTTCACAGCAAAGTAAGACCCGAAACGCAGATCCATACACACATGTGCTACAGCGAATTTACCGACATCATCCCTGCGATCGACGCAATGGATGCGGACGTCATCACCTTTGAAGCATCACGTTCGGATCTGCTCATCCTTGACGCACTCAGGGAAAACAACTTTAAGACCGAGGTCGGCCCCGGCGTTTATGACATTCACAGTCCCCGCGTGCCTTCGGTCGACGAGATCGTCACCGCGCTCACGAAGATGAGAGAAAAGATCGAAGACAGAAAGCTTTGGGTCAACCCCGATTGCGGACTCAAGACAAGAGGCGAGGAAGAGACCGTAAAAAGTCTGAAAAATCTTGTTGCGGCCGCAAAGATCATAAGAGGACAAGCATGAAAGTATCTGAAATCTACAAAAAGAAAAGAGGGCTCTCATTCGAGATATTCCCTCCCAAAAAGGACACCGAGCTCCGTAATATAGATGCAACGCTCGAGGTGCTGAGCGATCTTCGCCCCGATTTTATAAGCGTTACATTCGGAGCCGGCGGCTCCTCAAACTGCAACAGAACGATCGAGCTTGCAAAAAAGATCAAATACGAATACGGCATCGAGCCGGTAGTTCATCTGACCTGCCTTCATTACGACAGGTCAGAGATCGACTGTTTTGCGAAAGAACTCAAAAGAGAGGGACTCGAAAATGTCCTTGCTCTTCGCGGAGACCCCTCTCCCACCGCCGTTGCCAAAGATACGTTTAAGCATTCGTCGGATCTTATCTCTTATATGAAACAAAACAACGATTTCTGCTTTCTCGGCGCTTGCTATCCGGAATGCCATCCCGAATCCGAAAGCGTGGTCAGCGACATAAAGAGCCTTAAGAAAAAGGTCGAGGCGGGTGCCGAGGTCCTGCTCTCGCAGCTCTTCTTTGACAACGACATCTTTTACCGTTTTCACGAGGAGTGCGAGCTCGCAGGGATCGATATCCCCGTGATCCCGGGTGTCATGCCCGTGATTAAAGCCAAGCAGATAAGCAGGATGGTGCAGCTCTGCCATGCTTCCTTCCCGAAGCGGTTCAAAAAGATCATCGAGAGGTATGAGGACAACGAAGAAGCACTTTTCGATGCCGGCATGTCTTACTGCTTAAGCCAGATCATCGATCTGCTCGTGAGCGATATCAAGGGGATTCACCTGTACACGATGAATAACCCTGCGGTGGCAAGGAGGATATGCGAAGGGATACGGAATATCATATAGGAGGTGGACCGGGGGGGACGGCCTGATAGATGCATCTATATCACACTCTATTCTATAATGCAAGATACTATTTATGAAAAATTTCTAAACTCTTTAAAATACTTCCAACGAAGAACCCCTCACACCGCTTGTGCGGCATGAGGGTTCTTCTCATTTAGGTAGGACAAGTATTTGGGTTATCTGCTGTTTAGTAGCTTCTTCTTTTCGCTTTACTTTCTCTCAAAAGTAACGGTATCGCTGACACCCGATGCTTTCAGGAGTTCCACGATCCTTGCGAAATCTTCCTCGGATGCTTCTATAACGAATCTCGCGTTCTTCGCGATGCCCTTAAATGCATTCTTGTAGATCTTCTTTACCGAGCTGGTAAGCTCGATGAGTTCGAGATTACTGCAGTTCTTAAACGCGCCTGCGCAGATCGTTGTAACGTCCTTTCCGATCACAACTTCCCTGACTGTCTTGTTGCCCTTCAGAGCGTTCTTTCCGATCGACTTAACGACCCTGACCATTCCGTCAAGCTCGATGCTCTCGGGTGTGGTAAACTTCTCACCGTCCGTGGAAAGTGAGAGAAGCTTTAATCTTTCGTTCGCTGACAGCGAGTACTGTCGTTCTTCTTTAACAACTCTTCCGTCGCTTTCTGTAAATGTATACGTGCTGCTCTCTGTGATGGTTGCCGCACCGAGGCCGTCCACAAGCGCCGTCATCTTTGTCTCTTCCGTGTTTCCTTCAGCGTCTGTCTTCTTGGTATCGGCTGTGACCTTCTTGATATTGTCCGCGTCACGCTTATAAGTCTTCTGTGTCTTCTCCTCTGTGGAGCCGTCCGAATTCTCGGTCACGGACTTGAGGGTTTCGGTTTCCTTTTTGTTAACTTTTATGGTTCCCTCGGTCTTGCTCAAGATGTCACCATCGGCATCTTTGTTTGTCTTGCTAAGTGTACCGTTACCCTTGGCATCCCTGGTCTCTGACTTTGTCTCTGTTATTCCGTCCGGACACTTGTTTTCGGTAACGGTGGTTACTGTTCCGTCCGTATTCCTGATTATTGTGATCGTTGTAGATGAGCCGTCTTTGTTCTTCCTTGTGAAAACAGCAGGTTTGGGTGCAGGTTTGGGTTCTTCCTTTGCCTCTTCACTCACGGGTTCCGGATCGTTGACGGGCGTAACGATCACAGGTGCCGGCGCAGGTTCGGCCTTGGGCTCGAGGATCTCAACCGTGATGGGATCATAATTATTCTTGGCATTATAATAATTGTCGCCTTCGACCCTGTACCAGACATAATATGTACCGCTCTCTGTCTTCGACGGGATCCCGGTCGCAAACACATTATCATCAGGTCGTGTAGCTGTATCGGTAACAGCATACAGAACCGTCGGATTCACACTGTTGACAAGGCTTCCGAAGCTTCCCTCACTTACAAGATTTTTGGGAGTTCCGTCACAAACTTGGTTCTCTACTGCCGCAGGAGACGTACTGAAGGCCGGATCTGCCTTGGGAAGTACCGAGCTCGGACTGAGCTTTATCGGGCCGGAAGCTTTCCCATTACCTTTTACCGCTACCCAGACTTCGTACGTACCGGGAATAGATGTCTTCGGAATTGAGGAGCTCCATGCTGCATTCGTAGCGATGCTACTGAAATCGACAGTTCCCGGGTCAGAACCGTTCTGTGAAACATAATAATAATCCTGAATCGAGGTTTTATACGACGCAGTAACAAGCGGGTGTTCCGATACATACTCCGAGGCGATAACTGGTTTGACCACGATAAATGCTGAACCATTCTCCCTTTTTATCTCGTTTTCGTTTGCCGGGAGGTCCAAGTCTACATTCAAATAATTCCCGCCTGTAATAAGGACTAGGCCGCTCATGCCAACATAGATTCCTTCGCCATCGAAACCAGCTTCACATCTACTTATTTCTCCGTCTGACATGTTGAAGGTTCCGTTATAAACATACACACCTCCGCCATCATTAGCTTCACATTTTCTTATTTCTCTGCCTGACATGTTGAATGTTCCATCATCAACATACACACCTCCGCCATCGGAATAAGCTTCACATCTTCTTATTTCTCCGTCTAACATGTTGAATGTTCCGTCTTCAATATACACACCTCCGCCATAGGAATCAGCTTCACATCCGCTTATCTCTCCGTCTGACATGTTGAATGTTCCGTCTTCAATATACACACCTCCGCCATCGTAGCCTTCGCAACCGCTTATCTCACCGTCTAGCATGTTGAATGTTCCGTCTTCAATATACACACCTCCGCCACGGGAACTTTCACATCCACATCCACTTATCTTGCCGTCTGACATGTTGAAGGTTCCCAGATTAACATACACACCTCCGCCACGGGAACTTTCACAT
>CAMIZL010000055.1 GCA_946403295.1 uncultured Clostridia bacterium | reverse complement strand
CTTGTTATACCGCAGTGAAGAGTCACGAAATCAACGCCGTCCTCGGCATGAAGCCTTACAACGTCGATCAGGTCTTTCGCGGTGAGCGTGGCAAGATCGCGCTGATAATGGATGACAGCGTCATAAACAGGCACGGTTCCGATCATCGCAGGGCACTCGGAAGTAAGCTTTCTTCTGAAGGGCTGGGTGTTGCCGTGAGACGAAAGATCCATGATCGCCTCGGCTCCGAGATCAACGGCTGCCATAACCTTCTGCATCTCGATATTATAGTCCTTGCAATCTCTTGAAACTCCGAGATTGACATTGATCTTGGTACGGAGCATTGAGCCGACGCCGTTCGGTTCGATGCATGTGTGAAGCTTGTTGGCGCAGATAGCGACCTGACCGCGTGCAACGAGGTCGCGGATCTCCTCTTCGGAGCGGTATTCCTTAGCGGCTACCGCTTTCATTTCGGGGGTGATGATGCCGCGGCGTGCAGCGTCCATTTGCGTGGTGTAGTTTCTCATGAAAGATCTCCTATTCAGTAACATTTTTGATTTTTAACCATCATAAAAATTTATAAAACAGTTCCGGAAGTATATAAATACTGCCGGAGTGTTATTTTTCAGGGAACAGCAAATAGTTGTGTTGCATGGGGCCGCTTCCGTGACCTAAGTCAAGCATCGCGGCAAGTGCCCCTGAAATATATTCCTTGGCGCGTCTTACGGAATCCCCGAGCCCGAGACCTTTGGCAAGGTTTGAGGCGATGGCGCTCGAGAGTGTGCATCCCGTTCCGTGTGTATTGGGGTTGTCGATGCGCTTGCCTTCGAACCATGTCAGACCCCCGCCCTTCGAATAAAGGACATCGCTCGCGTCACTGACGCTGTGACCGCCTTTTAAGAGCACGGAGCATCCGTACTTCTCTCCGATCGATGCGGCTGCTTTCTCCATGCCGGCACGGTCATGAATGCCAAGACCCGATATAAGCTCTGCTTCGGGAATGTTCGGAGTGATAACATCTGCGAGCGGGAACAGCCTATTCTCGAGTACCTCGATCGCATCGTCTTTAAGAAGCTTCGCACCGCTCGTCGCAACCATAACGGGATCGACAACAATGTTTCGCGCTCCTCTTTCTTTGAGAATATCCGCGATCGTTTCGATCAGTTCCGTCGAAGCAACCATGCCCGTTTTCACCGCATCCGGGAAGATGTCGTCAAATATCGCACAGAGCTGCAACCTCAAAAACTCCGGTGTCACCTCGCTGATCCCCGTGACTCCCATCGTATTCTGCGCGGTAAGAGCCGTAACGGCACTCATGGCATACACGCCGTTCATGGTCATGGTCTTAATATCCGCCTGTATCCCGGCGCCGCCGCTGCTGTCACTGCCTGCTATTGTAAGGGCTGTCTTCATATTGCAAATCTCCTCGTTATCTCCTCGTTATCTCCTCGTTATCATATCTCCGACTTGATCTCTGTATCCTCGTTCCGGCGCGTCCGAAAGACATATGCACGGCGGCCGAAACATTGCGAAACCCCCGGATCAGAGATTCTTAATTGCAGAAATCAATTGTCTTGCAGCACCTTCCGGATCCGCCGCCTTCATGATCGCCGAGACCACGCACACTCCCGCGATCGGGATTCCCCGAAGGACTTCAAGGTTGCCCGCATTAAGCCCTCCGATCGCGCAAACGGGGATCGGAACGGCCGCGCAGATATCACGGAGCGTATCCGTCGAAGTGATCGTCGTTTTTACATGTGTAGTGGTGGGATAGATCGCGCCGCAGCCGAGATAGTCGGCCCCTTGCCTATAGGCGTCAAGCGCCGCAGGCACCGTTTTTGCCGTTGCCCCGACAATGAAATCTTTGCCCGCAACCTTGTCGGCGATCTCGCGAGCCCTTGCAACAGGCATATCACTGCTTCCGACATGCACTCCTTCGGCTCCCATCGCAAGCGCCACATCAAGCCTGTCATCGATGATAAGCGGCACACCTGCTTTTTTCGTGACCTCGTGAACTTTCTCGGCGATCTCGATATATTCGCGTGTACTGCGGTCTTTTTCGCGCAATTGCACGATCCCGGCGCCGCCGCGCACAGCCGCTTCGACACGCCCTATCATCTCTTCGACCGACGCATATGTGGTATCTGTGATAAAATACAGCGTATAATCTGTTTTCCTGTCCTCAAAATAACCCATACTCATTCCTTTTCCGCCTTCGCGACTTCTTTTTATGACATTTATATTCTTTCAAGATAAACAATATCTGCTTTTTTACGGATGATCTTCGGCGTGACCGACGAAAGCTCATTGATGAGCCTTACATCAAACGATCCGAGCCAACCCCTTGTTTTTGCACGTTCTCCGCAGATCCCGAGCACAAGCGCCGCGTCAGCCGCTGCCTCAAAACCGCTTCTCTGCGATAAAAACGTCGCTGCGATCGCGCCTTGCATGCATCCCGTTCCGACTACCCTCGAAAGCTGCTCGGTTCCGTTTTTCACAAGACATATCCTGCGCAGATCGGCAATGATGTCCGTTTTTCCGCTCGCAAGAACGGTGACCGCGTACATGTCCGCAAGTTCGGGGGCGAGCTTCATCATTTCTTCTTCGGAAATCTTTCCGTCGCTGTCCACGCCACTACAGCTGTAGTCCGGCCGCAAAAGCGCCATTATCTCCGAATAATTGCCTTTTACGATCTCCGGCGAGAATTCTTTTATGAATGAAAGCGCCAGACTTCTTCTGTTCTCGAGGCATGCCGCTCCGCAAACATCGAGACAGACCTTCACTCCGGCCTGTTTTGCGGCTTCGAGACTGAGCCTCATCGACGTCACCCTTGTGTCCGTCAGATTGCCGAAATTTAACATCACCGCCCCTGCGGTTTTTGTTATCACCGGCGCTTCCGCCGGATGCTCGGCCATCATCGGTCTCCCGTTCAGCGCCAGGATAGCGTTGGCGCATTTATTGATCGAGATCGGATTTGTAATACAGTGGATCAGGGGGCGCTTTTCCTTCAAAGCTTCAAACAGTTCCCCGATCCCCGAAGTATTTTTGTTGTCTCCCGACATGGCTGCCCCCTTTCTCCTTCAAAACTCTTTTCCCCGGTCGTTTTCCGGCGACCTCAGGCAGTTTCAAAGTTCTTTTCTTTCACTTTTTTCACCACGTAATAAACGATCGCCGTCACCGCCGCGAGGACGACCGAACCGTATGCCATATATCTGAACGCCGTATCGTCTTCTATCTCAAACAGACCGACGCCCGGTATGAGCATAAATACCACAAACAATATCGCGCCGAATGTTGCGATCGATATCGCTGTCGAAAGCGTTGAACGCTTATCCGCATATACCGGCGCACCGAGCATTTCCTGGAACCTCACGAGTATTCCCGCATCGGCAAGCCTGCGAAGGAAAAAATATGCTATACTTCCGCCTATGAGCGTACCGCAGATGAACGAGGGCACATAAAAGAAGAGACTGAGTCCTTCTTTGCCCATGATCAGGTCCATGACCGGATAAGACACGATCGCTCCTATAATGCCTGTTCCGATGATCTCACCGAGAACAGCAAAGATTATCTTGCCCTTAAACAATCTGTACGCAAGACCCGAAAGCAGTGCTCCGAACACTGCCCCCGTGAGGGCGAGCGGCGGAATACCCATGGTAGCCATGCGGATTATGCCTATAAGCGTTGCGCAGAGCAGCGAATACCACGGCCCCATGAAAACCGAGCACACAATGTTTATAAAGTGCGCCATGGGGCACATACCCTCTACGCGCAGGATGGGTGAGATCACAACACCCAAAGCGACGAGCATAGAGAGTATGACAAGTTTCAAAATACTTTTTGAACCTTTCATATCTGACACCTCTTGATTTTGATACAACCCTTGAAGTCGATACCTCGTTCCCATGCGTTCCTGAACGCGGGCCCGGTAACGCTTCGGACTCCTTTTCATGCGTTCCTGAACGCGGACCCGGTAACGCTTCGGACTCCTTTTTATGCGTTCCGTGAACGCGGGCACGGTAACGCTTCGGACTCCTTTTCATGCGTTCCTGAACGCGGACCCGGTAACGCTTCGGACTCCTTTTCATGCGTTCCGTGAACGCGGGCACGCTCTGTCCCTCGCGGGTTGCTCGGTCGGGAATCGATTTTCCCCTCTCACGCCGAAACACGGCTTCCCATCGCTTTATACAAGATGTAAGGCGCTCCCCTTCCATCCGTCCGCCACAGGGGCGGATTTTTAACTTTGACAACAATAAAAGCTGCCTTCTTCGGGCAGCCTCGATAACTCACGAAATATAGTCATCCCTACGTTGGCATTACCCAAATCAGGTTTACGGTCGAAGGTCACACCTTCCTCTCAGCCTGTTTACACAAGCTCCCGTGTTGTCGCTGATATCATACGCCAAATAAATCGTTTTGTAAAGGGACTTTTCCGCCGCTTTCAAAGGTTTTACGACGGTATCGGGAATTTTCGCTGTTGTAATCGGTATTTTCTGTTATAATTTAAGCGTTAAAAGAGATGACGCAAACGGCAGATAAAGGAGAACTCACATGGCCGACCGTATCAACAGCAACTACATAAAGATCTTTTTCAACCTTCCCGACACTCCGGAAGGCAATGAAGAGCTGTCCGAGATCGTGAATTGTCTTGAGCGCCATGTATATGAAAACGGCTCCGATATCATCACGTTTGGCGCGGAATCCGACGGAATGTATTTTATTGATTCCGGAACCGCGGTAGTCCTCAACGAAGAGGGCGATCAGGTCAACATCCTCCACAAAGGCAATTATTTCGGTGAATATGCCGCGCTGACCGGTGAGAAGCGTCTTTCGACGGTCCGCTCTCTCGGCCGCTCGGTCGTGTACAGACTCTCAAACGAGGATGCCGTCCGCTTTATCTCAAAGCACCCCGAGATCTACGGTGTGCTCATGAAACGCGTATATTCGCAGGTTTCCGGCAAGCATGCCCAGCTCATGGCCATTTCCGGAATGCGCCGCGGCGTCCTGCGTCACCCCTCCAACGAAGCCATTCTTTCGGGCAGACAGGTTGCGATCCATTACGGAATACTTATAGCGCTTTTTGTTGCGGCCGCGCTCTTTATCCCCGTTGACACCACCGCGCCCGTTTTCCTTGTTCCCTTAATGTTTATGCCGGTGTATGCCGTTTTCACGAGACGTACGATCGAGTCCCTGCTCGTTTCTACCGCGCTTGCAGCGCTTCTCGTGTTCAGAAGCGGCGTATTTACCGGATTTACCGATGCAATAGAAGAAGCCATGGCATCTCCCGGCAATATCTTCACGGTCCTTGTTATGGCTCTTATCGGTGCGGTTGTTAAACTCATCACCGTTTCCGGCGGAGTTACGGCCTTCGAAAAGACCGCACTCAGGGTTGAGAAGAGTCCGAGAAGCATCTTCTTTTCCTCTCTCGGTATCATGGCCGCCACCTCGATCGATGACGGACTCAACATGCTCGCTGCTTCATATGCGTCATATTCGCCGGCCAAAAAGCACGGCATCGTTCGCGAAAAACTCGCGCTCTTTTACAGCATGCTCCCGACGGTACTTTCGTCGTTTTTGCCGATCTCACTTTGGGGCATATACGTTATCGGTACGCTCCGCGCAACGGCCGGGGACGACGCGCCCGCGCTGTTCTGCCGTTCGATACCTTTTAACCTGTTTTCGATCATAACGCTTATGGCGATGACCGTTTTTGCTTTCGGCAAACTGCCTCTCACCCCCCGCATTAAGAAAGCGCAAAAACGCTACGACGAGGGAGGCACGCTTTGGCCCGAGGGCTCGGAAAAATATTTGAGCGTTCACGAAACCGAAGTCTGGGGCAAGATCAGCAACGTCATGCTCCCCATACTCGTTATGGTTGTTTCTTCCATTGCATTCAGAAGCTTCATAAGCAAGAGCTTTGTCCTCGACAGCGCCGTCGGGCTTGTGGCAACGCTTGTCTTTATGTTTATTCTGTACTCTTTCAGAGGCGTTATGCCTCCCGAACAATTCGTGGAGCACATGGTCGACGGGATATCGGAAACCGTTCCCGCCATTATCATGTACGTTGTCACCATGTGTTTTTCATCGCTGCTCAACCGGCTTAATCTTGTCGAATACTTTGAGAGCACCATCGATGTGTTCGGAAAATATATTTTCCTGCTCCCCGTGGGCTGCTTCCTTCTTTCGATGCTCCTGACCATGATACTCGGATCATCATGGGCGATGTATGCCGTTTCATTCCCCATCGTTCTCAGCCTTACTCACAGTCTCGGGCTGAGCCCCGCGGTGTTTATAGGCGCCGTCGCCGGTGCCGGGATCGCGGGCGAAAAGCTCAGCATGTTTACGGCCGAATCACTCAATGTCGGGATCGCGGTCGGCATAAGCCCGAAAGACGCTTTCCGTGTACGACTCACCTACAGTCTGATCTTTTCGGCGATCGCTGCCGCAGGTTATCTCATCATAGGTTTATTTATTTAATTTCCTTAATCCTTCACGCTCCCGCCACCGGATCATGCAGAACGGTCACAGCTCATTGCTGCCGGGTATTATTGTCACATCATGCAGAACGGTCACAGTTCGTTGCTGCCGGGTATTATTGTCACATCATGCAGAACGGTCACAGCTCGTTGCTGTCTAGTATTATAGTCACGGGTCCGTCGTTGACCGAAGTGACCTGCATGTCTGCTCCAAACTCACCTGTCTCAACCTTAAATCCCCGCGATCTGCACTCCGAGATAACAAGCTCGTAGAGCGGGACGGCAAGTTCGGGTCTGGCAGCCTCGGTGAAAACGGGGCGTCTCTTCCTGCAGTCCGCGTAAAGCGTGAACTGACTCACGATCAAAAGCTCTGCCCCCGCGTCCGTTGGGTTGATGTTCATCTTACCGTCCGGATCTTCAAAGATCCTAAGACCGCAGATCTTGTCGGCGATCTTTCTCGCGATCTCCTCCGTATCGGTCACATGAACTCCGAGGAGGATAAGGAATCCTTTCCCGATTTCCCCGACCGTCTTTCCTTCTATAGCAACCGATGCACTTTTAACTCTTGTAAGTACTGCTCTCATACACTCCTCACTTCGTAATGTTCCTTTTTTGCGTCGTCTATTATTTTACATCCCCGACACATAAAAGGAAACACCCCGCTTGCATGCCGGAAAAAGGGAACACCCCGCTTGCGTGCCGGAAAAAGGGAACACCCCACTTGCATGCCGGAAAAAGGAAACACCCTGCTTGCATGCCGGAAAAAGGGAACACCCCACTTGCATGCCGGAAAAAGGGAACACCCCACTTGCATGCCGGAGAAAGGGAAACACCCCGCTTGCGTACCGGAAAGAGGGAAACACCCCGCTTGCGTGTTCGTTTCGGGTACTTGAAAAAAAATGGACATCGTATCCGTGTCCATACGGATCGACGTCACATGTATAAATTTACGGTTGTTGTTTTTTATATCGTATGTCCTTTGTTGATCGCTTTTTGTTGATAATCCTATATCGGTCGTCCTTTATTGATCGTCCTGATTTCTTCTCTTGTTATTTTTCTTGATACATAACACCGTTATAAACACAGCAGCCATGAATGAAATAACCGCAACAAGTACATATCCTCCAACACCCTCATCGAGTAAGGAAGACCCGGTTTTCCCTGCGATCTCTATTGTATGGAGCATTCCCGATGGCAACGCCGCCAGAACAACGATTGCTACCAGCATAAGCGCCGAAACCGTTCCCAGTATAACGTTTATTGTTTTATCTCTTGCATGTCTGATGAGCCTTGCGCGTTCATGCATCGCATCGATTCTTTCATAAGCACTTCTCATCGATCATCCCTCCTGTACTATTCATGCTGCTATATATATAGAGTACTTTTCATTCTCAAATTCCTCAAAAAAATAAACCAAAATGAAGAAAATGAAGAAAAAGTTGTAGAAAAGCAGAAAAATTGATGAGATTCCGGGTTGATCTGATTGATGATAAGGACTTGATAGGATTCACTGTTTCTATAATTACGGGTAAGGACTTGATAGGATTAACTGTTTCTATAATTGAGGGTAAGGACTTGATAGGATTCACTGTTTTTAAAATTGAGGGTAAGGACTTGATAGGATTCTATGTTGGTCCAATAGAAAATTGACAGTCCCCGTGGACCGGTTTTTCTTCCAAATTTTTCCAATTTTTGAAAAAGATGGTCCTATACGAAATCAGTGCCCCTTCAGGACCAAAATCCGGAAATTTCATGGTCCAACGGGAGCACTTATTTTCTATAGGACCGAGTTTTGTCAAACTCTTGTTTATTATCGTGCCGCATACATGGATGTCCGAGCTACGGGACCTCCTTTTCGGGTCATAAAATTCTTAAGACCTCATTTCAAACACAAGAATTC
>CAMIZL010000054.1 GCA_946403295.1 uncultured Clostridia bacterium | reverse complement strand
CCTCATTTCAAACACAAGAATTCCAAAAGCCTCATTTCAAACACAAGAATTCTTAAGACCTCATTTCAGACACAAGAATTCCTAAACTCTCATTTCAAACACAAGAATTCTTAAGACCTCATTTCAGACACAAGAATTCCAAAAGCCTCATTTCAAGCACAAGAAATCCCCCAGCTCTATAGTGGGGGATTTCTTGCTCACGGCGTGTTAAAATATACGACGTTTATGTCACGACATATCCATCTCGCTTTTTATCCTGATCCTTCGGCGCAGATGCAACATGAGGATTGCCGTTACCAGGGGGATCATGTAGCCGATCCATGCCACAATTCCGCTTTGCGAAACGAGGATGTTGTATATTGCATGATATGTTGCCGCGAGCGACAGCAGTCCTGCCGTTCCCGCGAATCTGAGCCAGAACTCGTCCCAGAGGAAGACGAATCCGACGTATACGAACTCTCCGCACACAACATGCATAACGCCGGTTCCGAATCCGCGCACGGCAAGCAGGGCAACATCGGCCGCCCCGTTCGCGGTAAGATAACAGATGTTTTCAAGCGTGGCGAATCCTATGGCGACAGCCATAATGTTCACCGCCGATTCCTCTCTGCTGTCCGGTTCGAACACAAGTATGTAAAAGAGCACGGGTAAAAATTTCATCACTTCCTCAACTAACGGAGTGATCTCCCAGGTAGCCTCCTGTTTGTCGGCATCAAGGATGATCGCTAAGAAGGTGCTGATATATGAAGATAAAAGACAGATCGTCATGCCGATCAGCAAAAACACAAGTACTCTTCGCCGGTTGCTTCTGACAGCCGCAAGTACTTTGTTCCTGCCGGCCGTCCCTCCTCCCGACATTGCGAGGATAGCGACCATGATCGGTGCGGCGATGCATATGTAAATGTTCTCGATGTAGTTCATTCCGTCACCTCATCCCTGAGTGCCTTTTGCGCACACAACAACAAAACAAACAATACGATCGAAATCAGCATGTCAATGTAATAATACGGATTGAGGACCGATCCGTCCTCAAAGAGACACGACGACGTCCAAAGAAGGTATTCCAGGAAGAAGAATATAAGCGTTACGATATAAACCCGCTTCATCCTCATGCTTCCGGAGCAGAGTCCTTTGACGGCCTCCATGCCGATCAGACTCATCAGTATCGCAGATGTGATGTTCGATGCGATCTGTCCGAAGGTTATGTAATAAATACTGAGACCTCCGGCAATCACCGGGATCAGCCACTTGATCCGGCATCGCGGAACTAAAGCGTCCGGGTCTTTTTGATATTTCAGGAAAAGGAACAGGAACATGTACGAAACATACCAGCTGAATTCGGCAACGTAGAATTTTGAAGCCGTGCTGCCTCTGAATATATAGAACAATTCCCAGTAAAGACTGCCCATAAAGAACGCCATATAAAACAGCGTAATAAGCACCCACGATCTTCGATGCTTCGTGACTGCTTTATAAAGTGAAAAGCCCGAACATAAACCGAGAATTACGAGCTGAATGTAATTGTCGATACTTTCTATCATACTTTTCGAGACCTTTTCATTCTGTAACAAAAGATGGTGACCGAAACGCCCAAAAAGAACGCCAGGATCCCGATCACAACGAATCCGAGCGCGGACCCCGAAGCAAATATACTTGCGCTTATGCTCTGATCCTGGGTGAATGATTGCGGATCGTTAAGTGCCGAGGGAATGGCAAGCCCGGCCAGCACGATAACGACAATACAAGCGGCTACCAAAACTGCACTTGTTCCCCACATTCTGAGGACGTCGTTCTTATGCCCGATCTGCTCTGCACGCTTATGCATCTCAAGAATTCTTTCTTCATCCGAACGCATCTGTTATTCCCTCCTTTTCAAGTTCTTCTTTGAGACATTTTCTGCCTCGTGTCAGCAGGTTATCAATCTTCTTGTTGCTGACATTCATCACGGAAGCCGTCTCTTTATAGCTGAGTTCATCAAAATAGTACAGCCATAGCGCCTCCCGCATCTCTTCGCCGATCCGTTCAAGGCACTTTTTGATGATATGCTTTCTCTCATCGTTAAAGACCTTTTCATAAAGCCCCGCATCATATGACGGTTCTCCGGCTTCATTTTCCGTGTCGGCAGCGATATTGCTTAAATCTTCAAGGCTGAACGTTTTTTTCCTTTTGTTCCTTTTATAGAAATGCACCACGAGATTGTGCGCGGTCCTGTAAAGATACGCCTTGAAATTGCCCTCCTCTATCTTTGGTTTTTTTACCATGATACGCGCGAATGCCTCGATCATCAGATCTTCGGCATCCTCCCAACTGTACAGGAAGCCCTTCAAATATGACGTGAGCGCATCGCCGTATTTGATCATCAATTTATCATACGCAGAGTTATCGCCTTTAAGGAAAGCTCCGTAAAGGCGATCGTCACCGATCTCAACCACTTCTGATACCCGTTTCCCTATTATCCCGACAAATGTTACTGTAACATTTTCATTATAACATATAACGTTAAACTTTTAAACAGCCTGAACTCCGCCGCATTTCTCGATCTTATCGATCGAGCCGTCCTCGTTATATTTAAATTCCGCTACGCAGACACTCCTATGGAAAAGACTTCCTCCGGGAAGCTCGTCCGTGTGATAGAAAAGATAGGAATGTCCCTTGAAATCACAGACTCCCGGATGGTTCGTAAAGCAGGGTCCCTCATCCATGAGCACACCTCTGTAAACCCAAGGCCCCGTAGGTGCTACAGATGTAGAATAACCGAAATGTTCGTTGTGCTTTTCGCCTTCCGCGAACGCAGCGAAGACCATGTAATAAAGACCGTTACGCTTATAGAACCAGGGTCCCTCGCCGTATGTCGTTCCGGTCATATGACCACCCTTTCCGAAAGCTTCCTCGGTCATGGGGATCTTAACAACACCGACCTTTTCGTCAATGGAGATCATGTCCTCATTAAGAAGCACGTATCTTAATTCGGGATTGCCGAAATAAAGATATGCCTGTCCGTCATCGTCGATATATACGGTAGGATCGATATCGTTCCAATCGCCCTCCTCCACGAGAGGCTTTCCGATATCCTTAAAAGGACCTGTGGGGCTGTCTGAAACCCCCACGGCGATCGCCATTCCGTCATCCTTCTTGTGTACGGGACAATAAAGATAGAATTTGCCGTTTCTCTCGATGCATTGAGGTGCCCATGCACGGTCATCGGCCCATTCGATATCGTCGAGACTGAAGATCCTGCCATGATCCGTCCAGTTCACCATGTCCTTGGTGGAATAGCATCTCCAGTCGTACATTGTATAGAAATCATTGACAAGTTCATCCTCATCATGGGTAGTGTAAAGATACAGCGTATCCCCGTACACCATGGGTGCGGGATCCGCCGTGTATATCGATGTGATTATCGGGTTCTTTCCTTTGTTCTCTGCCATATCGATCTCCTTTTTCTTTTATGACTCGGGTTTTTAGGTCCTCATAATTCCCTCTCGTAACACAAAAAGTCCTGATCGTACATGTGACATTCGCCGGCAATGCGGCATCCGAAGACCGAGTAGCAGCGGATGGCCTTCTCATTGTTTTTGTTCACCAGGATATGTAAGCCTTTATAGCCGCGTCTTTTGAGTTCTTCCATGGCGAATCCGAACATGATCCTGCCGAGCCCTTTGCCCTGTTCGTTCGGCCAAACCGCAATCCTTGCGAATTCACCTTCGGGTCTCAGCGAATCGTCCCAACACGTCAGATTGTCAACGTCTTCATCTTCTTCGAGAGATATCGCCGCTTTGATCTTTCCGTCTTCCTTTAGGACAAAGAGCGCATCTCTTTTAAGATCGAAATCGATCGTCTCGTTCGACGGATAGTATTCATTCCATGAGCAGTATTCCTGCCCCTTTTGCGCATCGTAAAGCGCCATGATCTCGCTTCTGTCCGCTTCGGTCGCGAGCACTATTTCATAATTTGTCTCCATTTCGTTTTACCGCATTCTACTTATGTAGAATTTCCCTTGTGTACACAAAGTTACAGCGGATACGCCCGGTTTATTCTATGTCGAGAGCCATGTATTCTTCTCCCTCGAGATTTTTAAAGCGAATCCTCCATCCGCTCACGGTGCCCCGGGGCGCTGCGCCACTCTTGTTCGTGCCCGGATTATTCGTGCCCAAAGGCGATTCGTCACTCTTGTTCCTGCCCGGATTATCTGCGCCCCCGGGCGCTGCGTCACTCTTGTTCCTGCCCGGATTATCTGCGCCCCCAAGCGCTGCGCCACTCTTGTTCGTGCCCGAATTATCTGTGCCCCCGGGCGCTGCGCCACTCTTGTTCGTGCCCGGGATTTCGCACGATCCGTTTTCCTCGAGCGTCATATATCCGCGGGGAGTATTATTCTTGGGTAGCGAGACCGAACCGGGGTTCAGGTACAGATACTCTCCGAAACGCTCGCAGGCGGGAATGTGCGTGTGCCCGTGGAGCAGAATGTCGCCACTCTTCATGGGCGGAAGGTTTTGAACGTTAAATTCATGCCCATGCGTGGCGTACATCATCTTCTTCCCGAGCGGAATAAGCGCATAATCCGCAAGGACCGGAAATCCGAGGACCATTTGATCGACCTGCGCTTCGCAATTTCCGCGCACCGCATAGATCTCGTCCTTCATTGCATTGAGCATTTCGATCACTTTCTTGGGCGCATATTCTTCAGGCAGATCGTTTCTCGGCCCGTGATAAAGGATGTCTCCGAGCAGGAGCATTCTTTCGGCGCCCTCACGCCTATATGCATCGATCAGCATTTCACAATATTTCGCAGATCCGTGAATGTCCGACGCTATCAAAATCTTCATATCAACCTTTTATCCTTCTTCCTAGCATGACCAGCCCCGCGAATGCGATCCACGAAACAATCATCGCATATATCATAAACACAACCTTGTCCATGACGAATATAAAGCATGTCGAGAGCATGGTCAAAAGGACCGTCAGTTCCATAAGGGCAACTGCGATCGTATAAGCAACACCCCAATATCTGCTGATTGTTTTTGAAATGCTTGTAGGCCACAAAGGAGATACGAGTCTCCATAAGATACCGACAAAAATTATATATGCGGTAGCGGTTCCCATATACATATTTGCGCACATGAACACGACCATAAACAAAATGTGTGTTACGATCCTGAAGATCAGATATCCTTTGCTCCGCGGCCTTCCCGAACCGTTCGCCGGGATGCCTTCGACAAGCTTTTGTTTCTCGCCCCGATAATTTCTGAGGACTATCGACAATATAAGTGCCACTACCTGTATTACGGCAACCACAATGATCATGTGGACATAATTATACTCTTTGGTCGTATTTTCCGCCAATCCCGAGGATTCGACAAGCAGGTTGCTTAGATCATATGATCCCCTTTTTAAAATGCCGGTTCGAGTAAACAGATCCATGTTATCGCGGATAAACAATCCGAGAAAAGCACCGTATGCCAAAGTCGGAAGGCACAATACGAAACGGATCAGTTTATTGACTTTAAATTCCATCAACTTGCCCAGTTCGGAATTGCATATTATCATCAATACGAATGCCAAAAGCATACGAAGCACGCCCAAAATGCGCCCTTCATACAGCACATATATCGCACCGCCGAAGAGCAACGCGGGTATGACGATACGCGTGATCAAAGTCAGTCTTGTGAGCATTATACTGCGTGATTTGATCTTTGTCACCGTATTGTAGAGCCTGTCCCCGTGCGAACCGCTTTCGCTGAGTACCAGGTCTTCTTCATTTTCCACGGCACTGTAGATCCTGCTCATAAACGACTCTTGAAGGATGTTATTTTGATACTGTTCCCTGAAATATCCGGTCGTTTTTGATATCTTGTCTTCTATCGAATCCGCTCCGGACGAATAAACCTTTCGGCATATGCCGTGGATCGCCACTATAGCCATAACCACACCCAGAGCGGCTAACGTAAAGACCGCGATATTAAGCCAGGCAACCGTGAAATCGGACACATCAGCGGCTTCTGCCTTTAGGCTATCGATGATCTTCAGCAAGGTCTTAAAGCCATGCTTGTTGATAACGAGCATAAGAGAATCTATCAGTTTATTTCTGAACAATAAAAGCGCGGTGGTCGTTCCGATACCCAAAATAAGCAGGAAGATATAACCTGTCATCCCCGCGGCATTCATTTTGGAATAATAAACACTTTTTTCTCCCACATCAGAAACTTCGTCAAAGGCTTCTTTTGTATATTTTTCAAGCTCGGCAGGGATCGAACCGGCTATTTCCTGAATCCCTCTTACATTTGACAATTTAGTATCTGCCATAAAACGGTCTCCTCGTTACATGATAGTTTATTGGGCAACTGCAGAATGTGTATTTTGTCCGCATAACGTATTGTTTCAGATCTTTAACGAGTATTTAAATCCTATCGGTGCGTCCTGATCGAGGAATTTATACCCGAGCATGCCGATCAGATGATCACAGCACACACAATCTTTTCCGACAGATCTTCTGACTCCGGTTACCCCAACCAGGTAATTCACCTTGAAATACTCTTTGAAAACCCGGTAATACTGTTCCAGTTTGGCGAATGCCGCTCTTTGTCTGACGATACTGTCGTTCGAGTCGATATAAAGATCGTCGATATTCTGTCTCAGTTTTTCGGCGTTCTTTCCGTTAAATTCATATATGGAAAGGTTGTATTTCCACCATGTAAGATATGCGCACGGACCGAATACGGTATATCCGTTTCGCATATATTGTTTGACCCTGGTGTCGGTAATGTTGTTATCGAACATATCAAACAACATCTCATAATGCTTCTTATAGTCGATCGCGGCGTCCGTGACAAACAATGCGGCCGCTCCGTCATAACCGATTGAGCACAGATAACCGAGAAGTCTCGGATCCTCAACACAGCATAACATATTTTCCACGCGGTACAGATCCGAAGCACCCGCCATAAGACGTATCGCGATATCATCAAGTGTTTTGCAGCCGTCGTAAGAATTCTCGCTCCTGTCGGGGGTGAACATATAACCCATCCAGTAATATGCAACTCTGGCTCCCATGGAGGACGACCTTGCAAATTCCGACATCTTTTTGCATTCCTCGAGTACTTCTTCTTTTTCGACGCCTACGGTACTCAGCCACTCATATAACAGATCTGTCGAAACAAGCGTATAAAAGTCTTCCTTGTTGCCGTTCTGCGCATTGAGCTTCGACATTTCATCGCTTATCTGCTGCGGACTCGCATAGACTTTGCCTCTCCAGCAAAAGCATTTTTTCTTTGAAAGGAACAATATGGCTCTTGTTAAGCCCACTTCTTTTTGGATCCTGAGCTTATTCTCATCCTTCTCATCAAGACCTGCCACATAATCGGTAATGCGCTTTAAGGCCGTTGCCTCGTCTTCACGTCGGAGCAGGAACTTATAATATTGATGCAGATCACCCGAAAACAGAACGTCGATACTTTTATCCCAGGCTGAGCAAAGCTGTTTTACAACCTCTTCGTTATCGATACAATCTTTTTCGTTTATTCGGATCGTTTTTTCGAATATCTCGTCGGAGCGGAAAGTGTCTACCGACTGATATAATGATTTATCGCCGTCAAGCCATCTCCTGACCTCTTCGTATCCGAAACGCCGGTTGGGGTCGAAGTTTAAGAGACCGCGAATAAGCACCTCAAAGAATTCGTCTTTCCTGTCTATCTCGTCAAGACCCGGATAATCGTTGCTGAGCATGAGATGGGTTACGGTATTCCTTGCATCCTCGCTCATGAATCCGCCGTTGACTTTTATGGCCTCCCAATACATCATCTCTCCGTGATAGAGTGTCCACAACGTCTGGCCGAAAGCATAATAATCGGACTGTATGATAGCGGCTCTCGACATAAGCTCCGGAGCAAGATATCCGAGAGTTCCCATCATTTCGTTATCGACGGCGTAATTTTCCGAATTCAATTCACAAGTGATGCCGAAATCACCGATAACAACCCTTCCGTTATAGTAGTAGAGGTTGTCCGGCTTCAGATCTCTGTGCACCAGGTTTTCCTTATGGAAAGTGTTGATCGCTTCATTGACGGAATAAATAACATCTTTTCTGAGTTGGTCGAGCGAAAAGATAAACCGTCCCGAACTGAGAGCCCCTCCGCTGCAGAAGGGATATACGTCAACAAAATAGCTTTCTCCCGACAATTCCAGCAAACCGTGTCCTACCAGAGGCAGAATATACGAATCGGGATTGTTGCTGTATTTTTCGAGGAATTCTATGATCTTCTTCCTTGTGATCAACTTTTTGGCCGGAGCATTGGGGCGAAGGCTGATATGTATCTTGGCAACAAGATCGCCCGTTCCGTCGGCATATTTACAATGGTAGATCTTCGCTTCTCCCGTATCGACGCTTATGGGATCGGCGCTAAGGATGATATATTCCGTTCCCGCGTCATCGACAAAGGGTGTATCGGCCGCAAGAAGCCGCGAACCGTTCACACCGCCCGTTCTTTGTCCGCCCTGCGGCATTGTGGCTACATGTCCGTTTTCCGACACGGGTGCCTGGGGCATTGTTGCAATGTGTCCGTCCTCCGATACGGATGCCTGCGGCATCGTAGGGATATGACCGCTCTCAGCCGGTGCCTGCGGCATTGTAGG
>CAMIZL010000053.1 GCA_946403295.1 uncultured Clostridia bacterium | reverse complement strand
GCAATGACCTTCCTACAATCGTATACAATGTAAACCACAAGAACCTTAAGCCCGAAGATACAATCATTTCGGCAGCTTCTTGTACAACGAACTGCCTTGCTCCCATGGCTAAGGCTCTTAACGACCTCGCAGGTATCAAGTCCGGTATCATGAGCACAATCCATGCTTACACAGGCGATCAGATGATCCTTGACGGACCTCAGAGAAAGGGCGATCTTCGTCGTTCACGTGCAGGCGCTATCAACATCGTTCCCAACTCAACAGGTGCTGCTAAGGCTATCGGCCTTGTTATCCCTGAGCTTAACGGCAAGCTCATCGGCTCCGCTCAGCGTGTTCCTACACCTACAGGTTCAACAACAATCCTTGTTGCTACAGTTGAGAAGGCAGTTACAAAGGAAGAGATCAATGCAGCTATGAAGGCAGCAGCTAACGAGTCATTCGGTTACAACGAGGACGAGATCGTTTCTTCCGATATCGTTGGAAGCACATTCGGTTCTATCTTTGATGCTACACAGACCATGGTTGGCGCTGACAATCTTGTTCAGGTTGTTTCCTGGTATGATAACGAGAACAGCTACACAAGCCAGATGGTTCGTACAATCAAGTACTTCTCGGAGCTTAAGTAATTTTTAGTCGCTCCCTGAAAAGAGATTAAAGACCTTTACGGGTCCGGTCAATTGGACCGGGCCCGTCTTTTTTTACGGATGAGAATGCCTCGTAAAAGGCCCCTCTCCGAATATCAAACATTACGGAGGATCTAACACATGGCTCTTAACAAGAAATCTATCGATGATTTTAATGCCAAGGGAAAAAGAGTGCTTGTAAGATGTGACTTTAACGTACCTTTAAAGAACGGTGAGATCACAGACGAAACACGTATCGTTGCAGCACTTCCCACAATCAAGAAGCTCATCGCCGACGGCGGCAAGGTTATCCTTTGCTCACATCTCGGCAAGGTTAAGGAAGGACCCAACGAGAAGGAGTCACTCGCACCCGTTGCTAAGGCTCTTTCGGCTAAGCTCGGCAAGGACGTTAAGTTCATCGCTGACTACACAGTAACAGGCCCCGCAGCTACTGCTGCCGTAGCCGACATGAAGGAAGGCGATGTTGTTCTTCTTCAGAATACACGTTTCAGAATGGAAGAAGAGACAAAGCCCGCAAAGGCAGGTACAAAGTTCGCTGAAGAGCTTGCTGAGCTTTGCGACGATTATGTATGTGATGCATTCGGTTCTTCACACCGTGCACATGCTTCCGTATCGGTTGTTACAGAGTATGTTCGCAAGAAGGGCGGAAATTGTGCGGTTGGTTACCTTATGCAGAAGGAGATCAACTTCCTCGGTAACGCAGTAGAGAATCCCGTAAGACCTTTCGTAGCGATCCTCGGTGGTGCTAAGGTTGCCGATAAGCTTAACGTTATCAATAACCTTCTTGAGAAGTGCGATACACTCATCATCGGTGGCGGTATGGCTTTCACATTCCTTAAGGCTCAGGGTTATGAGATCGGTAAGTCACTTTGCGACGACGAGAAGCTTGACTACTGCAAGGAAATGCTTGACAAGGCAAAGAAACTCGGCAAGAACCTCCTTCTTCCCGTTGATACAGGCATTGCAGCAGGTTTCCCCGATCCCATCGACGGACCTATCGATGTTAAATATGTAGATTCCGACAAGATCCCCGCAGATATGGAAGGTCTTGATATCGGACCCAAGACACAGGAACTCTTCGCAAACGCAGCAAAGACAGCAAAGACCGTTGTTTGGAACGGACCTATGGGCGTTTTCGAGAATCCCACACTTGCAAAGGGTACTATCGCTGTAGCTAAGGCTCTTGCAGAGACAGACGCAACAACGATCATCGGTGGCGGTGATTCGGCAGCAGCCTGCAACCAGCTCGGATTCGCTGACAAGATGTCACACATCTCAACAGGTGGCGGCGCTTCACTTGAATTCCTTGAGGGCAAGGAACTTCCCGGTGTATACGCAGCAGACGATGTTAAATAATTGAGTTTTGATTGGGTCCGGAGGATTCCTTCGGACCCTTTAAAAGATTAATCCGGCTGTACAGTCGGTAATTAGAGAAGAGGAAGTTTTCTCTTCAAAATACGAAGGAGAATATTATGTCAAGAAGAAGAATCATCGCAGGAAACTGGAAAATGAACAAGACACCCGCAGAGGCAGCCGAGCTCGTAGCTCTCCTTAAGGATAAGGTTGTCAATGACGCAGTCGATGTTGTTTACTGCGTTCCCTCTATCGACATCACAACCGTTGCTGAAGCGGTTAAAGGCACAAATGTAAAAGTTGGCGCACAGAACTTCTATATTGAGGATAAGGGCGCATTTACAGGTGAGATCTCTGCTCCCATGCTTAAGGAAGCAGGCGTTTCATACATCATTATCGGACATTCCGAGAGAAGAGATATCTTCGGCGAGAACGACATCCTTATCAATCAGAAGGTTAAGAAGGCATTCGCAAGCGGTCTTAATCCCATCCTTTGCTGCGGTGAGTCACTTGCACTCAGAAAAGCAGGAACATATTGCGAGTGGATCAAGAGACAGATCACATGGGATCTTTCGGGCATCAGCGCAGATGACGTTAAGAAACTCGTTATTGCTTATGAGCCTATCTGGGCTATCGGAACAGGTGAGACAGCAACAGCGGACCAGGCACAGGAAGTTTGCCACATGATCCGTGAGACGATTGCAGAGCTTTATGATTCGGCTACAGCTGAAGCAGTTCGTATTCAGTACGGCGGATCAATGAATGCTGCAAACGCTGCTGAATTACTTGCAAAGGAGGATATCGACGGAGGACTTATCGGCGGAGCTTCGCTCAAGGCTGATTTCGCTCAGATCGTAAACGCATAATATGGCTAAGAAACCTACAATACTTTTAATCCTTGACGGCTACGGACTTAATGACAAAACAGAGGGTAACGCCGTAGCGCTTGCCAAGACACCCGTTATGGACAGACTGATGAAGGAGTATCCTTTCGTTAAGGGTAACGCTTCGGGTCTGTTTGTGGGACTTCCCGACGGACAGATGGGTAATTCCGAAGTCGGACATCTTAACATGGGCGCCGGCAGGATCGTATACCAGGATCTTACCCGTATAACCAAAGAGATCGAAGACGGTGATTTCTTTAAGAACGAATCACTTCTCGCAGCCGTGGAGAACTGCAAGAAGAACGATTCCGCACTTCATATGTGGGGTCTCGTTTCGGACGGCGGCGTACACAGCCATATTGAGCACATCTACGGACTCCTCGAGCTTGCGAAGAGGAACGGACTTTCAAAGGTTTACGTTCACTGCTTCCTTGACGGAAGAGACACCCCTCCCGCATCGGGCAAAGACTATGTTGCAGCTCTCGTAGAGAAGATGAAAGAGATCGGTGTCGGCAAAGTTGCTTCCGTTCACGGACGTTACTACGCTATGGACCGTGACAAGAACTGGGACCGTGTTGAGAAGGCATATGCAGCACTCGTATACGGCGAAGGCGCTTCTGCGGATGACGCGGTGGCAGGTATCCAGGCATCTTACGACGCAGGTGTTACGGACGAGTTCGTCATTCCTTTCGTAGTAAAGGAGAACGGTGCTCCCGTAGCAACAGTTAAGGAGAACGATTCCGTTATCTTCTTTAACTTCCGTCCCGACCGTGCAAGAGAGATGACACGCGCTATGTGCTGCGAGGATTTTGACGGCTTTGAGAGAAAGAACGGATTCTTAAAGCTTAAATATGTTTGCTTCACCGAGTATGACGTGACTATCCCCAACAAGCTCATCGCTTTTGAGAAGGTTAAGCTCACAAATACATTCGGCGAGTATATCTCAAGTCTCGGCATGAGACAGGCCAGGATCGCAGAGACAGAAAAGTATGCACACGTTACATTCTTCTTCAACGGCGGCGTAGAGGCTCCCAATCCGGGCGAGGACAGGATCCTTGTTGATTCTCCCAAGTATGTTCCCACATACGACAAGAAGCCCAGGATGAGCGCTTATACAGTCTGTGACAGACTCAGCGAAGCCATCACCAAGAAGGACGAAAACGGAGAGGCATATTACGATTTCATCATCTGTAATTTCGCAAACCCCGACATGGTAGGTCATACAGGTGTTATCGAGGCTGCTATCAAAGCGATCGAAGTTATCGACGAGTGCCTCGGCGAGCTTGTGAATTTCGTAAAAGAAGTTGACGGTCAGATGTTTATATGTGCCGACCACGGTAATGCCGAGATGCTTATCGATTACGAAACGGGAGAGCCTTTCACTGCTCATACAACAAATCCTGTTCCTTTCATCCTTGTCAATGCGGATGAGGGTATCACTCTGCGTGAGGGCGGAAAGCTTGCGGATATCATGCCTACATTACTTGATATAGCAGGGGTTAAGAAACCTGTTGAAATGACGGGCGAATCTCTTGCTGTAAGGAAATAAAATTTCTGCTTGCATAGGTTCAGTAATTGTGATAATATCATAAGGCACGGGTCTGAGAGACCTTGATAGGAGGTAATAAATTGGAAGCTTTAACATGGATTTTCAGAATTGTTTTCCTGCTTGTTTGTGTTGTTATAATTGCCCTTGTTCTTATGCAGGATTCGAAGGGTGAAGGTCTTTCGGCAGCTATTACCGGAGGAACAAGATCTACATTTATCAGCAAGAATAGAGGTCGCACAAAGGAAGGTATGCTTTCGAGATTAACCATTGTTTTCTCGGTGCTTTTCATCGTACTTTCAATTGTACTTGATCTCATGCAGTAATGATCGGTTATTATTGATTATTGAGGGCTGTCGATACTGACAGCCCTTTCTTTGTCTATTTACACTTTTGTGCAGTTGCGATATCATAATATGTATGTAAAACTTTCACAAACGGGGTGAGCAAATGGATATCATTTCGATGGACGAGAAAAAAGATAAGATCCTTGCGGTGATCAAAAGCGAGGCATACAGACCGATGAAAGCAAAAGATCTTGCTGTACTCATGAATGTTCCGAGAGAAGAAAAGAAAGATTTTTTTGCTGCCGTTGAAGCGCTTTTGTCTGACGGTAAGATCGTGGAGGATCACAGAAATCTTCTTAAGCTCCCGGGAGAAAACGTATTTTCGGGCATATTTTCCGGTACGACAAAAGGATTCGGTTTTGTGCGTATCAATGAAAACGAAGAGGATATCTTTATTCCAGCTTCATCGGTTGCGGACGCCCATGACAAAGATAAAGTTCTCATTGAGATAGTAAAGAATCCTTTGTTTCCCGGTGAGAAAAGAGAAGGCAATATCCTCCGTGTGCTTGAGCGAAACGATGTCAGGATCGTTGGTACGTTCATTAAGAACAACGGATATGGATTCGTTCATCCCGACAACCAAAAATTCGGTTCGGATATCTTTATACCGAAGGGATTTACCGAGCATGCAGTATCGGGTAACAAAGTTATATGTGAGATTACGTTTTTCGGCAATTCGCAAAGGAATCCCGAAGGACATATCACAAATATCATCGGTCATATCGATGATCCCGGAAGCGATATCATATCCGTTATAAGAGCTTTCGGTATTCCGATGGAATTCCCGGACGGAGTGATAAACGAGCTTAAAGGCATTCCCGAGCATGTCGATCCGGAAGATATCGTCGGAAGGGAAGATCTGAGGGATCTTTTGACCGTCACTATCGACGGAGAAGATTCAAAAGACCTTGACGATGCCGTTTCACTCACAAAAGAAGGCGAATTTTATAACCTCGGCGTTCATATCGCGGATGTCACACATTACGTAAAAGAGAATTCGCCGCTCGATAAAGAAGCGTTAAAGCGCGGTACGAGCAATTATCTGATCGACAAAGTCATACCCATGCTCCCTCACGAGCTTTCGAACGGAATATGCTCCTTGAACGCGGGCGAAGACAGACTTGCGCTTTCCTGCCTGATGAAGATCGACTCAAAAGGAAACGTCGTAGAACATAAAATTGTCGAAAGTGTGATACTCGTTGACAAGAGAATGTCATATCCGAGTGTTAAAAAGATAATCGAGGACAACGATCCCGAAGAGACCGAGAAATATAAAGATCTTGTCCCCATGTTCTTCCTTATGGACGAACTTGCCGGAATTCTCAGAAAAAAGCGCCACAAGAGGGGTTCGATCGATTTTGACATTCCGGAGTGCAAGATAAAGGTTGATGAGAAGGGTGAACCCATCGAGATCGGACCTTACGAGCGTAACAGGGCAACAATGCTCATTGAGGATTTTATGCTCATAGCCAACGAGACGGTAGCCGAGGATCATTTCTGGCAGGAGATCCCGTTTGTATACAGAACCCATGAATCTCCCGATCCCGAAAAGATACAAAAGCTCGCTACATTTATTTATAATTTCGGTCACACCATAAAGAATACAAACGAAGAGATCCATCCCAAGGAGATCCAGAGCCTTCTTTCAAAGATTGAAGGTTCCGAAGAGGAGAGCCTTATACAAAGGCTTACGCTCCGTTCGTTAAAGCAGGCAAAATATACGGTCAATTGTGACGGTCATTTCGGACTTGCGGCCAGATATTATTGTCATTTTACTTCGCCTATAAGACGTTATCCCGATCTTCAGATCCACAGGATAATCAAGCTCAATCTGAACGGAAAGCTTACGCCTTCAAAGATCAAACATTTTGAATCGATCCTGCCCGAAGTATCGTATCTTTCGAGCCGGTACGAGAGGCGTGCGGATGAAGCGGAGCGCGAGGTAGAGAAATTAAAGAAGATTGAATTCATGTCGAAATATATCGGCGAGGAATTCGAAGGAGTCATTTCGGGAGTTACTTCATCGGGTCTTTATGTCGAGCTTAAGAATACCGTGGAGGGCAATATCCGTATCGAAGACATTGACGGAGATTACTATTATTTCGATGAAGAGCATTACATGCTTGTCGGAGAGCACACAAAGAAGACATATAAGCTCGGACAAAGACTCGTCATCAGGGTCGAAAATACTGACAAGCTTTTGCGTACGATCGAATTTTCAATCGTAGGAGAGCCCGAAGAAGAGACCGGCTCCGGAGAACAATAAGCCCGAAGAAGAGACCGGCTCCGGGGAACAATAAGCCCGAAGAAGAGACCGGCTCCGGGGAATGATAAGCCCCTGTAACGGGAAAAGGATCGGGCGAGGAATCTGAAGCGGATGAGACCGTTTACAAAGAGGAGTACAAAATGAACAAGACGAATGAGCAGAAGCTCATTGCCAACAATAAGAAGGCTTATCACGACTTCTTTATAGAAGATACGTATGAAGCCGGGATCGCACTTTTCGGAACCGAGGTCAAATCGATAAGAATGGGAAAGTGCAGTATAAAAGAAGCTTTTGTTCAGATCGAGAAAAAAGAAGTCTATATATACGGGATGAACATCTCACCGTACGAAAAGGGTAATATCTTCAATAAGGATCCGCTTCGTACGAGAAAACTTCTTTTACACGATTATGAGATCAATAAGCTTGAAGCCGAAGTCATGAAAAAAGGATATACGATCGTTCCTTTGACCGTATATCTGAAAAAGGGCCTTGTGAAATGCTCCATAGGCCTGGCACGGGGCAAAAAGCTATATGATAAGCGCGACTCCATAGCAAAGAAAGACATGGAGCGCGAAGCTCAAAGAGAATTTAAAGACGGCGGAAGATATTGATTTTTATGTTATTCCCTGTTATCCTCTCTATTTGGGCATAAGACTTACACGGGCCAGTACTGGTTTCGACGGGGGCTGTGAAGTCGGAGAAGCGAGCCGCACGGGATGCGTTAAATTCCAAAATTAAAATTAAACGCTAACGAAAACGTAGCAGTAGCTGCCTAAGTGCAGCTGGTCGGCCTTGATGCACCTGCACATTGAGTAACCGGCCTCATCCTTGCAGGAAACGACTCATGCAAAGCTTTGAGCATGTGGGCGTATCATGAAGCTACCGATGACGGCATTTCGCCTTTCTTTGGCTGTCGGAGGGAATCCTATAAAGACAGGCTGCGCTCGGAGAAGTACGGTGAATCGGTTTTCGGACAGGGGTTCGACTCCCCTCTGGTCCATTTATCGGGAATATTTGTTTCCTGATTCTATTTCGATGTTCAGAGGTTGCTATGAAAAGATTGGTTCTGTTGACAGTAATGATCGCTATCATGGTCTGCGGTTGCTCAAGTGACAGCCTTTTGCCGCAAACGGAACCCGGCTTCGGAAGCAGTGTTGTCAGAATGGGTATCAAAGACATGGGAAGTATCGATATCAGGCTTTTTGACAACGATTCGACCGAAGCATACAATCTTTTCCTCGAAAAGATCAAAGACGGCAGCTATAAAGGAGCATCGGTTTCTGCAGTGATTAAGGATTATCTGTTTATGGTAAAAGCTTCCGGTATACCGGAAGGCACGGAAGCTCCCGAAGACATGAAAGCGTCCGTGCTTTTCAAAAAAAAGCCGGACAGTGAGGTTTATCCCATATACGGTTCTGTCATCGTTTCCGACAATTTTACCGCCGACGGTTCGTTTATGATCATTACCTCGGACAAAGAAAACATAAAAGAGATCGAAGAGATGCTTCATTATAACGGAGTAACTCTGAGTGAATATCTTATAAACGCTTATGGTACAAAGATCACGGAAGAAGAGCTCGACATATACAGAGAAGAAGGCGGGGCTCCGTGGTTATACGGCGTATATCCCTGTGTCGGCCAGGTCTTCGGCGGAATGGACCTTGTTGAGCGGATACTCCGTGAGACTGCTGCGGTCGATTCGTCCTACAGACCCGCGGATGAAATGATCATTTCGGATATTGAGATCGCACAATGACGATCTTTTCACAGGATACGACCTTTTCACAGGATACGACCTTTTCACAGGATACGATCTTTTCACAGAATACGATCTGTTCACAGTATACGATCTGTTCACACTATAATAACAATTATGGTTTATCATCTAAAATATACTTGCGGATCCTTTGATCAAGTCAGTAAATTGTATTGTAACGGAACATTTAATGTTCAAATGCGAATGAGGTGACAAACTATAAACAGTCAAGTACTTTTTGAAAAAAATTGATTTAGTAAA
>CAMIZL010000052.1 GCA_946403295.1 uncultured Clostridia bacterium | reverse complement strand
TGTGGTGGGATGAGAATATTCACGGGGAGTAGTCAGAGATGGACAAGAGGAGTCAAAAGAGAGCACCTGTATACGAGGCTCTCGAAGCATTTGCGAGAAAGAGGGTTGTACCCTTCGATGTGCCGGGGCACAAGAGGGGCAGAGGCAACCCTGAGCTTGTACAGCTTCTTGGGGAGAAGTGTGTCGGACTTGATGTCAATTCCATGAAGCCGCTCGACAATCTGTGTCATCCCGTGAGCGTTATCCGCGAGGCCGAGGAGCTTGCCGCAGACGCATTCGGCGCCGAGCATGCATTCCTGATGGTCGGAGGCACGACAGGTGCGGTTCAGAGCATGATCCTTTCGACCTGCAAGCCGGGCGACGAGATCATCCTTCCGAGGAACGTCCACAAGAGCGCCATCAACGCCCTCGTTCTGTGCGGCGCGATCCCCGTTTACGTGGAGCCCAAGACAGAGAACCGTATCGGCATCGCTCTGGGTGTTACGCCCGAAGAGGTTGAGAAGGTCATGATCGCTCACCCCAATGCGAAGGCCCTCCTCATCAACAACCCCACATACTACGGCATTTGCTCCGATGTCAAGACCCTTACCGAGCTTGCCCATAAATACGGCATGAAGATGCTCGTTGACGAGGCACACGGAACTCATCTCTACTTCGGAGAGAACCTCCCTGCCAACGCTATGGCAGTCGGAGCGGACATGGCGGCGGTTTCGATGCACAAATCGGGCGGAAGCCTGACCCAGAGCTCGATCCTGCTCACCAACAACGGCATGAATTCGGACTATGTCCGTCAGATCATAAATCTCACGCAGACCACGAGTGCATCGTATCTTTTGATCTCGAGCCTCGATATCTCCCGCAGAAATCTCGCGCTTCGCGGTGCCGAGTCTTTTGCGAAGGTTGTGGAAATGGCAGAGTACGCCAGAAGCGAGATCAATGAGATCGGAGGCTATTACGCCTATGGCCGCGAGCTTTGCAACGGCGGCAGTATTTTCGATTACGACGTGACCAAACTTTCGGTTTACACACAGGGCATCGGACTCACGGGAATCGAGGTTTATGACCTTCTTCGCGACGAGTACGACATCCAGATTGAGTTCGGAGATATCGGAAATATCCTCGCGTACATCTCGATCGGAGACAGGATCAGAGATATCGAGCGACTTGTTAATGCGCTTGACGACATAAAGAGACTGTATGAAAAGGAACAGTCGCCCATGATCTCGGGTGATTATATCCAGCCCAAGGTCATGATCACACCGCAGGAAGCTTTCTACAGCGAAAAGAAGCTCATCCCGCTCGAGGAGACGGCAGGGAAGATCTGCGGAGAGTTCATCATGTGCTATCCGCCGGGAATCCCGATCCTCGCACCCGGAGAGATGGTCACACAGGAGATCATCGAGTATATCAAGTATGCAAAAGAAAAGGGATGCTCGCTCCAGGGCACCGAGGATCTCGAAGCAAACAGTCTCAATGTATTGATTTAATGTAAAGGAATTGTTCGTATGGAGTATTGGTTCTCAGAATATCACACAAAAGATGTGAAGCTTTCGATCAGGGCAAATGAGCAGCTTTTCTCGGGGAAGAGCGACTACCAGACCTTTGATGTGTTCAGCACACCCGAGTTCGGAAAGATGCTCGTCTCGGACGGCGAGATCGTTTTCACCGAGTCTGACGAGTTCGTCTACGACGAGATGGTGACACACGTGCCCATGGCCGTTCATCCGAATGTTAAGAAGGTGCTGATCTTCGGAGGAGGAGACGGAGGCGTTGCCACGACATACGCCCAGTACCCCGAGATCGAGCGTATCGACCTTGTTGAGCCCGACGAGATGATGGTCGAGGTCAGCAAGAAGTATTTCCCCGAGCAGACCGCGGGATTCGACGATCCGAGAGTACACATCTACTTCCAGGACGGACTTCACTTCTTAAGGTCGGTTCGCAACGAGTATGACATCATCGTTAACGATTCCACTGACCCCTTCGGTCATGAGGAGGGTCTGTTCACGAAAGAGTTTTACGGAAGCTGCTACAAAGCCCTTAAGGCTGACGGCATCATGGTCTACCAGCACGGAAGCCCCTTCTACGACGTGGAAGAGGAAGCCTGCAGGAGCATGCACCGCAAGGTGTTCCACAGCTTCCCCATAAGCCGTGTTTACCAGGCGCACATCGCCACATGCTCGGCAGGTTACTGGCTCTTCGGATTCGCTTCGAAGAAGTACCATCCGATCCAGGATTTTGACCCCAAGCGCTGGAACGACCGCGGACTCAAGACATGGTACTACACGACCAACCTTCATATCGGATCATTCATGCTCCCCAAGTACGTGGAAGATCTGCTTGAAGAGGAAGAGGACAGAAAGAAAGACTGATTTTTTGAGAAGAGTATTCCATGGTAAAACATGGTATAAGGAAACACATTTAAAGGCCTGAATGCAGAGAAGAGGAGGACAGAGATATGGCTAGAATTATGGTTATCGGTTGCGGCGGCGTGGCAGGTGTTGCCATTGCCAAGATTTGTCAGAACAGTGAGGTGTTTGACGAGCTCATGATCGCGAGCAGGACGGTCGCTAAGTGTGACGCCCTCAAGGAGAAGCTCGCACCCACAACAAAGACCAAGATCACTACGGCTAAGGTCGACGCAGACAACAAGGACGAGCTTGTCGCTCTCATTAACGCCTATAAGCCCGATGCCGTACTTAACCTGGCTCTCCCTTATCAGGACCTCACGATCATGGATGCGTGTCTCGAGTGCAAGGTTGATTACATCGACACCGCAAACTACGAGCCCGAGGATACAGACGATCCCGAGTGGCGCAAGGTTTATGACAAGCGCTGCAAGGAGCTCGGCTTCTCGGCTTACTTCGATTACTCATGGCAGTGGGCATATATGGAGAAGTTTAAGGCTGCAGGAATCACCGGACTTCTCGGAACAGGCTTTGATCCGGGCGTAACGAGCGTTTTTGCAGCATATGCGTTAAAGCATTACTTCGACGAGATCCACTACATCGACATCCTCGATTGCAACGGCGGCGATCACGGCTATCCCTTCGCCACCAACTTTAACCCCGAGATCAATCTCCGCGAGGTTTCCGCGCCCGGCTCCTACTGGGAGAACGGCAAGTGGGTTGAGATCCCCGCGATGAGTATCAAGAGAGAGTACGATTTCCCCGAGGTCGGAATGAAGGATATGTATCTTCTTCACCATGAGGAGATCGAGGCACTCGCAAAGAACATCCCCGGCGTGAAGAGGATCCGCTTCTTCATGACCTTCGGACAGTCCTACCTTACACACATGAAGTGTCTTGAAAACGTAGGGATGCTCTCAACTACACCTGTAGAATTCGAAGGACACCAGATCGTGCCGATCCAGTTCCTTAAGGCACTTCTGCCCGACCCTGCAACTCTCGGTCCCCGCACCGTCGGCAAGACCAACATCGGAAACATCATCACAGGTGTTAAGGATGGCAAGGAGAAGACAATCTACATCTACAACGTTTGCGATCATCAGGAGTGTTACCGCGAGGTCGGATCGCAGGCTATTTCTTACACAACCGGTGTGCCCGCAATGGTAGGCGCGATGATGGTAGTGAAGGGACTTTGGAAGAAGCCCGGCGTGTTCACAACCGACGAGTTCGATCCCGATCCTTATATGGAGGCGCTTGCAAAGTTCGGATTGCCGTTCGTTGTGGATGAGAATCCTACAGTTGTAGAATAAAACAATTGATAAATTGAAACTGTCTTGAAGAAAATTGAACTTTAGCTGTAAAGAGGAAACCGGAAGATGCAACTAAAAGATGTTAAAACGCCGTGTTACGTAATAGATGAAAGCGCTCTCATCCACAATCTAGAGATACTCAAAAGAGTAGAGCGCGAGAGTGGCGCGCGTATTTTACTTGCACAGAAATGCTTTTCCGGCTTTGATGAGTATCCTCTTATTGCGAAGTATATCAGCGGCGCGACCGGAAGCGGGCTTTACGAAGCACGCCTCGGATACGAGGAGATGGCACGCCCCTTCGGAAAACAGAATCATGTTTATGCCCCCGCCTACAAGAGCGAGGACATCCCCGAGCTCGCGCGTATTTGCGACCATATGATCTTTAACTCCGCGGCACAGCTTGAAAAGCATTATGATGCAGTAAAGCGCAAAACAAGCATCGGCGTCCGCATCAATCCCCAGTACAGAACGCAGAAGGATCATCCCATGTACGATCCCTGCGCTCCCGGATCGCGTCTCGGCATGAAGAAGGAAGACCTTACTCCCGACGTACTTGCAAAGATCGACGGCATCCATTTCCATACCATGTGCGAGCAGCGTTTCGACGATCTCGCCAGGACTGTAAGGGTTGTTGAACGGGATTTCGGGGACATCCTTATGCGCGTGAAGTGGCTCAACATGGGCGGCGGACAGCACATCACCTCGGAAGGGTATGATGTGGACGGCCTTATCGCACTCATCAAACATTTGCGTGAAACATACAATATTGAAGTTTATCTTGAACCCGGCGAAGCGGTTACGATCGACGCCGGCATCCTTGTGAGCGAAGTCCTCGACGTGGTCGAGAACAGACTTCGTATCCTGATAATGGACGCTTCCGCGGCATGTCACATGCCTGATGTTCTGGAAGTCCCCTACACCCCGACGATCTCGGAGAACTATGCCGCACCGGCTGCGGAGCAGGACATCATCTACGCAGGTGAAGCGGCTGAGAAGAAGATCACATACAGACTTGCCGGCAATACCTGCCTCGCAGGCGACGTGATCGGAGACTATTCCTTCGATACGGAGAAGAAGCCCGGTGACAGACTGTACTTCCACGACATGGCGATCTACTCAATGGTCAAGAACAACACCTTTAACGGAATCCCGCTCCCTTCGATCTACGCGATGGATGAGAAGGGCGAATGCAGGCTCCTTAAGGAATTCGGATACGAAGATTTTAAGACGAGACTCGGATCAGAGGGAGGTTTGAAGTGAAGAATTTCAGAATGCCTGCCGAGTTTGAGCCGCATGACGGATGTCTCATGATCTGGCCCGAGCGCCCGGGATCATGGAAGGACGGAGTCGAAGCGGAGAAGGCTTTTGCGACGGTAGCGTGTACGATAGCCGAGAGTGAGACCGTGTACATGATGGTCAGCCCCGAAAAACTCGAGCATGCAAAGAAGGTCGTGGCTGACAATATCGTCTTTATCCCATTTTCTGCAAATGATTCCTGGGCGAGAGACACAGGCCCGACGTTCGTTGTAAACGGTTCTGAGCGACGCGGAGCAGACTGGGGGTTCAATGCTTGGGGCGGCGACTACGACGGCCTCTACACGGACTACGACAGAGATGCGCTTGTTGCGGGGAAACTCTGTGAGTATCTTGGTGACATAGTGATAGATAAGAGAGACTTTATCCTTGAAGGCGGCTCGATCCATGTGGACGGTGAGGGTACCCTGATCACCACGGAGGAGTGCCTTTTGAGCCCCGGAAGGAATCCGAAGCTTTCGAGGGAAGAGATCGAAAACAGACTTAAGGATACTCTCGGAGTTAAGAAGATCATCTGGCTCCCTGCCGGTGTTTATAATGACGAGACAAACGGGCATGTGGACAATTTCTGCTGCTTCTCGGCACCCGGCGAGGTGCTTCTGGCATGGACCGATCGCCCGGATGACCCGAACTTTGAGAGGTGCAGGGAGGCTTACGAGATTCTCTCGACCGAGCGTGACGCTCGGGGAAGGAGCCTCAAGATCAGGAAGCTTCCTTTCCCCGATGAACCGATCGTTCTGAGCGAGGAAGATCTTAAGGGTTACGTCTTTGAGGAAGGCGAAGATACCAGAGAAGCGGGAGAGCGCCTTGCGGCGAGCTATGTGAATTTCTACATTTCGAACGGGGCTGTGGTATACCCTTGCTTCGGTGATGAAAACACCGAAAGTGACAGACGTGCGGGAGACATCCTTGCAGAGGCATTCCCTAACAGGAAGATCATAGGCATTAATGCCCGCGTGATCCTCCTCGGAGGCGGAAACATTCACTGCATCACCCAGCAGATACCGAAGAGACCTTGAAGCGATTCACGTATATGATCCCAAAGGAGCAAATATATTATAAAAGTCAGAATCGGAATATGATCCCTACAAACCGAATTGATACGGTATGTAGGGATTCTTACTTGTGTAGGGTATGATATGCCACTTTTTTAATTGCATCAACAACTGTTTAATTGCATCATTTTGCAAAGAATGATGCAATTGGCGTTGACAATGAGTATATTGAATGATATTATTCTAATTGCATCATTATATCGGATTATGAGTGAATTGATGTTTGAATGAGGCTATTGAAATGAGAAACTTTGATTACAGTAAAAAATGGGAAAAACTACTGACGCCGGAAATCGTGGCATTGCTTACGCAGATCCACGAGTATAAAGGTGAACAGTCACTTTTTATAGAAGCAAAAGAAGATACACTGACACAGATGGTGGAGCTTGCCAAGATTCAGAGTACTGAGGCATCCAACAAGATTGAAGGTATCTATACCTCTGATGCCAGGTTGAAAGCACTTGTTAAGGATAAAACCACGCCAAGGACCAGAAACGAGCGTGAGATTGCCGGATACAGAGATGTTCTTAATACAATCCATGAAAGCCATGATTATATATCAATAAAGCCAAACATGATCCTTCAGCTTCATAGAGATCTTTATAAGTTTGAGGGTTATGATATCGGCGGGAAATATAAAGCTGCTGATAATATCATCGAGGAAGAGGACGAAAAGGGCAACAAGTTCGTTAGATTCAGACCGGTTCCTGCGTGGGAAACGCCTGAGGCAGTTGAAAACCTCTGTAATGAATTTGAGAAGGCGCTTGGAACCGGAAAGATAGATCAACTTCTTCTTATCCCAATGTTCATACTGGATTTCTTGTGCATTCACCCGTTTAATGACGGTAACGGAAGAATGAGCAGATTGCTTACATTGCTGATGTTGTACAGAGCAGGTTATATTGTAGGAAAGTATATCAGTATAGAACACTTGATTGAAAAGACGAAAGCGTCATATTATGAGTGCCTGCAGGAGAGTTCTCTTAACTGGCATGAGGGAGAGAACAATTACGTTCCGTTTGTAAAATATTTACTTGGAGTTGTAGTTGCTGCATACAGAGATTTTTCCGACAGAGTAGAAATTCTGACTACCGGTGGCCTTTCAAAACCGGAACGGGTGGCGAAACTCATCAGAAGCACATACGGCGAGATAACTAAGGCGCAGATTATGGAAAAATGTCCCGATATCAGCCGTATAACAGTAGAAAGAGCGTTGGCAGAACTGTTGGCATCAGATGATATTATAAAGATTGGTGGCGGCAGATATACAAAATATGAGTGGAACAGAGATGAGAAATAAGGAGAATCATAATGACCGGAGAACTTGGTAATAAGATTGACAGCTTATGGGAAATCTTTTGGAACGGAGGAATCACAAATCCTCTTGATGTAGTCGAGCAGATGACATATCTGATGTTTATCAGAGATCTTGATGATACTGACAATATCAGAGCCAAGGAAGCGGCAATGCTCGGGCTTCCTTACAAGAGCATATTTGCGGATGAAGTTGAGATCGGAGACCGAACGGTCGATGGTAATCAGCTTAAATGGTCAACGTTTCATGATTTTCCTGCTCAGAGGATGTATTCAGTTGTTCAGGAATGGGTGTTCCCTTTTATCAAGAATCTTCACGGGGACAAGAACAGTGCGTACAGCAAGTACATGGACGATGCAATCTTTAAGGTGAATACTCCTCTTATGCTTTCAAAGATCGTGGATGCTATGGACGAGATATACGCAATGATGGAAGAACTCCATCAAACCGATATCAGAGGCGATGTATATGAGTATCTGCTTTCTAAGATCTCACAATCGGGAGTGAATGGTCAGTTCAGAACTCCGAGGCATATCATTCGGATGATGGTTGAGATGATGGAACCCAAGCCTTCGGACCTGATTTGTGACCCGGCATGCGGTACTTCCGGATTCCTTGTGACCAGCGGTGATTACCTGAGGGAGAAGTACAAGAAAGAGGTATTGCTCGACAAGCAGAACAGGGATCATTTCATGAACGAGATGTTCCATGGTTATGATATGGACAGAACGATGCTTCGAATCGGTGCCATGAATATGATGACCCATGGAGTGGAAAATCCTTTTATCGAGTACCGCGACAGTTTATCTGACCAGAATCCTGACAAGGATATGTACACCTTAATCTTAGCAAATCCACCTTTTAAAGGGAATCTTGATGCCGATACCGTATCAACCGATCTTCAAAAGGTGTGTAAGACAAAGAAGACGGAACTCTTATTCCTTGCATTGTTTGTGAGAATGCTCAAGATCGGCGGAAGATGTGCATGCATAGTTCCTGACGGAGTGCTTTTCGGATCTTCTAACGCACATAAGGCAATCCGACAGGAGATCATAGAAAACCAGAGACTTGAGGCGGTTATTTCCATGCCTTCCGGAGTGTTTAAACCTTACGCTGGTGTTTCAACCGGAATACTTATCTTTACAAAGACAGGTCATGGCGGAACGGATGATGTTTGGTTCTATGATATGACAGCGGACGGATTAAGTCTTGATGATAAACGGGCACCAATTAGTGACAACGACATACCTGACATTATCAGCCGATTTAAGAATCTTGAAGCCGAAAAAGACAGAAAACGTACGGACAAATCCTTCGTGGTATCAAAAAAGGAAATTGTTGATAATGATTATGATCTTTCAATCAATAAATACAAAGAGGTTGAGTATGTAGCGGTAGAGTACCCGCCGACATCGGAGATCATGGCAAATATCAGAGAAATTGAGAAGCAGATAGCACAGGAAATGGACGAGCTTGAAAAACTTCTAAATTGAAATTGAAAGGATAACAGATCAATATTCATAGAGTATATTGGCTTGCAGAGCAAGGGTTAGCACCAAAGAGAGCATTTCTTGCAGGTATTCCACTTTTAATCTTTATTGTAACTGAGATAATGAAGAACAAAAGAAAGGGGAGAAAGCCTATGAACAAGAATGCGATTGATGTACTGAATGTAATCACTAATGTTGTTAACAACTTAAGCGGAAATCTAGCAGGAGGTGCTCTGCTAGCCAATGTGCTCTATGCAAATTGAGATTTGTAGGGATGATTATAAATGAATATTCAATGGAAGTATGAGAAGATAGGCGATGTTTGTACCGTTGAAAGAGGCGGCTCGCCTAGACCTATTGATAATTTTATTACGAATGATCCTGATGGGATTAATTGGATAAAAATCGGGGATACAACCGATTCCATGTATATTACAGAAACTGCGCAGAGAATAATTCCTGAAGGAATGAAAAAATCTAGATATGTTAAACCAGGGGATTTCTTACTGTCTAACTCAATGAGCTTTGGCCGTCCATATATTTTGGCCATAGATGGATGTATACACGATGGATGGCTTGTTCTAAGAGATGATAAGGATTTATTTGATAAGAGATTTTTATATTACTATCTAAGCTCGAAGCCCACATATGAGAAATTTAAATCGATGGCTGTTGGAGGGGTGGTAAATAATTTAAATAGCGAGATGGTACGCGGTGTCAGTGTGCCTGTGCCAGAAAAAGATGAACAAACTAGAATTGCGGATTTATTTGATAGAGTAAAAAAGATTTTAGATAACAGAAAAGAAGAATTAGATTATTTGGATAACCTCATCAAAGCCCGATTTGTCGAG
>CAMIZL010000051.1 GCA_946403295.1 uncultured Clostridia bacterium | reverse complement strand
ATGATCCTGTACTTTCCGCCGTAGCTGACTGCAGGTTTTGCCATATCTGAAGTAAGGATGCCAAGTCTCGAGCCTTGTCCTCCGGCAAGAAGCATGGCAATCATTTCTTTTCGGATCATATGTTCACCCTCCGTAGTCTATCAATTACGCACAAATTATATCATAAATCGACCAAAATGTGAATACATTTCTCTCTTTTATGTGTTGTTTTTGCAAAATTTTTTCTTTGCGAATGAAGAAGTGTGAAGTCTTACTCCTTTTCTGTACCGTATATCCACAAAATGTTGTGTCATATTTAATAAACGGTACATCATAGCCGTTAATGCTTTTCACATACCGTGTTCTCGCTATTGTTATCAATACGGGGAAGTAATATAATTACATAGGCATTAAGTGCATTAAATCACATTAAAGAAGGTATCGGATATGAGATATATAGATCTGGGCAAACCTCAAAAAGTTTTCTTCACAGGGATCGGCGGCATCAGCATGAGCGGTTTCGCTCTCCTTCTTAAGAAAGAAGGATTTGAAGTACTCGGTTCCGACCGTTCCCCAAGCGACGTCACCCGCACGCTCGAAGACGCGGGTATTAAGGTGATATACGGGCAGAACGCCGGGAACATATCGGAGGATATAGACGTTCTCGTCCACACAGCCGCCGTAAAGCCGGATCATCCCGAGCTTGTCCGCGCAAAGGAACTGGGCATCCCCGTCATCGACAGGGCCGCGCTCGTCGGAGACGTGATGCTTTCATATAAAGACAATTATGCGGTTGCCGGCAGCCACGGCAAGACGTCATCGACCTCGATGATGGTACTCGTTCTTATGGAAGCCGGCAAGGATCCGACCGTCAATCTCGGCGGGATCCTCGATGAGATCGGCGGCAATATGCGTCTCGGAGACAGCGGCACCTTCTGTGTCGAAGCATGCGAATACACCGACAGCTTCCTTAAGTTCCACCCCACACGCGCGATCATCACCAACATCGAGCCCGAACATCTCGATTATTTCGGCGACTTCGAGACCGAGAAACGTTCCTTTGCGAGATTCGCAGCGCTCTTACCCCCTGACGGACTCCTCGCTCTCGGTTCCTGCATCAAAGACCGCGATGAGATCTTTAAGGACACCGCTTGCAGGATCGTCACATTTGCGGGTGAAACGGACGGAAACGGACCCCTTCCCGATTATCATGCCGAAAACGTGACCTTTAACGCATCGGGCTGCGGCACATATACGCTCGTTAAAGGAACTTCGCCTGTCGGAGAGATCGAAATATGCGTTCCCGGCGCACACAACGTCACCAATTCGGTGGGTGTTGCGGCCCTCGCCCTCGAAAGCGGTATCCCTTTCGAAGCGGTCAAAAACGGTCTTTTGAGGTACAAGGGGACTCACAGACGTTTCGAGAAGAAAGGCGAGATCGGCGGCGTGACGATCATCGACGACTATGCACACCACCCCACCGAAATGGAAGCGACCATAAAGACGGCAAGGAGCCTCTCGCCGAAGCGACTTGTTGTCGTGTTCCAGTCGCATACATATTCGAGAACGGCCATGTTTAAGGACGATATCTGCAGAATCTTAAGCGAAGCGGACCTCGTTGTCCTCACCGACATATACGCCGCAAGAGAGACCAACACGTTCGGAATCTCGCCCGAAGAGATGGCAGACATCATTCGGGAAAAATATGGTAAGAAAGCTTACCATTTTTCGTCGTTCGGAGAAATCGAAGATTTTTGTCTCGAAAATTGTTCCACAGGTGACATGTTAATAACTATGGGTGCCGGAGACGTTGTAAAGATTGCGGACGAGCTCACCGGTCACTGACTTATCCCGTTTATCCACAGAAAATTTTGAACAACCCGCCCCACTTCGCAAACCCCTTTCAGATGTGCGTTTCCATAGTCGGGCGGGTCCGATTTTCCACATTATCCACAGGCCTTTTCGACATCTGTTTTACGGCTTTTTTTCGATTGATATCCCCGCCCGTTATGCTATAATCGTTTTCACGTCGAAGGGAAAAGATGACGGGACAAGATCACCGGGCATTTTCCACACGTCAATGTCGTATGATAAGGGGAGCGACGCTTATGAACGGAAGAATTAATCTTTCATGCGGGAAAGAGGCCATGACCTCTACCTCCATATCGGATTATTTCATAGATAATTGCCTTGCGGCAGCGCACGGCTCTTTTGTTAAGGTGTATCTTTATCTGATCAGATGTCTTCACGACACCTCCATGCCCATTTCTGTGGAGGAAATGTCCAACAGGGTAGGCGAATCTGAAAACGATGTGATCAAGGCCCTCAGGTACTGGGAGAAAGAGGGCTTTCTACGCGTGTCGTACGATGCCGACGGTGACGTTCGCGACATAAGGATCGAGAATTCCGACGGGTTCCCCGTCAGAGACAAGGTTCTTACCGTTTCCGAGCCTCCCGTCAGGGCAAGCAGAAGGATCGCCCGGATCAAACCCCGCGGCCAGGAAGAGCCCCCGGCTCCCGAACCCGAGATCATGATCCCGACTTACACACCCAGCCAGATCGCACGTTTCAGGGAACTCGACGAATTCAGCAGCCTCATAGACGTCCTTGAAGCGAAACTCGGAAAGACCATGACGGTGCGGAACCTGCAACTGCCTTCTTTCTTATATGAGAGCCTCGGATTCACGCCCGAACTCATAGAATTCCTTTACGATCAATGCATAGAGAACGACAAAACCTCTGATAAATACATTGAAAAGACTGCCATCGAATGGAAAAAGAGCGGAGTGTTCGATCTTGACTCGGCACGCTCCCATGTTCTTACAAGAACGGCGGAGTATTCGGCGGTAGTAAAAGCTTTCGGCATAAGCGGAAGGGGCCTCGGTTCGAGGGAGCTCGAATATCTTTCACGCTGGCACAGTTGCGGGTTTTCGGTTGAGCTGATCCGCGAGGCTTGTTGCAGAGCCGTTTCGAAAGGCAGCAGCGGAAAGCAGTTCTCCTATGCCGATTCGATATTGAACAATTGGGGGCAGAAAGGGATAACCGACCTTAACGCGGTCAGGGAAGACGATGCACAATACAGGCAGGCGCATCCCACTACCGGGAACACGGAAAGGCAGGAAGCGGCCCGTCCCGCATCAAGGGGACGTTTCACAAACTTCCCCCAGCGAAATTACAGCAATCAGGATCTCGCCGACTTTGAACGAAAGAAACTTGGTTTATAAGGGATTGGGAATAAAATGCATATAAGAAACGACTATATCGACCGGATTATTGCGCAATATGACGAAAAAAGACGAAACGCCCGTTATTCTCTTGACGAAAGACGCGAGCGGGTCTATGATAAATGCCCCGGGATAAAAGAGCTTGACCTCAGGGTTGCCCGTGAATCCTTTGACAGGGCAAAACGTTCTCTTCTGGCTGAAGATCCTTCGGCTCTCGACGGCCTCGAAGAAGAAAACCGCGCTATTGCGGAACAGAAAGAAAAGCTCCTTGCGGAAAACGGATTTCCTCCGGATTACCTTAAGATCCGCTATGAGTGCGAGATCTGCAAGGATACCGGCTACGTCGGAAACAAGCAGTGCACATGTTTTAAAAAAGCCCTTAGCAAACTCCTGCTCAGGGATTCAAACATGTCGAGCCTGCTCGCCGAAGAAAACTTTGATACCTTTGATGCTTCGCTCTTTTCAAACGACCCTGCGGACAAGGACAAGTCGCTCGGCATAACACCTTACGAAAACATCATGTCGGTTCTCGGCAAGGCAAAACGCTATGTCGAAACTTTTGACGAAAACCACGGTAATATTCTGATATACGGACCTACCGGTGTCGGGAAGACTTTCATCTCCTCCTGTATCGCCGGGGCCCTCATAGACAGTTCGCATTCGGTTCTCTACCACACCGCGGCAAGCCTTTTCTCGACACTCGAGAAGAGACGTTTCGGTAACGGAGACAAAGACGTTTCGCAAAAAGAAGAAGAACACATCTTCGAATGCGATCTGCTCATTATTGACGATCTGGGAAGTGAATTTTATACGCAGTTCACGGCATCTTCGCTCTTCAACATAATAAACGAGCGGCAGCTTGCCGGAAGGGCAACGATCATTTCGACCAATCTCTCCTTTGACGAGATCATATTCAACTACTCGGAGCGTACTTATTCCAGAATCATAAAACATTATGATCTTTTCAAGATCATCGGCACCGATCTTAGGATCAGGGCATAAAAAACAGGAGGTCACTACAGTGTCACAACAAGATGTCTTTCTTGAAACAATTCCGGTCGGTAAGCTGGGCGTTATTGCTCTTAACAGCAGCGAATCGCTTGGCGAAAAAGTAAACAATTACCTCGTTGACTGGCGAAGCGGCAGAGACAACGAGCATACCGCCACCATTGCTTTCCAGGGCTACCAGCGAGATACTTTCCTTGTAAAATCCCAGTGTCCGAGATTCGGTACCGGAGAAGGAAAGGGCGTTATCAACGAATCCGTTCGCGGTTACGACCTTTATATCCTCGTAGACGTTACAAATTACAGCATTGAATACACGGTAAGAGGACATAAGAATCATATGTCTCCCGACGATCACTTCCAGGATCTGAAGCGTATCATCGGAGCTGTCGGAGGAAAGGCAAGACGTATCACGGTCATCATGCCTTACCTTTACGAGAGCCGTCAGGACAAGCGTACCACCAGAGAATCCCTCGACTGTGCAATGGCACTTCAGGAGCTCTACAGCATGGGCGTAGACAGCGTTATCACCTTCGATGCTCACGAGCCCAAGGTACAGAACGCGATCCCGCTCAAAACCTTTGAAACGATCAAACCCACATATCAGTTCATTAAAGCTCTTCTTAAGAACATTCCCGATATAAAGATGACACCCGACAAGATGATGATCATAAGCCCCGACGAAGGCGCGATGGGTCGCTCGATCTACTTCGGTAACGTGCTCGGTCTTGACATCGGTATGTTCTACAAGAGAAGGGATTATACAAGAGTTGTCGGCGGACGCAATCCCATCGTCGCTCACGAATATCTGGGTTCTGACCTTATGGGCAAGGACGTTATCATTCTCGACGACATGATCTCATCCGGCGAGAGCATCCTCGAGGTCGGACGCGAGCTCAGAAAGAGGGGCGCCGGAAGGATATTCTTCTGCGCAACGTTCGGACTCTTCACCGACGGACTCGCCGCATTCGACGAGGCATACAAAGAAGGCATATTTAATAAGGTTGTCACCACAAACCTTATCTACCAGACACCCGAACTTCTCGAAAGAGAATATTACATCAGCGCCGATATGAGCAAATATATCGCACTTCTCATCGATACGCTCAACCACGACTTCTCGATCAGCGAATTCCTCGATCCCACGGACCGAATTCACAGGATCCTCGAGAAGTACGGCCAGCCCATCGTAGAGAAGAAATGAAAAATGTAAAATATACTTGACATATTTCATTTATGATGGTATCATGGGTACAGATGAAGCGGTTACCCTCCGTTTCAACGGCAAGAAAGAAATTTCTTCCTCCTATGATAAAAATCTATGATAGCAAACAAAAAGATCTTAAGAAGCCCTTAAGATCTTTTTTTCTTATTCCTTCGGTTCGTCCCAGAACAGATCGTCAAGCGTCCGGCCGAGCACGCGGCATATAGCCACACAAAGATTAATGGTAGGGTTATAGTCCCCTTTTTCAATGGCACTTATCGTCTGGCGGGAAACACCGACTTTGTTCGCAAGTTCCTCCTGCGACAGGTCGAGTGACGCACGTGCCGCTTTCAACCTAAGGTTCTTCATGCTTCGTTCTGTTCCTCTCTCTTTTCATAATGCCTTCTGACCAAAAGCGCCACAAGTATTATCATAAACGAAACGGCTATCGAAAGGGGGAGCCCCGTTGTAGTGAGTTTTCCGTCTTCTATAAGGAGCGCTCCCTGTGCTCTCTCCCTGAAATATCCCACGAGCTGCGCAACTATACAGCATACGTCGAGGATCACTATAAAACCAAAACTTCTGTTGATGGCGAGAAACGCATCTCTTAAGATGCAATATACCGAACAAAAAACGAGTCCGAGTTCAAGGCCTATAAAGATCATGAGCTCCGGCGCTCCGAGGCCTTCTCCGGCAAACGAGATAAGGATCGCATATGCCATGTAATAAACAACCATTACTATGAACGACCACTTGAACGCGTCCCCTCTTATCTTCATCTGACGCTCGTCAAATACGCCGTTCTGAGCGGCGGTCTTCTCTCGCCTGTTTGAGATTATCACGACACATACGACCATAACAACGAGTATCGCGAACATTATCCAAAGTCCCCAGTCCATATTTCCTCCTGCGTTGTTTCACTTATATTCTGCTTGCATTATCGCACATTATGTGTTAAAACTATCCCCGTGAGTTCGAAGTCCATCCTCACCTTCTCCGTTCGGGGATATCGCATTCTTATCCGCTGCGCCCATATGCGCCCGGTGAAATCGGTACTTCCGCGAAGGAGATAAATCAAAACCAGGAGAATAAAAAATGAAAAACAAATCAATTCGTTATCTTGCAACGGCAGCAATGATAGCTGCCATCTACGCGGTTTTGTGCATTATCCTTGCACCGATCAGTTATTCCGCAATTCAGGTCCGTGTTGCCGAAGCTCTCACCATACTTCCCGCATTTACGCCTGCAGCGATCCCCGGCCTTACGATCGGTTGTCTGCTTGCGAACATCCTCGGCGGATGCGTATTGCTCGACATCATCTTCGGTACACTCGCCACCCTGATAGGAGCCGTCGGAACATACCTTCTCAGATCACATAAAAAACTTATATGGATGCCCCCCGTCGTCAGCAACACGATCATCGTGTCCATCTTCTCGATCTACATTCCGTACCTCGGAGAATCGGACGATTCACTTTGGTTCATCATGCTGACGGTCTGCGTCGGAGAACTCCTCAGCGTATGCGTTCTCGGATACCTGCTTTATTTCGCACTCCGTAAGGTGAATTCAAAGGTAAAGCTCTTTTGATCCGTGACACCTCACCGGATGCTCATAAGCATTGATTTATATTTCTATAGAATACGCCCGTACGGATGATGGAACCGTTCGGGCGTTTTTGTATTATTTTCAATCTTCCTTACAGAAAAGAGACTTGAAAACAGCTTTCTTTCTGTCATCATCATATCTTATGACATCAAACGAGACTACGGTGACACAGTCAATACCAAAATCTCTTAAAAATGCCGTTCCGCCAAGCTTGCTGGCTTTCTTGCGAAGACCTTCCACATAATCGCGTCCGCTCAGGATTTGTCTGGCATAGCTGATGCAAAGGAAATCAAGCTTGCTGTCAGCGGTCGTTCCGAAAACGGTGCCGTCCTCGGCATAAGAAAGCTTCTGGTTTCTGCATATCGCAGACTCGCCCGTAGCGACCTCAACCGTGCATAGGACCATATCAATCCCGTTATCGAGTTTTGACAGAGTGTCTAGATAAAACTTCTGATCCAAATTACTTCCCCTTATCGATTTTGAAATATTTTGCCCAAAACGCCTATTACACGCGAAAATAAAACCCTGATTCAGATAGAAAGTATACAGTGTATACACTTCTTAGTCAAGTGAAGCGATCAGCTTTTTCTCACATTCTTCAAGCGATGCATATCCGAGACGGTCCACTATGAAGCTTTCCGTCCATTCGGGTCGGACATATTTGTTTATCACCTTGATCGTTACACGGAACTTTCCTTTATAGCCGCTGAAGGCACCGAAGTCATCGCCGAGCGTTGCCTCGACATCGATCACGTCGCCCACTTTCGCGCCGATCACCTTCTCGTCCAAACCTTCTCCGTACCACTGCTCTCCGAGATATGCACAGGCATCCTTATACTCCATTCCGGGATAAGGCGCGCCCATGAGGAGCGGCACGATATCCATAACTATTTCGTCGCCCCAGTCCGCTTTCGGATCGTCTGTTTCGATCTTATACGAATACTTGTATTTTGCAAGGAATTCGGCTTTTAATCTCTCGAGTTCTTCCGGTGTCACTTTTTTCTCCGGATCACCGGTGTTTTCACCTTCCGGCAAAGTACCGTCCGCTTTTCCCTGACCGGATCCTGCCGTTCCTTCTTTACCGGCACCGGTTGCCGCGTCACCTAAATCTGCTCCCTCTTTGCCTGCACCGCTTTCCGATGTATCTGCCGCATCCGTCCCTCCGGTCTGCGCTCCCGCATCCGCACCGGCCGCATCCGTTTGATCACCGTTTCCGACCTGCGCGCCTTCCGCGCCGGCTGCATCCGTTTGATCACCGTTTCCGACCTGCGCGCCTTCCGCGGAGGCTCCCTCGCCGCCCTCTGCCTGTGCGGACCCTGTGTTGCCGCCCGCAGGCCGTGTTCCCGGGCCGGGAATCAGGTTTCCGGAAATGTTTCCTCCCACCAGAACGGAAACCACTCTCGAAAGCATTCCGCTCGCGTGGAACTCTTTGAGCATTTCATAACCCGCCGCTGCGTTTACATACTTCTTGATATATGCGTCAATGTAATCCCTGAGTATCTGCAGATCGAGCTCCTCGACCTTTTCAACCGCAAATTCCGCAAGTTTTCCCACATCGCCGTAATCCGCGATGTTCAATTTGGAAATATCGGTCACCTCTCCGGTTCCGAGGATCTCGGGCTTCGTAACATCGAGTTTATTCAGATACAGCTCTATCTGTGATACTTTTCCGCCGCCCATATCCGCCAGGATATCGAATACTGTATAGCCGTTCTTTGATCTCACTGTGACGGTAACGCTTACGTCGTCTCCGTTAAACAAGGATTTTATGAGTTTTCCGGGCTCTGCCTTGATAACCGTTTCGGCTCCCGTTCCGTCCTCGACGGAGGTCGTTATGGTCCCGTTAAAAAGCTTCAGACCGTCAAGCGAGGCTTCATATAAGATCGGGGATTGTCCGTTTTCGCTCTCCGTATCCTCGCTCTCCGCATCTCTCTCCGGCGTGAGATCGAACATGAATCCCAGGCGGTTTTTCCCCGTATTTATCTTAATCTCGGATCCGAGGATCCGGGCATCGGCATCCGAAAATACCCTTACATAAACCTCAAAACCGGCAAAATCGTAAATCGAAGCCGTGATATCGCATTCTTTGCCTTCTTTGAGTCCGATCCCCCAAAAGATCTCTTCTCTCGTCAGTTCCCTGCTCTTTTCGTCATTTCGTAAGCGCTCAAAGAGTCCGCCGGGCTCGGATACACCTGTAAATGTGTCGGCAAGACTTCCGAGCAGTTTATCGACATCAATGATGGGAGCTATGTCCGAGAGCGCGGATTTAAGGCTCTTATCATACAATGAAGTAAGCTCCAGGGTGCTTTTATCAAACTCGGGGATCCTGACATATAACCTTTTTTGAGGAAGATCAAGTGTCGCATCGATCGCAGTTAATTGAACGGAGCTTCCGCTTTCTTTCTCAATATAGGGATTCAGACTCAGACCGAGCTTCCCGTCGTCCTTAACGGCCGTTCCCGTCGAAACGACAACGATCTTTGTCGGGATCCCGAGAAGACCGGCAACGCTCTCGTCAAGGGAACAATATGCCTTAAGCGCGGCTCCGTCCGACAGATCGGGCACATATTGAGCCGGAGCAAATAACCTGTCTTCAAGAATATCGACAAACCGGTCCGTGACCATATCCGCATATTCCTCATCACTCATCGTTTTCAGGCGAAACCAGTTATTTATCGCATCCATGTTGAGGAAGTATACGACCGCCAAAATACCGAGGACTCCCACGATCGACCCGATTATAACGATCAATTTCTTTTTGCTTCGAGAAATACTCATATACCGTCATTTCCTTTCATTTTCCCTCGGATCGTACCAAAGACCCGTATCTTCGTCTGTCTCCCATCCGCCGGTCGCCGAAAGAGTTCCGCCGTCCGACCAGCTTCCGCCCCAAATCTCATCTTCGTTTTGTTGTACCGAACCGGCTCCGTTCCATACCACATCCGTTTCTCCGCCGTTTTTCGAGGCTCCGTTCCATGTATCGCCTGCGCCGGCACCTTCTCCCCCGGCTGCGCCCCATGTGTCGCCTGCGCCGGCACCCTCTCTCCCGGCTGCGCCCCA
>CAMIZL010000050.1 GCA_946403295.1 uncultured Clostridia bacterium | reverse complement strand
TTTCTGATATTCTAATATGTGTAGGAGTCGTTCGGAGAATATCGGCATTGAAATGCGGAGAACGAGGAATCAGCGGCAAAAACTGCCGCCTATGAGGAGGAGTGAAATGGGCATATATCTGAATCCCGGGAACAGCAATTTTGCAGAAGCGGTGAACGCAGCCATCTATGTCGATAAGACCGGGATGATAGCTTCAGTTGAAAAGCTTGCAAAACAGAGCAATAAATATATCTGCATTTCACGTCCCCGTCGTTTTGGAAAGACCATAGCAGGAAACATGCTCTCTGCTTATTATTCGAAGGGATGTGATTCAAGGGAGCTCTTCGCCCCTTTTAAGATCGCAAAGGACCCCTGCTTTGAGGAACGACTCAATAAGCTTAATGTCATAAAGCTTGACATGAACAGCGAGTATCAGAATACGTTTGATAAGGCCGAATTGATAAAGCGGATCACCAGAGAGATAAAGGCAGAGATGATAAAGGAGTTCCCCGGTTCGGGAATTCTTGAGGATGATTCACTCGGGCAGAGTATTTTGCGTGTGTATTCCGCAACCGGAGAAACGTTCGTAATCATCATGGATGAGTACGATGTACTTGTCAGAGAAAACGTGCCCGAGGCACTCTTCGCGGAGTACCTTTCTTTCCTCAACGGACTCTTTAAGAGCGATACATTAAGACCGGCTATATCTCTTGCTTACCTTACGGGTATTTTCCCTATTGTGCGTGACAAAATACAGTCGAAACTCAATAATTTTTATGAATACACAATTCTGGATGCGGAAGAACTTGCTGAATATATCGGTTTTACCGGAGAAGAGGTAAAAGAACTCTGTGAAAAGCACGGAGTTAATTATGATGAATGTCAAATGTGGTATGACGGTTACAAGCAACACGGTTTTGAGATATATAATCCCGAATCGGTTGTAAAGTGCATAAACAAGAAAGAATTCGGTAATTTTTGGGGAAAGACATCGCGTTTTGATGTCATCTCGGATCGACTTGATGAGAACTACGAGGGAACAAAGGAAGATGTTATCAAGATGATCAGTGGAGAAGACATAACGGTCGATCCCGATCTGTTTATGAATACGGTGACCGGTTTTAAAACTAAAGATGAGGTGTTTACGTACCTTATTCATCTCGGATATCTGGCTTACGACCGGGAAACCGGGACATGCCGAATACCGAATAAAGAGATCCGAAACGAATGGCTCAGGGCAGTAAAAGTTGCGAAGGACTATGGCGTAACAAACAGGATCATCATGGATTCCAAGGATCTTCTTACAACTACAATAGACGGTGATGAAGAAATGGTCGCTCGCGCGCTTGACCGCAGTCATATAAACGTTACGAGCAACCGCAGCTACAACAACGAGGACGCTCTTCAGAGCGCTATCTACCTGGCATATATTTACGCACTCAACGAGTATACTGTCATCAAGGAGATGACGACCGGCAAGGGCTTTGCGGATGTTGTGTTCATCCCGTTCAAGGAGAACCGCCCCGCGATGATAATCGAACTTAAGCGTAATTCATGTACAGAAAGCGCCATCGATCAGATCAGGGCGAAGAAGTACTTCGCATCGCTTGAGCACTACAAGGGAAACCTTCTGTTTGTGGGCATCAACTATGACGAGAAGGAAAAGACGCACACTTGTAAGATAGAGAGATTTGATGTTGGGTAAACTACATGGGTGGTCTCTGGGGGACGGGGGTTGTGGTGACCCACTGGGACCACCCATGTTTCACCTGCTTAGAAAGGCGGCGTAGTGAAAGCACATCAGACGAACATCACGTACGAGATACGAGACTCACTCTTCGCATTACAGGATGAGAAATACCGCGACTTTCAGGCGAAGCTTATCCCTACGGTCACGGCGGATTCGGTGATAGGGGTGAGAACGCCGGAGCAGAAGAATTACCTGAAAACACTCAAGATCAAATAATTGTACTTGTTACAAAAATACATTTGGTATATAATAACTTTCCGCGTGGAGGGATCGTGCGGAAAGTTTTTTTGTGCGATAAACGAATGCCATCTGTTGCAAGCTTGTTTGCGAACAGATGGCTGAGTGAACGGTCATCGAGCGGACTAGTACGCGAGATGTCCGTCGCATCGAGTAGGAGTCAGCCTACTCGATTGCGATAAACGAATGCCATCTGTTGCAAGCTTGTTTGCGAACAGATGGCTGAGTGAACGGTCATCGAGCGGACTAGTACGCGAGATGTCCGTCGCATCGAGTAGGAGTCAGCCTACTCGATTGCGACCCGCACAACGCCAGGGAAGTGTTATAAATGAAGCGCGAGAGACGCTTCTTAGCTAGAGAGGAAGAAAGAAATGAAGGAATTCAAACCCGTAAAAGAAGGAAAAGTTCGTGAAATTTACGACCTTGGTGACAGCCTTGTGATCGCGGCAACTGACCGTATCAGCTGTTTTGATGTGATCCTTGACAACATCGTGTCGGGAAAAGGAGCGGTGCTCACCCAGATGTCAAAGTTCTTCTTTGATCTTACCAAGGATATCGTGGGAAACCACATGATCAGCACAGATGCTGCAGATATGCCCGAGTTCTTCAGAACAGAGCGTTTCAAGAACAGAGTGATGCTCGTAAAGAAGCTTAACATGCTTCCGGTTGAGTGTATCGTTCGCGGTTATATCACAGGTTCGGGATGGAAGAGCTACTGCGCGAACGGAACTGTTTGCGGGATCAAGCTTCCCGAGGGTCTTAAGGAAAGCGACAAGCTCCCTGAGCCCATCTACACACCTTCGACCAAGGCTGAGATCGGCGACCATGACGAGAATATCAGCTACGAGCAGTCAATCGACCATCTTGAGAAATACTTCCCCGGCAAAGGACTTGAGTACGCAACAAAGCTTCGCGACATGTCCATCGCCATCTATAAAAAAGCTGCCGATTATGCTGCTTCAAAGGGTATCATAATCGCTGACACAAAATTCGAATTCGGTCTCGATGAGAACGGTGAGATTGTTGTAGGTGACGAGATGCTCACTCCCGATTCTTCGAGATTCTGGCCCGCAGCTTCGTACGAGCCCGGCCACGGACAGCCTTCGTTCGACAAACAGTTCGCCCGTGACTGGCTCACCGCCAACAAGGACAAGGGCTGGAAGCTTCCCAAGGACGTCGAGGACAAGACGATCGCGATCTACCTCGAAGGATACGAGAAGCTGACAGGGAAGAAACTGGAGTTTTGATGACCCGGGGGACTACCTTGGTACATAGTCGGGTCTTCCGCAAGGAAACGGCTGTGGCTTCGCCCCAGCCAATGAGACGGGGGTAGTGGACCATTCCCCAAAAAATAATTACATAATATATGAGTTTCCGCTTGACAAGGGAAAATACTCTGGTCTATATTATTATGCGTAGAAGGCAAGGGCGTCTTTGAGTCAAGGACTCAATGGCGCCTTTTTTAGACAAAATACACTAAAGCCGGTGCATAAAAAGCACCAAAAGAAACACTAAAATCGGTGCAGAAAAGCACCAAAAAGAGGAGGATAAAAAAATGTCGTATGTTGATGAAGTGATCGATCTGGTCATCAAGCAGAATCCCAGCGAGCCCGAGTTCCATCAGGCAGTTAAGGAAGTTCTTAACTCTCTTCGCCCCGTAGTTGAGGCTAATGAGGAGAAGTTCAGACGTGACGCTGTTCTTGAGAGAATCGTTAATCCCGAGAGACAGCTTAAATTCCGCGTTCCGTGGGTAGATGACAAGGGTCAGGTTCAGGTTAACACAGGTTACCGTGTACAGTTCAACAGTGCAATCGGACCTTACAAGGGAGGAATCAGACTTCATCCCTCGGTTAACCTTGGTATCATTAAGTTCCTCGGCTTCGAGCAGATCTTCAAGAATTCCCTTACAGGCCTTCCTATCGGTGGCGGCAAGGGTGGTTCGGATTTCGATCCCAAGGGCAAGAGTGATCGTGAGATCATGGCATTCTGCCAGAGCTTCATGACAGAGCTTTGCAAATATATCGGCGCTGACACAGACGTTCCCGCAGGTGATATCGGAACAGGCGCTCGTGAGATCGGTTATATGTTCGGTCAGTACAAGAGAATCCGTGGCGTATTCGAAGGCGTTCTTACAGGCAAGGGACTTTCTTACGGCGGATCACTCGCAAGAACAGAAGCTACAGGCTACGGCCTTCTTTACATGACAGAAGAGATGCTCAAGTGCAACGGCATCGACATCAAGGGCAAGACATGTGCTGTTTCCGGTTCCGGTAACGTTGCCATCTATGCTATCCAGAAGGCTCAGCAGCTTGGTGCAAAGCCTGTTACATGCTCCGATTCCACAGGCTGGATCTATGATCCCGAAGGTATCGATGTTGCTCTCCTTAAGGAAGTTAAGGAAGTTAAGCGTGCAAGACTTACAGAGTACGCTGCTAAGCGTCCTTCGGCTCAGTACCATGACAAGGCTACTGAGGGCACAAATCAGTGGGAAGTTAAGGTTGACATCGCTCTTCCTTGCGCTACACAGAACGAGCTTAACCTCGACGATGCAAAGAAGCTTGTTGCCAACGGCGTGATCGCAGTTTGCGAGGGCGCTAACATGCCTACCACTCTTGAGGCTACAGAGTACTTCCAGAACAACAAGGTTTACTTTGTTCCCGGCAAGGCTGCAAATGCAGGCGGTGTTGCTACATCTGCTCTTGAGATGTCACAGAACAGCGAGAGACTTTCATGGTCCTTCGAAGAAGTTGATGCAAAGCTTAAGGGCATCATGGTAAACATCTTCCACAACCTTGACAATGCAGCTCGCAAGTATGGCTTCGAAGGCAACTACGTTGTAGGCGCTAACATCGCCGGATTCGAAAAGGTTGTTGATGCAATGAACGCACAGGGTATTGTTTGATGTGTCTGTTCTTGAGCATTAAATAATCAGGCATTCTCGGAATCGGAATAATTAGGCGGTTCTCGAGTATTGTATGTGAAATAAGCTTAGGGTATAATATACACGGATCCGGGCATAGAATTGCCCGGGTCCGTTACTCGTGCTTATACCCCGGTATTGTATGCCCCCTAGTCGGAGAGTCGGCCGGGGGACATTATACTGATGATTTATTGCATCTCGCTCCATATGAAAGGGAATCCGGAATGGAAAATGTAACAGATTTTTTTGGTTGCCTCGTGTTTGATGACAGAGTTATGAAAGAGAAACTGTCAAGCGAGGTTTATAGTTCACTCAGAAAGACGATCGATGAGGGATTGGCGCTCGATAAGAGTGTGGCCAATGCCGTTGCGGACGCCATGAAGGATTGGGCCGTTTCGAAGGGAGCGACGCATTATACACATTGGTTCCAGCCGCTCACGGGCGTTACGGCCGAGAAGCATGACAGCTTTATCGAGCCTGCGGCCGACGGTAATGTTATCCTCGAATTCTCGGGCAAGGAGCTTATAAAAGGCGAACCCGACGCATCGTCATTCCCGTCGGGAGGTATCAGGGCAACCTTTGAAGCGAGAGGATATACGGCGTGGGACCCTACATCATATGCATTCATTAAAGACAGAACACTTTGCATTCCTACGGCGTTCTGTTCATACGGCGGTGAAGCGCTTGACAAGAAAACGCCGCTGTTGCGCTCCATGGCTGCGCTTAACAAACAGGCCATGAGGATCCTGAAGCTCTTCGGAAGGGATGATGTGAAGTATGTCACCACATCTGTCGGAGCCGAACAGGAATATTTCCTTATCACGAGGGAGATGTACGAAAAGCGCCCCGATCTTCTCTTTACCGGAAGAACGCTCTTTGGCGCAAAGCCTCCCAAGGGGCAGGAGATGGACGACCATTATTTCGGCGTCATCAAACCCCGTGTCGCAAAATTCATGGAGGATCTCGACAACGAGCTTTGGAAGCTTGGGATCCTCGCCAAAACGGAGCATAACGAAGTTGCTCCCGCACAGCATGAACTTGCGCCCATCTACACCACGACAAATGTCGCAACCGATCACAATCAGCTCACAATGGAGATGATGCAGAAGATAGCGGCCCGTCACGGACTTGTTTGTCTGCTTCATGAAAAGCCTTTTGAGGGCGTGAACGGCAGCGGAAAACATAATAATTGGTCCGTTTCGACCGATACCGGCGTGAATCTTCTTTCACCCGGAGCAACTCCTTTTGAAAACGTACAATTCCTGCTTTTCCTTTGTGCGGTCATCAAGGCCGTTGACGACTATCAGGATCTGCTGCGTATCTCGGTAGCTACGGCAGGCAACGATCACAGACTCGGTGCCAACGAAGCTCCTCCCGCGGTCGTATCCATGTTCCTCGGCGATGAGCTTACGGCAGTGCTTGATGCGATCGAGAATGACACACATTACGAAAGTGCCAAGAAAGAAAAGATGAAACTCGGCGTTGATGTTTTACCGCGTTTCAATAAGGATACTACGGACCGCAACCGTACTTCACCTTTTGCTTTCACAGGCAATAAATTTGAATTCAGAATGCTTGGCTCGAGCAACAGCATCGCTTGCGCGAATATAATGATCAACAGTGCTGTGGCCGAGAGCCTTAAGGTATATGCGGACGAGCTCGAGGGCGCCGCAGACTTCAACGAAGCCCTCAAGAACCTCCTTCGCAAGACTATCAAGGAGCACAGAAAGATCCTCTTCAACGGCAACGGTTATGACGATGCGTGGATAGAGGAAGCCACCAAGGTCAGGGGACTCAGCAATTTCAAGACGACTCCCGACTGCATGCCTCATCTTCTTGATGAAAAGAATGTACAGATGCTCACATCGCATCACGTTTTTTCCGAAGTGGAGCTTAAATCGAGATGCGAGATCATGCTTGAGAATTATTGCAAGCAGGTGATCATTGAAGCAAATACGATGATATCGATGGTTCGGACAGGATATATCCCCGCGATCATGGGATATACGACTGAGCTCGCAAATGCCATAAACGTTAAGAAAGCGGCTGATGTTTCCGCATCCGTGGGTTATGAGACAACTACTCTTCGCAAACTTTCGTCGCTCAAGGATTTCATTGCCGGCAAATGCGACGAACTCGGGATCAGTCTTGAGACTGTCAGGGCACAGGGAGATATCGTTTCAAAGTCGAATCTCATCAGAGACGAGCTACTTCCCCACATGAACGAACTCCGTACCATGGTGGACGAGGCAGAGACGATGACGGCCGCATACAAATGGCCTTATCCGAGCTATGCGGATCTCTTGTTCAGCGTGAGGTAAGCAGGGATTTAATGCTTATGTGATAAGTCGGCATATCACGCCGATCCGTCAGATAAAGGCGAGTATAAAAGCCGGAAAGTAACAAGAGAGAAAAAGCAAAAGTATAAAAAGCGAAACAGTAATAAATGTAGATTTAAAAGTCTATAAGAGAGGAAATAAAACAAATGGGTAACAGCGCAATAGTCGGTATCAACTGGGGAGATGAAGGCAAAGGCCGTATGGTCGACCTTCTCACGGAAGAGTATGATGTGGTAGTCCGCTTCCAGGGAGGCGGAAATGCAGGTCATACCGTGATCAACGAAAAAGGAAAGTTCGCACTCCACCTACTTCCTTCGGGGATCTTCCGTGACGGCGTTATTAACATCCTCGGAAACGGTGTCGCACTCGATCCCGAGAACCTCATGAAGGAAGTTGAGGAAGTTGTCGCAAAGGGCGTTTCAATCACACCCGAGAATCTTAAGATCAGCGACAGGGCGTCGTTACTCATGCCTTGGCACAGGGCGCTCGACGGTCTTGAGGAAGAACGACTTGCGGACAAGAAGTTCGGATCGACCAAGCAGGGTATTGCACCGTTCTATTCGGACAAGTATCAAAAGAAGACGGTTCTTGCGGGAGAGCTTTTCTATCCCGAAAAATTAAAGAGACATCTCCTCGATCTCATGGAGTGGAAGAATCTTACGCTCACCGGCGTGTACGGGGCAGCTCCCGTTACCGAGGCGGACATTGACAAGTGGCTTTCGGATGCCTGCGAAAAGATCAAACCTTTCGTTTGCAACACGGGCAGGATACTCCGGGATGCGCAGATGAACGGCAAGAAGATCCTCTTCGAGGCACAGCTCGGATCGCTCAGAGACCTTGATTACGGGATCCATCCCTACACCACGTCATCGAACACACTTGCCGCATATGCGCCCATAGGATCGGGCTTCCCGGGTGCAAGCATAGATGAAGTTATAGGCGTTGTAAAGGCTTACTCGACATGTGTCGGCGAAGGACCCTTCGTTTGCGAGATGTTCGGACCTGAAGCGGATGCGCTTCGCGAGGCGGGAGCCGAATACGGCGCAAAAACAGGACGTCCCCGTCGTGTCGGACCTATCGACATCGTTGCGACGAGATACGGCGTTGAAGTTCAAAAGGCTACCATGATCGCTCTTACCAAGCTCGATGTCATGAGCTACATGAAAGAGATCCCGATCTGCGAGCGTTATGAGATCGACGGCGTTGAAACGGATGAATTCCCCTTCCCCGCTCTTCTCGATGAGGCGCGCCCCGTTATGAAGACGATGCCGGGATGGAATTGCGATATCAGCGGTGCACGCAAATTTGAAGACCTCCCCGTTGAGGCTCGTAATTATGTGGAATATATTGAGAAACAGATCGGATGCCCCATCAAATACGTTTCGGTGGGCGCCGAGAGAGAAAGTATCATAATCCGCTGAAAGCATTTTTGATATAAGCGTCAGATCAGGAAGATAGGATCAGACAACATAAGCGCCAGATCAGGAAGATAGGATCGGACAACATAAGCGTCAGATCAGGAAGATAGGATCGGACGATATAAGCGTTAGATAAATACAGACAGGAGTACACAAAGATAATGACGGACAAGTACGAATCCCCCCTTTCATCACGTTACGCATCGGACTACATGTTAAATCTTTTTTCCAGCGATACGCGCTACCAGACATGGAGAAAGCTCTGGGTCGCGCTCGCACGCGCGGAGCACAAGCTCGGCCTCAACGTCACCGAGGAACAGGTGAAGGAGCTTGAGGCACATCTTACCGACATCGATTACGATGTTGTTGCGGCTCGCGAAAAAGAGGTCCGCCATGACGTTATGGCACACGTTTATGCCTACGGACAGAAGGCTCCCGGCGCAGCGGGCATCATCCATCTCGGTGCTACGAGCTGCTACGTTACGGACAACGCCGACGTCATCATCTACAGGAAGGGCCTTCGGTACCTCAGGGGCCAGCTCCTTATCCTCATGAAGAACCTTGCTAAATTTGCCGACGAATACAAGGATCTCCCCACACTCGGCTACACACATTATCAGCCCGCGCAGCTCGTGACTGTCGGAAAGCGCGCTACGCTCTGGCTTCAGGACTACATGACAGACCTTGAAGAGCTTGATTTCGTCATCGGTCAGATGAAGATGCTCGGATGCCGCGGCACTACAGGTACCGAGGCGAGCTTCATGGACCTCTTTGAGGGCGACGGCGACAAGATCGACGAGATGAACAGGATGATCGCCGCAGAATTCGATTTTGACAAGATCTTTGATGTGAGCGGACAGACCTACACAAGGAAGCTTGATTCGAGGATCCTCAACGTACTTTCTTCGATCGCACAGTCCGCGTACAAGATGGCTAACGATATCCGCCTCCTGCAGCATGACCGTCAGGTGGAGGAGCCTTTTGAGAAGAACCAGATCGGTTCGTCGGCCATGGCTTATAAGCGTAATCCTATGAGAAGCGAACGCATATGTTCCCTCGCCCGTTATCTCATGGCTGACGCAGCAAACGCTGCAATGACGGCATCGACACAGTGGCTTGAGAGAACGCTTGACGACTCCGCCAACAGACGTATCTCGCTTCCCGAGGGCTTCCTCGGAGCAGACGCAGTGCTTCGTCTCGCGATCAACGTGACGAACGGTATGGTTGTTAACAAGACCGTTATCGAGTCCGTTGTCAGGGAGTACCTTCCCTTCATCGCTACCGAGAACCTCATGATGGAAGCCGTTAAGGCCGGCGGAAACCGCCAGGAGCTTCACGAGATCATCAGAACATGCTCGATGGAAGCGACTGCACGCATGAAGGAAGGCAAGAGTTGTGACCTCCTCGAGCGTCTCGACGCACAGAAGGAATTCACACTTTCGCTCGAAGAGATGCAGAAGGTTCTCGAGCCCTCACTCTACATCGGCAGATGTCCTCAGCAGGTGGAAGCGTTCCTCAAGAAGCTCGCTCCGATCCTTGAAGGAGTAAAAGCAAGCTCGGAAGAGATCAATGTTTGATATTGAGAGAAAAAGAATAGTTGATCATATACAAGGATAATTGATCAAATACGAAGACGGCTGCCCGAAAAGGCAGCCGTCTTCGTATTTGTGTTAGCAGTTATCTTTCGTATGAAGTTAGCTTTGCGATCAACTTACACCCTCCGCGGTTAAATGGATTGAGTAAAAAATCCAAATGTGGGTACTAATAGCAAAGAGGTTTACTACCCAAAACCCTATAGACAGATTCGTGGGTACATCAAATAATTTACGGAGAGAATAAAATGATGAGAGAGAAGACATTAAGCAACTTATCA
>CAMIZL010000049.1 GCA_946403295.1 uncultured Clostridia bacterium | reverse complement strand
TTATGGAGAACCACAGACAGACAAGCCTTATCTGCGAGAAGATCGATGTTGAGCGTAATATCGCGAAGGTTTCCGTAGTAGGCGCCGGCATGACTTCAAACGCAGGAGTTGCGGCAAAGATGTTCGAGGCACTTTATGATGCCGGCATCAATATCAAGATGATCTCCACATCCGAGATCAAAATCTCGGTTCTTATCGATGCGGCATACGCAGACGGCGCCATGAACGCAATTCATGCCAAGTTTATAGGTTAAAGACGAAGCATCGCCGTGGCTGCGAGGTATTTTCGAGCCGCGCGAGGCGAACGAACTTGGTATTTTCGAGCAGCGTTATATGAAAGGAATATACAACCATGATATCTAAGAAAATGTCAAACCTTGTCAAGAACAGCTCGGCTATCCGTGCGATGTTCGAGGAAGGCCGCAAGATGGCACAGGAATTCGGCAAAGAGAATGTATATGACTACAGCCTCGGAAATCCGAGCGTTCCCGCTCCCGAGGGTGTGAGCCGCGCTTACCGTGAGGTTGCTGAAAACCCGGATTGCAATTATGTTCACGGATATATGCTCAATCAGGGTTTTGACGAGGCGCGCGAGGCGATCGCAAAAGATCTTAACGCACGTTATCCCGTGGCTTTCGATAAGAACGACATCGTTATGACCGTAGGTGCCGCAGGCGGTATGAATGTTATAATGAAGACTCTTCTCGATCCCGGCGACGAAGTCATTGTTTTTGCTCCTTATTTCGGGGAGTACAGAAATTACGTTTCGAATTTTGACGGCGTGCTTGTCGAGATTGCTCCCGATACCACCACGTTCCAACCCGATCTGAAGGCGCTTGAGGAGAAGATCACGGCGCGCACAAAGATCGTTATAATCAATACACCCAACAACCCCACGGGCGTTGTTTATTCGGCGGAGACACTCACAAAACTCGGTCTTGTGCTTGAAGAGGCACAGAGAAAGTTCGGTACATCGATCTACCTTCTTTCCGACGAGCCTTACAGAGAGCTCGTTTATGACGGAGCGGAGGTGCCTTTCGTGACAACCTTCTACCGCAATACCATCGTCGGATATTCATACAGCAAATCGCTTTCGATGCCCGGCGACAGGATCGGATACCTTGTTATCCCGAAAGAAGCGGACGATCACGATGAGATATTTGCCGCAGCGGGCGTAGCAACGAGGATCCTCGGATTCGTTAACGCTCCTTCGGTTGCCCAGCTTGCGGTTGCAAAGTGCCTGAACGAGAGAGTGGACGTTGCGATCTACGACCGCAACAGAAAGCTTCTTTATGACAAGCTTAAAGAATACGGTTACGAGTGCATCATGCCTCAGGGCGCATTTTACCTGTTCGTTAAGGCTCTCGAGCCCGACGACAAGGCGTTTGTCGCAAAGGCAAAGGCGCACAGGCTCCTCATCGTTCCCGGTTCGACATTCGGATGTGCGGGTTTCGTGAGGATCGCGTACTGCGTTGACTACGCAATGATCGAAAGATCGCTTCCCGCATTTAAAGCATTGGCAGAGGAATACAAATGAAAAGTGACAATTTCCGCGACCTTGTTCCGTACGTGCCCGGTATGCAGCCCGGATTCAAGGACATGATCAAACTCAATACGAACGAGAGCCCTTATCCTCCGTCACCGAAGGTTATTGAGGCTTCCGCAAGCTTTAACGCCGCGGACCTCAGACTCTACCCGAGTGTCGATGTCGGACCTTTGAGAGACGCTCTTGCGGAGTATCACGGGTTTGACCGTTCCTGTGTCTTTGTGGGCGTAGGCTCGGACGACGTGCTCGCCACGATCTTCCAGGCATGTTTTAACAGCGGTCGCCCCTTACTCTTCCCCGAGATCACATATTCGTTCTACGAGGTATGGGCAAGGCTTTATAACATAAACACAAGGAAGATTCCCTTAAAGAGCGATTTCACGATCGATGCCGACGATTATATCGGCGTCGAAAACGGCGGTATCGTGATAGCAAATCCCAATGCGCCCACTGCCATAGCGATGGAAAAGGGCGAGATCGTGAGGATCATCGAGAACAATCCCGACAGCGTGGTCGTCATCGATGAAGCATATGTCGATTTCGGCGGCGAAACCGTCCTCGATTGTGTAAATAAGTACGATAACCTCATTGTGGTACGTACATATTCGAAATCGAGATCGCTCGCGGGAGCGAGGATCGGTTATTGTATAGCGCGGCCCGAACTCATAAGCGTTATAGAAACGGTTCGTAACAGCATTAATTCTTATACGAACAACAGGCCGGCGATCGAGATGGGCGTTGCGTCGATCAGGGATGAAGAATATTTCCGCGCAATGATAAAGAAGGTGATCGACACCCGTGAGCGCCTCACGAAGGAACTTAGGGAGCTCGGGTTCAACGTTCTTCCATCAAGTGCGAACTTCGTGTTTGCCGAACCGCCCGCGGGGATAACCGCGAAAGAGGTTTATGACGGACTTGCCGAAAAGCACATATACGTACGTCATTTTAAGATCCCCGGAATCGACAATTATCTGAGGATCACGGTCGGAACGGACGAGCAGGTCGACATTATGCTGAACGAAGTTAGAGAAATGCTGAAGTCGATTCACAAAATGTGGCATTAATTATGCTAATCACAAAAAAAGAAAAAAGAGTATTGACAATTCTTTGAAACTTGGGTAAAATAACGTTTACAGACAAAATTTTTGTTTATATGGAATGGAGGATATGCTATGAAGATACTTATTGCCGAGGACGATTTCGCGAGCAGAAAATTCATGCTTCGCTTCCTTTCCAAGTATGGCGAGTGTGACATCACCGTTGATGGTCTTGAGGCAGTAGACGCGTTCCTTATGGCACTTGAAGGTGGCGACGGCTACGACCTCGTTTGTCTCGATATTATGATGCCCGCCCTTGACGGCTATCAGACACTTAAAGCGATCCGTGACATCGAAAAGGAGAAAGGTATCCCGGATGAGAAGAGAGCAAAGATCGTTATGACAACGGCACTTAACGAAGGCCGTAATGTAACGAAAGCATTTGAGCTCGGTTGTGTTGCTTATGCGGGCAAGCCCATCGATCAGGAGAAGTTCGAGAACGTACTCAGAAAGTTGGAGCTCATCTAATCGGTTTTGATTTTTCTTGAAGGATAGAAATGCCTGATGGATGTTAATTTTCAAAAAGAACTGGACAAAAAAATGAATGCTTGGAGGGATGGCGATGTACATCCCTCTTTGTTGCTTCATAGCTGCTGCGCTCCCTGTAGCAGCTATTGCATTTCATATCTGGCGGATGTCTTTGATATCACGCTGTATTTTTATAATCCCAACATTACCGAAAAAAGCGAATATGATCACCGCCTTGCGGAACTCGTGCGCCTCGTGAAGGAGATGCCTCTTCCGCGTAAAGTCCTTATTGAACCGGCGCCATGGGATCCCGAGAGATTCTTTGAAATGTCGAAGGGACTTGAGGATGCTCCGGAGCGCGGAGCCCGTTGTGTCAAATGTTACGGACTGCGTCTCGGGGAAACGGCGAAGGCGGCAGACCGCGTGGGGACAGAGTTCTTTGCGACCACATTGACGCTCAGCCCACTGAAAGACGCGAAGGTCATAAACGCAGTCGGGGAACGATTGTCCGGTCACACCGAGGCAGCGTATCTGGCCACCGATTTTAAAAAGAAGGGCGGATATCAAAGGTCCATAGAGCTTTCGCGCGAGTACGGTCTCTACCGCCAGAATTATTGCGGATGCCTTTATTCCCGGAAAGAAAACAGGGACTGAGGCGCGGATATTTTGGGAAAATGAGAAAAGAGATATAAACTGAGCAGCCGGCGCTTCCGATATATAGGGTCGAAAAACCGGCAGACCGATCACGGAAAGAAGGTGCAGGAATGGAAAGTGTACGTGTAATGAGAGAACAGGAGGAGCATAAGGTCTTAAGTCCTTATGCCGCTTTCAGTGATTGCTCGCTCGGACGCGATATCAATGAAAAGGAGTGCGATATCCGCACCTGCTTTGAACGCGACAGGGACCGCATAATCCATTCAAAAGCATTCAGGAGACTTTCCGGCAAAACACAGGTCTTCCTGACTCCCCAGGGAGATCATTACAGGACGCGTCTGACGCACACCCTCGAGGTATCGCAGATCGCGCGGACGATAGCGAGAGCGCTCAAACTCAACGAGTCGCTCACGGAGGCGATCGCTCTCGGACACGATCTCGGACATACACCTTTCGGACATGCCGGAGAGAGGGCGCTCGACAAAGCCACGAAGATCATAGGCTTCTCGCATCACGAGCAGAGCCTGAGGGTCGTTGAGATACTTGAAGAAAAGAACGGTCACAGCCTCAACCTCACGCAGGAGGTAAGGGACGGCATCGTCAATCACCGCTCGAGCGGGAAACCTTCCACGCTTGAGGGATGCGTTGTGCGTTATGCCGACAAGATCGCATATGTAAATCATGACATTGACGACGCGATCCGCGGCAACATCATTAAGGAAAGCGATATCCCGCGCGAATATGTCGAGGTACTCGGCAACTCGCTCAGCGAAAGGCTCAACACGCTCATCCACGATGTGGTGGAAACGAGTCTCGGAACGGACAGCGTAAACATGTCGGAGAAGGTCGCAAACGCGCTTTCGGGCCTGAGAAAATATATGTTCGCAAACGTCTACACCAGTCCCATCGCAAAGGGGCAGGAAAAGAAGGCCGAGCGAATGGTCGAATTCCTGTTTGAATATTACAAAGAGCACAGCGGCGAACTCCCCGACGATCTTAGGAAACATATCGAGACGGGCGACGGAGTGGAGTTCACGGAGAACCATCTCTACAGCGAGATGGAGCTTATCGAGAGAAGAACGGAACGTGCGGTGTGCGATTATATAGCCGGCATGACGGACAGATTTGCGGTAACGAAATTTAACGAGATCATGGTGCCCCAGGGCTGGAATATATATTGACCTCGCTGTGGAGTTGACATCTGTGGTATAATGTATTCTAATCGTGAATTTTACTTTATCGGAAACCTACTGCTCGATATTAGGGGGTCTCTTATATGCGTTATCCCGACGAATTGATTGACAGAGTCAGAGATGCGAATGACATCGTTGATGTCGTCTCTGCCTGCGTGCCGCTCAAAAAACGCGGTGCCAATTTCGTTGGACTTTGCCCTTTTCACGCCGAGAAGACCGGATCCTTCAATGTCAGTCCCTCGAGGCAGATATTCAAATGCTTCGGATGCGGAAAAGGCGGCAATGTTTTCAATTTTGTAATGGAATATGAGAACCTCACGTTCCCGGAGGCAGTAAAGATGCTGGCGGGTCGTGCGGGGATAGAGCTGCCCGAGAGTCCGGAGGATGATACACCGGAGAAACGGCTCGAGGCGGGCAGGAAAGAAAAGATAATGGCGGCCCTGAAGGACGCGGCCACGTTTTACTACAGGACTCTCAGGAGCAGCGACGGTATAAGGGCCCGGCAATATCTTCTTGAGAGAGGACTCGACGAGGAGACGATAAACAGATTCGGCCTCGGATATGCCGGCAAAGGCGGGGTGACACTTTACGATCACCTCAAAAAGCTCGGTCATTCGGACGAAGCCCTGGAAGGAACGGGGCTCTTCACCGGAGAAAAGAACGGAATGATCGACCGGTTTTTTAACAGAGTGATCTTCCCTATCATGGACAGATCCGGCAAGGTTATAGCATTCGGCGGAAGACTCATGGGAACCGCATCGAAAGCACCGAAATACCTTAATTCCCCGGAAACGCCTGTGTTCTTCAAGGGCAGTAACATATACGGATTGAACATCGCGAAGCGAACATCGAGCGACACCTACCTCCTTTGTGAGGGTTACATGGACGTCATTGCCTTACATAAGGCGGGATTCGACAGCGCGGTGGCATCACTCGGAACTGCACTTACGCCGGTTCAGGCGAAAATATTGCGGCGTTTCACTTCAAGGGTAGCACTCACGTATGACAGCGACGGAGCCGGACAGGCAGCGACGCTGCGGGCGATCCCGATCCTCAGGGGCGAGGGGCTCGACGTGAGAGTCGTCGATCTTTCACCGAAGAAAGATCCCGACGAATTTATTAAGGAATACGGAGCGGATGCATACCGCGAGAGGCTTGAGAAGGCCGAATCGGCGTTCTTCTTCGAAATGGAAGCCGGTCGGGTGGGCGTTAAAGTCGACGACCCGGCACAGCTTGCAAAATTCAATGTCGCACTCGCAAAGTCGATCGCGAAGTACGATGACGAGATGGTGCGCTACAGCTACATAAAAGCGAGCAGCACCCGCTATGGGATCGACGAAGCCGTCCTTACCCGGGCAGTCAACGAAGAAGGAATGCGCCTTGAGGAAGAAAAAGAAAAAGCCGGACGGGAAGGCGCGCCCGTCGGCAATCCCGAAACCGCGTACAGCCGTGAAGCGAGCCCTGAGACATATACGTCGGGCGAAGCCGGAAGACGGCTGCGGGAAGCGATTCCCAAGGGTAGGGCAAAAAGTGAGCACATGTTGATCTCGTTGCTCGCGACACATCCCGAATACATTAAGCTTGTGAGAAACGATCTTTCCGAGAAGGATCTTGAAGACGAGGCGGCAGCGGCACTGCTCGGATGCATATATGCACGGGCGGATGCAGAGAAACCCGTCAGTCCGGCAGTGCTTGCCGGTGACCTCTCGGATTCGGATTCATCTGCGGCGGCAGCAAGGATCCTCATGGGCGTCGGGGACGAAGAGATCATGGACGAACAGGGGAGTGTAAAAGCATTTTGCGACACACTGTCCACGGTGCTCAACGAGAGCTTCAGGCGAAACGGACAGGCGATGTCGTTTTCGGCCATAGCTCAGCGCAGAAAAAGCATAGATACCTTGATTTCCCGCATCAGAAGCAGGGAAAAGAAATAAGGGAACAGAAAGAAAATCGAAAAGTAAACAGGGAGAGACCGCAATGGAAGACACAAACAAAACGCCATTCATGGAAAAGCTCAAAGAGCTTCTCGAGTTTGCGCGCAAAAAGAAGAACGTTCTTGAATATCAGGAAGTCAACGACTTCTTTACCGATTATGAACTCGAACCCGAAAGAGTCGAGCACATTTACGAATACCTTGAAAACAACGGTGTGGATGTACTTCGCGCACCCATCGAATCCCATGAAGAGATACTTGAGGAGATCGACGACGAAGTAATGGAAGATGACGGCGAGGAGATCGACCTTTCGGCCATCGACCTTACGATCCCCGAGGGAGTTTCTCTCGAAGATCCCGTCAGAATGTACCTTAAGGAGATCGGTAAAGTTCCGCTCCTTTCGGCAGATGACGAGATCGAGCTCGCAAAGCGCATGGAAGCGGGAAACCGTGTGCGTGAGGATATCGAGCAGATCAGAAAGAAGAATGAAAGAGCCACTTCCGCAGAGCGCGAGAAGAACAATGCCAAGATCAAGAAGATCACGACCGACAATGCCGAGATACTCGCGCGCAGCGAGGAGGCCAAGAAGCGCCTCTCCGAAGCAAACCTTCGTCTCGTCGTTTCGATCGCCAAGCGTTATGTCGGCAGAGGCATGATGTTCCTCGACCTCATTCAGGAAGGTAACCTCGGACTTATCAAAGCCGTTGAAAAATTTGATTACAGAAAAGGATACAAGTTCAGTACATATGCAACATGGTGGATCCGTCAGGCCATCACGCGCGCTATTGCCGATCAGGCCAGAACGATCCGTATCCCTGTACATATGGTTGAGACGATCAACAAGCTCATCCGCGTTCAGAGGCAGTTACTGCAGGAACTCGGTCGTGAACCTACCCCCGAGGAAGTTGCCAAGGAGATGAAGATGCCCATCGAGCGTGTTGCCGAGATCCAGAAGATCTCCCAGGAGCCCGTATCGCTTGAGACACCCATCGGTGAGGAGGAAGATTCCCACCTCGGCGACTTTATCCAGGATGACAATGTTCCCGTACCCGCAGATGCTGCGGCATTCACACTTCTCAGGGAAGAGCTGCTTAAGGTCCTTTCGACGCTTACCGACAGAGAGCAGAAGGTTCTCAGACTCAGATTCGGTCTTGATGACGGAAGAACACGTACACTCGAAGAGGTGGGCAAGGAGTTCAACGTAACACGTGAGCGTATCCGTCAGATCGAGGCAAAGGCGCTCAGAAAGCTCCGCCATCCCAGCAGAAGCAAGAAATTGAGGGATTTCCTTGATTGATAAAAATGAGAGACCTTTGGGTCGTGTGAAATTGTCGGAAAGGCTGACCGTGATCGCCGGCATGTGCGGCGAAAAAATCCGCACGCTTGCCGATGTCGGTTGCGACCACGGATGGCTCGGCATCAGTCTTTTGCTTGAAGAACGCGTTACGCATGTGATAGGCATGGACCTCAGGGAAGGACCTCTCTCGCGTGCCCGCGAAAATGCCGCGGCGAGCGGACTTTCGACAGAACGTTTCGAAACAAGGCTTTCCGACGGACTCGATGCGCTAAATCCCGGAGAGGCGGATGTGATCGTCATGGCGGGTATCGGCGGAGTGCTTATGTGCCGGCTGCTCACCCGCGGGATCGAAGTCGCAAAAAAAGCATCGCGGCTTGTACTCTCGCCCCAGTCCCACATCGAATCGGTGAGGGAGCTGCTTGCGGCGGAGGGATTTTCCGTCACCGACGAAAACATGTGCCGCGAGAGCGGGAAATATTATACCGTAATGTCCGTACATCACAGAAGCCTTGATGACGCGCGGGAAGAAACTTGCGCATATACATTAAGCGATGAAGAGCTCTTCTTCGGACCCGTGCTCATAAAAAAAGGCGAGCCCCTTTTTAAGGAATATGTGCACGCGATGGGAAACAAGGCGAAGAAGAGGCTTTCGGAGATAAACAGGAAGAACCGTGAGGAGGGGGAAGACCCCGCGGAGCACTTTGAAAAGCTCCTTGCGAGCGCAAAAAAGATACTGGGGAATGAAACGTAAACTTCTTTTAAAGATAAGAGAAGCCTGGTGCTCCGTTTGAGTTTCGGGCGAGGAAACAGATGCGGACAGAGCCCGCATCTAAAGATACGCTACTACTCAAGTTGAGTTTTGGGCGAGGAAACAGATGCGGGCAGAGCCCGCATCTAAAGAGAAAGGTAGAGTTACAGTATGGATAATAATTGCAAGGTCAAAGTGAAAGGAATGGTTCTCGAATATGCTTCGGGAACTCCTTACGGCGATATCGCCGCCGATTTCGCCGCCGATATTGACGGTGAGGTTATTCTCGCGCTTGTTGACGGAAGGCTCGCCGAGCTTTCGAAAAAAGTAAGTGAGGATTGTGAGATCGAATTCATCACCACTTCCGACAAGCCCGGAATGTCCACTTACAGACGAGGCGTTGTGCTTCTGATGCTCCGTGCGTTCACGAGAGTGTTTGACGCCGGCCAGATCAGAAAGATCACCGTTGAACATACTATCGGTCCTGCACTGTTCTGTTCGATCGACGCAAAATTCAAACTCACGGAAGACTACATTAAAGAAGTCAAGAAGGAGATGGACAGACTTGTCGCTGCCGATCTTCCCATCGAGAAGCGTTCCGTAAAGACGCGCGAAGCACGCCGGATGTTTGCGGACGCCGGCATGACCGACAAAGAGAAACTCCTTCGTTTCAGACGTGTTTCGAACACTAACGTTTATACCCTCGACGGATATACCGATTATTTCTACGGCTATATGCCCGCGTCGACGGGAATCTTAAAATACTACGAACTTGCGCTTTACAGCGACGGGTTTATCGTGAATCTTCCCGAGCAGAGCGCGCCCACGGTCATTCCGCCTTTCAGGGATCAGCCGAAATTCTCGGAGATCCACAGGCAGAGCAACGAGTGGGGACGTATACAGGGTATAGAGACTGTCGGCGACCTCAACGAAGCGATCGCCGCAGGAAACCTTTCGGACCTTATCCTTGTGCAGGAAGCTGCGCAGGAGCATAACATAGCAAAGATCGCCGAGATGGTGAGAGCGCGCGAGGATACAAAGTTCGTCATGATCGCCGGACCTTCGTCTTCCGGAAAGACGACATTCTCGCACAGGCTTTCGATACAGCTTCGTACGCTCGGCTTAAAGCCCCATCCCATCGCGCTTGACAATTATTTCAAGAACCGCGAGGACACGCCTCTCAACGAGGACGGAAGCTACAACTTCGAGTGCCTCGGCGCGATCGACGTAGAGGGCTTCAATAAGGACATGACGGACCTCCTTAACGGTAAAGAGGTCGACATGAGAGTCTTCAACTTCAAGAGCGGTCGCTGTGAGTACAGAGGCAATATGCTCAAACTCGACAAGGATGACGTACTCGTTCTTGAAGGTATCCACGGACTTAACGACGAGCTTTCGTACTCGCTTCCCGTGGACAGTAAATTTAAGATTTATATCTCCGCGCTCACGCAGCTCAACATCGACGAGCATAACCGTATCCCTACTACGGACGGCCGCCTCATTCGTCGTATGGTCAGGGATGCGCGTACACGCGGAACGATAGCAAGGGATACGATCGGCATGTGGCCGTCGGTTCGCCGCGGCGAGGAAGAGAACATCTTCCCCTTCCAGGAACAGGCCGACGTGATGTTCAACTCCGCGCTCATTTACGAGCTCGCCGTCTTAAAACAATCCGCAGAGCCGCTGCTCTTCGGTATCAGCGAAGACGATCCGATGTACCTTGAAGCAAAGAGGCTTTTGAAATTCCTCGACTACTTCATCGGAGTGAGCAGCGAAGAGATCCCTCATAATTCGATCGTAAGAGAGTTCGTTGGAGGAAGTGTTTTCCCCGTATAAAACGAGCGCTTGAAAATACCAAACGCGATCGCCTCGAGCAATACGTTCGGCCGCGCACACGGGGGAATACGTGTGTGAGGAAAGTCCGGGCTTCACAGGGCAGGATGCCGGATAACGTCCGGAGGGGGTGACCCCATGGA
>CAMIZL010000048.1 GCA_946403295.1 uncultured Clostridia bacterium | reverse complement strand
TTACTTCAGATATGGCAAAACCTGCAGTCAGCTACGGCGGAAAGTACAGGATCATCGATTTCCCGCTCAGTAACTGTATCAACTCGGGTATCGACACGGTGGGTGTTCTTACCCAGTATCAACCGCTCCGACTCAATACACATATCGGAATAGGTATCCCGTGGGATCTTGACCGAAACATCGGCGGTGTCAGCATTCTTCCTCCGTACGAGAAGTCGGACAATGCCGAGTGGTATACCGGAACGGCCAATGCCATCTACCAGAATCTCAAATACATGGAGTACTATAATCCCGAGTATGTTCTTATACTCGGCGGCGATCATATCTACAAGATGGATTATGAGATTCTTCTTGAATTCCACAAGAGCAATAAGGCGGATATCACGATCGCCACATATCCCGTATCGTGGGAAGAGGCATCGCGATTCGGTCTTGTCATCACAGACGAGAGCAAAAAGGTTCTCGAATTTGAGGAGAAACCCGCAAAGCCCAGAAGCAATCTTGCTTCCATGGGTATCTATATCTTTTCCTGGAAAGTGCTCAAAGACGCACTTATCAAACTCTCGGACCAGCCGGGATGTGACTTCGGTAAGCACGTCATTCCCTATTGTCACGAGAACGGAGCAAACATCTACGCATTCGAATACAACGGCTACTGGAAGGATGTCGGAACACTCACATCCTACTGGGAATCCAATATGGAGCTCATCGATCTTGTTCCCGATTTTAATCTTTATGAGGAATTCTGGAAGATCTATACAAAGAGCGATGTGATCCCGCCTCAGTATATCGCGGGTAACGCTACCGTAAGCCGGAGCATAATCGGTGAAGGAACCGAGGTATACGGCGAGGTATACAACAGCGTTATAGGTTCCGGCGTTGTGATCGAGGAGGGATGCGTCGTGGCGGATTCCATAATCATGAAGGGAACCCAGATCGGCCGCGGATCAAAACTCTATAAGACGATCATTGCCGAGAATTGCATAATCGGAAACGATTGCGAGCTCGGTGTCGGAGAACAGAAAGAGAACAAGCAGCATCCGAACATCTATTGTAACGGCCTTGTTACACTCGGAGAGGGAACCGTGATCCCTGATGGTGTCAAGATAGGAAAGAACACGGTCATTTCGGGAGTGACTACACCCTCCGATTATGAAGGCGGAAACTGGCTTGACAGCGGAGAAAGTCTCATCCGTGCAGACGAGAGACTTGCATAAAAACAGAAAAAACGTATCCAAAGAAAAATACGACACTATATCAGAGTGTTGGGCGAGGAAACGGATACGGCTCTGCCGTATCCAAAGAGGAGACACAGTATGCGTGCGATAGGAATAGTATTAGCCGGCGGAAACAATAACAGGATGAGAGAGCTTTCCAGTAAGCGTGCCATCGCGGCCATGCCTATAGCCGGGAGCTACAGAGCCATTGATTTTGCGCTCAGCAGCCTCTCGAATTCCCATATCGGAAAGGTGGCAGTGCTTACCCAGTATAATTCAAGGTCCCTGAACGAACATTTGAGTTCGTCAAAATGGTGGGACTTCGGACGTAAGCAGGGAGGCCTCTTCGTATTTACACCCACGATCACACCGGACAATTCTTTCTGGTACAGAGGAACCGCCGATTCGATCTATCAGAATCTTAATTTCCTTAAAACTTCACATGAACCGTATGTTGTTATATGCTCGGGCGACGGTATCTACAAACTTGACTTTAATAAGGTTTTAGAATATCATGTTGCGAAGAAAGCGGACATTACGGTGGTTTGCTCGAGAGCTACTCCGGGAACGGACATCAGCCGTTACGGTGTCATCGAGACAGACGAAGACATGAGGATCACGACCTTTGATGAGAAGCCTTTCTTCTGCAAGGAAGCGGAGCCGCTCATTTCAACAGGTATCTACGTTATCAGAAGACGCCAGCTCATCGAGATGATCGAGAAGGCACAGGAAGAAGAGCGTTACGAATTTGTCAGGGATATAATCATAAGATATAAAGAACTCAAGAAGATCTACGTCTACGAACATACCGAGTATTGGCGCAACATCGCGTCCGTTGAGGATTATTTCCAGACAAACATGGATTTCCTCAGTCGTGATGTCAGGGATTATTTCTTCAGGCAGTATCCTGATGTTTATTCCAAGATAGACGATCTTCCTCCCGCAAAATACAATGCGGGCGCGACGGTCAAGAACAGCCTTATCTCAAGCGGTAGTATCATTAACGGTAATGTTGAGAATTCGGTGATCTTCAAGCAGGTGTATGTCGGAAACAACTGCACGATCAAGAACTCGATCATCCTCAACGACGTGCATATAGGCGACAACACATATCTTGAGAACTGCATCGTAGAGAGCAGGGATACGATCAGACCGAATGTAAGTTATATCGGAGAAGAAGGCAGGATAAAGGTGGTCGTCGAAAAGAATGAAAGATATCTGATCTGATGATTTGAAACACCGGGGTCTCCCTTCCCGAAGGGAGACCCCTTTTATACACATAAGACAAGGCAAGCGGGTGTCGTTCGTTCCGGGGTGGGGGAATCGGCAGTCCCGCATTTCGTGCTGACCGGAAATAATAAATGTTTACAAGAGGGAAGGATGGACAAAAAGGAGAGGGATAAGCTGCTTAAGCTGATATGCGTTTCGATCGCGGCATTGGCGACTGTCATTGCGGTGATCTCTTTGAATGTCCGCGGGAATCGCATGGACGAAGTACGCATGAGCATAGAAGAAGCCCTCGATACCCTTCCGAAGGAATATATGGAAGTGGTCACGGCTGACCATGAGGCGCTCGAAGCCGGGCAGGAGGAAGAGGACCTTTTAGACGAAGAGGAAGCAAACAGCGAGGAAACCGCTCCCGTGACTGCCGCGTCGTCCACCGCGGGAAAGAGGGCGATCGATCCGACGGAGAAGCTTGTTGCATTGACGTTCGACGACGGGCCCGGCATGTACACGGAAAAGATCCTCGATGTGCTCACCCGGAACGATTCGAGAGCAACATTCTTTATGGTCGGTTATAATATAGAAAAGCATCCCGAGAGGGTGCAGATGGTCCTCGACGCGGGCTGCGAGGTTGCGAATCACACGTCGAACCACAAAGATCTTTCGGCTTTATCGAAGGATTTGATCGAATCCGAGGTTTATGACAACGAAAAACGACTGAGAGATGCCGGAGCGGAGGGAGAACTCCTCTTGAGACCGCCTTACGGACTTTATAACGATACGGTCAAAGAGGTAGTGAAGCGGCCGATGATCAACTGGTCCGTCGATTCACGTGACTGGAAGACGAAAGACGCGAAATCGACCGTTAAGGAAGTAAAAAACAATATAAGGGACGGTCGTGTCGTGCTCATGCATGACATATATCCGTCAACGGTCGAGGCAGTGAAAGAACTTGTGCCCTGGCTGATCGAAGAAGGTTACAGGCTTGTGACCGTATCCGAGCTTTACGAGGCGAGGGGAGAAGAACTCAAAGACGGGCACATATACAGATATACATATACGGCAAGTGAATTTATGGACAGTGAAGGGGCAAAGAAATGAAGCTGATTTTCGGACTGGGAAATTACGGTGAAAAATATAAGCATACGCGCCACAACATGGGCTTTGACGCGATAGACGTTCTGGCGAAAAAGATCGGGATCAGGTTCGATCGCGAAAGATGCAAGGGAATGTACGGACAGGGCTTTTACGAAGGAGAAAAGATATATCTTGTAAAGCCCCTGACGTATATGAACAACAGCGGAGAGTGCGTTGCCGCGTGGATAAAGAAATGTATGGTCACACCCGAAGATATCGTCGTTATCTATGATGACATCAGTCTCGAACCGGGAACGATCAGGGTCCGCCCGAAGGGAAGCGCGGGCGGCCACAACGGCATGAAGAACATAATCGCGCTCACCGGGACACAGGAATTTGACCGTGTCAGGATCGGTATCGGCGACAAGCCCGAGGGGTCGGATCTTATCGAGCATGTGCTCGGTCGCTTCGCGCCGGAGGATTTCCCGGCTGTGGACCGCTCGCTTGAAACGGCTGCGGATGCGGTGCTCTGCATCATAAAAGACGGCATGGAAAAGGCGATGAACATCTACAATAAAAAGCAACCCGCTCCCAAAGATTGATTTTTCGCATAAGCGGGGTGTTTGGCAAGGAAACGGAAGCGGTAAAAAACACCGCTTCCAAAGAGGATTAACAGACGTGAAAGCATATACGGAACCTTTAAATACATATGAAAGATTTGTCTCTGCCCGGGATGCGATGAAGGCAGGGCGTTTTCCCATGCGCATCACGGGGTGTACCGATTCCCTGAAAGCCAATCTGATAAACGCGCTTTCCGACGGGAAAGGGACCAGGCTTGTGCTTACGAAGGACGACAACACGGCGCGACAGCTTGAGGGCGACCTCTCGCTCTATGACAACAACGTGCTTTTGTATCCCGCAAAAGACATGATCTTTTACAGCTCGGATATCCGCGGAAACGCGCTTATGCGGGACAGGCTGCGCTGCATCGAAAAGGTTGCGTCGGGAGCGCCCGTTACCGTCGTTATGTGCATCACGGCGTGCATGGATAAGCTTCTGCCTCTTAAAGCGGTGAAATCAGGGACGATCCACATAGACATGGACACTAAGATCGACGTGAACAAGCTCGCCTCGCAGCTCATTGACATGGGATACGAGAAGGAGATCGAGTGTTCGGAGCCCGGAAGCTTTGCCGTCCGCGGCGGTATCGTCGACATTTATCCGCTTGCTTGCGAGGCACCCTATAGGATCGAGCTCTTTGACGACGAGATCGATTCGATCAGGGTATATGATGCCGCAAGCCAGCGCTCGGTTGAAAACATAGACGGCTTCGACATCTTCCCGGCATGCGAATATATCCTCTCACAGGAAAGGATAGACCGCGCCTGCAAAAAGATACGCGATGAAGAGAAAAAGAGGACGGATGCGTTAAAGAAAGCCTTCAAAACACAGGAAGCGGCGCGTCTTTCGGCTTCCGTTTCGGAATTCATCGAGGATATTTCCTATGTGCGCGCCAAGGTCGCGATCGACGGTTATGTGGACTACTTCTTCGATGACTGCGTTTCGGTGCTCGAATATTTCATGGGAAAGAGCGACGTGGTTTATATCGATGAACCGAACCGCTCCGTCGAAGCGTTAAAGGAAGCTCACAAGGAATTCGAGCTGAGCATGAAGAACCGTTATGAAAACGGATATATCCTCTCCGGCCAGAGAAACACGGTCTTTGAAGCCGGAAAGGTACTTGAGATGCTTTCGGATATGAGGGTCGTGGAGCTGTCGGCTCTCGACAATGCATGCAGGGAGCTGCCCGATGTGTTCAGGGTCGATATCGCGGGACGAAGCGTCAATTCATATAACGGCGATTTCGAGATGCTCGTCAAAGATCTTACGGCCAGGAAAAAGGACGGATACAAGGTATTGCTCCTTTCGTCGTCGGGCTCGCGTGCCGAAAGGCTTGCGGGAGAGCTGCGCGACAGGGGACTGGCGGCATTTTGCTCGAAAGACCCGGACAGGACCATAGCAAACGGAGAGATCATGGTCTGCGCGGGCAGGGCGTCAAAGGGATTCGAATACCCGCTTGCCGGCTTTGCCGTCATAACTCAGAGCGATATCTTCGGCCATGTACGCCAGAAGAAAGCACATAAGAACTATTCGGGAGCAAAGATCCCGGATCTGTCGAGGCTTTCGTCCGGCGATTATGTCGTGCATGAAAGCTACGGTGTCGGCATATACAGAGGGATCGAGAAGATCGAAGTCGATCATGTCGAAAAAGATTATATAAAGATCGAATATGCGGGAGGCGGAACGCTTTATGTGCTCGCTTCTTCGATGGACAGCGTGCAAAAATACACGGGGCCCGAGGGTCACACGCCGAAGCTCAACAAGCTCGACAGCATCGAATGGAAGAATACGCGTTCCAGAGTGCGCACCGCCGTTGCGGAGATAGCAAGGGATCTCATAAAGCTTTATGCGGAAAGGACCGCAAAGAAGGGATTTGCTTTTTCGCCCGATACCGTATGGCAGAAGGAATTTGAAGAACAGTTCCCTTACGAGGAGACGAACGACCAGCTTAAGGCCATTGAAGACACGAAGCACGACATGGAAAGCCCGCGCGTGATGGACAGACTTGTCTGCGGCGACGTCGGTTTCGGAAAGACCGAGATCGCGATACGTGCGGCGTTTAAGGCCGTGCAGGACGGAAAACAGGTTGCGCTTCTCGTGCCTACAACTATTCTCGCGCAGCAGCATTTCAATACGTTTTCCGAGCGTATGTCGGAATGCGGTGTGTCGGTGGAGATGCTCAGCCGTTTCAGAACGCCGCAACAGCAGAAAAAGATAATAGAAAAGCTTGCGCACGGACAGATAGACATAATCATCGGAACACACAGGCTCCTTTCGAAGGACGTCGTATATAAGGATCTCGGACTTCTCGTTGTCGACGAGGAGCAGCGTTTCGGTGTCACTCATAAAGAAAAGATCAAACAGCTCAAGTCGGATGTGGACGTTCTTACGCTCACGGCCACGCCCATCCCGAGAACGCTTCATATGTCGCTTGTCGGGATCAGGGACATGAGCATCCTTGAGGAAGCGCCCGTCGACAGGTTGCCGATCCAGACGTTCGTGCTCGAACACAACGACGAGGTGATCAGGGAGGCGATCCGCAGAGAGCTTTCGCGCGGCGGTCAGGTATATTATGTGTTCAACCGCGTTAAAGGCATCGAGGATGTGACGAGGAATATTCAAAGACTCGTACCCGAGGCGGTTGTGGTGTGCGCTCACGGCCAGATGGGCGAAAGAGAACTTGAGAGGATCATGTTCTCTTTTGTGAACGGCGAGATCGACGTGCTTGTTTCGACGACCATCATTGAGACCGGACTTGATATATCAAATGTTAATACCATGATTATCGACGATGCCGACAAGCTTGGCCTCTCGCAGCTTTACCAGCTTCGAGGCAGGGTCGGAAGAAGCGCGAGGACGGCATATGCGTTTATAATGTACAAGTTCAACAAGGAGCTTTCCGAGGTTTCGGAGAAGCGACTCGCCGCCATCAGGGAATTCACCGATCTCGGATCGGGATTCAGGATCGCGATGAAGGACCTTGAGATCCGCGGGGCGGGAAATCTGCTCGGAGCGGAGCAGAGTGGACATATGGAATCCGTCGGTTATGACCTCTACTGCAAACTGCTGTCCGAGGCGGTGAGAAACCTCCAAAACGGCGGCGAGATCGAAGAGGATATATTCGATACGTCGGTAGATATCGAGATAGACGCATTCATCCCTTCGTCGTATATCAAAAACGAGATACAAAAGCTTGAAGCATATAAGAAGATAGCGTCGGTTGCTTCGGAAGGCGACCGTTCCGATATGGAGGACGAGCTTACGGACCGCTACGGAGATCCGCCCGCGCCCGTGCGCAATCTTTTGAACATTGCGCTCATAAAGAGCATGGCCCATGAGCTTTATATCACTTCGATCACGCAAAAGAAGGGCACCGTAAGGATCGATTTCTACGCAAAAGCAAAGCTTAAACCGGAGTGCTTCCCGCAGCTTATCGAGAGGTATAAGAACAGGCTTGTGCTCAGAATGGGCAAGGTTCCTTACCTTGAATTCAGTCCCGCAAACGGCAGCAAGCCCGCGCCCGGGACAGCGCCGGCGAAGCGCACCGTGGGCATAACGGGAGAACTTCTTTCATTCCTTCCCGTAATGAAAGAGATAATGCTTGATACCGAAGAAACGAAAGGCGATAAGAGCAATGAAGCATAAAAGATTATTGGCACTCTTCCTTTTGGCAACGCTTATGCTGACGGGCTGCTTTGGAGAGGAAGAAGAAAAACCGGCTCAGATCCCGTTTGAGAAGGATACCGTTTTTATAGTCGGCGATAAGGTCGTCAACCTCGCAAAATGGTATCTGTACGCGCTGCCCCAATACGAAGAGACCGACAGGCTTTACGGGAGTTCGATCTGGGATTATGTCGTCGATGCGAGAGGTACGACCATGAAAAGTGCAGTAAAGGACGATATCAAAAGCCAGATCGTTTATACCGAGATAGTTTGTTCGAAGGCGGAAGAGCTCGGACTCGGACTTACGGAAGAGGACAACATGGACATAAACCTTCTTACCGCCGATTATATGGATAAGCTTACGCCGGGCATGATTGAAAAATACGGTATCAGGGAGAACGACGTCCGCGAGATCTATGCGGACAACAAGCTTGCCCTCAAGGTATATGAATACCTGACCCTCAACGTCGATACAAATACGACCGAGAAGCAGGTCAGGAACATGATCATCGAGTATGTCCCGATATTAAAATATTACGAGGATGAAAACGAAGAGGCGGTCATGTATGACGAACAGGAGATAGAAGAACGCGGAATACGGGCCAAGGAATATCTCGAAAGGATAAAATCCGATCCCGATATTACGGAACTGAGCCAGGCGACGGACGAAGAGTACACGCCGATAACGATCACCGCAGATTATTCTACACTTGTAGATAAATTATCGGAAAAAATAGCCGACATCGCATTTTCGATGAAGACGGGAGAGATAAACGGACTCTATGACACTCCCGATGCGTTCTTTATCCTCGACTGTGTCGAGGAGGAAAACGAAGCGGCTTCAAACGCCGCGAGGATCAGGATCATCGAGGAGCGTCAAAGAGAATATTTCGCCGAAAAATACGGAAAATGGAGCGACGAAACGGTTGTAAGGATCAATAATGAGGTTTGGGACACGCTTTAAATGTTATCCCTCGCGAACGGTCACAAATTCGTATCCGAGATCGAGAGCCTTCGAAACAATATCGGTGCCGCGAACGAGTGTCAATGAGCTGCCCTCTCTTTTTACGACAACCTCATCGGTGTCAAAGATGTCCTCTTCGTTGCGATCGACTTTCCGGTCGGTGCCGAGGAGTCTTGCGGGTGAGATGATGATCCTGGAGGGGATATCCTTCGGGTCGGTACCCGCCGCCACTTTCTTTTCATATGCCGCTTTTTCTTTGGCGATTATGCCGGCAAGTATTTCGGGCGTTGCGAATGTAGAGTCGAGCACGAGATTATAGTTGCTCATGTCGAAATAATTGATATCATAAAGCTCTTTATATCTCGCGTCTTCGGCTTCGGCTCTGGCGATCAGATTTGCCTTTGCCTCGTCGACCGATCTGTATTTCTCGACATCTCCGCGCTTGTCGTCGTTGAAAACGCGTCTGGCTGCTTCGTTTATATCAACCGAAAGGAAGATCTTGAACGAATTTACGGCGAAGTGCCATGCAAGCCTCGAATCAAAGAAGAGGTCCTCCGAGTGTTCTTTTGAAAGTCTTGTTGTTGTCTCGTCGATTATGTTGTCAAAGGAGTGGTCGGTTTCCATGAGCTTGTTCATCTCAAGTACCGTGAGACCTCTTTCGGCCGCAAGAGTACGCTGGATCTTTCCCGTCGAATAGATCTCATATCCCTGTTCGGAGAAGATCTTGCTTATGGTTGATTTACCGCTCCCGAGGTTTCCTGTAAGTGTGATATGCATAAGAAATGTCCTTTGTGTTTTGTCTGTAGTTACGGTTTGCTTCCGGGTAACTGTAATTCTAGTCCCATAAAGAGAATGTGTCAACAAAATCGGCTCCGCGAGTTTGCCGCAAGCATATCTCTGTGACATGAAGCGACTGCGGTGACAAAACCGGCTCCGCGACTTTGACATGCATAAAGCGATGGAAGTATAATACACCGTAGAAATAAAATCCCGGATCAAGGAAACGATATGATTGGAAACGAATTTATGAGATCGGTCAAATATATATGTTTTGCGGTTGCTCTGGTTGCGGCAATTCTTTTTTGCGCGCCGCAAACGGCCGGAGCCGATGAGGCCGGAGAGATGCCGGCAGTTTCATTTTCTGAAAAAAAGGCTACCATATATGTCGACTATGAGCCGTACTACAGCTGTCTCATAAACATTGATGACGAAGCGACGGTAAAATATAAAAGCAGTAACAAAAAGATCGCGAAGATCGATGCGGACGGCATAGTGACGCCCGTTGCGGCGGGACAGGTAACGATAACCGCCACGGTTACCCGGGAAAAAGAAAAAACAAAATGTACCATGGTCGTTACGGTTAAAAAGCCGTATTTTGAACTCGATGAATTCCCCGAAGGCGTGTTCGCGGGAAGCGACACCGTTTATTCGGTAAAGCGTAAAGGATATGAAGGCCCCGTTACGTTCAGGCTCACGGGGGCTCAGTACGCAAGCATCGAACCGGTCGATGCGACTTCCTGCGTTCTGCACGCAAAGAAAGCGGGCATCATAACCCTCGAGGCCGAATCTCTCGGTAAGGTCAAAAAACAGGAGATCAGGATCTATGAGGGAAAGGGAGAATGTTTTGTCGTTCATCCCGATTCGTCACCCTACCTGAACCGCTACGTCACCCGTGGTGATTACAACAAATATACGGCTTGTTATTTCCTTTTGCGTTCTTATCTTGAACGCCTCGACACGTGCGGGGGCGGGATGCTCGTTCTCAAAAAGGGAGAATATCCCGTGATCGCGACTCTTTGCGTTCCGTCAAACACAACGGTCCTTTTTGAGGACGGAGCGGTCGTGAAAAAGATCGACAACACAAATACAAAGGCGCTCAGCGCGACGACATCTCTTTTCCAGTGTGTTGCGGCTTCCCATACATCAAAGAAATTCAAAGGCTACGGCGGAGAGCATGATATCCGCTTTATCGGCGAGGGCATAAGCGGTATAGACCTCGCGGGCATAAAATGCACCGCGATCATGATGTGTCATAATAAAAATGTTAAGATCTCGGGGCTGTATTTTAAGAATGTCAACGGTCTTCATTTCATCGAAATGGATGCCTCGCGCGACGTTGATATTTCATATAACTGGTTCACGGGATATACGGCAACCTCGAGCGGCCACAAAGAGGCCATAAACATTGATACTCCGGACAGCAATACGGGCGGTTTCGTTCAGGGATGGACAAGCTACGACAGGACGCCCAACAAGAATGTCTATATCACGGACAACGTCTTTAAGGACCTTGAGGTCGGGATCGGAACGCAC
>CAMIZL010000047.1 GCA_946403295.1 uncultured Clostridia bacterium | reverse complement strand
AAGTCCGTCCTATCTTCGGGGCTCAGCCGTATTGGTTTCGTTCGCCTTAGTTCTCTACTGCAGTAATCGTAGCAACTGTTTATCAGCGTCCAATTCTGCCGTGATTCCGATTGGGATAGTAAGCATAGGCGCACAATGGCCGAAATCGCATTCTGCAAGGACGGGGTAATCCGGTTTCCCGATATAGTCATAGATGAAATCATAAACTGTTTTTTCTGTTTCGCAGTCATCATATTGCCGGAACTTGCCGATGATCAATCCGCCGAGCGGTTCAAAGACTCTGCATAATGTCAGCTGTCCCAAAAAACTTTCCAAGAGATCGGCGCCTGACTCGGTATCTTCTATAAACAGAATGTCTCCTCGTTTAATCTCGGGCATATACGGAGTTCCCCATATTTTCATAATCGTCCAGAGATTACCGCCGATAAGCCTGCCTTTGGCTTTTCCTCCGTGTAAGGTAATGATCTTATTGGGAATCTGCTTCTCCTCTGTCAGCGGTTTTGTCCATTCAACTACTTCATCAGAATAGAAATCCGGTGCTGAGTAGTCATAACTTCCCTTAAAGTTCAGCACCTCGCACAGGCTTTTCCGTGCAATATCTCGATAGGGACTCAGTCTTGCATAGCTTGTTACAAAGTTTGATCCATAATATGTTGGAGTGCCTGTTTTTGCATATATGGCCAAAAGTAACGCCGTCACATCCGACATTCCCACAACAGGCTTCGGATTTTTCACATAATACTCGTAGTCTATAAAGGGAAGCATCCCGTTTGTAACTATACCGCCAACGCTCGCCATCAGAATATCAACCTCAGGATCATATAGCAGCTCATTGAATTCGTCTGCCCTCTCCTGTGGAGTTCCCGTACGAAAAGCTCTTTTTTTACCCCATAACTTGCCATGCCTGATCGCAAACCCGTTATCCGATAAAAAGTTCTCAGCCCGTTCGGCCGACTCGGGGGAATTATATATTGTCACATAAGACGGACTGAAAACTCCAATTGTTGATTTCTTGTCGGTTGACATAGTGATTTCTCCCTTCTCCATAAGCATTTCAAGCACTCAGAAATTCAACTGCATAAAATTGCCGTTATGCTTAAAACCGTATGCTTCATAGAGCTTGACGCCCATATCCGAAGCGGTGATATAGATCGTTCCGCAGCCGTAGTCTTTTGCTTCTTTAACCACTCTGTCAAGCAGCTGTGTGGCGATCCCCATCCTTCTGTAATCCGGGTCGGTGTACATGCTTGACAGGATACCGAGCTTCCCGGAGGGGCAGGTGAAGTAAGGCGGCTTTTCGGCGAACGACATCCCGCTTGTTCCCACGATTTTGTCCCCGTCAAAAGCAAGCCATGATACATATGTGCCCGCAGCCAGATTCTTTTTATAAAAGTTCATGAGGGAGGTTTCGAGGTCTACATCTGCAGGCACGGTTCTGCCTTCCGAGGTGTATTCCTCCGTCAGCTGATCTATTCTCATTTTGATAATCCGGGGAAGTTCGTTTTCCGACAGTTTCTTATATTCAATATTCATGTTCGTCTCCAGTGTTTATTTACTTAAAGTCAAACGGTGATCTCTATCTGGTTGCCCTCAAATCCGACAATGCAGCTCTCATAATAGCCATCGCCCGTAGTTCGGGGACCGCGCAGCACTTCAAACCCGTCTTCGCGGAACTGTTTGGTCAGACGGTCTACTTCTTCTGCGCTTCCCACAGAAAAAGCCAGATGGGTATATCCGGTGCGGTTTAACGATTTTACCGGATCCTCCATGGAAGGCTTGTTCATGAGCTCAAGTCTTGAACCGTCATCAAAACTGATAAAGTAGGATCTGAATCCGGTTGATGTGTTATGGTAACCATTGTTTGATAAACCTCCGAGATATTTTACAAAAAAATCTCTCGCGGCTTCCAAATCATTCACAAACATAGCTATATGCTCAATCTTCATATGTACCTCGTCGGTTGTCTGTAATTATCATTAAAACAATTCTATCATAATTAGTTATGGAATAATATGTCAGAATATGTTCCGCACGAGCTCAAAAGAGCAGTTTTTTGTTGCCAAATACCGAAATACATAGTATTATGAGTCGGGCAGAAATATCTTGATAAGCCTGCAAATACGGGTATTCCTGAAATGCGGAATTAGACGACGCCCAAGGATAGATTAAACAGAAAAGTCAGGACGTGCGAAATGCGGAGGACGCAGGTGCGTATCCCCCGAAACACGGCGGAACAGGAAGAAGACATGGAAAGAGTGATCAATCTCCCCTTCACAAAAGAAGATCTTGAAAGCATCAAGACAGGCGATATCCTGTACCTGAACGGTACGGTGTATTCGGCGCGCGATGCCGCACATAAGCGTCTTTGCGAGCAGATCGAAGGCGGAGGAGAGATCCCTCTCGACCTTAAGGATGCGGTCATCTACTATCTCGGACCCACACCGGCACGTCCCGGACAGGTTATCGGGTCTGCGGGCCCCACAACGGCAGGCCGCATGGACAAGTACACCCCCACGCTCCTCGATCTCGGCATGAAAGGCATGATCGGGAAGGGCAGAAGAAGCGAGGATGTCCGTCTTTCAATAATTAAGAACAAAGCAATATATATGGGTGCGACCGGCGGCGCCGGAGCGCTCCTTTCGAAATGTATAGTTGAGTCCGAGACGATCGCTTATGACGACCTCGGAACAGAAGCAATAAGACGCATGGTGGTTAAGGATTTCCCTGTGACGGTGCTCATCGATTCGGAGGGCACGACGTTTGAGGAGTTTCTTGCAAGAAACGGAGTTAAATAATGGAATTTTGTATAAATGACAGAGTAGCCGCAGCGGCAGAAAAGGCAGAGACTGTCCTTGCTGCGCAGATGGCGGAAATTGAAGACACATGTATGTACAACTCGCGAAAGGTACTGAAGGCTTTCATCGACAACGGTGTGAGCTACAGTGATTTCGCCGAGATCAACGGCTACGGCTTCTTTGATGAAGCGCGTGACAAGATAGAAGCGGTTTTCGCACAGGTTCTCGGTAGCGAAGACGCTCTCGTTCGTCCTCACATCATGTCGGGGACAAATGCGATCTGGCTCACTCTTTCGGGGCTTTTGCATCCCGGAGATACCCTGCTTGCGATAACCGGCGCTCCTTACGATCCCCTGGAGGAGATCGTAGGAAAAAGAGGCGATTCGCCTCTCTCGCTCATCCGTAACGGGATCAAGTACGAAGAGATCGATCTTATGGGAGACGACTTCGATCTCGCCGCTATCGAAACAAGGCTCAAGAAGGGCGGCGTGAGCATGGTCGAGATCCAGCGTTCATGCGGATATTCCCACAGACGCGGTCTTTCTCTCGAAAAGATTAAGGAAGCTTGTGAGCTTGTTAAGAAAGTCTCTCCCGAAACAATAATCATGTGTGACAACTGCTACGGAGAGCTTGTCTGCAAGCAGGAGCCCACAGAGGTCGGGGTGGATGTTATGGCCGGTTCGCTCATGCACAACCTCGGCGGCGGTATCGCTACCTCCGGCGGTTATGTTGCGGGACGTGCGGATCTCATCGCGCAGGTTGCGGACAGACTCACGGCGCCCGGGATCGGAAAGTTCCTCGGCGCAAACTATAATCAGAATCTTAAATTCTTAAAAGGTCTTTACATGGCACCCCGTACAGTTGCGAATGCTGTAAAGACTGCTGTGTTTGCTGCATTCCTCGCAGAGGAGCTCGGGTTTGAGAGTGTTAAGCCCGGTCCTTTCGAGAAGCACAGTGACCTTATACAGACCTTTAACCTGCGCTCGGCGGAAGAGCTTATAGCTTTCTGCCAGGCACTTCAGTCGGTTTCGCCCGTTGATTCCATGTTTGAGGCAGTACCCTGTGAGATGCCGGGATATCCTCATGACGAGATCATGTCGGCCGGAACCTTTGCACAGGGCTCGACGATAGAGCTTACCTGTGATGCGCCCGTAGTGGAGCCTTTCCGCGTTTATATCCAGGGCGGACTCACTTACGAATACGGCAGGATCGGGATGATAACCGCATTCTCGAAGGTTCTTGGAGCAAGGCAGGAGTGACCGGCATGAAAAAGATCGACAACAGCCCGTTATTCTTTGTCGGGTTCCTGTCCGTGCATCGGGAGTACCACCTTGGCCTTCACGGCAAACGTTTTCACGGACCCGGGACAGGAAGGGCACGACGCCCCAATTCCCCGCCCTGTAATTATAGTTTATGATCAATGACCGGAAAGAGAAGTTCTCTTTGCGGCAGTTTTGGTATGCCGGTATAACGGGTTCCGTGATACCGTGGCTTAGAGTATGCTTTCAAATAAACTATAGTTACATGCGCCGTTGCGCCGGTGGCGTATAGAAAAGAGAAACGGAAGAGGAAGACCGCTTCCCAAGAGGTGAACAATATATGAAAATAATACGCAAAATAAATAATTTAATAAAATTATCGATACATAAGATACGGTACGATTTTTCCACATATGAAAAATTGTGGATGCTTGCTATGATAATCCTCGCAATCGGAGCCGGCCTTATCTGGCCCGAGAAGGATTCGAACGGATGGAGCGGTACGCTCCTTAACGTGATGTGCATCTTCATCACGATCGTCGGACTGTTTTGTGAGCTTTTGTTCTCAAAGCAGAGGAAGTCGGCATTCCTTATTTACAACTCAGTAGAGGTGGTAACGGTCGCATATTATCTGATGACGAAAACCCAGTATTTGTCAATGTTTGCAGCGCTTATTTACTGGATTCCCGCTCATACGCTCGGATATTTCGCTTGGAATGAGCATAAAGACAGAAAAGACAAAGAGATCACCGTTATCAGAAGACTTAAAAAATGGCAGACAGCGGTCATTTTGATCTCGACCGTAGCAATAACGATTGCAGGAGGGTATCTTCTCGGAAAGTACGGACCGGAAACAGATTATTATGAAGACAATATACTTGAGAAAATAATCTTATATTATAATCCTTCACTTGTTGCAGATGTTAAGGAGATCGTTTATACAGTGTTCGCATATCTCGATTCTTCACTGTTTGTTATGGCGATTATCGACGGAATACTTATGTTCTTCCGCTCGAGGGATTCCTGGTGGACATGGCACATCTTCACCGCCGTGGATACAGTTGTAAGGATCCTTTCGGGACAGTGGGTGCTCCTTGTTTATGACATCGGATACTTTACAAACACGACATACGGCAACATCAAGTGGACTCAATATATAAAGAAAAATGAGGCACTTGAGGCACCGGAAACGTCCGGAACAAAAAATGTAAGTTCCGGGGTTTAACGGATAAGAGTTCGAAAACCGGAAAGCAGCATGATATTTGAATGATATACGTTGTGTATCAACAGGAGAGAACACATGAAGAGAAACGGGTTCGGAACTGCACTTGTAACTGCGGGAAGCATCTTGCTTCTTCTTTCGGGTGCGGTTCCCGCCCGTGCGGATATTATCTCTGTTTCGGATTTGCCCGGTTCTTCCGGGATAACGACGGGTATCCTTTCGGCAAGTGAAAAATCAGAGACAAAAGCCGGAGCCGAGACAACGTACGGAACCGGGAAAAAGACTGTGTGCTACACCGCCGACACAAGCGGCTCGCAGAAAAAGTCCCTCGCGGATTACACGGACGAAGAGCGCTATAAACTCCTTTTCGGAACGGATAAGAAGCTCTTTACGGTCGATGATAAGCCGGCAGGCTTCGAAACGAAGAGTGCGGCGCTCGGTAATATGACGACCGTGAAGGTTCCGTGTTATCTCATTGATTCAAGGGGCGCGAAGTATCCTTCTTCGAGGAACATAACCGTTCATAAGGCTCTCGCTGAGGATGTGAAGCAGATTTTCGATGAGATCTACGCCCTCCCCGAGAAGTTCCCGATCAACACTCTGGTCGGCTTCCGCTGGAACTCGCGCGGCGAAGTCTCGGGTCCGTTTCTTGAGACGGTTACGTGTATGAGCGCTCACGCCTATGGTGCAGCGATCGACATAAACATGATCGAAAACGATTATTACGTGGGAGCCGGGAACGATCTGCGCGACCCGAAGAACCCATACTACATAACTGAGAATGTGCGCGACATCTTTGAGGCACACGGCTGGCACTGGGGCGGTGATTACGCGATCTGCACCGATACGATGCACTTCCAGTACACGGGGCTCGACATGCTTTCGTACAACAACGGAAGTCCGTTCAAAAAGTATGAGCTTACGTCACCGCAGCAGTCGTCGACACTCATCAGGAACATGCAGAGAAGGCTTGAAAAGCTCGGGTACTATAAAAATGGGATCGACGGATCGTTCGGCAAAGGCACGGAAAAGGCCGTAAAGGCGTTTCAAAAGGATCATGGGCTAAAGGTTACGGGCAGGACCGGAAAGAAGTTTTATACGCTGCTCTGGAACCTGACAAACGAAATGTATGACAAGTAACCAGAAAGGATAGAATCATGGCAGAGATTTTAAAAGGCGCACCGGTAGCGAAGCAGATGAGCGAGGAGCTCCTCGAGAGAGCAAACAAGCTTAAAGCGGCAGGCGTTAATCCGACGCTTGCCATCCTCAGAGTGGGAGAGAACGAAGCGGATCTTTCTTACGAACGAGGGATACTTTCGCGGTGTGAGAAGACAGGTGTGACACCCCGCCGGATCATTCTTCCCGCAGATGCCTCGCAGGAAGCAGTTGAGGCCGAGATCATAAAGATCAATGAGGATTCTTCGGTCCATGCAGCGCTTATGTTCAGGCCGCTCCCGAAGCACCTCGATGAGAGAAAGATCTGTGAGCTCCTTGATCCTAAGAAAGACGCAGACTGCATGACGCAGGCATCCCTTGCAACAGTATTTACGGGCAAGGGAGCCGGTTACGCGCCCTGCACAGCCCAGGCAGTAATGGAGCTTTTAAGCTTTTACGGGATCGATCCGAAAGGAAAGAATGTTGCGGTGATCGGAAGAAGTCTTGTTATCGGTCGTCCGGTGGCAATGCTTCTGATGTCGGCAAATGCCACCGTGACGATCTGTCATACGAAGACTGTTAACATGGAAGAGATTACGAAGAGAGCCGATATCATCGTTGCGGCAGCGGGAAAGGCGAAGGTCGTAACGGCATCGTATCTCTGCCCCGGGCAGACCGTCATCGATGTCGGCATAAACGTTGATGAAAGCGGCAATCTCTGCGGCGATGTTGACTTTGATGCAGCTCATGATATCGTCGGCGCCATCACCCCCGTTCCCGGAGGCGTGGGCAACGTAACGACAGCGGTTCTTTGCAAGCACGTGATAGAGGCAGCGGAGGGAAGAGTTTAAAATTGATATGGGTAATCAAACTCTGTAGCAATATAAAAAGTGTCAACCGTTAAGTTCTCCAAATAGGGGTTAAATTCTTCTATTTGTTCTATCAGCCTGTAATGCCCGGCAGGGAGAGTCTTATAAAGCCAGGGCAACATATTTGTCGAGCATAGACTCAAGCTTTAATTAATCAGGGCCTCCCCAAAAAGGAAGGCCCTGATTAGATGAGAGGAAAGATTATATATAATATTTCCTGACCACTTCATCATACAGCGCTATAATTTTATCCATATTATCTGCTTTGTATAAATCATATATATATGAAAAGTCAGTTGTTTTTTGGTCTTTTGCGAAGTGTATAATTTCAGTCAAAGGATATATGCCGAGATAATCGCCTACAGAACTGTACCCTTCTTTATTACTTTCCTTGTGCAAAAAAAGCAGATATTTATCGCCTTCTTTAACAGGACTGAAGGCGGAAGTGGTAATCAATTGTTTGGTTCCGTCTTCATATGTCCATTTATAGTAGTCATGTAAAAAAAGAAGTATATCATCGACCTCTATATCCCCTTTGTATACGTTGGTGATCGTTATAGATTTTTTTGTATAACCGCCATTTGGCAATTCTTTCTTTATATCATAGTCATAATGAGATGATACTTCTTGACCTTGATCTTCCCCGATAATTGCTTCAACAATAACATCGGCTCGTTCCTCAATTTCAGACAGGGATTCATAAGACACTCTGTCGCAGTTAATGGTTACTACTTTATATTCATCGTCATTAGAAAGAGTTGCCATTATAGATAACAAAAGGACAACAGATACAGTCAAAACACTGCCTAGAATTATAAATATGTTCTTGCGTTTCATGTTAGAGTAACTCCTTAATATCCCCATTTCTGTGCCATGTTCTCTCTATCAAGGTTAGTTACGGTAGTTGAAATCCAACTACCATATTGTACAATACCTGCATATTTCCGGATGGGAGTTTCTACACAAGAACTCCGTCAACCAGCTTTACCTTTCGGCGGCATTTTCCGGCGATCTCATTGTCGTGAGTAACTATTATTATTGTCATGCCTTCGTCGTTCAATCCCAACAGACAATTCATGATATCCGCACTTGTTTTTCTGTCCAGTGCGCCGGTAGGTTCGTCAGCAAGGATCATATCAGGTTTTTTCACGATCGATCTTGCGATCGCAACCCTTTGCTGTTGCCCTCCCGAGAGTTGACCGGGATGTTTTTTCATGTGATCTTTAAGTCCAAGTTTTTCCAATGTTTCCGTACTTTTTTCGTAGATTTCTTTCCGAGACAGGCGCGATCTGCGATCAAGCACAAGATTGTTGATCTTTAAACTCATGGCAACATTATCAATGGCGGAAAGTTCTTTTATCAGATTGAAATCCTGATAGACGAATCCAACGGACTTGCTTCGGTACAAAGAAAGCTCTTTATCTGATAAAGATTGTATCGATTTATCATCTATATAATATTCACCCTCGAAGTCATGATCCAACAACCCCAGGATATAAAGGAGCGTAGATTTGCCTGAACCTGATACCCCTGTGATTGCGAGCATTTCACCGCTTGCGATCTCGAGGTTAAGGTTATCAAGAACCTTTTGTTCGGTGGCTAAGTCGAACGTTTTACTAATGTTTTTCAGAAGGATTTTTTCCATTGTCAGTTCTTCTCCTTTATTATTCTTATGGGGTCGAGGGCAGAGACTGTTTTTATGGGGATAGCTTCACCTATGAGTCCGGCCGCCGATGTGATCAAAAAAGTGATCAAAAATGCTGAGGGCGATGGTTTAAAGAGAGGGTTATCAACCCATATAAGAGTAAAGAGCTCAAACAAAAGAACTCCGACCATATAACCCACAACAGAAACCATCAAGCCTTCCATCAGTAGCAGAAGGGAAAGCGTTTTTTTGCGTAGCCCCATGGACATCAGTAAGGAAAAATCTTTCTTACGGAAGGATATGTTCACTAACATAACCCCCATACAGCCTATGGAGGACAGGAAAAGCAGAAGCCCTGAGAAGACCAAAGTGATTATAATGAAGGGTTTCGCGCGATCACTTAGATCCTTCATTGCGGATTCAACAGAACGTTTTGATAATGATAATCCGTTAATAGTTGCATAATAACGAATGAGTTCTACTGTGTCATTTTTGGAGGTCCCTTCCGGCATAAGCAGATTACGCATGTACGACGAATTATCGAAAGCATAGGTATCTGTTTCGGGAACCAGGATAAATTTTTGAGCAACGTCTATAGACTCCGTTACAGGAATTGCTCCACCCGAAAAAAAGTAATCATCACTGTCGAGATACCTAATTGGGCGGATTATAAAGGACTGTGGAGCTGCTTCTTTATAAAATGTAAGGGTTGTATCTTTGTCATCGGGAAAAAGGTCGTGATAACCATATCCGATAAAAGCCGGCAAGCAGGGAGCGCCGTTTTCGGAGAAGAAGCTCCCAGTGAACAGCTCGGCATATTGAGAGTAGTTTTTCCAGTTTTTATTGAGAACGATTACCGATACATTGTCCGGATTGGCTTCCATGGAACAAGTTTCTTTTTCAAATACAAGAGCTCCGGTGTTTTCAACGGTTGATCCGATTTGATCGTCCAATGTATGCATAATAGGAAAAAAACCTTCCTTGTGCATTTCGTTAGAGTCAGTCATGGAAATTTGTACAACCGTGGGATCAATAATGCTATTAATTATTCTTGTCATGAAATCAGCGCTATTACTAAAAGAAAGACTGATCAGAACGGCGAAAGTACCGATGACATATTGCAAACATGTCAACAGGTGCCGTTTTTTTTGTTGATTTAAAAAGAATCTTAACAGTTCTGTCATTGTAATTCCTCGGAGTTGGTTTAGTTTGATTTTAGCGTTATTACCGGGTCAACAAAGATGCATCTTCGGTTCAGAAACCATGCAACAAATAAACCGGTAACATAGGATGCAAAAAGAGCTATAAGGAAATGCAAGGGAGAAACGGAAGCGTTAATGTCTCCCGGAAGCCTATTTCCACATATATACCAAACAGACAGATAAATCACATTCGCTAATAGTTCTCCAATAGATACAATAGTGATCATTTCAATAACAAGCCACTTGAAAAGGTATCTGTTATCGGCGCCGAGTGACTTTAGAACAGCAAGGTCTTTTCTGCGCTCAAGGAACCAATAGTATATAATATTTATAATGTTGAGCAAAATGATCAGTGTAACCAATACAAAGCCGATCATAGTCATATATACGGAGTTGGTTACCGAAGTTTGGCCAAGAGACTCTTTAAGAGGTTCATTGTAAAGTCGAAGGCCTTTCTCTTTATACTCGTCGGAAAGAAGAAGGAAGTTTTCGTTCAGTTCTTTTTTTCCGGATTTGATCAAGCATTGAAGCGAATTGCTTTCGTTCAGCGGAAACGATCCAAACAGGTCATCGTATGTATCAAACCACATGTAAATCGTATCGTCCCACTGTGTATTACGGTTGATCCGGCCTGCAATTCCTTTAACAAATAAAGCTTGACCCTGTATATCGAGAACAGATCCTTCCGTCAGATCCAGCTTCTCAGCGGCTACTTTGCCTATGATGACGGATTTGTCATGGCCGTCTAAATATGTTCCTTTGATCAAGGGGATATGCCAATCTTCTTCTTTTTCAAAAAAAACGGGCACAGGGAAAACTTTGGTTTTGTTGATTTCAATCGAAGGCATGTTTAATACCTGAACCTCGCCAAACCGGGACAGGGGTTTTATCAGAGCCATAGACAGGGGGGATTGATCATCTGACCGAATATGTATCAGAGACTGGTCCTCCAGATCGCCGGAAGAAGAATCGCTCACCAGCTTGCTGTTTTCGACTGCAATACCGACCCCAATCGCAAGAACCAATCCCGAAATCGTAAAGCAGAACACGACAATCGAGAATAACAACAAGTGTTTCTTCCATTGTGCCAGAATATATCTTGTCATAATCCTGTCCTCCCCCAATAGTATTGCTTAACACAGTAACTATTTACTATACAAAAGTCAACCAAAAGAACTCCGAACGGAAAAACAAATGAGAACCTTCATCAGCTTCAGTAATCCTTGACCTTTATGAACAGCTATGATAAGATAAGCCTCGTGGTTAATGTTTCTATAGCTCAGCAGGATAGAGCGTCCGCCTCCTAAGCGGAAGGCCGGCGGTTCGAATCCGCCTAGGAACGTGAAAAACGTACGGTTTTAAGCTGTACGTTTTTTGTTTGACTAAAGTTGATGTTCCGATTCTTTTTCTTGACAAAAGCAGTAGTGTTTGATAATATCATACGTGCGGTTTGCGAAAGCCGTGAACTGAATATTTGTTGAAAGTTCGACATCCGGAGAAGTACTCAAGAGGCCGAAGAGGCGCCCCTGCTAAGGGTGTAGGTCGTTTGCGCGGCGCGAGGGTTCAAATCCCTCCTTCTCCGCTGAACCCGTGAAGGTTTTCCTTCACGGGTTCTTTGCGTGTGCGCCTAGCGGCGCACGTTTCTAACGGGTTAAAGTCCCGAATCCGCCCGGTAG
>CAMIZL010000046.1 GCA_946403295.1 uncultured Clostridia bacterium | reverse complement strand
AGAACAAGCACAAGATCCCTCACCAGCATCTTAAGGGACAGACTCTCGGAATGATTTTTACAAAATCGTCGACACGTACACGTGTTTCTTTCGAAGTCGGTATGTACCAGCTTGGCGGAAGCGCGCTTTTCCTTTCGAAGGATGATATCCAGCTCGGACGCGGTGAGCCCATTCGCGATACCGCAAGAGTTCTTTCGCGCTATGTTGACGGTATCATGATCCGTACATATGCACAGCACGATGTTGAGGAACTTGCTTCATTCGGATCTATCCCGATCATTAACGGTCTTACCGATTATTGCCATCCCTGCCAGGTTCTTGCGGATCTTATGACCATAAGGGAGTTTAAGAAGAGCCTTAAGGGCCTTAAGCTTGCATTTATCGGTGACGGCAACAATATGGCCAATTCTCTTATCGCGGGCGGTATCCTTACGGGTATGGATGTTGCTATCGGATGTCCCGATACATACCGTCCCGATGCGGCTCTTTGCGAGTGGGCATCAAAGAAGGGAAATCTTACCGTTACGGACGATATATACGCTGCCGCAAGGGATGCGGATGTTATCTATACCGATGTCTGGGCTTCGATGGGTCAGGAAGACGAAGCAAAAGAACGTGCAAAGGTATTTAAGGACTTCTGTGTTGATGACAAGCTTATGAGCACAACGGCCAAGGACTGCATGATCCTTCACTGCCTCCCCGCACACCGCGGAGAGGAGATCACCGATGAGGTATTTGAGGCTCACGCCAAAGAGATCTTCGAAGAGGCCGAGAACAGACTTCATGCACAGAAAGCCGTCATGGTCAAACTTATGAAAAAATGATCACCCCGTATTAACGTATTATCAGGGAAAAATCGATCATTTATCATCACAGTCAAAGCAAAAGATCAATCTTCACAAATTTACCATAAGGAGGACTTTATGCGCAGAGTCATGTCGATCCTTGTTGAGAACACCTCCGGCGTCTTAAGCCGCGTTTCGGGTCTTTTCAGCAGAAGAGGCTACAATATCGTCAGCCTTACCGTTGCCGAGACACAGGATCCCAAGCAGTCTCGTATGACGGTTGTTGCGGACGGCGACGAGCAGATACTTACCCAGATCCAGAATCAGCTTGATAAGCTTGAGGATGTCATAAGCATCACGACTCTTACGAGCCGTGATTCGGTATGCCGCGAACTTATGCTCATTAAAGTTGCGACCGATATCAAAAAGCGCGGTGCGATCATGACGATCGCGGAGATCTTCCACGCAAAAGTAGTTGATGTTTCCAATGATTCCATCATGATGGAACTTACGGGAAATCAGGATAAGCTTGACTCGTTCCTCAAACTTTTGGTAGATTATAAAATAATCGAAATGGTCAGAACCGGTGTAACGGGACTTTTACGTGCGGATTCGACTGATTATTCGGTATAAACGGGGGACCCCCGCGTTTCTTCATAGGCGGATGATATGATCGTTTTGTTTTTGAAGGGCCGCAGATATAACTGTTTTATGGAAAAACAGGAGAAAAACAGAAGGAGAAAACAAAATGAGTGAATGTACACATGACTGCAGTACTTGCGGCGAGGCATGTTCTTCGAGAGAACAGGGAGGATTTGAGAGCTTCCGCGTAGCGGCAAACGAGCACAGCAGCATTAAGAAGATAATAGGCGTAGTGAGCGGAAAGGGCGGCGTAGGTAAGTCCTTTGTTTCGTCTTTCCTCGCTGTACAGATGATGAGAAAAGGCTACAAAGTAGGTATCCTTGACGCAGATGTGACGGGACCTTCGATCCCCGCCGCATTCGGACTTAAGGGTAAGCTCTTCGGTTCGGAGTTCGGTATCATGCCTTGCAGCACACAGCAGGGTATCGATATCATATCCGTAAACATGATGCTTGAGAATGCGGATGCTCCCGTTATCTGGAGAGGACCCGTTATCGCAGGCGTTGTAAAGCAGTTCTACACAGATGTTGTCTGGTCGGATATCGACTTCCTTTTTGTCGATATGCCTCCCGGAACAGGTGACGTGCCTCTTACGGTATTCCAGTCACTTCCCGTTGACGGCATAATCGTTGTGACAAGCCCTCAGGAACTTGTCAGCATGGTAGTCGGAAAGGCCGTTAACATGGCAGAACAGATGAAGATCCCGATCCTCGGAATCGTTGAGAACTACAGCTACATCGAGTGTCCCGACTGCGGCAAGAAGATCTCCGTGTTCGGTGAGAGCCACGTTGACGAGATGGCAGCCAAATACGGTCTTGAAGTACTTGAGAAGCTTCCGCTCGATCCTCATATCGCGAAGGCTGTCGATGAAGGTCTTATCGAACTCTACGAGAGCGATATCTTAAATGCGACGGCTACAAAGATCGAGAAAGAATTCGTTCTTAACGAAGAATGATACGTTACATCGACGGAAGGTTATAAATGGACAAATCTAAGATCAGAAATTTCTGCATAATCGCACATATCGATCACGGTAAATCGACTCTTGCCGACAGGATCATCGAGCTCACCGGCCTTCTCACACAGCGTGAGATGCAGGAGCAGGTGCTCGACAACATGGATCTTGAGCGTGAACGCGGTATTACGATAAAAGCGCAGACCATAAGGACCGTCTATAAGGCAAAGGATGGCGAAGAGTACATACTTAACCTTATCGATACTCCCGGTCATGTCGATTTCAACTACGAAGTGTCACGTTCACTCGCTGCCTGCGAGGGAGCAGTGCTTGTGGTAGATGCCGCTCAGGGCATCGAGGCTCAGACGCTTGCAAACGTATATCTTGCAATCGACCACGACCTCGAGATCGTTCCGGTCATCAACAAGATCGATCTTCCGAGCGCACGCCCCGATGAGGTCGCTCAGGAAATAGAAGACGTGATCGGAATAGAGGCCCAGGACGCGCCCAGGATCTCCGCCAAGAACGGCATAAACATTGAAGACGTGCTTGAAGCGATCGTTAATAAGATCCCCGCGCCTAAGGGCGATGAAACGGCACCCCTAAAAGCGCTCATCTTTGACTCGCTTTACGATTCGTACAGAGGCGTTATCGTGTTCATGCGTGTCATGGACGGCACGGTCCGTAAGGGCACGAGGATCAGGATGATGGCAACCGGAGCCGAGGCCGAGGTTGTTGAAGTCGGTATCTTCGGACCCGGAACGTTTATACCGTGCGACGAGCTCTCCGCCGGAAGTGTAGGTTACATCACGGCGAGCCTTAAGAACGTTAGCGACACGCGTGTCGGAGATACGGTCACGGAGGCACTCCGCCCCGCGCCCGAGGCACTCCCCGGCTACAAGAAAGTGCTCCCGATGGTTTACTGCGGTATGTATCCGGCTGACGGATCGAAGTACCAGGATCTCAGGGACGCACTTGAGAAGCTCCAGCTCAACGACGCTTCGCTCATGTACGAGCCCGAGACTTCCATAGCTCTCGGTTTCGGTTTCAGATGCGGTTTCCTCGGACTTCTCCACCTCGAGATAATAGAAGAAAGACTTGAGCGTGAGTACGGACTTGATCTGGTCACGACCGCACCGAGCGTTATCTATAAGATATTTAAGACAAACGGCGAGATGGTTACCATCACGAACCCCGCAAACATGCCCGATCCTTCCGAGATCGAGCACATGGAGGAACCGTTCGTCAACGCCGACATAATCGTTACCAAGGAGTTCGTCGGACAGATCATGACACTCTGTCAGGACAGACGCGGCATCTACAAGAGCATAGAGTACATAGAGTCGAACAGAGCGCTCATCAAGTACGAGCTGCCTCTTAACGAGATCATCTACGATTTCTTCGACGCGCTCAAATCACGTTCGAAGGGATATGCGTCGTTCGATTATGAGCTCAAGGGCTACGTTCCTTCGAAGCTTGTGAAACTTGACATATTGATAAACAAGGAAGAGGTTGACGCACTTTCGTTCATCATCCATGCGGATAACGCCTATGAGCGCGCAAGGAAGATGTGCGAGAAGCTTAAGGACGAGATCCCCCGTCAGCTCTTTGAGATCCCGATCCAGGCAACGATCGGTAGCAAGATCATCGCGCGAGAGACCGTAAAGGCCATGCGCAAGGACGTCCTCGCCAAGTGCTACGGCGGTGATATCACTCGTAAGAAGAAGCTCCTCGAGAAGCAGAAGGAAGGCAAAAAGCGCATGAGGACATTCGGTAATGTCGAGATCCCTCAAAAGGCGTTCATGGCTGTTCTTAAGCTTTCGGACGACGAATGATCAAAATTAACGTAATACGGTGATGAATGATAAATTTGCTATTGACAAATCATTCGGGACTAACTAAAATTACTATGTTTGTGTATGGTAATACGTCCGTGTCCGGTTTTACCATGCATTCGTCATCAGCGAAATAAAAGAGTCCCGTACCCTAAGTTACGGGCGAGGAAATCGAGACGGTCCGCAGGAGCGTTTCAAAAGAGGAGGTGAATCTAAATTGGCAAACATCAAATCCGCTAAGAAGAGAATCAAAGTCATCAAGACCAAGACTTTAAGAAATAAGATGATCAAGAGCAAGGTTAAGACCCTTCAGAAGAAGGTTCTTGCTGCCGTGGCTGCCGGCGACAAGGAGACCGCAATCGCTAACTTCAAGGAGACCGCTGCTTATATCGATAAGGCAGGTGCTAAGGGAGTATTCCACAAGAATACTTGCGCACGTAAGGTTTCGGGCTTACAGAAGGCTGTTAATTCGCTTTGATTTTTGGTTATATGAAAATTTTGAGCTGCAATTTTATTTGCAGCTCTTTTTTTGATGAAAAATTTCAAAAATAAGAGTATAATAGTAATGTTCGAGGCTAAAAGCCAAATATGTGTCGAAATGAGAGAAGGGTACTATGGTCAACAACTATGATGAGGCGCTCGCCTATATCACAGGAACTTCGTGGAAAGAAAAGAAGAAAGGTCTTGAAAGGATCAGATTGCTTTGCAGATATCTCGGTAATCCTCAGGACGGTCTTTCGTGTATTCATATCGCAGGAACAAACGGCAAAGGTTCGACGGCTGCCATTCTTGACAGCGTATGCAGAAGTGCCGGTCTTATCTGCGGTCTTTTTACGTCTCCGCATCTTGAAAAATACAATGAGAGGATACGCGTGAACGGCAAGGATATTTCCGATGAGGATTTTACCGCTCTTGCGGCAAAGATCGAGGAAGCCGCTTCCAAAATGGAAGACGCTCCCACCGTATTCGAAAAGCTCACAGCCATGGCGTTCATGTACTTCTCGGATATGAATTGTGATGTTGTTATTCTCGAAACCGGTATGGGCGGGGAATTTGACAGCACCAATGTTATTAACGATCCCATCATGACCATCATCACAAATATAGGGCTCGATCATATGAACGAGCTTGGTGATACCGTTGAAAAGATCGCGCTCACAAAAGCGGGCATTGTTAAAAAGGGTATTCCCTGCGTTTGCATAGAACAGGAGCCCGAGGTGATGAATGTCATCAGGACCATATGCATGTTCCTTGATTCGCCCTGTATATTTGCGAGGAAGAGCGATGTGAGGATCGTTTCTTCGGATCTCAACGGGATCAGGATCATGACAAGTGCCATAAGCGAGCCTGTAACTGTATCGCTTTGCGGAGAGTACCAGCTCTCCAATATCGCGCTCGCCCTTTCCGTGATAAGACTTATCATGGTAACGGGTAAGCTTCCCATCGATGAGGGTGCCGTTCTTGAAGGTCTTCGCAATGTGACATGGGCCGCAAGATTTGAAATTATGAAGCGAAACCCTTACCTCATAGTCGACGGGGCGCATAACCCTCACGGCATGAGAGGACTTGTCGATTCTCTCAGGAAACTTTTCCTCAAGAAACAGATCACTTATATCACAGCCATAAACAGTGACAAAGATGTTGAAAAAATGCTCGATATCATGTGCGAGAACGCATCGCGCGTATATACGGTAAAGGTGGACGCGAGGGGCGAGGACCCCGAAAAACTTGCGGAGGATATAAAGAACAGAGGTACGGAAGCCTCCTCTTGCGAAAGCGTCCAAAAAGCGATAGAAAACGCATTTTCGCATTCGGGACTCAATGACGTTGTTTGCTGCGCCGGATCCCTTTACCTTGCGGGCGATGTGAGAAAGCTTATCAAAGAAAACAAGATAAAGTGGAAGACACTGTAAAATTGCGCAAAGAACCGATCGAAGAAAAAATGACAAAGCGGGATACGCTTCAGGAGGAATAAAATGTACAAAACCGATATTGAGATTGCCCAGGAAAATGAGATGATGCCCATAAGCGAGATCGCCAAAGGACTCGGGATCGAAGAGGATTATCTCGAAGCTTACGGGAAGTATAAGGCAAAGGTCGATCCGAAACTTATCTCGGACCGTAGCGGGAAAAAAGGAAAGCTTATCCTTGTTACCGCGATCACACCCACACCCGCAGGTGAAGGAAAGACAACCACAACCGTAGGTCTTGCCGATGCCATGAAACTCACCGGACGAAATGTCGTGGTCGCTCTTCGTGAGCCCTCGCTCGGACCTGTTTTCGGCATAAAGGGAGGCGCTGCGGGCGGCGGATATGCGCAGGTTGTTCCGATGGAAGATATCAATCTTCATTTCACGGGCGACATGCATGCGATCGGTGCAGCCAACAACCTTCTTGCGGCCATGCTCGATAACCATATCTATCAGGGCAACGCCCTTAATATCGATACGCGTCGCATCACATGGAGAAGATGTGTCGACATGAATGACAGACAGCTCAGAAATGTGGTCGACGGACTTGGCGGAAAAACAAACGGTGTACCCCGTGAGGACGGTTATGATATAACCGTTGCATCCGAGATCATGGCGATACTTTGCCTCTCAAACGGGCTTTCGGATCTTAAGAACAGGATCTCGCGTATAGTCGTAGGCTACAATTACGAAGGCAAGCCCGTTACTGCCGGTGACCTTAAGGCTCAGGGAGCGATGACCGCGCTTCTTAAAGATGCGATCAAACCCAATCTTGTTCAAACACTTGAACATACTCCGGCTTTTGTACACGGCGGACCTTTCGCAAATATCGCACACGGATGTAATTCGGTCATGGCCACAAAGATGGCACTTGCACTCGGCGATTATGTTGTTACGGAAGCAGGTTTCGGTGCCGATCTCGGAGCCGAAAAATTCTTTGATATCAAATGTCGTGCCGCAGGTCTTAAGCCCTCGGCGGTCGTACTTGTTGCGACGGTACGTGCTTTAAAGAGTCATGGCGGTGTTGCAAAGGAAGATCTTTCAAAAGAAAACATCGAAGCGCTTAAAGCAGGTATGCCCAATCTCATGCAGCATATATCGAACATGAAAGAAGTATACGGACTTCCGGTGGTCGTTGCCGTAAACGCATTCCCTACGGACACGGAAGAAGAACTTGCGGTTGTTCGCGATACGGTACTTCAGGCCGGCGTCAGATCCTGTATCTCAAGATGCTGGGCAGAAGGCGGTAAGGGAGCGACAGAACTTGCCGATGAGGTTGTCAGACTTTGCGAGGAAGAAGACGGAAGCGACAGATTTACATATTCCTATGATGAAACACTTCCCATCGAAGAAAAGCTTCGTCTCATCGCTACCAAGATATATCACGCGGACGGAGTTATCTTTACGGGTCCTGCCAAGAAGGATCTTAAAGCACTTGTCGAGAACGGATTTGATAAGCTTCCCGTATGTGTTGCGAAGACACAATACAGTTTCTCCGATGATCAGACAAAGAAAGGAGCTCCGAAGGGATTTGATATTACAGTCAGAAATCTTAAGGTCAGCGCCGGTGCAGGCTTTATAGTAGCGCTCACGGGAGATATCATGACGATGCCCGGACTTCCCAAGGTTCCCGCGGCAGAAAAGATCGATATCGACGAAAACGGCGTGATCACCGGTCTGTTCTGACAAATATGTCCGAATAATAGTTTTTACCTTACGGAACAATACAAAACAGGAGAATAATGATGGATCTGTCCGGAAATTTTGGAATAAAAGATTTTATTGAGGCACTTGCCGGAAAAGAGCCCGTGCCCGGCGGAGGCGGAGCGAGTGCTCTTACGGGTGCGCTCGGTGCTTCACTTGCATCGATGACTTGCGCTCTTACGTACGGAAAAAAGAAATATGCGGACAAGGAGCCCGCATTAAGAGCTGCGGACGAAAAGCTCAGAAAGAACGCGGACCTTCTTTTTAACGATATAGACAGGGACGCAAAAGCGTTCCTTCCCCTTTCGAAGGCATATTCGCTTCCTTCCGGTACACCTGAGGAAGCGGCAAAAAAGGATGAAGTTCTTCAAAAAGAATATCTAAATGCATGTGATGTTCCGATCGCGATCTTAAATTCGTGCTTTGAGGCTATCGAAGCCGCTGTGGTTGCGGGAACCGACGGAAGCAGGCTTGTGATAAGCGATGCATGTGCCGGTCTTATCCTCCTTGAAGCATCGATGCGTGCGGCTGCGCTTAATATCTATATTAATGCCAAATATATGAAGGATCGGAAAAAAGCGGAGGAGCTTTGTACATTTGCCGACGATATATGCGAAAAGGGCAAAAAGCTTGCAGAGAACGTGATCGATTCAATTACGGGTGAACTGAAAAAACCGAAGGAATCTTAATGGACAACAAGAAGATAATAAGAAAAAGAATAATGAGCCTTAGGAGCAGCCTCACACAGCTTGATGTGATGCGCTGCTCGCGTGCGGTTATTGACAGGGTTTTTGACAGCGATGAATATAATAATGCAACGTCTATCTATATATATTTCGAGACCGAGAAAGAGATCTCTACTCACGCGATCATGAAAAAGGCATGGAAGGACGGAAAAAAGGTGGCTGTTCCTCTCTGTATAGGGGAGAAGATGGAGTTTATTTATATCGACAGTCTTGACAGCGTAATGCCCGGATTCAAGGGTATTTACGAACCGTTCGAGGGCGAAGTGGCCGACGACAGGGAAGTATTGATGATCATGCCGGGACTCGCCTATGACAGATCTTTTAACCGTATCGGCTACGGGGGCGGATATTACGACAGGTATATCAATGAACATCCCGATGTTAAATTTATCTTGATGGCTCTCGGTTATGATTTTCAGATCGTAGAAGAAGATATCGGTTCGTTTCAGCACGATGTTCCCGTCGATATCATCGTTACTCCCAAGAATTACCTTAAAAAGCATTCATGATATGCAAAAGCACAGCTCTTATCTGCCATATCATGAATATGCATTTGCAAAAAGTTTTAAAATTTGATATCTGGGATAAAACTTTCGATTTTTTGCGTGAAAATTATTTACAATAATAGTTTAATGTGATATAGTGAACGTATAATTTATTATAGGGTGTGGACTGATAATTCACATCATCGATTTATCAGGAGGTTGTTATGGGTAAAAAGGTTAAAACAAAAACTTTTTCATTGGGGCTTATCACAAAGATAATTCTTTTTGTGGTTGCGTCCGTACTTGCTGTTTCGGTGATCCTGACCGTGATCTCGGTCATTAATGCGAAAGATACGATCAATAGCAATATTTCCGATCATATGCTTGATGAAACTATAGCATACGGATCATATGTAGAAGAAAAAGTATCGTCTTTGGGAACAATTTCATATGAGGAATACAACAAGATCCTCGCCAAGGTTAAAGTATCCGGCTATTCGTCATCATATGCATATATTGTAGATAAAGAAGGCCTCATGCTTTATCATCCCAAACAGGAGAAAGTTGGTAAAAAAGTTGAAAACGAAGTTGTCAGAGGACTTGTCGAAGGCCTTGCAAAGGGAGAGCGTCCCGAACCCAAGTGTGTTACATACCTTTTCAATGATGCCTGGAAATTTGCGGCTTATAATATCCTTTCCAATGATTCGATCCTTGTTATCACAATGGATCAATCGGAGCTTGACGGCGCTATCGACACATTCAGGATTAATTGTATCCTCGGTGCCTGCCTTGTAGGTTTGGTCCTTCTTATCATCACTATTTTTGTTGCTCTTGCCATCGTTAAGCCCTTCAAGCTTATCCTTCAGAGCACCAATAAGATCGCCCAGCTTGATCTTACGGATGATCCCGTTGCAAGAAAGCTTTCGACACGTAGCGATGAGGTCGGAAAAGTTGCCGTTGCGGTTCTCAATGTTAAGAATGCATTCATAGACATTATCACAACTATCAATGAGATCGCCACCACACTTCATGACAATGCTCAGAGCGTTCGCGATATCTCGTCAGTTATCTCCGAGCAGAGCAGTGATAACTCCGCTACGACAGAGCAGCTTGCGGCCAGCATGCAGGAGACATCCGCTACAACAGAAACTATCGATAACAACATTGCTCATATCAAAGAAAAGATCGATGATATCGCCGGACTTACCGGTGAAGGAAGCAAGCTTGCGCAGGAGATCATGGACAGAGCCGTTTCACTTAAGGCTTCGTCTTCGCAGGCTATAGACAGAACACAGAAGATGCTTGATAACGTTAAGGATCAGACAAATCTTGCGATCGCCAAATCTAAGGCCGTTGAAAAGATTCAGGAACTTACTGCTGCGATCAAAGCGATCGCCGCACAGACAGGTCTCCTTTCACTTAACGCTTCGATCGAGGCAGCCCGTGCCGGTGAGCAGGGTCGCGGATTCGCAGTAGTTGCGGGCGAGATCGGAAATCTTGCTTCTCAATCAACCGAAGCCGTAAACAATATCACTTCCATCGTTACGGAAGTACAGCAGGCAGTTGTCAACATGACAGAATGTCTCAATACAACACTTAAGTTCCTTGAAGAAACCGTTGCAAACGATTACCAGGATTTCTCGGAAGTCGGCGTAAAATATTCGGAAGATGCATCAAGCTTCGACAAGAGTATGTCTACCATCTCGAAGTCCAGTAATGAGCTTTCGGAAGCTATCACGGATATCGTTCTTGCCATCAACGGTATCAATACAACGATCGCCGAAGCAACAGCCGGTATTTCCGATATTTCGGAAAAGACCAACGACATGGTTTCTTCAACAACACGTACAAGTTCGATGATCGAAGACAACCTTTCGGATGCTGTCAGACTTCGTGATCTTGTATCGAGATTCATAATTTGACATTTTTACTCATACCTCACTTTCTTTGGAACGGGATCGACTGACAAATATGCGCAGATTTGTCGAACGGGTCGGTCCCGTTCATTTTGTGAAAAACAATGTGCCCCACAGGGGCATTTTTATTGTTGTCAACTCATATGAACTTTTGTTGAAAAACAAGGTAAAATGAATTATAATCAAGAACCGAGGTGTTTGACATGGCAATTAAATGTGAGTTCTACGGACTTGACGAAATAGGTAAAAAAGCAAAAGGAACAGCATGTAAGATCTTGGATAAGGCGGCCCGGAAGATCGATATCGAGCCCGCTTCTTTCAAAGGTCATCTTTTTACTATCCTTAAGCATAAACGTCTTGTCTTTATTCATTGCCTTAAAGCCGGCATTCCTTTGCGGGGTCTCTTGCACGACATGTCAAAATTTTCACCGCGCGAATTCTATTACGGAATAAAATATTTTAAGGGTGACAAAAGCCCCAATGAAGGCGAGAGAGAAGCCTACGGCTATTCCATGGCATGGATGCACCACAAAGGCCGCAACCGCCATCATTTTGAATATTGGACCGATTACAATCTGAAGGACAAATGCGTTCGCCCGGTCAAAATGCCCCTTGTATATGTGATCGAGATGTTCTGCGACAGAGTTGCTGCCAGCAAAACATATAACAAAGAAAAGTACACCGACAAGGATCCTATCGGATACTTCATGTACAGAAAACCTCACAGGTTCATTCATCCCGAGACAGAAGCTTTCCTTGAGAAACTTCTCAAGATGCTTTCAATCTGCGGAGAGGATAAAACATTCGCTTATATAAGAAATTATAGAAAGCATCATAAGGATTATTAAGAAAGAGGAGAAACGATGGAACTTTTTAAAAACGGAATTTATCTCATTAACGGCAGGGAGATTGTTGACGCAGAAGATACGTCCGCACTTTCCGCGGCAGGTATCGGCGAAAACGACAGGGTCGCTGCTGCAAAGAATACTATCGCAGCCGGTATTCTTGATGCTCATAATCATGACGGTGACGATAAGGATCTTAAGATCAAATTCGATATGATCACATCGCATGACATCACATATGTCGGCATTATTCAGACCGCAAGAGCGAGCGGACTTGAAAAATTCCCCATTCCCTATGTACTTACGAACTGCCATAACAGCCTTTGCGCTGTTGGCGGAACTATCAACGAGGACGATCATTTCTTCGGTCTTTCATGTGCGGCAAAATACGGCGGAATCTATGTTCCCCCTCATCAGGCTGTTATCCATCAGTTCGCGCGTGAGATGCTTG
>CAMIZL010000045.1 GCA_946403295.1 uncultured Clostridia bacterium | reverse complement strand
AAAACACTTGACTAAAAACGTAGAATTGTCGGATTTAGTCAAAAATCGTCATCTCTGACGCGGTGAAAATGATCAAATCACGAGGAAAACACTTGACTAAAAACGTAGAATTGTCGGATTTAGTCAAAAATCGTCATCTCCGACGCGGCGACAACGATCAAGTCATTCAATGATATGACCCGGCAGTCACAGCCATCGTCACCGCCCCCGCCATTGCCGTCCTTCTGCGCAATTTTTTCTTTACGAACATTGATGGGCTTCTCTCTTGCTTGGATTGAACATTGATGGTTTCTCTCTTACTTGGATTGAACATTGATTGGCTTCTGCTTCTCTCTTGGTCCAATAGGAAATTCATGCTCCCCGTGGACCGGTTTTTCTTCCAATTTTTTCCAATTTTCAAAAAATATGGTCCTATACGAAATCAGTGCCCCCGATGGACCAAAACACGAAAATTTCGTGGTCCGCCGAGAGCATCTATTTTCTATAGGACCGAGTTTTGTCAAACTCTTGTTTATCCACGCTGATCTAAATCGCATTTTTACGTTTAACGATTTACAAGAGAGGCACCTGACCTGTCCTCAATACTCTCCTTATAATTTTATACTTCTCACCTTCTTATAATACTTCTATAAATAAGATCCTTATGCATGATTCTTTCATCTTGTTCTTCTTAATCTCCCATTTTATCTGTTAGATATTCTATCTGCAGCCCCTCGGGGATATCATTGAATTTCGGGTAATGATTTAACAACAATTTTTTCAACGGATTATCTTTGCAATATAAACAACCTATTACAGGATTATTACTCAAGTCAAGCTCTGTTAAATAATTGGAATAAACCTCCAAGGTATATAACATTTCATTATTGCTCACATCAAGTTTTGTTAATTGATTTAAGGTACAGGCCAGGTACTTCAGCTTTGTGTTCTTGCTAACATCCAAATCAGTCAACATATTATTATCACAAGAAAAAAATTCAAGGAGTGTATTGTTGCTAACATTCAACTCAGTTAATCGATTATTACCACAAATCAAACTACGGAGAGGTGCACTGTTACTAATATCTAATTCGGTCAATTGATTATCAGAACAATAAATAACTTCCAGCAAATAATTATTGCTGAGGTTTATATCCTTTATTTCGTTTTCCGAAATATCCAACGTTACAAGAGACGGACTATGAGTCACATCGAGATTTTTAAGATGATTATCGTCACAATATAAACAAGCTAAAGATTCATTTTTACTGACATCAAGGCTTGAAAGCTCATTATACGAGCATAACAATTTTTCCAGCCGCGTATTATAACTCATGTCCAAATTCTTTATCTCATTACGCAGACAATTTAGCTCCACAAGATTCGTGTTGCCGCTCACATCCAAAGATTTCAGATTATTACCTGCACATTCTAAACACCTGAGATTGGTAAATATCTTCACCCCTTCCAGGCTGGATACTTCTTTGCTCACGATCGAGATTTCTGTAACAGCCTCGATTTCTTCAGCCGATAAGCCTCCGTTTTTGTCTGTATCAAAATTCTCCGAAACAAACTCTCTAAAAATTTCATCCGGAAAATTCCAGGAATCTATTTTCAGGTCCCCAAAGTTTAGTTTCGTTTGTATGCAAGATGTGAGCAGTAACGCGCTTAAAACCAAGATGCTGTATATAATCCTTTTCATAATTATTCCTTTCAAAAACAGCTTATGCATGATTATTTCATCTTCATCCTTCTTAATCTCCCATTTTATCTGTTAGATATTCTATCTGCAGCCCCTCGGGGATATCATTGAATTTCGGGTACTGATTTAACAACAATTTTTTCAACGGATTATCTTTGCAATAAAACACAGCCATTCGAGGATTATAGCTCAAGTCAAGCTCTGTCAAATAATTGGAATAAACCTCCAATTTAGATAACATTTCATTATTGCTCACATCAAGTTTTGTTAATTGATTTGAGTTACAGGTCAGGTGCTTCAGCTTTATGTTCTTGCTTACATCCAAATCAGTCAACAGATTATTTCCACAAGAAAAATATAAAAGGTGTGTATTGTTGCTAACATTCAGCTCTGTTAATCGATTATTACTACAAATCAAAGTAAAGAGAGGTGCACTGTTACTAATATCTAATTCGGTCAATTGATTATCAGAACAATAAATCTCTTCCAGCAAAAAATTATTGCTGAGGTTTATATCTTTTATTTCGTTTTCCGAAATATTCAACTTTACCAGAGACAGACTATGAGTCACATCGAGGTTTTTAAGATGATTATCATCACAATATAAATATGCTAAAGATTCATTTTTACTGACATCAAGGCTTGTAAGCTCATTATACGAGCATAACAATTTTTCCAGCCACGTATTATAGCTCATGTCCAAATTCTTTATCTCATTTTGCATACAATTTAGTTCCACAAGATTCCTGTTGCTGCTCACATCCAAAGATTTCAGATTATTACCTGCACAGTTTAAATATCTGAGATTGGTAAATATCTTCACCCCTTCCAGACTGGATACTTCTTTGCTCACGATCGAGATTTCTGTAACAGCCTCAATTTCTTCAGCCGATAAGCCTCCGTTTTTGTCTGTATCAAAATTCTCCGAAACAAACTCTCTAAAAATTTCATCCGGAAAATTCCAGGAATCTATTTTCAGGTCCCCAAAGTTTAGTTTCGTTTGTATGCAAGATGTGAGCAGTAACGCGCTTAAAACCAAGATGCTGTATATAATCCTTTTCATAATTATTCCTTTCAAAAACAGCTTTACTAAAAAACAAATTTTGCTCCTAATGATTGGCTTCTAAGTCCAAATAATAATCTGTGTGGAAAAGATGTATATCATCAGCATCTAACCTGTTCTCGTATTTTTCATCTATCGGGTCACCTGTCATTAAATGTTGTACCTGTTCCGGATAATGCTTTAAAATATTTATATCTATTGCGTTACAACCATTCGGAAAACCATAACATTCCAGGTTTATCTTTTTTTCTCCTATAATACCATTTATTGCATCGAATCGCGGTTGGGTTAGTCCTGTTGAATATGTCATACTTATTTTTTTTCCGCGCACTCCGGATCCTATCGATATAGGTACGCTTTTTAACGCAAAATCACTGTTGTTTTCAGCGACAATTGCTGCTTTGTAAAACTGATTCTGTTTTTCAAGTGCCATTTCTCTATCTTTCATATTCCAGAATCCTGATAATGCTTCCATCCCAATTGAAGCAGCTATACCTGCCCCCGGCAGCGACTTCAATGCCGCCGATACTGCACCGCTAAAGATAACCTTTCCAACTCCTGACAGAGCCCTTGTTACGGTCGGAGAATACCGTTCTACATAATAGTTGTTACTCTCCTCAATAATCTTTCTTGTCTCAGTGCCCGGTTTTATTGTTTTACCGATAGATATTTTCTGTTGAGAAATGTGCTCATATTTGTTATTGACATTATACGAAAGCTCCCACGACCCATCCTTATATTCGATTGCAATATCCGGATTCTTTGCATTTTCCTTCGCAGTAAAAAATCCATCGCCAAGACCATTGGCGGTGCCATTTGATGCATCACTTTCTTCACTGTACATCAAAAAATAATCGAGAATGGCTGTCTTCCGGAATATATCATCTTGCTTTCTTTCTACCGTTTCGAATATTATTTTGCGCTGTTCACTTTCTAATATCGAAAATCCCAATTCGTTTTTCACGTCTTTCAGATCAATATTATAAATATCATACGCGCTCGCCCAAACCATTACACCTTTTTGTATTCCATCGATCTTTTCTGTATCGATTTCCCATACCGTATAATCATTAGGGTGATGCATGTTACCATTCCATGTATTTTCTTCATGGACAGTTTCCTTCAGTTTTGCCGTATATTTTAGAAATTTAGCCATATCGGAAGGACCCATATCCAGGAATAAAGCTGCAAGCTCGAAATATTCTTCCGGGGTGATCTGATCTGCCGGTTTACTCATTACTTCCCCGATTGTTTTCCAATTGTAGGATATACCGGCAGGGGTCACTTTCAGAAAATTAAACGAGCTGCTCTTTAAGATCCTTCCGGACATATTGTTTATAAATCTAAAGAAATTTTTCATCTCAGGAGACGCGTTTCTTATACTTGGGTTGTATAGTTCGCTGTTTGCAAATATATCCGCGATGCCTTTGGGCATAGCTGCCGTCCTTTGAAGGACTCCGCTCTCAAAAGGATCTCCGGCTACAACCATCTTGGGATCAGCCGTACATTTCTCTGCCGAAGCGACAACTTCTTTCTCCGTATTTTCATACATATCGGTTATTTGATAGAGCTCAGATGACATGGTTTTGATACTGTCATTGCATCCTAAGAGTTCTTCAGACAGTAGCCCCAGCTGTTTATCAATATCTGCTGCCCCGGCTCCGCTCAGGAAGCTAGTTGCGCCCCCCTTAGATAATTCAGCGATTGCGGACTCAAGCTCTTTGGCAGCATCGCCAATTTCACCCGCGGCTTTACGTAAACCCGGAATGTCAACATAAAAATCTGACATGAATAATTCCCCTCCTTGTCCCAGAGTCAATCAACTTGTTTGGAAAGGTATCGAAGAGTCAGAACGATTAGAGTCTTTCAGAAGTTCCCATAAATCAAAACGCTCCCCACATACCATCACAGTTTTTACCCAAAGAACATTATAAACTATTGTTTGCCGTGTGTCAACAAAACATAATCATAGATAACAATTACGGTAATAACAGAAAGTAGATTTCATGCTTGCGAATGTCAGCTGTAACTTTTATGTGTTCGTGTGGTTATGTGCTTTTGTATTTGGGGATATATGCAGTGTCAAGACCTTAGATTAATTCGACTGCCACGTCGGCATTTCAGTGTGAACGTGACTGCCGTTTAATGGTCTCCGATTTGCAAAAAACGAGTGCGCAGTTCAAAGAAACACGAAACCGCTGACTGCGGAACCGATGGTTCATGCGAAGCTGTATTTCATTACTCGCAAGACGGTTCGGACCACTCACGACGAGCCATCCGTGTCTCGCGCTCGCTCTCTCGGCATCCGTGCCTCGAGCCCGAACGGGACTGACACAGCTTCGTGAACCGGGCGGTTCCTCCGTATGCGGTTCGCGTTCCTTCAAACTGCGCGTTCTCGATTTTTTTGCAAATTCAATGATATGACCCGGCAGTCACATCCATCGTCACCGCCCCCCGCCATTGCCGTCCTTCTGCGCAATTATTTCTTTACGAACATTGATGGCTTCAATGTTGCTTGGATCGAACATTGATAGGCTTCTGCTTCTCTCTTGGTCCAATAGAAAATTCATGCTCCACTTGGACCGTTTTTTCTTCCAATTTTTTCCAATTTTCGAAAAATATGGTCCCATACGAAATCAGTGCCCCCGATGGACCAAAACACGAAAATTTCGTGGTCCACCGAGAGCATCTATTTTCTATAGGACCGAGTTTTGTCAAACTCTTGTTTACTGTCATGTGATCCGCTGAATGTGTCCCCATTTCCGCTCAGTCACAGCCATCGTCACCGCCCCTGTCATTGCTGTACCCTGCGCAATCATTCACTGCCCCCGCCATTGCCGTCCCTCTGCGCAATCATTCAACCGTCACCGACTTTGCGAGGTTCTTGGGTTTATCGATGTCGCACCCGTTCTCCTTTGCCACGTAATAAGCAAGCAGCTGGAGAGGAACGATCTCGACTGCGGCGCTGAACAGTTCGTCCACGGGCGGGATGAAAAGCAGGTCGTCCGCAACGGGAACTATCTTCTTGTTGCCGCTTATGGTAAGAGCGAGCACCTTGGCGCCTCTTGCTTTAACTTCAATGATATTGCTGAGCGTTTTCTCTATAAGTCTCTCGTTGCAACAAACCGCGATAACGGGCTGATGCTCTTCGATAAGCGCGATAGTTCCGTGCTTAAGTTCGCCTGCGGCATAGCTTTCCGCATGAAGATACGAGATTTCCTTCATCTTGAGGGCACCCTCGAGTGCGACCGCATAATCGGTGTTTCTTCCGATAAAGAACAGCGATCTGTTGCTGTGGTATTTCCGCGCCAGGCCCGAAACCGAAGGGTTCATGTCGATCGATTGCTGGATCAGTCTCGGAAGACTCTTGAGGAGGTTGACGTAGTAACCGGTGTCGACATCTTTTGTCCCAAGTGTCTGCGCGAACCATATGCTGAGCATGTAGAGGACGCTCAGTTGTGTCGTGTACCCCTTTGTTGTTGCGACTGCGATCTCGGGGCCCGCCCATGTATATATGGTATGATCGGCAAGTTTCGCAATCGTGCTTCCGACCACATTGACGATCGCGAGCACATGTGCGCCACGGGACTTGCTTTCTTTCATTGCCGCTATCGTGTCAGCCGTCTCGCCGGACTGTGATATCACGATAAGAAGTGTATGTTCATCGATGAGCGGATTGTTGTAACGCAGCTCGCTCGCAAGTTCGGTTTCGACAGGGATCCTGCCGAGGCTCTCAAGAGCGTACTTGCCGGCGCAGCCCGCATAATAAGCGGATCCGCATGCTGTTATGACGATCTTTCTTATGTTTTTGAGAACGTCGGGAAGATCCTTAAGCTCATCGAACACGATCTTTCCGTCCCTGACACGAGGCTCGATGGTTGCCTTGAGGGCTGCGGGCTGTTCCATGATCTCCTTGAGCATGAAGTGCTCATAGCCGCCCTTTTCAGCCGCCTGTACATCCCAGGTGATGCGCGAGACTTCTTTTTCAAGCTCCTGCCCCGTGCAGTCATAAACCTTGACGGTGTCGTTTGTGAGCTCAGCGTACTCGCCGTCTTCCATATAAACGGCATTACGCGTATATGCCACAAGTGCGGTTACATCCGATGCGAAGTAGTTATCGCCGACTCCCACACCGAGTATCAGAGGGCTTGACTCGCGCACTGCGAAGATCTTGCCGGGCTCGTCGGTGCAGATCACGCCGAGCGCATATGATCCACGCAGCCTGTTTGTTGTTTTAACGAGGGCCTCGCGCACGTTTCCCTTGTAATACATCTCGATGAGATGAACGATGACCTCCGTGTCGGTCTCGCTCTCAAACACATAACCCCTGCTCTTTAACTCCTCGCGAAGGGAGCTGAAATTTTCTATTATACCGTTGTGAACAATGGCAAATTTGCCGTCGTTGCTGAGGTGCGGGTGCGCGTTTTCCTCCGTGGGAGCGCCGTGGGTCGCCCACCTCGTATGTCCTATGCCGGAAGTGCCCGGTGTCTTTGCGCCGTTATCCGTCTTTTCGCACAGACCGGCGATCCTGCCCGTAACCTTGCTTACGTTGATCCCCGAATCGTTCATGACAGCGATCCCGGCCGAATCGTATCCTCTGTATTCAAGTTTTTTAAGTCCGTCAAGAAGTACCGGCGCCGCCTCACCGGTTCCGGTAAAACCTACTATCCCGCACATGTCTGTATATCTCCTTTAAGATTTTTGTCTGTTTGCAAACAGGCTTGCACCAAACGCATTCGTTTATCGAAATCGAGTAGGCTGACTCCTACTCGATACGACGGGACATCTCGCGTACAAGTCCGCTCGATGTCCGTTCACTCAGCCGTCTGTTCACAAACAAGCTTGCACCAAACGCATTCGTTTATCGAAAAAAGAAGAGTCTTCGAGCGTGACGCTCAAAGACTCCGTTGCCTTTAACACGATAAATACTACTCTTTGCAATTGTGCTTGTCAATCCCCGCCGCTTCGTATATGCCGTCGATCCCAGTCGCTTCGTATCCGCTCGATCCCAGCCTCTTTGCATGCAGACGGGCATTTTTTTCGTATCTGCTGACATCCATCACAACTTCGGCTCGTTCTTAAACCTTGCATCAAGCCTTCTGTGTGCTTCTTCCTTGCGTTCGTACATGGACTTGTCCGCTACTTCGACGTAATCGGCTATAGTGCCTTCCGATCCGGGATTTATGACCTGTCCGCCGACGCTTACCGAAAGCGGAAATCTCAAATGCAATAATTCTATATAGTTGCGAATGCTTTCCGTGAGCCTTAAGCAGAATTCCTCCGCCGTCTCGACATTATCATAATCACCGACAGCGACAAATTCGTCTCCTCCGTAACGACCCATTATAAAGCCCTTCGGGCAGCTTGCGATGAGCGCCGAGGATGTTGCCCTGATCGCCACATCACCCTCGAGGTGACCGTAATTGTCGTTTATGAGCTTCATACGGTCGATATCGGCAAAGATCAAAATAGTGCTCTGACCTTTCTTCTTCTGTTTTTCGATATGTTTAAAGATCACGTCTTCAACACCGGTTCTGTTGTAAAGACCGGTCAGGAAATCGGTCATGGCGATCTCCTGCAGTTTTCTGTTCGCCCTCAAGGTGAAGATATTCTGCCTCAGGGACATAAACGCATTTTCCATATAATATACCCATCTGCGCTGCTCCTGGGAATACAGCATCGTCGGGTCATTCTTGCTGATGGCATATCCGATAAGGAAATCCTGATAATTAAGCGGACAGATTATAAACAGATCGGATGAATTCTCGTCTTTAACATAACCGGGAACGAGTTCACGCGTGTTAAACCTGAACGATTCCTGACTAACACCGTCTTTCTTCCAATACAGTACATCAAGCTGTTCGGAATAGCCCTTTACACAATGTGTATAGACCTTGTCCTCCATCTCGAATATCTCGGGTTCCGTGCATATCCATTGATTCTTTCCGAGGAAATTGTAGGCATTGAAGACTTTTCCCATAGTGTTCGGAAATTCTTCCATGCTGCCTGTCTTGATGGCGGCAAGGTTCATCTCCTGGAAGAAAGCATCGAAGTTCGCTCTCGAGATCTTTTCGGCATAACCGCCTCGCACCTGTTCCATGCGGCTTTTCACGTCTTCTTCGGAAGCTTCGCAGCCACAGCTCTCGGAGGGCACAAACTCGGAGTTGTAGATCATTTCGTAGTCCGGATCGGGATTCTTGATCTGCCTCTTGATCTCTTGGTAGGCCAAAATGCCGATCTTGTCCCATCCTCTCGAGACCGTTGCAAGCATCGGGAAGGTCCTCTTGCCTTCGTCGATATTGTCAAATCCCGTGACTTTTACCCTGTCGGGCACGGCAATACCGTTTTTGTAGAGTGCGGTCATAACGCCTATGGCCATGTGGTCGTTCGCGCACACAAAAACATCGGGCAGCTCGTTGCCGTTATCGATCCATTTCTGTGTCTCGTCGTAGGCACGGCTGTAACTGAATTCTCCCCTGAAGATTCCGAGTACTTCAAGGCCGTACTCTTCCACCGCATCGGAAAACGCTTTATATCTGTAGGCATCCTCTGTATTTCCTTCGATGCCGCCCACATAAACAAATTTTTTAACATCATGAGTCCCGGCGAAATGTTCCATAAGCTCATGAACTCCGTGATAATTTTCGGAAAGGATGGACGGAATGCCCGGGATCTTTCTCTCGATGCTCAGGATCGGAACACCGGAATCTTTGAATCTCGCGATGATACGTTCGTATTCTTCCGAATCGTTCATCGTATTTGCGAGCATGATAACACCGTCATAGTCCTCGGGATTGACTATGTCTATCATGTTGAGCTGAAGCATACTCTGCGGGGATTTTTCCCAAAGGACATACGTAACAAAAGCAAAAACGTCAACATTGTCTTTTTTTGCTTCTCCTGTTATCCCGTCAAGGGCATACTTATAAAATTCATTTGACCACCCGTTGCCAAAAACCGCAATACGCTTTTTCTTCATAACACTGCTCCTGTCCCTTGGGGCACCTTAATAGAAATGTGATTATTTCAAAATGTGAAGAGCATGGATTGCATGCCCCTGTTTATTATATCATACTATCGTTTTTCTTCAAAATAAAAATTTTTAGAGAAAAAACGAAGAAGGACGTTCGTCCCACGGATAAACGTCCTTGCTCTCACATCTGATCAAATTCTTTATTCTCCGCTTCCGCCGTAGTTTGAAAGAACTCTTGCGGACGGATCGTTTACGTTACATCCCTCCCACGACTTGTTGGGCATCCAGAAATCAACCACCATTTCTGACTGTCCGGGATAATATTTCTCAAAGATATCCCGGTAGAGGAGCGATTCTTTCGTGAACGGTCTCGCGTGGGTGTATTTTTTACAACCCTCTTCGAATTCCTTGTCGGTGTAGCATTTCTCCGCGTACTCCTTGAGATCGTCAACCATCGAATGTCCGACGGCATCGGAGAACGCAGCTTTTTCACGCCACAATATCGAATCCGGCAACAGATCCTGTCCCTCGAAAGCATGACGAAGGAGGTACTTGCCTTTTCCGTATGTGTTTACCTTCTTGGCGGGATCGATGCTCATGACATATTTAACAAAATCAAGATCGCCAAAAGGTACTCTTGCTTCGAGGGAATTAACGCTTATGCACCTGTCCGCGCGGAGCACGTCATACATATGAAGCTCATGTACGCGCTTTTCTGCTTCCTCCTGGAAAGCCGCGGGACTCGGAGCGAAGTCCGTATATTTATAGCCGAAAAGTTCGTCTGATATTTCTCCCGTGAGGAGTACCCTGATGTCCGTCTGCTCGTGGATCGCCTTGCAGACAAGATACATGCCCATGCTCGCACGGATCGTGGTGATATCGTATGTTCCGAGCAGATGTATCACATTTTCGAGGTTATCGATGACATCCTGCGGAGTCATAAACACTTCTGTGTGCTCGCTGCCGATAAATTCGGCAACCTGACGCGCATATTTAAGATCGATCGCATCCTTTTCCATACCGATCGCAAATGTCCTGATGGGTGCCTTGCTTTCCTTCGCTGCGATCGCACAGACGAGCGAGGAATCGAGTCCGCCCGAAAGGAGGAATCCGACCTTGGCATCGGCGATAAGACGTTTCTTCACGCCCGCCGTCAGCTTTTCTCCGATCTTTTTGCAGGTCGTCTCAAGGTCATCGGTGCTGATCTCGTCAACATGAGATATATCGTTGTAGCAAATGAACTTTACGTCTTCCGGGGCGCGTTTCCCGGCCGCATCCCCACCACTGCTGTTTTCGCCGGAAATTCCGCTCGCACTGCAGGTTCCTCCGGATATGCCGCTCGCACTGCTGTTTCCGCCGGATATGCCGCTCGCGCTGCAGGTTCCCTTGTAGAAATGTCCGGGAGGGAAGGGCATCACGCGCTCGCAAAGTCCCACAAGGTTCTTCGCTTCGCTCGCGAATACGATCACTCCGTTTTTATCGATTCCGTAATAAAGCGGACGGATTCCGAAAGGATCGCGGGCAGCTATATATTCACCTGTATCGCCGTCGTATATTATGCAGGCGAATTCGGCATCAAGCATAGCGAACATATCGCTTCCGTATTCGCGATACAGAGGAAGAAGGATCTCGCAATCACTGTCACTTTTGAACGTATACCCTTTCTTTTTAAGCTCTTCCTTCATTTTCTCGAAGCCGTAAAGTTCTCCGTTGCAAACAACATAGCTTCCGTCAAGTTCGAAGGGCTGCATGCCTTCGGGAGTCAGTCCCATGATTGAGAGTCTGTGAAAGCCGAGTTTCCCCTTTCCCGTATCTATTATCCTGCTGTCATCGGGGCCTCTCGAGATTGTCTGCTTAAAACCCTCGAGGAAGCTTTCTTCATCAACGACGCTTCCGCAATATCCCATTATTGAACACATAATAATCACCGTCTCACATGCACGTTAAGAAACGCATGTTTTCCTCATGAAATTTTTTACAGTGAAGCACCGGTCATCCCGGTGCCTCACAAATGAACTTATTTAACACCGAAAAGCAGATCTGCGTATGTCGGGAACGGCCAGTAGCTCTTGTCGGTGAGTGTTTCCGCCTTGTCGCAGGGGAGTCTCAGTTCACTCATGGCGGGCAGGATCTTATCCCTGATAGCTGCCGACTCTTCGATGATGTCCGAGATGTTGCCGATCGCAACCATCGCATCCTCAAGCTTCTTCACGCCATCCTCGATCTCATCGAGAAGTGTGCTGAGGGTCTTTACAAGATCTGTTTCATATTTGCACTTAAGCGACGGAACAAGCTCTCTCTTTACGCTTGCTTTCTTTGCAACATCGCCGGCATAACGCTCGATCGCAGGCGCGATCTGTGTACGGGCCATATCAACCATTGTTCCTGCCTCGATCATTACGCTCTTGCAGTAGTTCTCAAGCATGATCTCGCATCTCGAATCAAGCTCTTCCTTGGAGAATACGCCGAGTTCTGTGAGCATCTTGACATTCTTCTTATCAAGAAGGTGAGGCATACAATCTGCAGTAGTCTTATAGTTAAGGAGTCCGCGCTTCTCGGTTGCTTCCTTGATCCATGCGTCATCATAACCGTTGCCGTTGAAGATGATACGCTTATGGTCTTTAACGGTCTTTCTTATCAGGTCATGAAGCGCCTTTTCAAAGTTCTTTGCGCCCTCAAGCTTGTCGGCATATTCCCTAAGGCTCTCTGCCACTGCTGCGTTAAGCATGATGTTCGCACATGCGATGCTGTTGCTTGAACCGAGCATTCTGAACTC
>CAMIZL010000044.1 GCA_946403295.1 uncultured Clostridia bacterium | reverse complement strand
TTTACTAAATCAATTTTTTTCAAAAAGTACTTGACTGTTTATAGTTTGTCACCTCCATGAGAAAAACATAGCACAATACAGTATAAATGTCTTCCCCATAAACAGCGAATCCAACGGTTCAATTGCACTCGGAGGGGGATCGAAGTCGAGATAGCTCCACACCCCAATAAAATCAAGGAGGACAGCACCCTATCCAGGAGCTGTCCCCATTTTTGTCCCCATTTTATGCTATATACCCGAATTCTGTCAAGATAAGCAGATTTGCCAATGTGGAACTTTTACTCTCACCATAGCATCTTAACATCGTGTATCTTAAATATCATTCAATATCTTCATCATTTCTGCCGGAGTAACTATGAAGTCTCTTACAGGATAATGCTTCTTGTTCCCAGTGACAAGATATGAATCATCATCTCTTTTTTCCATAGCAACTTCATAAAACACAAGGTCGTCGACGTCTATAAGAATCTCACCTGTAGGCTTCGGAAATACCTCAACGCCACACTCAATGATTCTGTCAAGTACAGCCTTTATCACTGAACTGCTGAAATGGAACTTGGGTCTGCTAAGTACCTCTTTGTATTCCATCAGTATTTCCTTATGATACAATGGTGTAATACGACCGTCTGCAATAGCTTTGAATACTTGAACTGTAGCAGCATCTTCTGTCTTGGTAAGTAACGCCGAGACGAATACATTGGTATCTATTACTGCATAGACCATATCTTATCCTCTCTTTCGGTCTGCTCTTGTTAAAGCGATTTCGGCATCGATTTCTTCAAGAGACATTTCAGGGAGGTCAGCAGCCTCTGCCCGTAATGCATCAAATGCGTTCTTAAAGCCTTCCCTATTATTCTGTTCAGGCAGTACAGCTTCAAACGGAAGTCCACGAACTTGCTTGCTTCGCTTCATGAACATGCGGAACGCCGTAGGAAGGTCCATACCAAGCTGTTCATATATATCTGTTACTTCCTGCTTTAATTTCTTATCTGCTCTAAATTGAATGAGTACTTGTTCTGCCATAGTATCACCTCCATGTTTCATATACATTTCATATAAATATCATACAAATGTATTTGTTTGTATTATCATAACACATATTGAATCAAAAATCAAGCGGGCTAAAGAAAAAGAAGAATCCGGGCTGATACAGATTTGCGCATAACCATCTACGCGTGCAGCGCGAGACCCAGCATCACGAGCGACGCCTAGCGAGTGATGCGATGCTCCGAGTGCAAACGGTTCAATTGCACTCGGAGGGGGAGCCGTCTATGCGCGTAGCGCGAGACCCAGCATCCCGCGCTTTAACCCTGCGCGGGATGCGTCGCTCAGGAGAGGGAACGCTATCGTTCCCTCTCCTGAGGGGATCCTGATTCGCACGCTTCAAGCGAATCTGAGCCACGGAGTGGCTCACAGAAAAAATAAGAGGTATCCGACCGGATACCTCTTATTCTTTCTGCGAGCGCGAGACGGGGATCGAAGTCGAGATAGCTCCACACCCCAATAAAATCAAGGAGGAAAGCACCCTATCCAGGAGCTGTCCCCAAATTTGTCCCCATCAAAAATCATACTGTTTCATTCATTCCAATAGTCCTCTGTTTCGTCAGATGCTGTTCTTATACCAAAAAGATTCCGCATAAAGTCTTCTCGTTCATTATAGATATTGATAATATATATACAGTCAGCATCGACTTTATAAAATACATAATTCTTGCGTATAAAGAAACAAAGGCAGTCTGTATCCACACCATACATGTCACGTACTGAATAACCTATGTTCTCATTATCCCGCAAAGATCTTACTTTAATTCCGATGTCCTTAATCACACGCTTTCTCACATCAGAGCCAAACTGATTATCCAAGTATATCTTCAAGTTTTTTATTTTTTCGGTATAGTCTGGAGAATATAGCAGTTTCTTCATTCAATAATCCCCATTTCCTTATCAAATTCATCAGCATTGATCCACCCTTCCTTCTGAGCGCGTTCTTCAGCGCTTTTCAGGTCCTGTGCTAATGCTTTTTCAGCCTTTAGCTTGTCATACTCATCCACTTCGGCAATGGGCATAATGGCATAAACGCCGCGACCATTCCGAGTCAGGTACACACGGCAGCTATTATCGACCTTTTTTAGCACTTCTGTATAATTTCGTAAATCTGATATAGGTAAAATGCTCGGCATATCGTTTCTCCTTCCAGCTCAAAACAATTATTGATATGTGTATTATGACATAACGCTGATGAATTTGCAAGCGAATTTACACGTGAAAATATTATAAAATTCATTTCTTTGAATCCTTGAGAATTATATCGAAGTATACCGAAAAGCTTCAATTTACCTCAATTTACCACGCTACTATAGCTCCTTGGAAAATACATGTAACATGCAACAAAATACGGCTATGCCATAAAGCATAGCCGCAATGTGCTTTTGTGATCACTCCAAGTTCGTACTTGTTTCGTTCCATTTTTCAAAAACCCGGATCAAAAGATTACTCATTTCAGATTAATATATAAAGCGGGGCGTACGCCGCCGAGGAAGTCGTCGGAGACGTCGAAGCCGCCCGCGAGGACGTCGCCGAAGATGCCCACGAGCGCGGCGAGGCTGGCGATGTCGCCAGGAGAGCGCAACCACCAGCCGCAGGTTGCTTCACCGTCTTTGGTTTTAAAGCTTGAACTATACCCTATATTTCTTGCTATCGCATATGCCGTCGGTACGCATCTGCGATTCTGATCGTGAGTGCCATATTTTTCAGAAAACCCGTAGTCTGATTCTATCATATCAAGCATGGAAAGAAGGAATACCTTATCCTTCGTATCATTACCTGCCGGAGTATTATATTCGGGATTATCAAAGTTCTCAACTGTCGTGGTTTTGATCAAAGCTTTTTCTTCCTTGTTGAATGCAGCATTATAGAAATTCTCGTTGAGCCACTTACGTAATGAACAGGTTTCCCAGGTAACGTCTTTATACTCAAAATTATAAGGTACAGCATCGAGAGCATATTTACTGACAACAAACAGCTGTGATTTCGTTTTTGAGAGTACGACCCACTCTATCGGTTCCTGTCCGTTCGTGATATTGGCATCCTGTTCATACGCTCCGAAAGTTATGGTATCACCCTTGCTGACTGTTGAAAAGTCATATTTTGTCTTATAACCTTCACCAGTGGTTTCCGTGATCGAAACCGAAACCTTCAGTTTTTTTTCTTTACTGTACTCACTATATCTGGTTGTTCCATACTTTTTCTTGTTATAACTTCTGACTTTGATCGCATACTTTCCGGAAGGGATAATCTTGTAGGAGCTTATCAACTCTCCTAAATCTTCTGCTTTCAAAGTCACCGTCTGCTTCTCTGTTCCGGGTTGTTCTGTCGTTGCAACCTTTCGATACTGAAAAATAAACTCCTGTTCTCCTCTGAACACTTCTTTCTTGCTCTGATACAAGCTATTGTCAAATACGCCTTCGCCCCAAATATAAACTTCATATCCCTCAACATCTTTATTTGTTTTGTTGATTGTTATACTTATGCTCGTACCGTCCTTGGAGAGCTTTACGCTCTTGATCTTGGGCGTTTTGAGCGTGATCTCTTTTGCCTCAGCCTTCAGGCTTGAGAACGCACCCAGTGTCAGTACCATTGCCAGCAATACTGCCAGACTCTTTTTAAGTAACTTCATAACCTTGTTCCTCCTAAAAATATGAATCAATCCCGCAAGCGGGATAATATAAAAACAGACCTGAATACCGTTTTCTGCTTACATGAACGTTTTCAAGTCTGATCTTATCAAATGTATTAAATTGTACACGAAATAATGAGCAGATTCAGTTCTGCCCTGAGCGCTATTATCCGTTCGATTCGATAGAGATTGACCGCTTCATATACTCTCCTGTCAAGTCTATTTCACAATTCTGTTTCGGTTTTAGCAAATATCTTATCGAAGTTCTTCTTTGCATTAAGGTTCATTATACCACAAATACTTCAAATTTCCACGAAAATTAGTAACCTTTTCACTTCCAATAGGCTGGCTGCTTGTTTCCAGTGCATATTGAGCTTTTACATTATCCTTGGATTAGCAGATAATCAGCCCCAGAGTCGGACCGTCATTTTCGCCCTTCAGATGATGATTCACTGTTACCATATATGTCCCAAGTTGACATGATTGAAATCCTCCTTTTTCATAACTCTTTGACGATAACCCATAGCCCTTTTCTTGCAGATCCCTCCCTGTGGATAATTCCGCGCTCTTTCAACGCATCCACAGCAATTCGAGTCTGCTTTAAAGAAATGTTGAGCTGTTGCCCTATTTCTGGACGCGAAATCGACGGATTGATTGCAATTAATTCATAGACTTGCATAATACGCTTTTCAATGTCATCAGTCTTTCTATGAGGCCTTTTTTCAGGCCCTTTTTCAGGCCTTTTTTCAAAAAGGGCCTGATTTTTAAGTACCAAGGGCAGAATAACCACAGTTTTATTCGGCCCATCTTCACCAAAGTGCTCCTCAATAACAGGCTCTGCTAATCCCGCCTTTTCCCATACAGAGAATATATCCGGCACACCGTTACCGGAATGCTCACCGAAACCAAGAAGATTAAGCATTTTCATAATATTTGCATTCCGAGGTTCAGAATCGCCTCCGCGGAGCATCTGTTTCTTTCCGACAATACTGGTTCCGGGATTCTTCATTACTATCTTGTCCGGAAACTTTTCTATAACGATTCCCCGTGAAAGGAAGAAATCCGCATTTGCAAGGCAGTTTACAAGCGCTTCCCTGACAGACTTATGTATAGGTGTTTCATCCTCACGTACCATGCCATTAAGCTTAAACGGGCGCTCCAGGTCCCTTGTCAGCTTCGCAGATACCATTGTAAAGAAATCAAACACATTACCGGACCAATCCGGAGATTGAGATTGAACCCTGCAGTCCATCTTACCGACGGAACCATATGTGCCTGATAGTCAAGGAAGTAATTGGGATATTCTCTGGTTATCTTGTATTCCTGACCAAACATCAACAATCCGGCACAGGTCGGACTCATTCTTCTATGCGAGTGATGCGATGCTCCGAATGCAAACGGTTCAATTGTACTCGGAGGGGATCATGTTTCCATGCTCCAAGGAAACATGATCCACCGTCTCAGCGAGTAGCGCGAGACCCAGCGAGTTGCGCATTGCTGTCTATGCGCGTAGCGCGAGACCCAGCATCACGAGCGACGCCTAGCGAGTGATGCGATGCTCCGAGTGCAAACGGTTCAATTGCACTCGGAGGGGGAGCCGTCTATGCGCGTAGCGCGAGACCCAGCATCCCGCGCTTTAACCCTGCGCGGGATGCGTCGCTCAGGAGAGGGAACGCTATCGTTCCCTCTCCTGAGGGGATCCTGATTCGCACGCTTCAAGCGAATCTGAGCCACGGAGTGGCTCACAGAAAAAATAAGAGGTATCCGACCGGATACCTCTTATTCTTTCTGTAAGCGCGAGACGGGGATCGAACCCGCGATCTTCGCCTTGGCAAGGCGACGTACTACCACTGTACCACTCGCGCATTTCTTCGTGTTTTTTGCTCTTCCTCAACACGCAAGTTCGATTATACAGTCCGCCTCCCCGATTGTCAACAACAAATTTTGCTTTTTTTCAAAAAAAATACGACCGATCCGAGTAATTGATCTTACTGCGTTTCGATCGTATTCTTTTTCTTTCTTTCATATTCTGACATCCACATTTCCACCAACGGCGGGGTTCACGGATCTCTCCATGGAGGATCTCATCATGTCGATAAGAGCTTGTCCTCCTTGTTCGGTAACATCAAGTGTCTTAGCCAATACCGACTCCGCAACCTGATTCTGAACCTTGACCGTGCTCATCGCGACTGACAGATCTGCTATTGCATAGGGATCCATTGCGCTTATATCAAGTCCTGCCATAAAACCTCCTCGAGAATCCTCAATCGGTTTCTCTTACCGTCTACATTATTATGTAAATGTCATACAATGTCAATCTATAGAAAACGAACGGGCATCGGTTTCTTCTTTTATCCGATGCCCTCATACTATATAACTCATATAAGATTTAAGTCTCCTTTGGACCGTACCTCCTTCTGTCAGTATAGTTCCGGATTTTGATCAACTAAGATCAGTCACGCATTTCCTTTGGACCGTACCTCCTTGTTCAGATTTGTTCCGGTAGTTTTTTTGATCTTAACGATTAAGATCTAAGCTTAAGTATCCTTTGGAATGTACCTCCTTCTGTAAGTATAGTTCCGAGGATTGGTCGACTACGACCGGCTTATGTTTTTGTTGGACTGTACCTCCTACCTTTTTGATTGGTATGACTGAATTATATATCAATAATTTCAAGTTGTCAACACTTTTTGCAAAATATTTTGATATTTACTATTATTTTATTTTAAATCGTGCGTATTGTGCAAACAATTCATTAATCTTGTAGTTTGTTTTCACACATTTTCGCCCTCAACCACCGATTTTTAACCGCTTCCGAAAAGCAATAAAACCGAAGCCGATTTACAGCTCCGGTTTTTGTGTAAGTCGCCGATCACTATTCTTCAAAAATATGCTGGATAAATACCTGCTCTCCGTATACGATCCTCGTCATGAGGTCGTTTGCTTTCTTGATCGTGCCGTCTTTCGCATGGATCGTGATCTCGATCCGGCAACTTTCTTTGTTCCCAGACACAAGCTCTTCTACGGTCTTATAGTAATTATCCTTCTCGCCTTCCTCAATATATGCCTTCTTTTTGCCGTTGATCTCCTTCTTAAACTCATCGGCGTCTTCAAATCCAAACCATTTGCAGGCCGCCTTATTGCAATTGACAAGAAGATAAGCATCATCTTTACTGCTGTGATAGAACTGCATCACGGGACAGGGGATGTTCGCGAACGCCGAATCCATCAAAAGCTGCTGCCTTTCGTAACGCTTCTCCTGGATCGCAAGTCTTGTCTCTATGGCAACTCTGTCGTTTATGTCTTCGATGATGGCCGTTATATAGACCCTGCCGCTTATGATATGCGTCACGACAAGCTCGGCCGAAGCCCATCTGTATTCACCCTCGGCAGTGGTATGCCTGAACCTGAAATATACCTTTCTCCGGTCAAGTTCTCTCGATTCCCTGGCAAGTTTTCTGATCATGACAACATCGTCGGGATGGAAGGTCGCAAAAACATCGGGCATTACTTCCTTGTCATATTCCTCGGGGGTGTAACCGTAAATGGCGGGAAGATAATCGTTCCTGAAAAGAAGGTTTACCTTCTCTCCCACCACTTCGAGTTCAACGATACCGGCAGGCACCTTGTTCATTATGTCGGAGATCCTGTTGGTCAGTCTTATGTTGTTATTGACAAGACGCATCCTTTCCGTGATGTTATCGACCATGATGTAAAGCAAATGCTTGTTATCACTGCTCTCAAGACACCTCACGCGGAAGCAGACATATACTTCTTCTTCGCCGTCTCTTAAGTACATGACTTCACAGCTCTTCTCGACACTCTCTCTTGCCGCTGCAAGGAACGTATCAAGAAGCTTCGTTCTGTCTTCGTCGCTCATGCCGTCAAGTATGCCGAAACTGCCCTCGTTAAACGAATCGCGGTCTGCGCCGATGGCATCAAAGAATCTCTCGTTAACCCTGAGCGTATCCACATCGCCGTGCTCGAATCCTATGATCGCAGCGCCTCCGACAAAGCTGTTGAATATAAGCGTGCTCTGAACGGATGCATTAAGGAAGTCAACCGTACCTTCTCCGGCATAAGGATCGATCCCGGTGATCGGAAGCTCATGCTCGCGGCCCGTAAGGATCTTCTCATACTCGGAAACAGGCATGGGACGAGCGAAATAATATCCCTGCATATAAATACAGCCGACACTCTTAAGGTATTCCGCCTGTTCTTTGGTCTCAACGCCTTCTGCAAGCACCGCCAGATTAAGCCTGTTGGACATTCTGATAACGGAACTTAGGATACTTCCGCCTCTCTCGGCATTTTTGCCGCCTTCGATGAATTTCATGTCGAGCTTCAGCATATCGACCGTAACGTCTTTAAGTGTGTTAAGCGACGAATAGCCGCTTCCGAAATCATCCATTTCGACACTGAAACCCGCTTCCCGAAGTCTGCTGACGGTTTCGATCATCTGCGAAGGATTGTCCATATATGCCGATTCGGTTATCTCTATGCGCAGAAGCTCCGTCGGAAGATCGTACTTGCCGACAAGCTTTACAAAGTGATCGACAAGCCTGAGGCTCGCGATATCGGTTCTTGAAACATTGACAGACACCGGAACAACTTCGCGCCCCTCGTCGATCCATCTGCGTTGAAGCTTACAAACCTCTTCCCAGACAAATTGGTCGAGATGGGTGATAAAGCCGTTCTTTTCAAATATCGGTACGAACTTGCCCGGCATTATGATGCCCTTCGTAGGATGCTTCCATCTGACAAGAGCCTCGCCGCCGTGAAGTCTGTTTGTGTCGTAATTAAACTGGGGCTGTATGTATATGATAAACTGCCCGTCATCAAGGGCCGAATTCATCTCATTGACGATCTGCTGGCTCTCTATGAGTTCCTGACGCATATCCTCACTGTAGTACGCAACACGGCTCTCGTATTTGCCTTTAATGCTCTTTAAAGCGAGCAGCGCCCTGTCACACATAAGGCTTATGTCAAGATCCCTGTTGTCCACGGTGTAGACGCCCATGCGTCTCGTAACATCAAAATCGAATTTGGAATCGTTTATGGGGCCGGTAAGATTATTGGCAACATTATGCCTGTTAAACTCTTCGACCGGCATACATCCGACGTAGTGGTCGGCTTCCCAGCGTCCGAAAACGGTATTGTCGGCTTCGAATCCCTTGAACATCCTCGCCATCTCGGAAAGGCACCTGTCGCCCTCGGAAATGCCGTATACGTCGTTTATGACCTTAAAACCGTCAATATCTATCCTGAAGATCACAAACATGACCTTGGGATAGTTGTCGATTATCTCACGTGCTCTTTTACAAAATGAACTGCGATTGAACAGACCGGTCTTGGAATCATGGATCTGTTCGGAGAGAAATCTTCTGAAAACAGGAACACGCTTATCGTCACTCACAAGCTTCTGGGAGCTTCTTGAGATTATGTTGCGGATCCTGTGCCTGATGAGCTGTATATTAAGAGGCTTTGTAAGAATATCGGCCGCACCGAGGTCAAATGCACGCACCTGATTCTCGATCTCATCGGCAGAAGTAACAACCACTACCGGGATCTCGCAAAGTTCGGAATCCTCGATCATGGCCTGGAGAACAGAGAAGCCGTCGATGATGGGCATGATAAGGTCAAGGAGCACAATGGCCATATCCTTGTTCTTTCGAAGGATATCAAGAGCCACTTCTCCGTTTTCGGCCATGAAGATCTCAAAATCATCTTCAAATGCTTCACTCAGAAGGATTCTGTTTGTAAAAGCATCATCGACAATGAGCATCTTGAGTTTCTCAGTATTTTTTCCCATTTACTACCTCTTGTATAATAAATTCAAAAATATATGTTTTAGTATAATGCTTTTTATCGATTATTGCAACACATTTTCAAAGTTTCTTATAGATTTCGCAGGAATTATTTGATTTGAAGCGTGATAATTGTGTATTTGCAATATTTTTCATTTGACTTTACGTTTTGTGTGTGGCGGATCGAGACGAAAGCACCGCCCGGATCGGATAAGATACGGCTTATCGCGCAAAAAGGATTGAAAAAAGGACTGCGCAAATATCGCAGTCCCTTACAAAGATCTTATTAAATTCTCCTATCGATCACCACAAGCGATTAGCGGTTCGTTAATAATATCCGTAACCGTAGTCATAGTCGTAATCGTAGTCACCGTAGCCATAGTCATAATCATAGCCGTAGTCATAACCGTTACCGTAATCATAGCCGTAGTCATAACCGCCGCCGAAGCCGCCGGCGTTCTCATCCGGAACGAAGAATATCTCACCGTTCTCATCGATACGGAATGTTACATAATCACTCGTGTAATAATCGCCGTATGCGTCATCGATGAAGAACGCATAGAAATATTCGCCCTCGGGGAGATATGTATATGTGAGGTCGTCGCCTTCTTCCCATTCGTATTCGAGGCCTTCGAATTCGGTGTCGTCCTCGAGGTAGTAAACGGGTGTGACCTTGTCGCCGCTCTCAAGCTTTCTGACCTGTCTTGCGGCCATGCCGTATTCATCGATACCGTCCCACGCTCCCTCAACATGTATCTCTGTGCCTTCCTGCCAGAATCTCAGGTTGGTACGGTTTCCGTTGACATAAACGGGCGAAGTATAGAACGCTCTTTGGCCGTCCTCGCTGTAATCCACCACATATGCTGCGATCAGCTGCTCGTCGGGAAGAGAGAACCAAAAGCCGTCAAATCCATCGATGAACAAACCGCTCTCAAAATCTCCGTATACCTCTGCTGTCTCGCCGAGCTCCACAAACGTTTCGTCATCGATATTAAGAGCGAGATATCCTTCAACGCTCACGGCCCAGTCGCGGCCGTTTTCGTCAAGTACGAAGCAATATGTGCCGTCTTCGTCAACAAAAGGCTCCGCCTCGAAGGTTATGAGCGAGCTCTCGTATTGATCGTCAGCATCATAATAATCGAAATAATCATCTTCGAAATAATCGTAACAGCAGTCTTCGTTGCTCCAGTATCCGTCATCGGTAAAGAAGACTTCGTTGCTGTAGCCGTTATCCGTATAACCCGTAGCCACCATGTCGGTGATCGACATGTAATAAGGGCTGACGGCTATGCCGGAAAATACTTTAAGCTCGCTTGAGCCCTGTACCTGAAGCGGGTAATATACGGAAAGACCCGAAGCGTTCTTGTGGTTTGAACCGTTCTTATTATATGTGATACAACTCTTTAAAGCCTCAAGGACGTTTCCGGGATCGGCATAGTCGCGGCAGGCATTTACGATACCGCCGATATCGACCATGTTTGTGTATCCCTCGCTTCTGTTGTTTCCTCCGAAGTTCTCGGCCTTCTCGATACTTCTTACGATCGCGCCGAGCGAATCGGCGTTCTGACATGCATTGTAAAGACGCAGGGAATAATCGTTGAATTCGACAAGGAAATTGTCAAGTTTCGAAAGATCGACAACGGTCATGGTGCACTCGTTTTCCTGATCGTATTCTTTGCATTCCTCGTAGAAGCTGTCCGCCAAAACCTTGCCCAGTGCCGCGCCGTCCGCCGAAGGATCTGACACAAGAAAATCGGATATCGCGGTGTAATCCCAACCCGAACCGGGCTCGGTCTCCTGTGAACCGTACATATATCGCGCATATGTGGCAAGGATGTTTGCCACCTCGGCAGTTCCCATCAAGCAGCAGTCAAATCCGATGAATTCGAATTTGTCGGTCATCTGCGCATATGCCGAAGCAAGCGCCGAATTGATCTCACTCAGGTAAAGCGTATCGTAATCAAAGAGCTCGTCGACACAAACGCCGGTGATACTTCCTCCGCCGTGATCCCAGAACACGAGTCCCATCTTTTCGGAAGCGTAATTCTTTACGCCCCACTTGATAAAGGATTCAAGTGTCGCCGAATCACCCATATTGGTGAGTTCAACCGTATCGACAAGTTCTATATCACCTTTCTGAACGATGTATCGCTCGGCTTTTCCGACAGCAAATACGTCGTTGTACCATTCCTTGGTTCCGCCGGTCTGTATGATGAATCTTACGTTGTCACTGCCCTTTGATTCGAGCATCTGGGCAATGTCGCTTGTTGCCGAACCCTGCTCGCTTTCGAGATCCGTTCCGCAGAGATAAACGAATATGGTCCAGACACCGCTCTCGCCCATCTTCTTTCCGGAACCCGTCGCACGCGAAATGCTGAGCTTTCCGTCCGTGCCGTTTACTTTCATCGCAAAACCGGAATTCTTCTTTGCGGCCGTACCGTTCTCAGTCACATCAACGTCGGCGTCCGAGGGTGCGGGCGTCGATGTTTCTTTGTCCTTATCCGCTTCCGACACTGTATCGGATGTCTGCGTCGGCTGTTCTTCATCCGACGAGCAAGCCGAAAGGATCAATGCAAGTATAAGCAAAAGACATAATAATGATTTCTTCATTTTACCCCCTTGTTTAGACAGTCCTTCGTTTATGACCGGTCATCACTCTTCAATATACTCTTATTCGGCATCATCTTCAACAGCATCGGTCACGTCATCGGCAGCTTCATCGCCGGTCGCGTCATCGGCAGCTTCTGCGCCGGTCGCGTCATCGGCATCACCCGGATAATTAAAGTTTACTTCGCTGAAATCATACTCTCCTCTGCTGTAGATGTATGCATACTGACTGCCGTCGGCTTCAAGGATATACGAAAGCGTATCGGCTTCCTCATCATATGTAAAACCGAAAAGGATTCCGTCGATCTCGGCTTCAACACCGTTACTTCTGACAACAGTCTTTCCCTTGCTCTCCGTATATGTATCTCCGATGATGCAGGCTATGCTCACTTCATCCTCCGAAACAGTCACGACTTTCTGAACCGCTGCTTCGATATAGCCGTTCTCCTCGGCAAATTCACGCGCGCTCTTACCGTTTATGGTTTCTACATGCCACTTTCCGGCAATTTTGCTTACGTCTATACCACTGCAGGCAGTAAGTACCATCATTACCGCAATAAGCACGAAAATTGTTATGATCCCGTTTTTTCTCATTTCTTCGACCTTTCTTCTTACCAAAAAATTTCGCGGGAAATTTTTACCCACGATTTGCGATTATACTCTTTACCTATTTTATTTGCAACTTTTAAAATTTTTTAATTTGTTGCGGGTTTCCATCCGCAGGTATCCTGTTCGATCGGACAGGCCGTCCAAATCCGATGTGACGGGTCATCCCGCGTACAGATATTATTCGTTTAACGCAATCGAGTAGGCTGACTCCTACTCGATGCGACGGGACATCTCGCGTACAAGTCCGCTCGATGTCCGTTCACTCAGCCGTCTGTTCACAAACAAGCTTGCAACAGACGGCCTTCGCTTAATCGAGTAGGAGGCGGTGACTAACCGCCGTCCTCTCACAGCACCGTACGTAC
>CAMIZL010000043.1 GCA_946403295.1 uncultured Clostridia bacterium | reverse complement strand
GCGGATTCGGGACTTTAACCCGTTAGAAACGTGCGCCGCTAGGCGCACTCGCACAGTAAAAAGGGCATCCGTATGCAGACGCCCTTTTATATATAGAAGAAATGCAAAAACATTATATGTATTTAAGAAGAAATTCGTCCTCGGGAAGAGGCTTGTCGTAAACATAGCCCTGAACATGTTCACATCCGCAATCAAGCGCGATCTGCTCTTCGTCCGAATCCTCAACACCTTCGCAAATAACATCGAAATCGATCTGCTTGCAAAGAGAGATAAGACCGCTGAGGATCTTGAGTCCTTTAGGGCTCCTTGTGCTGTTCTTTATGAAGCTTCTGTCAAATTTAACGACATCGATGGGAAGTACCGAAAGCGAATGAAGTGAGCTGTAACCGGTACCGAAATCATCCATGCTGACAAGGAATCCGAATTGCTTGAGCTCGATGAGCTTGTCCGAGATGATACCCGATTCCGATATGAACGCGGACTCCGTAACCTCAAATTCGATATACTTGGGAGGAATATTGAAAGGTTTAAATACCTTAATGATCTCCTCAACCATACGCGAATTGTAAAAATGTATCCTCGAGAGGTTGATCGAAACCGTAACAGGCTCGCTTCCGATCTCAAGAAGCTGCTTGATCATATGGAATACCGATCTCATAACAAAGAAATCGAGGTCTATGATCCTTCCGCTGCTCTCAAGGATCGGGATATATTCGCCGGGCGCCATGATCCTGCCGTCCTGGCACTTTATCCTGCTGAGTGCTTCCGCGCCTTCGAGCCTCTTGGTCCTTATGTTGACCTTGGGCTGATAATATACAAGTATATCATCGTTCTTGAGCGCCGTCTCAAATATGGAAATGATCTCGGATGTTTTCTCTTTGCCTTTGTACATCTCCTCGCTGAAGACAACATAAGGTATGGAATAATCACCCTTCATGCTTCTGCGGGCCATGTTTGCACGATCGACGCATGCAACTATCTTTTCGTTTGAATCCTTAAGGATATAAACACCGCATTGCAAATGAAGAAGAACGGACTGGAACTGTCTTGTGTTCTCGCTTATGAATTTGTCATTGTATTTTTTGAGACCATAGTCGAAAAGATCGGGATCTTTCGGAGTTTTGTAAAGACCGAGGATATGATCCGAATAAGGCCTGCAGGCAGTGACGCAATGATAATTGTCAATGACTGTGATATTTACAAGACTTTGAAGTAATTGATTTCCGATCTCGTAGCCATATATTTGATTGATGAATTTGAAATTAGAGATATCCATCGCGATGACAACAAATTGCTCGTCATCAGATATCTGCTTCCCCTTTGCTTCCTCTGCTAACGCAAGAAAATCTTCGTAGAAAGGCAAACCCGTGAGTTTATCATACTGTTGGATTTTGTAATTAGGCATCTAATGCATCCCCTCGTGTAATAATTCACCTTGTGCCTCCCACACGGTTATGATCACACCGATCACTGTGCCGTACCCTTCTTCAAAAAAGAATAACACATCACGAAAGTTTTTTCAACATAATATTTCACATTTGTGAAACTGTCGTTAAAAACTATACTGCTGTTTTATTTAATAAATTATTTTCATAAATTTATTTACGAGCCTGTCTTTTCATGTTTTCGAAGTCGCCATGCAGTAATTTGAAGAGGGCTTCACCTTCATCTTCACCACATTTGTTTTTAAAGAATTTGTGAAGTTCATCCTTGGTGTTTGCCACCAACAGTGCTTCATGAATCTTGGAGGCATATACATCGATTGTCTTCACGCTGAGCATATCTTTCAGGTATTCGTAAATATATTGCATATCGGGTCCCGCTGAAACAGGTTCTTCGGTATTTTGTTTCTTTTGCGCACCCGCTGCCCCGTTGTTTTGCGGCAGATTATTCTTACGCTTGCGACGGTTCCTGCCGTCCTTTTTCTCGGGAGCGGCCTGGTCCTGCGCTACGGGACGACTGTTTTCTTCGTTACGGTTTGTATTCTTGTTCCTGTCGCTGTTCTTTTGTTCCTCAGTCTGTTTCGACTCGTCATCACGGTTTTCCCTGCGCCCGGTGATCACTGCCTTGTCGTCATGCTTTTGACGGTTTACGGTATTGTCGCTCTTGTCTTTCTTCTTAATAAGGGCTTTTCCGTCTGCGACTCCCTTGATGGGATGTTTAAGGTCATAGGCGATCGCGGAGATTATATTGTCAAACTTGCCGAGGTTGATCGGATAATCGGAAAAATATCTCTCACAGAACGTAAGCGCGGACTTAAAGCCGTTGTCATGACTGATTATCGAGAAGAAGCCCTGCTTATAGCGCTCTATCATGGCTCCGAGAAGAGACACGATCTGGAAATCCATTGCATTGGAACCGACAAAATTGGTGTTTATGAATTTGACGGTCGCCTTGCTGTTATTGATATTCTCCAGCGTGGGGATCGTAAGATTGTTGGCGTTTTCGCTGTAGAAAATAAATACCTGATCTTCCGCCTCAAGCGAAAGAACTCCCTCAAGTCCGTTACTCCTCACATTTTCGAGATCTATAAAGAGAAATCTCATTTAGCTTAGTCCTCCTGTTATTACCGGCCGTCCGGTAGTTTGATCGCCCGCATCATCGTTTTGCGAATACACTTTTAATCAACCCAGCCTCGTATCATACGTATCTCTTCCCTGTATCCGTCATCATCGCACGGTGTTTCGAGAATGAACGGTTTATCCTTAAACGCCGGATGATTGACTACCCGCTTCAGGGCTTCGGCTCCGATATTGCCCTGTCCTATCTTTTCATGACGGTCCTTATGAGCTTCGAGCGGATTCTTGCTGTCATTGATATGCACGGCAAAAAGCCTTTCAAGTCCGATAACGTCATCGAAACGTTTCAGTACCCCGTCAAGATCTCCGACTATGTCATATCCTCCGTCCCACACATGACACGTGTCAAAGCAAACACCGAGTTCTTTCGGGTTGCCGAGTATATCCATTATCTTGGCAAGCTCTTCAAATGTCCTTCCGACCTCGCTTCCCTTTCCCGCCATCGTTTCAAGAAGAACGGTCGTGGAGATCCCGGGTTTTACAACATCCTTTAAGGCGTCGGCGATAAGTCTGATACCTTCCTCCTCGCCCTGCCCGACGTGCGAACCGGGGTGGAAATTATAATAGTTTCCGGGAATATATTCCATTCTGGCGATATCATCCGCGAGCATGTTGCGTGAAAAAGTCCTGATATCTTCTTTTACGGCGCAAAGGTTCATCGTATAAGGCGCATGAGCGACTATTTTTCCGAAATTATGCTCTTTCATGAGCGCGATCAGCGCTTTTGCATCTTCGGGATCGATGGCTGCCGCCGATCCGCCCCTTGGGTTGCGCGTAAAGAACGCAAATGTGTTTCCTCCCACATCAAGGGCTCTTTTCCCCATCGCCGCAAAACCGCCCGATGAAGAAACGTGATTTCCTATATATATCCCCATTTTCACCTCTCCGCCTGCGATCAGATGTTATCTCCCATGGCCGCAACAAACCTGTCGCGAAGAACATCGTCTCTGAAATTACCGAGATTCAGGTAATTCTCTTTTGATACGAAGCCGCCGGCCATGGCTGCATGTCCGCCGCCGCTGCCGATGCCTTCGAGTGCCTTTCTGGCTATCTCACCGGCATGTACCGAAGGTCTTTCCGAACGTACGGAGATCTTGACTCCGTCGTCCCTTTCGCTGTATACGATCGCCACCTCAACCTCCACAAGGGCAAGGATGAAATCCGAAAGTATGGCGATAAGCGCATCGGGACATGCAAAATCTATCTTTGAGAAGCCTGCCGTACCGTAGAGTCTTATGTTCTCGATAGCCGCTCCGTATGCCTGAAGATCTTTATATTCCATGTTATTGCCTTCAAGCATCATAAGCGTTTCTTCATCGGCATATTCGAAAAGGAATGCATATGCCGCAATATCCTCGGCTGTCACACCCCTTACAAACTGGAGCGTATCCATCTTAAGGCCGTAAAGAAGAGCCGTGGCCGTCTTCTTGTCGGGCTTAAGTCCGAGATCCTTAAAATATCCCGTTATGATCGTGGCGCACGCGCCGACGATCCTTTGGTCAAAATATTTGTAATCAACCTGAACAAATGTAGGATGATGATCGATCGCCGCAACCTCTTCTCCCGTAACATCGAGGATGTTGCCTGCGTTCTTTTGGGAATCCACACAGATTATATAATCGTCATCACGAAGATCGCTTGCGATACTGTCGTGCGAGAAAAGTTCGATATCGAATGTTTCGATCATCTTCGTGGTGCTGAGTTTGTCGATCTTTCCGACATAGATGATCGTAGAATCTATTCCGAAATGCTCGAAGATCTTTTTAAGTCCGTATCCCGAAGCAATAGCATCGGGATCGGGGAAATTGTGTGTCTGGATATAGACATGCTTTTTCCCTTCGCATACCCTGATCAGTTCTCTGACGTCCATTTCTGTACCTCCTCTTTAGAAGCAGATTTAAACCGCTCCCGATTTAAGATTATATCATAGCGTTGTCGATAATGAAACGAAAAAGAGTAAAGCGGCCGTATGTCCGCTTCACTTTTTCAAGTCATATATCTGTCGGGGATGAGCCTTGAGAGCTCATCCGTTTTTTTGCCCATACACTCCGGAACATCGGCGAGCGGAAACTCCATCCCGAGTGATTCATATTTTGGGATGCACATTTTGTGAAACGGCAACAGTTCTATGCGTTCCACTCCGTAGCGATCCGCGATCTTTGTCAGTCTCTTTATGTTTTCCGTGTCGTCGGTAATTCCCGGAACCGTGACCTGTCTGATCCAGATCCTCACATGCGCCTTTGACGCTTCGCTCAGGAAATCGGAAACAACCGCGAGCGATCCGTTAGAATAACGCCTATATTCGTCTTCCGAAGTGAATTTGACATCGCAAAGCGTTATGTCTGTTTTTGAAAGGAGCTTTTGTAGCTTTTCTCCCACGCATCCGTGTCCCGACGTATCAAGACAAGTCGAGACGCCTTCTTTATGCATCCTGTCAAACAATTCGGTAACAAAATCAGCCTGCATAAGCGGTTCTCCGCCCGATACGGTGAGTCCTCCGTCCTTACCGAAATATGTTTTGTACCGAAGGACCTTTTTTGCGATCTCTTCGACCGACATTAACTCTCCGCCGTCTGCCGTCCACGTGTCGGGGTTGTGGCAATATGCGCATCTCATGGGGCAGCCCTGAAGAAACACGACACACCTGATGCCCGGGCCGTCAACACCGCCCATGCTCATGACGGAATGGATCCGCCCCAAAGTGCCCCGGGACGGTCTGTCAATATATCTGTCGGCGGTTGAGTCATTATTCATGTCAGATGCCCTCGTGGAATGTTCTGCTGATTACTTCCTTCTTCTGTTCTGTCGTGAGCTTATTGAAGAGTACCGCGTATCCGGAAACTCTGATCGTAAGTGTAGGATACTTCTCGGGATTTTCCATCGCATCGATGAGGAGTTCCCTGTCGAGGACATTAACATTAAGATGATGGGCATCCCTTGCAAAATAACCGTCAAGGATGTTGATGAGATTTTTTCTTCTCTCTTCCCAGGTATGACCGAGTGCGGCGGGAATGATCGAGAATGTATTGCTTATGCCGTCCTTGCAGGTCCTGTACTCAAGCTTCGATACGGAATTGAGCGATGCGAGCGCACCGTTTTTGTCTCTTCCGTGCATGGGATTTGCTCCGGGTGCGAAAGGCTCGCCTGCACGTCTTCCGTCGGGTGTATTTCCCGTCTTCTTACCGTACATAACATTTGATGTGATGGTAAGGACCGAAAGAGTATGTTCCGCATTTCTGTATGTAGGCACTTTTTTGAGTGCTTCGAGGAAGAGCTTTGTCTGCTCAACCGCGATCATATCCGCCCTGTCATCGTCATTACCGTAGCAGGGGAACTCTCCGACCGTCTCAAAGTCTTTTATAAGACCGTTCTCATCACGTATGGTGCGAACCTTTGCATATTTGATAGCCGAGAGCGAATCCGTAAGAACGGACAGTCCGGCCACACCAAATGCCATATAACGATGTACGTCGGTGTCATGAAGAGCCATCTGAGTCTTTTCGTAGGCGTATTTGTCATGCATATAGTGGATCATGTTCATGGCCTTTACGTACGTAGAAGCAAGCCAGTCGCGATAAAAGCTCATGCGCTCCATAACCTTGTCGTAGTCGAGATATTCGTCCTCATAAACGGGCATCTCGGGTCCGATCTGCATATCATAACGCTCATCCTTACCTCCGTTAAGGCTCATGAGCAGAAGCTTTGCGAGGTTTGCGCGCGCACCGAAGAACTGCATATCCTTTCCGAGGCGCATTGCCGATACGCAGCAGGCGATACCGTAATCGTCACCGTAGATCGGTCTCATGAGATCATCGTTTTCATACTGGATCGCATGAGTATCGCACGAAACCTTTGCGCAGAAATCCTTGAAGCTCTCCGGAAGATCTTTCGACCAGAGAACGGTAAGGTTGGGTTCTGCGGAAGGTCCGAGTGTGTAAAGTGTATTGAGTATTCTGAATGATGTCTTCGAAACAAGAGTCGATCCGTCAAGAGCCATACCACCGACAGATTCCGTGATCCACATGGGATCTCCGGCAAAGAGTTCGTTATATTCGGGAGTACGCAAATGCCTTGCCATACGGAGTTTCATGACAAAATCGTCTATTATCTCCTGAATGCCGCTCTCTGTATATCTGCCTTCTCTTAAGTCTCTTTCAAAATAGATATCAAGGAATGTCGAAACACGGCCGAGGCTCATTGCTGCACCGTTCTGCTCTTTGATGGCTCCGAGGTAACCGAAATAAAGCCATTGAACGGCTTCCTTTGAATCGTTTGCGGGTTTGCTGATATCGATCTCGTAAAGAAGAGCCATGTCCTTAAGCTTGCCGAGGAAATTGATCTGCTGGTACAGCTCCTCAAGACGTCTGATCGTCTCGGCATCACAGGGATTTGCCGCAAGAGCTTCCTTGTCCTTCTTCTTTTCTTCGATAAGTCTGTCGACTCCGTAAAGAGCTACCCTGCGGTAGTCGCCGATGATCCTTCCTCTGCCGTATGCATCGGGAAGGCCCGTGATGATGCCCGCATGACGTGCCTTACGGATCTCTTCGTTATATACGCGGAATACACCGTCGTTATGAGTGGTTCTGTAAAGGAATTCCTCTTCTACTTTCTCCGAAAGCTCATATCCGTATGCCTGACATGCCTTACGTGTCATGTTGAGTCCGCCGAAAGGATTGACCCCGCGGCGGAGAGGTCTGTCTGTCTGCAGACCGACTATAAGCTCGTTTTCCTTGTCAAGGTATCCGGGCTTGTAATTAAGAAGTGATGTAACGTGCTGTGTATCGATGTCGAGAACACCGCCGAATCTCATCTCAAGCTCAAAAAGACCGTCAAGTTTATGGCTGAGCTTCTTAGTCCTTTCGGTAGCTTCCTCAAGGAACGAACCGTCACCCTCATACGGGATATGGTTATTGATGATGAAATCTCTTACATCGATAGTCTCCTGCCATTTTGTACCCTTAAAACCGTTCCAGGCTTCCATGATCATTCTCCTTTTTAGTAGTGACTTCTACGCCCTTCTTAAATTAAAGAAGGGCAACTTCTGAGGAAGTTGCCCAGACGGTCGGCATTAAATATACCCGGGAGGTATACGACGATCCCACGTGGTGAACTCCACTGATCCGTCAGGGATCATCAATATATTTCACAGCGGATCTTTCTCCGCTGTTTCACAGCGTCCCTCGCATTCGCAATCCGCTCCGCTTCTTGCTCATGTTGCGGGACTGTGTTGCTGTTTCACCGCAACATGCCGGCTCCAAAATCACATTGAAAGCAAGCTTTCATGTGATTTTTATCGCCGTCATAGCTGTGATCGGCAACTACATTTTTATCACATTTTATTGATAACTGCAAGTATTGCTTCCGACTCGAACGGTTTTGTAACAAATTCTGACGCACCGAGCTTAAGAGCATCAACCATGTTGGTGTGCTGTCCGGCTGCAGTAACCATCACGATCCTTGCGGAGCTGTCAACTTCCTTGATGGCTTTGAGAGCCTGAAGTCCGTCCATAACGGGCATTGTGATGTCGAGTGTCGTAATATCGGGCGAAAGCTCCTTGAATTTTGTGAGGCCGTCCATTCCGTCGGTAGCTTCACCGATAACCTCATGTCCTCCCTCTTCGAGGATTGTTTTGAGTACTTTACGCGAAGTCCTCGAATCATCCACGATCAATATCTTAGCCATAAAACGTTCCCCCCTTGATTAAATTGTAATAGTTGAACCAAATGCGCACATAAGTGTTACTTCCTGTCCCAGAATGTATACGGGCATCTTGACAAGACGATCCGCACTCACCTTGATAAGGCCGCTCCTGTAGGAAGGAGGAAGCATGTCAAGCTTAAGCTTGGCAGAAATACCGGTTGCGTAAAGTCCGTTGACACAATTAATAAATTCCGCAACGGCATCAAGAGCATCGAGGTCCACCTCAGGGAACTCCTCTTTGCCGAAAGGCTCAGCGATGGAAAGAAGCGACTTTCCGTTTCCACCGAACGCAAGACCCGCAGCTCTGTCGCCGCGAAGATTCTGAACAGCTGCTCCGTCGAAGCTCTCGTTACGGCCCCATGAAGCTGTTCCGATATAAGCATCGCTGTCGATAAGACGGATGATCGTTCTTATCGCAACGCTGATGTATTCTACCTGTACGGGGTCTGTTCCCTCGGGAACAAACAAAGGAACGATCCTGTCGGCATCGCCCGATTTGATGGATTCCATATCGGTCGCCGTAAATCCGAGTTCCTTTTGATATTCAACAAACGCCTTTTCAAATGCATCAAGTGTCATGAAACCGTTGTCCGTGACAGCCTGTGCAAATGTAAGATACTGATTCCCCTGAAGACCGAGAAGACGTCCGACCTGATCATCCGTTAAATATCCCTTTTCAACGGCGATATCACCGAATCTCTTATCCATGACTGCCTGAAGCTTATTAACTTCAGCTGCTTCTTCAGCCGTCATGAGTTTCTCGGAAACCGCAATAAGTCCGAGCTTAACGCGAACCTTCTTCTGCGATTCGATAGCCTGTTCAAGCTGCTCCTTACTTATCAGACCCTTTCTGACAAGATAGTTTCCAAAAAGCTGATTCACCATATGGCAGCTACTCTCCTTTCAAAACTAAAAAACTTCTCCCAAATCATTATACTTAACAAACAACTCTTTGTAAAGAAAACTTTGCCCTCTCACGGTTGTTGCGCAAGCGGTTTTCGTGTTTTTTTCCTGGTGATTTCCACAAGGTTGAGTTTCGTCATGTCGACAACCTTTGTCGGAACCCTGTCGTTCCTGCAAAGCTCCCTGAGTTCCTTCATCAAAAGATCCCTGTGTTCCTCGAGTGTCATGTCGATAAAATCAACGATTATGATCCCCGAAAGATTTCTGAGCCTGAGCTGCTTTGCCACTTCCCTCGCTGCTTCTATGTTGATCCTGAAGAATGTTTCCTGTTGTCCTTTCTTTCCGCTGACAGCCTTGCCCGTGTTCACATCGATCACGGTGCAGGCCTCTGTCGGCTGGATGACGAGAAACGCTCCGCTCTTAAGCCATACGCGTTCCTGAAGCGCTTCTTTTATCTTAGTGTCAAGGTTATAAAGGCCGGCGAGTCCGAGGGGATCTTCCCTGTCACAGAGTTCGACCTTTTCAAGGTCGTCCTGCTGGTTCGTCTTCATATATTCGACGATGTTGTCATATATCTCGCCGTCGTTCGTTCTGATGCGGTCGATATCGGCGCTGCAAAGATCCCTGATCTCCCAAATGTAAGAAGGTTTTGTCCTGTAGAGGAGCGAGAAGGTTTTTCTGTGGACGCCTTCGCTGACAAGCTTGTCGTAAACCTCCAGAAGGTTCAGAGCTTCGGTCTTTAATGTTTCGTCATCGCAATAAAGAGCGTTTGTTCTCACGATGAAACCGCATTTTTCACGGGCAAATTCGCCGACAAGCTTTTTAAGACGCGCTCTTTCATCGGCATCGCCGACCTTTTTTGATATGCCGACGACGTTTCTTCCGTGTACGAGCACAAGATATCTGCCGGTAAGGCAAAAATCGGCTGTTGCCTGAGGTGCCTTAAGGGCGCTTCCCTCTTTTGTTATCTGAACAATAATCTCGTCCCCGACTCTTAAAGGTCCTTCGTGAGGCGTTCCCGAACAAACGGGACTGACAACCTCGTCGAGCGAAAGATAACACATCTGGCCGTCTTCGATCTCGACAAAGGCGGCGTTTATGTTGGCGATGATGTTTTTAACTTTTCCGAGATAGATCTTTCCGAGCAGTTCTCCCGCTTCGAGGTCTTCAACCTGCACCTCAATAAGCTCGTTCCCGTCGAACAAGCTCGTGATCACTCTGTCTCCTTCTTTTACGATCACCAGATCTTTCACTTTTTACCTTCCCAAACGTTTATATTATAGATCAAGCGGAACGAGATCCTTCTCTCCCTTATATGTCTCCATCCTGTGGAGTGCAAAAGCATGTTTATTGTATTCGATACCCATCGTCTCGCAAAGCGCCTGCGTCACAAGCCCGGGCTTTATATTGAACGCCGAGCCCGACGCCACACAGACAAAGAATCTGCGTCCGTTTTCAAACACATCGGCGTGGGCGAGATTATCGATCCCGTCGGCGTATTTCCTGGTAACCATACGATCTCCCATGAAGTTCGGATCGGAAGGTTCGAGGAACGCGTCACCGGAAGTGTATATCCTGTAAATGAACGGCTTAATGTCCGTATCGGCCGTTGATTTTTTGGTGCTTTTCTCGACTATTATGCTTTCCTGCGAATAAAGATCACGGATCGCCCCGCGAAGGATATCTTCCCCGGGCGGCGTATCATATCCGTCTTTCCATGATATCATATATTCAGCTGCCGTTACAAGAGACATGAGGCTCTGCGAACGCGTCCCTTCGGGCACTTCCGGAAGTACGCAGCATGAGATCAGGGAGAATCCCTCGCTTGTCTGTGCGCGCATCCTGTTTAATACTTCATCGGGATCGATGTCTTCCGTAAAATCGACCTCCATGTATTCCGCGTCACTCGATACCCCGAGCGAGAGCGGATGTGCAAATGTCATGATCTGATGAGGCGTGAAGCCCTGTGAATACCTGACCGGAAGGTCTGCACGTCTGATAACCTTCTGAAAATATCTCATAACATCAAGATGTCCGATAAACCGCAACGCCCCGTATTTGGCGAATCTGATCCTTAGCGTCATGACGCCTCCTTTATATCATTGATTCCTTGTTTCAACACATACTCCGGTATTCCATTCATTACATCCGCATGCTGCGCATCTCTGTCTGCAATTGAGTGTAACGACCGCATTTCTTGCCCTGTCATATTCGCGTGCCAGGAACTTCTTCGAAACTCCCGCATCGATAAAATCCCACGGAAGTATCTCATCGACGCTTCTTTCCCTGAGCGTATAGAAATCCATGTCGACTCCCGTTGCCTCGAGCGCGTCAAGCCATCTTTGCATATCGAAATGGTCGGTCCATGCATCAAAGAGCGCCCCACGCTTATATGCATCGAGGATAACGGCGCCCACACGCCTGTCTCCGCGTGCGAGAAGTCCCTCGAGTATCGAAGTGTTGCTGTCGTGCCAATTGTATTTGATGCTTTTCGCATTGAGCTGCTCGCCGAGCGTCGTACGCAGCAAACTCTTCCTGCGAAGATATTCGTCGGGCGTTATCTGCGCCGCCCATTGGAAAGGCGTAAACGGCTTCGGTACAAAATAGGACGTGCTGACCGTGATCTGAACTTTACCGTTTCTCGTTGCTTTGGGGATATTTTCGTAATACTCCCTCGCGATCTTGTCCGCAAGGATCGGGATCCCCATAACATCCTCATCGCGCTCGAAAGGCTGTCCGAGCATGAAATAAAGCTTTACCTTGTTCCATCCGAGTTTAAACGCGTCGAGAGCACCGGTCAGGATCTGTTCTTCCGTAAGACCTTTGTTGATCACGTCACGCATGTACTGCGTTCCGCCTTCGGGAGCGAAAGTGATCGAACTCTTTTTTACGTCCTGTACCTTTCCCATGACATCGAGCGCAAACGCATCGATCCTCAGGGAAGGCAGCGAGATATTTACTTTCCGGTTTCCCATCTCGGTTATGAGGAATTCGAGGAGTTCCTTAAGCTTTGTGTAATCGCTCGAGCTTAAAGAGCTTAAATTGATCTCTTCATATCCGGTATTCTTGATCATGTCGATCGCATATTGCTTAAGGAATTCAAGACTTCTCTCTCTGATCGGTCTGTATATCATTCCGGCCTGGCAGAATCTGCAGCCTCTAATGCAGCCGCGTTGTATCTCGAGAGTGACTCTGTCCTGGATCGCCTTTATGTAGGGAACGATCGGTTTTTCGGGATAATACGTATCGGAAAGATTTGTTACGACCTGTCTTTTTATGACCGCAGGTGCATCGTCTTTGGGCGCAAAACGCGATATCAGACCGTTTTCATCATATTCGACTTCATAAAGAGACGGAACATAAAGTCCCTCTATATGCGAAGCCGCTTTCAAAAAGTCACGGCGCGTTCCGCCTTCGGCTTTTATACGCTTATAAGTATCGAGCATTTCGTAATATACGGTTTCGCCTTCCCCTATATAGAAGATGTCAAAGAAATCGGCGATGGGTTCGGGATTATAAACGCAAGGGCCGCCTCCGATCACGATCGGCTCATCCTCGCCGCGTTCGGCGGACATCAGATGAATGCCCGACAAGTCGAGGACCTGGAGCACATTTGTATAACACATCTCGTATTGAAGAGTAATGCCGAGGAAGTCAAAACCTTTTATGGGATCCTGACTCTCCACCGCAAACAGGGGGATTTTTTTCTCCCTCATTATCGCATCGAGATCCGGCCAGGGCGAATATACTCTCTCGCACCATGTATCCTCGCGCCTGTTAAACATATCGTAGAGGATCATGATGCCCAGATGTGACATCCCGACCTCATAAACGTCGGGGAAACACATGCAGAAGCGTATGTCAACCTTTGAACGATCCTTCATGACCGCATTGATCTCGTGGCCGATGTAACGTGCCGGCTTGTCAATGCTTTCAAGGATCTCGTCACTTAACGCAAGTTTTCTCAATGCATGCTCCTTTCCTTCGGGCGGTCAAATTCACCCCATCTCGCGGACTCGTCCGCTCGACGTTCGTTCACTTCATCTCGCGGTCAAATTCACCCCATCTCACAGACAAGTCCGCCCAACATCTGGCGTACTTGTCCGTGAGATGTTCGTTCACTCCATCTCGCGGACTTGTCCGCTCGATGTACGTTCACTTCATCTCGCGGACTTGTCC
>CAMIZL010000042.1 GCA_946403295.1 uncultured Clostridia bacterium | reverse complement strand
CTTTGGCCGCCTTCTTCTCAAGCGCAGCCTGCTCTTTGGCCGCCTTCTTCTCAAGTGCAGCCTGCTCTTTGGCCGCCTTCTTCTCGAGAGCCGCCTGTTCTTTGGCTGTCTTCTCTTCAAGAGCCGCCTGTTCTTTGGCCGTCTTCTCTTCTAACCCATCATACATGATGTTACCGCTATCGTCACGATATTCACCCATATACTTCTCCTAACGTTACTAGTCAACTCCTGCGAAAAACATCTCTCTTAATCTTAACATAGGGGAATGGGGTTTTCAATCAAATCTTCGCTGAACAGGCGGGCAACATAAGGCTTCAGAAGCATTTGCCCTCATGCTTTTGCCCGCAATCTGCTACCCCGGGGCACTTATAACAAACTTCGTTACAAGAGTATCCTTTTGCCAAAAACTCCCTAATATTGGCCAAAGTCGTATCAGCAATATTTGATAATGCCTCTTTGGTCAAAAATGCCTGATGTGACGTCACGATAACGTTCGGCATCGAGATCAGCCTTGCGAGCGTATCGTCATCAACTATGTGACCCGAGTAGTCATGGAAGAATATGTTCGATTCTTCTTCATATACATCAAGGCATGCCGCTCCGATCTTTCTGGCTTTTATGCCTTCGATAAGAGCTTCCGTGTCTATGAGCGCACCGCGCGATGTGTTGAGTATGACCACACCCTTCTTCATAAGCGCTATGCTTTCTGCGTTTATCATGTGTCGGCTCTCATCATTGAGAGGGCAATGAAGCGAAATTATGTCGCTTCGCTCAAACAGTTCTTCAAGCGGGACATACTCGGCATCAACATCACTCGCCGGGAATTTGTCGTATGCAATGACGTTCATCCCGAATCCGTGACAAATGTCTATGAGAATGCGTCCGATCTTTCCCGTCCCGACCACGCCTACTGTCTTGCCGTGGAGGTCGAAGCCGGTCATGCCGCTCAACGAGAAATTAAAATCCCTGGTCCTTATATACGCCTTATGGATCCTTCTGATCGAGGTAAGGAGCATCGCGATCGCATGCTCGGCAACGGCATAGGGCGAATAAGCAGGGACACGGACAACGTGTATCTTTTCATACGCATACTCGATGTCAACGTTGTTGTAGCCGGCGCATCTGAGGGCGATAAGCCTGATCCCGGTCTCGCAGAGTTTATCGATGACTTCTCTGTTTATATCATCATTTACGAACACGCAGACAATGTCATGACCTTCGGCAAGCATGACCGTATCCGATGAAAGCCTTGTTTCAAAATATGTAATTTCAAATTCCGAATCTTTTCCGGCTTCGATGAACGAATTCCTGTCATAATCCTTGGCATCGAAAAAAGCAATTTTTATCTTATTCATATCTTCTCTTTCGCTTTCTTTGTGCATTGTTAACTGTGTTATAAATATATCTTCGTATGCTATTGTAGCATAAAAAGAGGGAACCGTCTCTACGATTCCCTCTGTGATCTTTTGAAGAATATTTATCTTTTCAGGCATCTCTGCCCCGGGATCCGGTCATCCCGAAAACGTCTGTCTGTCGACAGATCATTTATTGTCCTTAAGAGAAGCCATCTTCATGGCTCTTACCTTAAGCGAAAGACCGAAGAGGTTGATGAATCCTTCAGCATCATGATGATCGTAAAGATCACCGGTTGTAAATGATGCAATGCTCTCATTGTAGAGCGAATAAGGTGATGTTGTGCCCTGCTTAATGATGTTGCCCTTGTAAAGGAGAACCGAAGCATCACCGGTTACATACTGCTGTGTGCTCTCAACGAATGCCTGAAGTGCCTCGCGAAGAGGTGTGAACCACTTGCCTTCATATACAACATCGGCAAATTTGTTACCGATCTCTTTCTTAACTGTCATCGTAGCGCGGTCAAGGATAAGTTCCTCAAGCTGGTCATGTGCCTCCATGAGGATAGTTCCGCCGGGTGTTTCATAAACGCCACGTGACTTCATGCCTACAACACGGTTCTCAACGATATCAACAATGCCGACACCATGCTTTCCGCCAAGCTTATTAAGCTTCTTGATGATCTCTGTTGCGCTCATCTTTTCGCCGTTAAGTGCTACGGGTGCGCCCTTCTCGAAGGAGATGGTTACCTTCTCGCCCTGATCGGGAGCCTTCTCGGGTGTTACGCCGAGTACAAGAAGGTGCTCGTAGTTAGGTGCGTTTGCGGGATCCTCAAGCTCAAGACCCTCATGGCTGATGTGCCAAAGGTTACGGTCACGGCTGTAGCTGTTGTCTGCCGAGAAGGGAAGGTTGATGCCATGCTTCTTGCAATACTCGATCTCTTCTTCACGCGATGACATGCCCCATGTCTCATTGCATCTCCAAGGAGCGATGATCTTAAGGTCGGGTGCAAGAGCCTTGATACCGAGCTCAAAACGAACCTGATCGTTGCCCTTACCTGTAGCACCGTGGCAGATTGCGACAGCGCCTTCCTTACGGGCTATCTCAACAAGCTTCTTTGCAATAAGAGGACGAGCCATCGATGTACCGAGAAGGTACTTATGCTCATAAACAGCACTTGCCTTAACGCAAGGAATGATATAGTCATCAACGAACTCTTCCGTAAGATGTTCGATATAAAGCTTCTCAGCGCCCGAGAGCTTTGCTCTCTCCTCAAGTCCGTCAAGCTCGCTGTCCTGTCCTACATCGATACAGCAGCAGATAACTTCATAATCATAGTTTTCCTTGAGCCAGGGAATGATAGCCGTGGTATCAAGTCCGCCTGAATATGCAAGAATTACCTTTTCTTTCATGTATATTCCCTCCTTGAATGTATAAATATTCATTATTCTCTCGAATTCCTCATAAATATACACTCACGGATTGGGTTTGTCAATAGGCGTCCGGCATATTTTATGATCATATATGTCATTCTTATTCCCGTTCCACGTACCCGGCGTATGGGCTGAAATCCATTTGATCAATCGGGCAATCAGTAATGCAAAGCCGTTCGAGCGGATTGTCTATCGGCGTGATCATTCATCCCCCCGTCATTTCCGTCCATCTGCGCAATCATTTCTTTACAAGTATCGATAGGCTTCTCTGTCGCTCGGATCGAATATTGATGGGCTTCTCTGTCGCTCGGATCGAATATTGATAGGCTTCTCTGTTGGTCCAATAGAATTTTAATGCTCCCCGTGGACCGGTTTTTCTTCCAATTTTTTCCAATTCCTGACAAATATGGTCCTATACAAAACGAGTGCCCCCGAAGGACCAAAACTCCGAAATTTCGTGGTCCACCGGGAGCACCTATTTTCTATAGGACCGAGTTTTGTCAAACTCTTGTTTATCGTCCGTTTCTCTGACGGGCACCCGCCATTTTTATCGGGCACCTGCCCTTATCACCGGGCACCCGCCATTTTTACCGGGCACCTGCCATCATCACCGGGCGCCTGCCATCATCACCGGGCACCCTCCCTTATCACCGGGTGCCCTCCATTTCCGTCCAAAACCCGTCATTCCCATGCATTCATATGCTCACGATTGATACTCCGAATTGTTGCAGTAAACAGGTTCTGCTGACATGATGATTGCAGCGATAATGTAGACCCAGATGCTCATTCCTCCGAGTGCCACAAGCAATACAGTGATCACACGTACAAGTGTGGAATCGATTCCGAAAAACTGTGCGATGCCTCCGCATACTCCGCAGATCTTTTTGTCATTTCTTGATTTATAAAGCTTTCTCATGGTCGTTTCTCCTTGTCATGTTTTTTGTTTTTTATTCTCCTGTTCCCGGGGCTTTTGTCTGCCGTTTTCCCCTTAGGACAAGATCATCATAACATGACAAAATTAATATGACTTTAGAGAAAGATTAAAATCAGATTAATGATCCGCATCACAATTTTATGGCTTCTCCGGCCTTTGCTTTATATGTTTTAACCGTGTTTCCGACCCTGATCCTGCACTCGCCGTCAAAATCGGGTAATAATGTGGCGGAGCAGAGCTTTCCGTCCTTCCATTCGATGTCGACAGTATAGGCACCCTTTGCCCGAAGCCCCTTAACACTTCCGTTTTTCCATTCGTTCGGAAGTGCCGGCAACAGGATGATCTCTCCGTTTGTACATTGCAGCAGTGCCTCCGCCACGGCCGCGGTTCCTCCGAAATTACCGTCGATCTGGAACGGAGGATGATCGTCGAGCATGTTCGGACAAGTTGAATCGCCGAGAAGATGTTTTAGGCTGTCATAAACCTTTTCGCCGTCATAAAGACGCGCCCACATATTTGTTATCCACGCCCTGCTCCAGCCCGTATGACCTCCCCCGTGAGAAAGCCTGCGTTCGAGTGTCGCGCGGGCCGCTGCGGCAAGTTCCGGAGAGCCGTTCGGAGTAATAAGATCCCCGGGATGAAGCGCAAAAAGATGCGAAATATGCCTGTGGCCGATCTCAACTTCGTCGTAATCCTCAGCCCATTCTTTGATCGTCCCGTACTTACCTGTCTCAGGCTTTGCCAGCCTCGCGGCGATTCTTTTAAGTTCCTCCGCAAAATCCGCATCAATACCGAGTATCTCGGTACATCTTATCGTCCTGTCAAAAAGCAGCGCTATAATCTGCGAATCCATCGAAGGGCCGACACACAGACATCCCGTGTAGCCCTTATCCGTCTTATATGTGTTTTCCGGTGAAACAGAGGGGCAAGTTACAAGTCTGCCCTCATTGTCCTCGATCAAAAATTCCGTAAAGAACTCCGCCGCACCCTTGATCAGACTATATTTCTCACTCAAAAACCTGATGTCTTTCGTATATTCGTAATGCTCATAAACATGAAGCGCAAGCCACGCCCCTCCCATCGGCCAGATCGTCGAGGGCATCCACCTGTCCTGAGGAGCGGTATCGCCCCAGATGTCCGTGTTGTGATGGCAAACATAACCTCTGCTGACTCCGTACATCTCTCTCGCCGTGACACGTCCGTTCTGCGCTACTCTCTCAAGCAGATCAAACAGCGGTTCATGACATTCCGAAAGGTTGCAGACTTCCGCAGGCCAGTAATTCATCTCAGCGTTTATGTTGACGGTGAACCTGCTCCCCCATGCGGGCTGCATATCCTTGTTCCAAATACCCTGAAGGTTAAGGGGCTGCGTCCCCGGTCGGCTTCCCGCGATCATAAGGTAGCGACCGAAGTTGAAATAAAGCTCGATAAGCTTGTTGTCACGTCCGATCCTTTTAATCCTCTCATCTGTAGGGAGTTCGGATGCTCCCCCGCTGTTATCATCAAGCTCAAGCTTCACTCGGCTGTAATAACGCTTATAATCAGCAATGTGCGTCGCCTTAACGGTCTCGTAGTCCCTGAACATCACGGCTTTCGCATCTCTCACCGCTCTTATGTCGTAGGTCCTGCTTCCCCCGCTTCCTTCAAAGTTTTCGCCGGTTTGAGCGAACACGGTGCTCACGCCACGCTCCGAAACCGGGTTTTGTCCGCGATTTAAGATACTCTCGTAAAAGCTCGTGCGTACCGTAAGTGCGAGCACGACTTCGTCGGCACCCTCAGCGACAAGCTTATTGCCTACGGTTCCGATGTGTCCGCCCTTACACTTGCCCGATAAAACAGCGGCAAAAGCGATCCCGTTTTCGGAACCGCTGCCGCCGCTAAACATGATCATATTTTCACCGCAAGGGCGATTGTTGTCATAATAACCGTCTCTGCCGTCGATGTCGGCTCTTAAGAAAACCTTCCCCGGCTTTGAGGATTTGATCCTGACCATAAGCGCATTGTCAGGCGCCGAAACAAAATACTCCCTTGTGAAGAGAGTACCGTTTTCTTCGTATTCAACACGGGCTATGGCTTCTCCGATATCAAGAGTTCTTGAGTAGCCGGTCACTTCATTGCTTGCTCCGGCAGATTCTTTTCCGTTTTCTCCCGAAGTCCCTTCGCTCGCATGAACGTCATTTTCTTCCAAAGGCTTTCCAAAGAATTCGGGGATCTCGCTTTCCCCGAACTCCAGACCAAGTACGCCGAGAGGCATGTAATGTCTGCTACCCTCAGGTATCCCCTGCATCTTTTTAAATACCGTATTCTCGGCCGTAGGAATATCACCTGCGAGAAGTGCCCTTCGAACCTCCTCAAGTCCCTCGCGGGCGTCCGGATTTACACGGTAACGCGGACCTCCCGACCAGATCGAATCCTCATTGAGTCCGATAAGATCCTTTTTCACCCCACCGTAAACCATGCCTCCGATTCGGCCGTTGCCTATAGGCATGGCTTCTTCAAAAGTCTTAGCCGGTTCGGTATACCTGAGCACATTATTCATAAGCGTTACCTCGTCGAGAGAAAAGGTGCCTTATTCCTTCCCGAGCCTTCTTCCTCCGATCCCGAAGAAAGTTTTTATATCGGGATAAACTGCTGATTTATCGTAGTCCTTGAACAACCTTGCTGCCACATAAACGATCAAAAGCGCAAAGAATGCTGATGACAGAACGACCGGTACTCCCGCGCTGACAACCTCTCCCGTAACGAGTGTATTGGGGAGGATGTAAAGGAAGTCAAGTAAACATGCAAGTCCGATAAACTGAAGGCTCTTCTTTTTTACGGCATAGAAGCATATCATCGAGAGTCCGATCTGGATGGCGATCAACAGCAAAAGGTTGATCAGGTCGAGGACGATCCCCGAATGAGAAAGCTCCTGCATGCCCTTAACAAGCTCTGCTGCCTTCGTCGTATCCTCCTGCGATGCGATAAATGCATCCGGGCCCGCCTCGTTTATGAGTCCCGCTGCCATCACAGGATAAAACGCCCCGTAGAATGTACGAACCACAACGTCAACAAGAACGAAACCTGCTCCGAAGACCAGACCGTCATGTCTTCTGCAGCTGTCCTTTACGATATATCTAAAAACAATGAACATGAGCAGTTCATTAAAGATGAGCGTTATAGCCCCCGACGCGATCACGTAGATCAGAGCGTTATTTGCGAAAACGCTCCGGAGGGATTCTCCTTCGTAAAGCAGATACCCTCTCGACACAAGCTCTACCGGATAAATCACCAGATAGACAAATACTCCGGCCGCAAAGGGAGCAAAATTGCACAGTCTCCTGAAACGCATGATCGCAAAAAACAAGAGCGGTGTGGTAGCGGCGACGATGATCTCCGCTACGAGCATAACGATTATTGACGTGCTGATCAAAACAAAAACCTCACTGAATTTTTTTGTAATCCGGCCGGGATCTTTAGTTCCCGGCCGATCTTCATATTGTATCAGATATCCTTAAAATTCTCACCCACAAAGAGAACGGCGCACATACCGCTTCCTACATGCGAACCGATAACGGGCCCGATGTCGGCGATCTGTACTTCTTTTGCAAGTCCTTTTTCGAGAATATCGCTCTTAAGCTTCTCGGCTGCTTCCATATTGTTGGCGTGGCCTACCATGACGAGCTCATTCTCTTCTTTAAATCCGTCTACTTCCATCCTCTCAATAAGGTAATTCATGGCCTTTTTTCTGCCGCGAACCTTGGTTGCGACCCTTAAGGCGCCTTCCCTGTCGGTCGTGATGACCGGACAGATATTGAGTGCCGAACCGACGATGGCAGATACCGCACTGATACGCCCGCCTTTACGGAGCTGGTCAAGATTATCGACCATGAACCAGTGACAGATCTCATATTGTTTCTCTTCTATATATTTTACCACTTCGTCAAAATCAAGATTTTCTTTGGCAGCTTTCTTAGCCGCCATGATAAGCATGTAACCTTCTCCGACGGAAGCACAGATAGCATTGATGCATTTGATCCTGCGCTCGGGATATTTCTCCTGAAGATCCTCTGCGGCGATCACGGACGAATTGTAAGTTCCCGAAAGGCCCGACGAAAGACCGTAATAAATTATGTCCTTTCCTTCTTTGAGGATCTCCTCAAAGGCCTTTGTGAATTCTGCGGGTGTGATCTGCGAAGATTTTGTCTCGAGACCCGCAACCTGCCCCTCATAAAACTCTTTCATGCTCAACTCACGATTGTCAGGGTATTGATGATACTCCTTCTCCCCAAGGAAAAATGTCATCGGAACTACTCTGATACCATACTTTTCGACATCCTGCTGCGAAATCTCAGCAGTAACGTCTGAAACCAGACAATATCCAGCCATAAAATCCTCCTGTTTTTAGATGCTTTCCCTGCGCATCCCTTAATCCGCTCAAGATTTCCCTTAGTCTCGAGCCCCGTGTTTTTCTATGATTAACAACATTTAGTGTTAACGGGTATCAGTATAGCATATTTCACTTGAATGATATATAATTTTTTAAAATATCTGCCGAAAAATAATATGAAAAATGTCTTAACCCGAAAGGAGCCTGACATGGGAATTCACATGAATGATTATCGCGAAAGCGGTTTAAATTCGGCTTCGGAAGCTTCAAGCCGCACGCAGAGCGCATCTGCGAATGCTGCCGCACGCACTCCTTCGGCCAATAATACCACCGTTTCCTCCTCCCGTCCCTCTCCTACGCCGGTTCCCTCTCCCGTTGCCGCAAAGGCCCTCACGGACGCGGGCCTTCCCGACACCCCGAGAAACAGGCAGATCATCTCGTCACTCATTTCGCAGGAGCTCCCTATCGATGCCGATACGTTAAAGTCCGTTATCAGGACTGCGAACGCCTATCCCAACGAATCGATAGATGCCGTGATCCTTCTTCAATCCGCCGGTGTCGAGGTTAATCCCTCGTCGCTTGCCGATGCGAACGCGTTCCTCGCGGCACGCGAAATACTCCTCAATGATCTTTATGATATTAATTCCTATATAGATAATTTTGTTAACGGTCAATCAGGCGATAACGTTTATGCCTTAAATTCTTCCGGCACGGCTTCAGAGGGGGATCAGAGCTACTTGAACACGAACGTCTCAGATGCTGCTTTAGTGAATAACACCCCCGCTTCAAGCACTGATCCTTCGGGAATTCTTCCCGGGAACAGCGCCTCAACCGCGGATCCCTTGGCAACACCGGTAGGAAACAGCACTACCTTAACCGCGGAGCCTTCGGCAATACTTCCCGGTAGCTACGCCTCGAACGCGGATCTTTCGGCGATCCTTGCGGGAAATAACGCCACTTTGGGCACAGATCCCTCGGTGATCCTTGCGGGCAATAGCGCTGCTTCGAACGCAGATCCTTCGGTGATCCTTGCGGACAATAACGCTGCTTCGAACGCAGATCCTTCGGTGATCCTTGCGGGCAATAACGCTGCTTTGGGCGCAGATCCCTCGGCGACACTTCCCGGCAACTACGCCTCGAACGCGGATTCACCGGCGATCCTTACGGGCAATAACACCACTCCGGGCGCAGATCCTTCGGCGACACTTTCCGGCAACTACGCCTCGAACGTAGATTCCCCGGCGATCCTTGCGGGCAATAACACCACTCCGGGCGCAGATCCTTCGGTAACACTTTCCGGCAACTACGCCTCGAACGCAGATTCCCCGGCGATCCTTGCGGGAAATAACACCACCCCGGGCGCAGATCCCCCGGCAACGCTTCACGGCAACAACGCTGCCTCGAACGCGGATCTTTCGGGCACATCACTTGAGGGAAATATTGCGTCTGCCTCAATGGTCCCGGACAGAGAAGCAACTTCCCCGGGTCGTGAGCAGTTAAGTCTAAAGGAATTGATGACAGCTCTTTCCGGGAAACCCGGTATCGAACGCTCCGATATTTCATCGGAAGGGATCAAGCGATTTCTCGAATCGGCGGTATCTTATCTTGAAAATGCACGCGAATTGTCTCACAGGAGCGGAGACGAAGCCATGGCAGCAAAGGTCGACAAAGCCATGAATTCCATGAAGACCCTGCTTAAGCTGAACGATATGTACGCATATGCCGAAGTGCCCGTAAAAAACGAAGATGAAAACAAGCAGACTCATCTCCGATTCTTTGCCAACAAAAAATCCCGGATAAGGAAGGACGAAGGTTCCAGCGCGGTCCTTCACCTCAATATGCCGTCACTTAAGGAGCTTGACGTAAAAATGGTACTTAAGGGCAATTCCCTTAAGGTAGACTTTTTCTCCTCGAAAGATGCTTCCGCTCTTCTTGAGGCAGACAGCGCCACACTTTCAGAAAGACTCAAAAAGATCGGTGTCGAACCCGTGATGGATTTTAAAGAGCGTACCAAAGACAACCCCGCGCTCGACCCGTCTGACATTCCGGGGTCCGAAATATCTTCCGTTTCACAGAGCATGAAAGGATTCGACACGCGCGCATGAAAAAATTTCATCCCCCCGGCAAAGATTTTGGGGATTCGGCACATGCGCCCGAACAACATATTTACAAAATTACTTTACATAAATTTAATAACTTCTTGAAATGCCCAAAGACTTATGTTAGTATAGTGTTACTGTTGTAGAATGATTATTCAAAGTAAGTAGAAAAGAGGGGTATTTTGAGTAAGCAATTCACTTTTAAAACAAGTGAACGTTTCAGGTGGACTGACCTTGTGATCGGAATCCTATTTATGATTTCGCTTCTGGCTGTCGGTCTTTATATTGCTGTGAATTTGCGTCCTCTCTATTATCTCAACATCAGCTGGAACGACCTGCCCGCTTCAAGCGGATACAACGCCGTTATCATCAGGGAGAATTACGATGCGCTCATAGACTATTGCTGTCCTTTCTTTTCGGGTGCGCTCTCATTCCCTTCGATCCCTTCTTCGGCATCGGCCATTTCACACTTTGAAGAAGTAAAAAATATTTTTAACATCATATATGTCGCGGGCGCTTTAAGCCTCATAGCAACGATCGCTCTTTTCATCATGAGACACCGCGAAGGATCGTTCGTGTATTTAAGAACATGTGCGATCTGCGCAGCCGTACTTCCCGTTTTCGTTTCGGTCTTTTCACTCATCAGCTTCGATACGCTTTTCGTTTTGTTCCATAAGCTGATGTTCAATAACGATGACTGGATCTTTAATCCGGTGACCGATCCGATCATAACGATGCTTCCCGAAAACTATTTTGCGCAATGCGCTATATTGATCGCTTTCGTAATGCTCCTCGGAGCGGCGCTTGCATACTTTTTCTACAGACGTCGTTTAAAGGCATACAGAGCCGGACAGACATTAACAGCTCCCAAGAAAAATTACATTTATTGATTCCTTTCACACCAATATGACAAACCGGTCAGACGACAACAGTCGCCTGACCGGTTACTATTCTCTGAGTGATCGTTTCCGAAAGACAATATATCTTTTCGAAACTTCAGATATTATTCTTCCTCAAGGAAATCTACAACATCCTGTACTGTCTCGATGTTAGGGAGCATTTCGTCGGGGATCTGTTTGTTGAACTCATCCTCGAATGACATAAGAAGCTGCATCAAGTCGAGAGAATCAGCATTAAGATCGTCTTTGAACTTTGTCTCGGGTCTAACCTTATCGGGGTCAACACCAAGCTGCTCAACAATAATCTTTTTAACAGAATCAAACATCTCCATTATCCTCCTTCTTTTCAGATAAGATTTTCGAAAGTTCGGGATTAAGATTACCCGTTTCCATCATATATGCCTGTTCAATGCATTTAGCAAATGATGTCCTGTTACTGCTGCCGTGTCCTTTAACAACAACTTTTGATGCACCGAGGAGCACGCTTCCGCCGTAGTTCTGATAGTCAAGGAATGCTCTTTCTTTAGCAAACATCTTCTTTAAGAACAACGCGCCGATCTTATGCTTGAGGGATGACATTATGTCCCTTTTCATCATCCTGAACATCTCGATTGCCGTACCCTCAACCGTCTTACACATTACATTGCCCGAAAAACCGTCACACACAACAAGGTCTACGTCGCCTTTTAAGAGGTCACGCGCTTCCATGTTCCCTACGAAGTTGACACGGGGCTCATTCTTTAACATCTGATAAACTTCTTTACGAAGTTCATCGCCCTTCTCTTCTTCAACTCCGACATTAAGAAGCGCCACCTTCGGAGATTTAACACCGAACACTTTCTCCATGTAGAGCGATCCCATGATCGCGAACTGATAAAGCTGTACGGGTGTACAATCAACCGTAGCTCCGCTGTCGCAGACACCGACGATCTTTCCCTTTTTCATGGTGGGAAGCATCGGACAAAGTGTGGGTCGTGCCACTCCGGGCACTCTTCCGATACGGAGCGTGGTAGCGGCCACGATCGCGCCGGTCGATCCGATGCTGACAAGGCCCGCAAGCGAATCATCCTCACGCAGGAGTCTGATACCCGTCATAAGTGAGCTGTCTTTCTTTTTACGAACAGCCTCCGTAGGCTTTTCGTTACAGCCGATGACATCGGGCGCATGCACTATGCTGATACGATCCGATGAATAATTTTGCTTCGCGAGTTCGTCTTTGATCTTTTGCTCATCGCCGACGAGGACGACCTCAAGGTCTTTATATTTCCCGAGAGCATCAATACTTCCCTCTATATTGACCCCGGGACTGTTGTCTCCTCCGAAGCAGTCGATAACAATTTTTACCATCTTTCCCCCTTAAACGCCCTACATAAAGCTTTATCTGTGCTTTGCATAGAACGATATTCCGACACCGTTGGGTCCGCAGTGGCTGCCCGCTGTGGGGTTAACAACCAACAGCTCGATATCGAGCCTGCTGTCTATGTGATCAAGGAGCATCTGCTTTACCTCAAGTGCCATCTCTTCACAATCGGAGTGACCGATCACGATCTTATGATCGTTTAAGTCCCTTCCGAGTTCGCGAACATAGGAAACGAGTTTTTCCATAGCCTTAACCCGTCCTCTTTCCTTGCCGATGCTGACCATCTTTCCTTCTTCTCCGATGTAGATGATCGGTCTGATCCCGAACATGGTTCCCATCGTTGCGGCGAGACCCGAAACTCTGCCGCTGTGCTTGAAGAATCTGAGATCATCCGCAAAGAAATACATTGCGAAATGCTGTCTTTCTTTCTCAACGAATTCAATTATCTGCTCTGCCGTAGCGCCTCTTTTGTAGAGTTCTCCGGCCTCGCATGCGATATTATAACTCGAGGTCGTGATTGCAAGTGTATCCACTTCGTAGAATTTTCGGTCGGGATATTTGACCTGGAGCCTTCTGATGGCATCATCAAGCGCACCGAAGGTTGCAGACATCGCTGCCGAGAAATGGATATACAAAATGTCCTGTCCCGCTTCAAAAACGGGTTCGAAATACTGAAGATATTTATCCGCTCCGATGGCGCTCGTCGTAGGGATCACGCCGTCTCTGAGCTTGTCGTAAAATGCTTTTTGATCGAATGTTTCAAAATCCTCGTAAGGGAATACAACATTACCGTCAATGCTGTAGGGCATGCTTATAAGTCCGAACCCGTACTGCGCAGCCCTCTCAGGTGTAAAATCCATGTCCGAATCAACAAATATCTGTAACACGCAACACCCTCCTCTTCAGAATTTTTTAACTCGCTATTTCACGGATCCCGGCCGTGACGTGACCCTGCAGTCCGTCGCTTATACCCGAAAAGATCCTTGAAAGGATAACTGCCGAAAATGAAACTTATGCATAAAGAGGATATGCATCGGTGAGCATTTTAACTATAGAAGCTGCCTGAGAATGGTCGCCCTCGGGATTCTTGAGCACGATCGTTATAGCCTCGGCGATAAGCTTCATGTCTGCTTCCTTCATGCCGCGTGATGTAACTGCGGGTGTTCCGAGACGAAGACCGCTCGTAACGAAAGGAGACTGAGGATCATTGGGAACAGTGTTCTTGTTGACCGTGATATTAACCTTGCCGAGAAGCTCCTCAGCAAGCTTTCCTGTCATGCCCATGTTCTGAAGAT
>CAMIZL010000041.1 GCA_946403295.1 uncultured Clostridia bacterium | reverse complement strand
GGCTTCATGCCGAGGACGGCGTTGATTTCGTGACTCTTCACTGCGGTATAACAAGGAAGACGATCGAGCAGATCAAGAAGCATAAGCGTAAGATGAACATAGTGTCGCGCGGTGGTTCGCTCATATTTGCATGGATGTGCATGACCGGCGAGGAGAATCCTTTTTATGAGTACTTTGACGAAATCCTCGATATCTGCCGCGAGTATGATGTGACGATCTCACTCGGTGATGCCTGCAGGCCGGGATGTCTTGCGGATGCCACCGATGTTTGCCAGATCGAGGAACTTGTGCGCCTCGGAGAGCTCACAAAGCGTGCATGGGAGAAGGATGTTCAGGTCATGATCGAAGGCCCCGGACATATGCCGCTCGATCAGATCGAGGCCAACATGAAGGTTCAGCAGACTATCTGTCTTGGCGCACCCTTCTACGTACTCGGACCCCTTGTTACCGATATCGCACCCGGATACGATCATATAACAAGCGCTATCGGCGGAGCGATCGCTGCATCCGCAGGTGCGGCGTTCCTTTGCTACGTTACACCCGCCGAGCATCTTGCGCTTCCCAATGTAGATGATGTCAAGCAGGGTATCATTGCTTCCAGGATCGCGGCTCATGCCGCCGATATCGCCAAGAAGATCCCTCATGCGCGTGATATCGATGACGCAATGGCTGACGCACGCAGGACTTTTGACTGGGAGAGACAGTGGGAATGCGCGATCGATCCCGAAACCGCAAAGGCCATCCGTGACGACCGTGCCCCCGAACATGATGACAGCTGCTCGATGTGCGGTAAGTTCTGCGCGGTACGCAGTATGAACAAGGCGCTTGCAGGAGAATACATAGATATCTTATAATGGAAGCAGACTATCCTGTGTTAATGATATGGGGAGGGCAGAATGAAAAAGATACTTCTTATCGGGAAACTTAACGAAGTGTTGAAAAATGTCGATCAGACGCTTGCCAAGCACTTTCATGTCCAGATCTGCGACCTGCGCAAGGATACTGTCGAGGGAATGCTCAAGGTGGTTGAACCGAGCCTTGTTATCATAAGCCTTGTGGGCGCCGATACTCCCGACAGGAATCTGTTCATCACGCTTTCGAAGGATTATGCCAAAACACCTGTCCTCACCATCGGCACTGAAGCCGAAATGAAGATTTTTTCCAAGTATTATGACAGGCGACAGTTTGAAAACCTCATCAGACCTTTGAGCAATAACGACCTCCTCTCTGCGGTATGCAGGAGACTGGAGCTTGTGTGCACCGAAAAGAACGGTAATATCGTTATATGCGACGCAAGCACAAAGAAAAACGTGCTTATTGTGGATGACAACCCCGTTACCATCCGCGCCATCAAGGGAATGCTTGAGAACGATTTTACAGTCACTATCGCCACTTCGGGCGCACAGGCCATGACAGCCATCGGAAAACGTCGCCCCGATTGCATACTTCTTGACTACGAAATGCCGGTCTGCGACGGAAGACAGACTCTCGAGATGATCAGAGCCGACGAAGAACTCAGCAGTATACCGGTCATATTCCTGACGGCGGTCAGGGACAAGGAACACATCGAAAAGGTTCTGTCGTTGCGTCCCCAAGGCTATCTTCTCAAGCCTTCTTCCAAAGACAATCTTATCGCAAAGATCAACGAAGTCATCTGAGTCGATATTTTGAAGGCATGGTGTGAAAGAGAGGATTATTATGCCGCAATTCTTTTTGGTTATGCAATGGATCAGCCTTGGCTTGATAGTGATCGAAATGATAGTTGTCTTCGCCAAGACGAAAAACAAGGTTCACACCACTCTGCTTATGCACTGTGTTTCGCTCTTCGTCGCATCATTTGCGTACCTTATGTCGCTTTACTGCACAACGGAAGAAGCCTACTACATGATGACTTTGGTCGGCTGGGCCGGAAAGGTCGCCGGGGTCATCGTGTCTCTTAAGCTCATAAGCGGTCTCAGTATCTGTAAGTTCCCGCGACCCTTGTTATTGGCGGAAAGTGTATTCCTGGGAATCTCAGGCGTTGTTATCATCACAACCCGTCAAACCGGATTGTTCTATTCATATTTCAAACTTACGAAAGAGGGAGACTGGCTGATCTCCGAATACGGCCGCGGCCCGTGGTATTACGTTTGGGACGTGATCGTTCTGGCTACCATCGTTTCTTGTCTGGTTATGCTTATCAGATCCACGCGGGCATCGAAAGAGCATAACAAGAGGATGCAGTACATAATGATCATGATCGCCCTTGCCATAGAGGTGGTGGTCGGTTTTACGGTCATGCTCCCTGTCGGAAAATACTACGATTTCAATCAGATAGGCTATTCCTTTGTTTCGATACTGTTTTTGGTGGCCTTGTTGAAATACAAGCTTATGGGCATAGAGGAAACCACCAAAGAGTACATCATCGACGAGCTCTCCGCGGGAGTCATCGCATTTGATGCGAACGGCAACATCGCGTATTACAACAAGACCGTACCGATCGTTTTCCCGGAGATCGGCTCTGATCCGCGTGCGGTGATCGACAGGATAAGGAAGTCGATCGAAACCGGAAATCCGATCACGGTCAATGACAGGATCTACACCTTTGAAGAAAAGGATCTGAATTCCGAGTACGGTACCGGCAGGGTTTTCGTTCTGACGGATGCAACCAGGCACTATTACTACATGGAGGAGCTTGAAGGGCAAAAGAAGCTTGCCGAGGAAGCGAACAAAGCCAAATCGGAGTTTCTTGCAAGAATGTCCCATGAGATAAGAACTCCCATCAACACAGTTCTCGGAATGGACGAGATGATCCTGCGCGACAGTTCCGACAACACCGTCAGGGACTACGCAATGGATATCCGAAGGGCAGGAAACGCTCTCCTTTCGATCGTCAACGATATTCTTGACCTCAGTAAGGTCGAATCCGGCAAGATGGAGATCTGCCCGGTTGAGTATGATGTAACGAGCATGCTCTACGATATAACCAATGTTGTATTTACCAAAGCTACCGACAAAAATCTTACTTTCAATGTACGGATCGACGGCTCGATCCCTTCAAGGCTTTACGGTGATGATATAAGGATCCGTCAGGTTCTTTCCAACCTGCTTTCGAACGCGATCAAATACACTCCCAAAGGAACCGTTTACTTCAGAGCAACCAAAGTCGCTCAGGAAGACGGAAGCGTTGTGATCTGTTTTGAAGTTGAGGATACGGGTATCGGTATCAAATCCGAAGACATGAACAAGCTGTTCGCTGCATTTGAAAGGATCGACGAGAAGCGCAACAGGAGCATCGAAGGAACGGGACTCGGTATGGCCATATCCGTCAAGATACTCGAGCTGATGGATTCGAAGCTGAATGTTCAGAGCGAGTACGGCAAGGGATCGCTTTTCCGGTTCGATATCAGGCAGGAGACCGTCGGAGCGGAGCCGCTCGGTGACTTTGATGACAGGATCAGGAATTATATCAATGAGCAGTACGTTTATACCAATTCGTTTGAGGCGCCTGACGCACATGTGCTCGTTGTGGACGATAACAGCATGAACCGAAAGGTTCTTGTCTCATTACTCAAGCCTACCGGAATAAAGATCACGGAGGCGTCCGGGGGCGCTGATGCCGTGACGCTTGCGGCAAACAATCATTACGACATGATCTTTATGGATCACATGATGCCCGGCATCGACGGCATGGAAGCCATGAAGATGATCAGAGAAAACAAGGAAGGTCCGTGCTGTGACACACCGATCTTTGCGCTGACAGCCAACGCGGTCTCCGGTGCAAAGGAGATGTATCTCAGGGAAGGCTTTGACGGATTCCTGACGAAACCGATCATGAGCGATAAGCTTGAAAAAACGATCAGGGAAACGCTTCCCAAGGAACTGATCTTGCCTGCCTCGGACAGGGGCGCCCGCGGTGATGCATCAGCATTCGATGCGGACGAACTCCCGCCGATCTTCGGATTTGACCGTGAAGTTGCCATGATGCGTCTTCAGGACAAAGGCGTTCTCATGTCGGTTCTTGAAGAGTTCGGCAACACACTCGAGGCTCAGGCCGATGCGCTTGAGACCCTTAAGGAAGGGCTTCCCGATACGCTGAACAATTACAGGATCCAGGTGCACGGAATGAAGGGTGCGGCAGCAACTGCGGGTATCCTGACCCTGTCGGGAATGGCTGCTGTCATCGAAAAGGCCGCTCTTGCGCAGGATCTCGACACAGTAGGCAAGTTGCACGGCGCATTTGTCAGGGAGTGGCTGGGTCTTAAGGAACAGTTTGCCGGGATCTTCGGACAGGACGCGGATGGCAGTGATGAAAAACCGGCCATTGACGCAGAGATACTGAGGGTTCTTCTCGAACTGCTCACTTCCTACATGAACGATATGGATCTTGACGGTGCCGACGAGACGATCAAAAAGCTTTCGGCTTATAAGCTCCCCGAAAGGATCGAGGAGGAGTTTGAAGGATTAAAGACGGCTGTCGCGCAGATCGATTGGGACGCGGTGGATGAGATCCTGAAAAGGGTTAAAGAACAGAATTGATATGAACAGTAAAAAAGCACTTGGAAACGGGCTTTTGCTCCTTACCGCGCTGATCTGGGGAACGGCTTTCGTAGCCCAGCGCTCGGGAATGGAGAGTATTGAGCCCATCACCTTCAACGCGGCGCGCATGGCGCTTTCAGCGGTTCTGATCGGGGGTCTCGCCCTGATCATGAGAGCCAAAAGGCGGAACCACGGCGCAAGTCGTGAAGAGGGGACAATATCGGAGAAAGCTTCGGAAGCACTATCGAAAGACAGACCGATAAAAAATTCAGAATTAAAAACAGATACGAGAACGGAAACCGCGAATACCGTCATCGGAGGTGTTCTCTGCGGATTGTTCCTTTCTGTTGCGAGCATCTTCCAGCAGATGGGGCTTGTGTACACAACGGCCGGGAAAGCGGGCTTCATCACAGCAATGTATATGCTGATCGTCCCGATACTCGGTTTTGTGCTCTTTAAGAAGAAAAACACATGGCTTGTGTGGCTGGCGGTTGTGCTCGGGATTGTCGGCATGTATCTGCTGTGCATCACGGGTGAATTTACTCTTGCCTACGGGGACGCGCTGGTGCTTGTCTGCGCGGTCACGTTCAGCGGTCATATCCTCTGCTGCGACAGATTTGTAAGGCTCGGAAGACCTCTTGAGATAGCCGCGATACAGTTTGTTACGGCAGCGGTTGTTTCGGGGATTGCCGCCTTTATCGCGGAAGAGCCGACGATCGAGAAGCTCACTTCGGCCGCGGTGCCGATCCTTTACTGCGGAGTTATGTCGGGAGCGATAGGTTATACACTTCAGATCGTTGCGCAGAAGTACACCGATCCGACGATCGCATCACTGCTTATGAGCATGGAGTCGGTGTTTGCCGTTCTTGCCGGAGTGATCATCCTTAACGAGCAGATGACCGCCCGGGAGCTTGCGGGATGTGTCGTTATGTTCGTTGCGATCGTTCTGGTGCAGATACCTGTGAAAAAGAGAAAAGAAATGCCTTCCGGCAAGGCTGCCGGGCGTTGAGCCCGGGAAGTGTCAGCCGGAAAGCATTATTGTTTGGCTATATGTTGCCTGTGAACACGTGCTCGAGGTGTTTTGAGGCAACCCTGGCGAGTTTGATAACGTCGGCAACCGGAGTCGCCGGTCTGTCGGTCATATGAAATCCGGGGAAGAAACGCGTGATATGAAGCGGGATTTTCTTCCCTGTTTTTATCTCGAGCTCTGCTACCCAGGAACTGAGTGCGTCGATCTCTTCTTCACTGTCGTTATAAGAGGGAATGATGAGGGTTGTCAGTTCGACGTGGCACGAACCCGCGGCACTCTCGATGAAATCCTTAACCATGGCGAGATCACCGTCGATCAGATCCCTGTAAAAACCATCTGTAAAAGCCTTGAGGTCGATGTTCATGGCGTCGATATAGGGCGCGATCTCGTTGAAAACTGAGGCAGAGGCGGTTCCGTTCGTCACAAGAACGTTTTCAAGTCCGGCTTCATGGGCAAGCTTTGCTGTATCCCGCACAAACTCGTATCCGACAAGCGGCTCGTTATATGTAAAAGCAACGCCGATATTACCCGCGGGAACAAGCCGGGCCGCCCGGCTCACTACCTCTTCGGGGGTGTAAGTGTCGGCTTCCCACATAAGCGTTAAGGCTTCATCCGACCATGATATCTCGCTGTTCTGGCAGAAAGGGCACCTTAAGTTGCACCCGAAAGAACCGATCGAAAGGACTTTCTTTCCGGGACGGAACATCCTGAGTGGCTTTTTTTCAATGGGGTCGAGGGCAGCGGACGAGATCCTGCCGTAATTTGCCGCTACAACGGCTCCGTCTTTGCATGTACGAGCACCGCAAACTCCGGTTTTTCCTTCCTGTATCAGGCAGTGCCTGAAGCACACTTCGCATCTTTGCATCCGAACACCTCGCTGATGGTTAGTTGTATCGTCGATTTCTATGCTATAATGATAGAGTAATTACCTGATTCCTTCAAGTGATGATTTCCCGGCGACCGGGCAGATCATTGCAGATCGTCGGACGGAGGTATCGGCTTGACAAGCGGAGAGAAAATGAACAGGAATATTGATACAGTCCTTGGTGAAGTGGTAGCAAATCCCAAGGTCAGGGAGATGAAGAAGTTTATTCAGCATGGCAGAGTAACCACGTATGACCATTGCGAGAGTGTTGCGAGGTTATGCTACGAGATAAATGAACGTTTTTCACTCGGATGTGATCCAAAGGTTCTTTTGTGGGGTGCCATGCTGCATGATTTCTATCTCTATGATTGGCATGAAAAGGATGGCGGGACACACCGCCTGCACGGATATCGTCATGCGGAAAGAGCATGTCGAAATGCGAGAAAATATTTCCATGTTGGTTCGAGCATCCTGCAGGTCATATACTGTCATATGTGGCCGCTCAACATAACCAGAATTCCTCGTTCGAGGGAAGCATGGGTCGTTTGTATCGCCGATAAATGTGTGTCATTACAAGAAACAGTTCGCAGGAGGTAATGCTATGTGGGTAAACAGGGCGTTTTGTCTGTTTATAATATATAGCTTGATGGGATGGATATATGAAACCGTTTTTTGCACAATAAAAGGGAAAAAGTGGGAAAACAGAGGGTTTCTTTATGGACCGGTGTGCCCGATATACGGTGTGGGTGCGTTGATCGTCACCGGCATCGTGGAAATGATCAAAAAGAGCGGAGCAGAGCCGCAGGTTTGGATGATTTTTGTAGTCTCAGTCATTGGAAGCGCCGTTCTTGAGTACGTGACCTCGTGGGTGTTGGAAAAGATCTTCCATGCTGTGTGGTGGGATTACAGCAATATGCCGCTTAATCTTCACGGAAGGATCAGTCTGTTTACCAGCCTTGGCTTCGGAGGCGCAGGGCTTCTGATCGTTTATGTACTGGCCCCGTTTGCGGAAGGCATCGTCGATGCGATACCTACGTTTGGTCTTGATGTACTCGTTCTGGCGTTAATGTTTATTCTCGCGTCTGACTTTACCCTTACTGTCAGCGCACTCCATCATTTTGATGTAATGGTGAGACGTATCGACACGACGATCAATCAAAACATGGATGCATTCGTAGAAAAAACGATCAAGAGAGTGCATTCGTTCCGTGATCGAAATAAGACAATAGAATCAGTCAGAAACCAGGTTCTCTCGATGGTTAAGAAGGTCAGGGAGCAGGGGAAGAAATAGTTGAATTTTTAATTTTTGAGGAGAGCAGACATAACCGAATTTTACACCCTTAACGACGGAACGAAAATTCCTAAGATTGGCTTCGGTACCTATAATGAAGAGTTTGCGGACAACAAGGCAGCTATCCTGTCAGCGATCGAATGCGGATACAGGTTCTTTGATACGGCGTCACTTTACGAGACTGAGAGATCTCTCGGTGATGCGCTCACTACCTATCTGAAAGGTTTTCTTTACAGCTGGGAGGATGCGGAAGATCTGATGATTGAGGCATTTGCGACGCAGGATCAGAATGAACAGAGAGAAAGATCCGGAGTGATGCAGGATCAGAATGAACAGAGAGAAAGACTTATCGTGACTGATAGGTCTTTTTTTATATTTTTTTTCGATTCTTGTGAGGAATTTCGTTATGAAAAGGACTCTGTATGTATAGCGGGCCGTTTAACGAGCCGATTAAAGGATGTTTTATGGACCTGATGTTTATAGGACGAAAGCCCCACGCCGTTCAGGCGAAGTGTTACAGGAGGGATGTTGGATGAAAAGTGCTTCGGAAAGAGTGGAAGCAATGCACGAACGCGCAAGATTACTAAGACGTGCAAGAGACAGAACGATAAACGGGATTCTTACGACGATCTCGGCGTTTATGCTGATTGTGATCATCGTTCTTGCGGCGCTGCCGGGAGGTGGGTTTCATACGATAGAAAACGCCGGCGAAACGGGATCTTCGTTACTTGACGCGGGAGTCGGAGGTTATGTGCTTGTTGCGGTAGCATCTTTCATGCTGGCGGTGATCATAACGGTGCTATGCATCAGATGGAGAGAAAAGAAACATAAAAGTGAAGAAAAACATTGATCAGACGGAGGTTAAAGGTACAGTATGACCGGTAAGAAACAGGGTATCGGGAGAATGTTGGTCGGAATCGCTGTTGCGGCATTTGCGGCAATATGCCTTCTGTTTTCGGAAACAGTGAAAGCAAAGGCTGAAGCGGGTGCTTCGGGCGCTGATTCCTATGAAAAGATTATGGTTGATATGGAGAATAACATACCGAGCAAATATGCTCAGGATATCGACCCCTACGGCCATGGAACGGGAGTCCCGTTCTTGCTTAACACGCAGAACGAGCTGCTTGTCTGGGATTCACATAATAAATCTCAGGCAGATACATTAAACATTGAGCTCTATGACAAATTAAAGGCAGACGGAAACGGTAAGCTGTTGGACGGAGTCGGATCAAGATCGGTTGTTGCCGTTGATCCGGCAGCACGGCTCAATTATGTCCAGATGATCGCATTTAATCCCACGGGCCGCGGTGAGCCCGACGGATCGGGCAATCCCAAAGGAGGACGTAAAGACTACATTGCGGCGATCGGCGTCAGAAACGAAAACAACAACATCGAAGAGAATTTTGTTTATCTCTACATTCGTTGCGTCAAGCAGGGAAGTACCGACCCGGGAAAGCTTTTCCTGCTCGGAAAAGCCAGCTGGATGGGAGAATCCTCCGATGAAAACTACGATAACAACAAGCTTTACAATGCAATGAATTATCTATCCATCACGGCAGGTGATTACGACGGTGACGGAAAGGACTCGCTTGTTGTCTGGGGTTGTTATGACGGTACAAAATACGGCCTTGATGAGATCAAATACGATCCTTCGACCAAAACGATCGATATAATAGACGAATCGGGTACTGCATATGTGAGAGCTTCGAGCTCGGGAGTTAATACTTTTACAGGACTCAGCAAGAGTCGCAGCAAGAGTCTCCTTCATCAGACGTATGTCAGTGAGGCGGCTGAGCTCACAAGAGATAATTACTGGGTTGACAATCGTCTTTGCGCAAAGGTTGTTTCGTCGGATATCAACAATGACGGGCTTGATGACCTTGCGGTACTCAGTTATGTGGCAAGACTGACAAATTCCCGCGACGGCCGTAAGAAAAACACCGAGATGTACAGACCGTTCCTTTCGGTTAGTTACGGAAAACTCAAAATTGCCACCATTCTGAAAAGGAAAACCACGGATAAGACTGCGGAGATCTGGACCGCCGACAGCAACGACAGCTGGGATACATGTCTTGCGGCAGGAATCTCGATCGGTAATCTCGACGGAGCCGGCGACAAAGAGATCGTGGTGGCAGGTATTTCAAACACCGTTGTCGGTAAAAGATCGACTCAGGTCACCACTCCTTATGATATCAATGACGGTTCCATGTACATTCATGTCCTTAACGGGTCGCTTAATAAGCTGGTCGGTCAGACTTATCGGGCAAATGAATGGACAAAGGACGGCTTCTATACAAGTGACGATGACTCATGGCAGCAGACTGCGGTTCAGTGCTTTAATGCCAACGGTTCGGGAAATCCTGCATCCGTGTTTATAAACGGTACGGTTTATAAATACGAAAACAGTACCATGGTTGCAAAACACACCCCCACATATTTCACAAGTGCTCATAACAAATTGGTATCGCCCGCAGTGGCGCAGAGCGTATTTGGAACTTCACTCAGCGTAACTTTTTTTAATTCCGTTGTTGCCGGTAATTTTGACGGAAATTCGGGCGGCTTTGAGCAGGTTGTTTATTCGGTCGGATTAAAGAAGGATGGTGATGAAGCATACTTCTTCCTTAAGGGATTTGTCGGCTGCGCTGTCGGAAACGACGCAAGCGGCGCCAACGGACAATATTACAGCACATCGGAAACCGATCTTAAGGCAGAATGGTTCCCGCAGAACAATAACAGCGGTTATCTGACAAAAAAGTTGGTAGGCAGCACCTGCTCGGGTAACGATGCGTTAAATAACACTCTCTGTGCCGTTGATTCGGATAACGACGGTATAATGGTCAAATATTTCTCAAAAACCTTGGTTTATTCGGATCCCGAAATAATGACTGTACTTCAGGCGGTTCCTTATTTTAAGGACATGACCGACTATCAGGACGGAGGTTCGATCACATATTCGATCTCCGAATCGGTAGGTTACGAGAAAGGCAAAACTGATTCCGTTAACATAGGCGTTGCGGCGACCGTTGAGGTTGAATCGAATTTCGTTGACACAAGTATTACGGCAGGTTATTCGACAGGCTTCAGCTCTTCTTACACGAACGGGAAAACGGAGACAACGACATACAGTTGGACTGCCGGCTACGAGGATATGGTCGTTGTAAAAAGAACGCCCGTTATGATCTACGCCTATGAAAGACTCGATCCTCAAACAGGAAAGTGGGAGGGTTACGAAAGAAGCGGTGTAAGTATCGCAGTTCCGGCACTTCCTTCATATGAGGAGCTTTCCGTAAATGAATACAATGCGTTTGTTGATTACTACAACGCTCAGGTTGAAGCAAAAGAAGGCTATTCGACATGGACCGAAGAAGAACAGGCAAAGGTAAAGCTTAAAAAACTTAATAACGACTATCTCGGCAACAAAGGTAATCCGTTTAAATATGCAAACGAAAACGGAAATTCTCCCATAGGAATGAACGTGCTTCAGAGCAACTGGCAGACGCTTGAGGTCAGCAGCGGATCAAGTTCATCCTTTGCCTGGTCGGAGGAAAACAGTTATTCGACCACGAACGCTACATCCCACGGAGCCTCGTTCGAACTTGAGATTAAGACGGGTGCATCGGTGTTCGATAACGGTGTGAAAGCAGGTATTTCCACATCACTTGAAAAGATGAGGGAAAAGACCACGTCAAACACCCGCTCAAACGAAAACGGAATCGATGTTACGATTTCAAACTTTAACGCCGGTTTACTCAGAAGAGCGGAGAAAGAAATACCCAATATAACCACCGTAGCGAACAATTATGGATTCAAGTGGAAAGTGGCTAAGTGGAATTCGGGTCTTACCGATTCGAAGGGCCAGCCTATACCGATTTACGGCTTCTACCTCGCAGATGTCAAGGCTCCCGCACCGGGTGTATCGGACAATTGCTCGGCCGTGCTTACTGAATATGAGGATAACGGGGTACCCAAAAAGAAGATCGATTTTACATGGGATGAATCGAGAACAAACGAAATCCCTGTAGGAGAGTACAGAATCTACGGCTATACCGTTAATCAGGACGGAACATATACAAGAGACAATACGCCTGTATATACGTATTCGAAAGCGGTCAGCGGAGCGGCTCTTAACTATTCATACAGCATAGAGGACAATATTGCCGACGGTGATTATATCTATGTCATCGTTGCGGTCGGCGGTAATCCGAACTCGAGTCTTGAGGGTATCGAATCAAGAAAGCTTCTTATCGCAGTCAATACGAAAACAAAATCGGTTATCAGCATCAAAAACACCGGTACGGAAGGACTGGTAGACACATATACGATCTACTATTCGGACGGAACGACCACAAGCTTTAACGTCAGAAACGGACAGAACGGCAACAGTATTGCAGCGATAAGATCCGCAGGAACGGACGGAGTGAACGAATTGTACACGGTCGTTATGACTGACGGCACGACATCGCTTATCAAGATACCTCGCGGAACGGACGGTGCAGACGGTGCCGACGGTGCCGACGGCAACGGAATTTATTACATCGAATGCGACGGCAGCGAAGGAAAGACCGATCACTACACGGTTTATATGACAAACGGAACTACCACGGAATTCACAGTTACAAACGGTAAATCCGCATATGAACTTGCAGTTGACGGCGGCTTTACGGGAACACAGGAAGAATGGCTTGAGTCTCTTAAAGGAACCGACGGAATCAACGGTCGTGATGGAAGTGATGGTCGTGACGGAAGCGATGGACAGAACGGTCTTTCGGCATATGAGATTGCAGTCATGAACGGTTTCGTGGGTACCGAAAGCGACTGGCTCGCATCACTTGGCGGCAACAACGGAGTTGACGGACGTAACGGAACCGACGGTCAGAACGGTCTTTCGGCATATGAGATTGCAGTCATGAACGGTTTTGTGGGTTCGGAAAGCGACTGGCTCGCATCACTCGGCGGTTACAACGGAGTCGACGGACGTAACGGCAGAGACGGACGCGACGGAATTGACGGCAGGGACGGAAAAGACGGTAAAGACGGAAAGGATGGCAAAGATGGAAAGGACGGCAAAGACGGCAAAGACGGTGTCGGAGTTGCCGGAATGACCATAAACGATGCCGGTGATCTGATATTCTACCTTACCGACGGTAACAGCGTCAATGCCGGAAACCTTATCTATCTGCTTACCAAATATACAGAGAGCCTGGCCTTCAAGGAGCAGACGGCAAATGTCGGCAAGCTTAAACCTGCTGCAAACGCTATCACTGTCAGATGGGAAGCTGTCGAAGATGTTGACGGCTATGAGATCAGGTACAGCACAAGCAAGAAGATGAAGAATGCCGGGATCGTCGTGGTAAACAACCCTGAAGCCGATTCAAAGAAGATCAAGAACCTCGAATCAAACAAGACATATTATATTCAGGTTCGCGGATTCATGGCTCTCGGCTCGGAAAATGTTTATACCGAGTGGAGCGATATCCAGTCAGCGGATACGGCTGCCTGAGAGGGAATAACAAGGGATATAAAAAGAGAAGGCCTCGTGCCTTCTCTTTTTTCATGGGTGGACCCTTGGGGACGGGGGTTGTTGCAGGGGAATGCTGTCATAGAAATTAACAAACAAAGCTGCTAATAAGATTTTTCTTTCGGAGCGGCTTGACTCAAGCCGCTTCGCGTGCTACAATCCGTAATTGCAGGCAGATGCGGGAGCATCTTTATGCGAACTAAAGGATCCTTTTTTACAAGCCGACGGACAGGCGGGATCTGTTGCCGAATGTGGTTAGGAGCCACAAAAATTATTGATTGAGTTAAAAGCTCAAATTTTATAGGTTGATTTTTATTTTGTGCGAATGCACATCATCTTGTGAAACGGTCAATAAGAGTACATGGCAGTAGTTGGCATGAAGGCTTAAAGAACCACCCGCGTCAGTCATTGGCGATAGCTTTAACAATACGGGTATAATCCTCGAAAGAGGTTAAAAGAAGATGATGTTCAAGCATCATCTTTTTGTTTTGTACAAAAGAGCGACACCGGTCGTAAGCCAATCCGGAGACGTTTGGCACTATAGCCCGCAACGCTTATGTGGTGGGATGAGAATATTCACGGGGAGTAGTCAGAGATGGACAAGAGGAGTCA
>CAMIZL010000040.1 GCA_946403295.1 uncultured Clostridia bacterium | reverse complement strand
TTATTAAAGAAATTTCAAGGTTGTTTTATTATTCGATTATCAAGGTTCTCTTTGCTTTCGGCGCCCTTTTGGGAAGCCCTCTTTGGCGCGTCAGCAAAAGCTATTATATCACCCGCTTTTTACTGTGTCAACAACAATATTTGGTTTTTAAATAAAAGATTTTCGTCATATTTTCGCTGATTTTTCAGACAAATATAAAGGACCCGGAACCCTTTTCCGAATCCTCTGTGCTATCTTTATCTTAACCCGGCACATCTGCGCTCTCTTGCAGCCAAGACGCATCTGTGTTCTCTTATAACCCGGCACATCTGCGCTCTCTTGCGGTTTAATACCTTTGTGCGCTTCCGCTCGCATAATCGTCAAACAGCTTCAGACATTCATCCCTCTCATACTCCTCCATAAAAGAAGGATCCGAGCTGTTGTTCCAATTGTCGTAGAATTTCTCATCCCTGAAACCGATCTTGTCGGTATCGTTGATATTGCATCCGTAATAGACATGCGATATATTTGCCCACAGGATCGCGCCCAGGCACATGGGGCAGGGCTGGGCCGTTGTGTAAAGCTCACATTCCGAAAGATCATGCGTTCCGAGATTTGCACATGCGTCCCTTATCGCTTCCATTTCGCCGTGGCAAGTAGGGTCGTGCTTAAGGAGCACACGATTATGTCCTCTTCCCACAACTTTCCCTTCTTTAACTATTACACATCCGAAAGGTCCGCCGTGTCCGCCTCGGATCCCCTCATATGCTTCCTCAAGGGCCTTCTTCATAAATTCGCTCATATCTTCTCCCTTCCGGCTGCGACCGCTCGCAACCACAAACCACCCTCGACCGTTACGGTCCTAACCGCAGTACATGCCCCGATCCTTCGTCCGGTCTTTCCTGCAAACTTACTTATTTATTCTAACGCCTCATCCTGCAAAGCAGTCCCTGATCCGGTTTCATCCCGTTCCTCTTGAGCCGCTTCATAAATTCCTTCTTCCGTCGTTTCGTCCGAGCCCTCTTCGATCAAATCGCCTTCCGCCGTTTCGTCCGAGCCTTCTTCGATCAAATCGCCTTCCGCCGTTTCGTCCGAACCTTCTTCGATCAAATCGCCTTCCGCTGTTTCGTCTTTTGAGCCGCGCACGAGCTGTGCCATAAACACTTTTCCGGGGACCGCTATCATATATTTATCACTGTCGCCCGTAGGGAATACGGCCTCTATTCTGTAAGGGATCGTGGTTCTGATCTTCTCCTGCCCTTCATTATCATAAATAACGAAGGCATCGCTGCAGGTAATGAACAATTCCCTGCTTCTGACTCTGATCTCGTCAAAATCTATGTTTGTCTTGGCTTGAGACAGAACTTTTCCTTCTTTATCATATAACCTGATCGTCATCGCGTTTCCGGAATCACGGGAAGCGATCGCTATGACCTCATCGCACACATCGATACCTTCTATGCTTCCGTCATAATCGATCCGGGCTATCTCCTCGGGGAGTTCGCGGAATCTGAACACCCTTGCGCTGTATTCGGCGCATATACATACGTGTTCACTGTCGACAAATGTCAGATAAGGTATGATCTCATCGTCATAACTAAAGCTTCCGACGATCTTATCGGAATAATTCTGTCCGACTTCCCCGAAATTATAGAACGTTACACGACAACTCTGTTCTTCCTCTATCACTATATATGAAGTAACGAGTCTTTTTCCGTCAGGTGAGAGTGCGACCGCAACGGGGAATCCCATGGTTCTGACATCCGTTCTTATCTCAAGGAGTTTCTCGCCGTCGAAATTGTAAAGATATATGTAATCCTGCTCGCCGGCATCGCATAAAAATGCGCTTATCCCGACTTGTGAAATACACGCTTCTCGTATCTGCCCCGGCATTCTCAGCGATGTTACCGCTCCCGTGCTGTCCGTAACGCATGCATCGATTCCGCCCCTGTCGGCAAACACGCATTTGTCACCGCACGTTCTTCCTATGGGATCTATGAAATCATACGATATGTTCCATATCGTCTTGAGTTTGTCGCTGTAGCCTTCGGCGCCGTCACGGTTATATGCGCAGAAGCCGTCCTGCGTGCCCATGACCTTCGAAGACGATAAGATATCAAGTTCGGAGGTGAGCTCTACTCCGGTATATCCACCGCGGGCTTTTATGATGAGAACTATCGCAAGCGCAATGACGGAAACGCCCAAAAAGATACACGCAAAAACAGAGCCCCGCCCACGGCGGGGTCCCTGTACGTTTTCCTGTTCATATTCACGTTCGTCGAATTCTCTCATATCGTCCCGGTGCAGTATGACTGCTTTTTATGATCGTTTGGCAGCCCGTCGTTTCGGGGTGCCCGTATCATTGTTACTTTGCCGCCTTGGCAGCTTCTATCTGTTTCTTATATGCTTCAAGCGCTTCGGAAATATTGAGAGCGCCACCGTTATTGATTATTTCGATAAGACTGTCGATAACGTTGATCCTGAGATTCTCTTTTCCGAGGTACGCTTCATAATTCTGTGAGATATCCATTGTTATGGCACTAATCTCATCATCGGCTTCTTTTTGTACACGAACCGCTTCCTCGTTTTGTTTTTTGAGATCCTCGATGTCATCCACATATTTAACGCGGATCTCGTTTACGATATCGGGCTTTGTCGTGCTCTCAAAATCCGTAAGCGCCTGTTTCTTCTGCTCAACGATACCCTCAAGCGTTGTCTCAAGCTCGCCGATGCTTTGATCGAAACTCTCAAGTCCGTATCCGCTCTCGTCACGATCCTTGCGGATGCTGTGAGCCTTAGCCTTTATGTTCTTCTTTGTTGCCTTGATCCTGTCTCTCTTGTCGGTTGCTTCTCTGAGTGCGGCCAGATGTTTGTTGCGCACCTTCTTGAATATAAAGAAGAATGCAAGTCCGAACACGAAGAGCTCACCTGCATACATTGCAACGAGCAGCCAGATGTTCTCGAGTCCGAGAAGCATATATACTCCGAACGGGAGGCCCGCAAGGATTATCACCGTGAGAAGGATGAGCAGATAATCGCTGATCGATCCCGGAAGGAAAAGGGCAAAGAAATAACGTGTGTTGAAGATCCTGAAAATATGATCCTTCGTGAATATTCCCTTGATCTCCTGCTTTATGCTGCGGATCTCTTCGTGCTGGTCGGCGGTCTCCTCCCCGATACGCTGCGAAACCTTTTCGTCCTTTGTCTTATCTCTTCTGGTCTTCTCGGCTTTGATCCTGCCTCTTGTTTTGTCGATCTGACTGTCAAAAGAATCCTCAAGTTCCTGGATCCTCTTCGAAACCGTCGTCTCGATCTCTTTGTCCATCGCTTTCTGTTTGGCAGCGATCTCCTTTTCGAGAGCCTGTCTGGTCTGTGCCTGCTCTGCCGATGACTTTTTTAAAGTATCGAGATGCAACAGACTTCCCCTGATCTCACCGAGTACCTCAACGCCGCCGTTCAGGATGTTTGCTTCGCCCATATCAATTCCTCCTCCTACAGTGCTTTTCGACCTTCAAGTGCACGCAACAACGTCACTTCGTCGATGTATTCAAGATCACCGCCAACCGGTATCCCGCTTGCTATCCTCGTAACCTTAATGCCCGCCGGCTTTATCAGCTTGCTGATGTACATGGCCGTAGCCTCGCCTTCAAGGCTCGAGTTTGTTGCGATAATTACTTCTTTCACATCCCCCTGAAGCCTGGTCATCAACTCTTTGAGTCTGATGTCTGCCGGTCCGATGCCGAGCATCGGAGAGATAGCCCCCTGAAGGACATGGTAAACTCCGTTATATTTCCCCGTTTTTTCGTATGCCGCAAGGTCTCTTGTCGTCTCGACAACCATGATGGTTGTTTTGTCACGTCCCGGATTGCTGCAGATCGGACAGATCTCTTTGTCCGTCAATGTGAAGCATTCTTTGCAATACCGGACATTCTCCCTTGCATCTGTGATCGTATCCGTGAGCGCCCTTACTCTTTCCTTCGGCATGTTCAATATATGGAACGCCAGGCGCTGTGCCGATTTGTTTCCGATGCCGGGAAGTCCGCCGAGCTGCTCGATCAAACGATCGATCTTTTCGCTGTAATAATTCATCTTGGATTTTTCCTTTTAGATGCCTGCCGTTAATGATCGCATCCTTTTCCTTGATCAGAAGAGTCCCGGAAAACCTCCGCCGAGTCCGCCCGTAAGTCCGCCGGCAAGATCGCTGAACATGTCGTTCTTGCTTTCGTCAACCTGACGAAGTGCCTCATTGGTCGCTGCCATGATAAGGTCGGTGAGCATCTCGATATCCTCGGGATCAACCACTTCCGGGCTGATGCTGATCGAAGTCACTTCTCTCTTTCCGGAAACCTTAACCTTAACGGCTCCGCCACCGGCCGATGCTTCCCACTCCTTCTCCTCAAGTTCTTTCTGCTTCTCCTCCATCTGACGCTGCATTCTCTGCGCCTGCTTCATCAGATTGTTCATGTTTCCGGGCATTGCCGCTCCGGGAAATCCGCCTCTTTTGGCCATATCGATCCTCCTGTAAAGAAACTATATCCGTCTCTTTTAATTGTTATACATATCCCCGCAGGGTTCAAGTATCAGCATTGTCTCCCATGTTGATCGGAACTCCGGCCGCCACAAGATCCGAAATGTCTACTTTCTTGAGCGCCTTAAACTTCCTTTCCTTCTCAACCTTATATGTAACCTCAATATTGAGGCCCAGAATGTTTTTGACCGATTCTTTGACGCCTTCGCAAAGTCGTTCGATAAACGCTCTTCCGCTTGCTTCGCTGTGAAGAATGTCTTCCGATCCGTCGGGTGTCTCCTTCTCGCAGAAATTAAGGACAAGCTTTCCGTCAGGTCCCGCGGTAGGTATCACGCCTCTGAGCTCCGTGCTGAAGATCGGTCCTTTTTTAACGTCTATGATCCTGTCCCAGGCCGCCCCGATCTTTTGCATCTCTTCATCAAGGACCGGAACGATCACTTCGTCTTCTTCGTCGGGTTCGTCAGCAACCACGGTCGCCTCTGACACAGTCCTTATTTCTATGGCGCCTCCCCCGGCAAGCCGCGAAAGCTTTTCTTCGAGTTTTCCGATCCTCTCCGTAAGCGCGTCGTTGCTCGATTCCGTCTCGGGAACGCAAAGTTTGATGAGCGCCACTTCCACAAGGACCTTCTTTTGTGTGGCAAACCTGAGCTTGCCCGACAATTCCGAAAGGATCCTGATGTACCTGATGATCGTATCAACGGAATAATACTGCGCTTCGTTTTTGAGGAGCTCTATCTGTTCGTTCGAATATTCGAGAACTCTCTCGGGCCTCGGAGTAGTCTTCGCGATCAGGACATTTCTGATATATGTGATAAATTCCGTAACGAATCTGGCAGGGTCTTTGCCTTCTATCATGGCTTCGTCAAAAACTCCGAGCGCCCTGGCAACGTCACCCTTAACCGTATATCTGAGGAGTCCGGCATACGTCTCATTGTCGAGACCGCCGAGTATCTCGAGTACTTTTTCGTATGTAAGGTCCTGACCGAGATAAAAAGCGATACACTGGTCAAGAAAGCTTTCCGCGTCACGCATGGAACCGTCCGCGATCCTCGCTACATATTGAAGTGCCTTTTCTTCAGCGCCTATGCCCTCCGACCGGAGTATCAGGCCGAGATGGTTCGCAATCGTATCAACGCTGATACGTCTGAAGTCATATCTTTGGCATCTCGAAAGTATCGTGATCGGGATCTTGTGAACTTCCGTGGTCGCAAGAATGAATATCACATACGACGGAGGTTCCTCAAGCGTCTTGAGAAGCGCATTGAAAGCGCCGGTCGAAAGCATGTGGACCTCGTCTATGATATAAACCCGGTATTTTCCTTCGGACGGTGAATATTTGATCTCGTCAACGATCTGTCTGACACTGTCCACACCGTTATTGGAAGCCGCATCGATCTCGATGACGTTCATAAAGCTTCCGTCTTCGATACTCCTGCAGACCCTGCACTGTCCGCAAGGACTTCCCTCCACGGGTGATTCGCAATTGACGGCTTTTGCAAATATCTTGGCGATCGAGGTCTTGCCTGTTCCTCTTGTACCGCAGAAAAGATAAGCATGACCAACACGACCCGTCCTGAGCTGGTTCCTGAGGGTCGTGACTATGTGATCCTGACCTTTGACTTCATCAAAGGTCGATGGTCTGTATTTTCTGTATAGTGCAAGGTAAGACATGTGAATCCTCGCATTCACCTGTAAATTTTCGACATCATCTCTCAAAAACAATGTCATCGGCGCGGTTTGGAACCGTAAACACCTACGGAGTAAATTATAATAGAAGCGCTCCCTTTTTTCAAGCGAACACACCACTTTCCGAAACAACGTTTATGCCGTAAAAATTCATTCTTTGAATATGGTTATCACGGTTTTTTTCCGGGCCGCAATGTGATAGAATTCTGAAAGACAAAAGAGGAGCCCGATACTTCGTTTGAATGTCGGGCAGGGAAACATAAGCGAAAGAACCGCTTTACAAAGAAAGGAAACCGCCGTGAGAATCTGGGTCAGAATTTTTAAAGGCAATCACCTTCTTCGTGACACCGTTATCGAAGACACCCGTGACATTTCGCGGACCAAAAAAGTCATATCTTCTTTGGAGGCCGCATGCCACGAGTTTGACCTCGCGGTTCCCACCTGGCTCGATCTTAACATCCGTGACTTCCAACATCATTCAAGAACAAGATTCGGCCCCGACTGCTTTCATGAGGAGATAGCCTTTGATTATATGGATTTCAGGGTTATAGAGGAATAAAAAGCACTGCCCGCGATATATTGTCCCGGATTCCGGGTACATATCGCGGGCAGTGTATTTTTCTGTCATGATTAAAACTTGATCTCAGCTCGTCAGATCAAAGAAGAGAAACGGAAGAACTGGTCAAACGATCTGAGGAGCTTAAAGTCTCCTTTGCTGCTGAGCACGCCCGACATGAACGCACCCTGGAAAGTCTGCTTTCCTCTTACCAGCTTATTTACCACTTCGCGGGTCGTCTTGGCTTCGACATCGGGTGCCGCCGCCTCCCCGTAATAAACCTTTACATCTTCGTCTTTGATCTCGATCACAAGTGTTCTTCCCGTGTCGGTCATTTCGATCGAGAACACGGCTTCGATCTTTTCTCCCGTTTTTACAAAGCCGTCTTTTATTTCTTTGATAAATTCCTGCTTGGACTCGTCCTTACCGGTATCAAGAATGTTTCTGTATCTCTGGGAAAGGATCTCAACATCCTTTTTCTGCTTTTGAACATAGGAATCGTTTGAGACATATTCCGAAAGCTGCTCGCTTTCCTGAGGTGTAAGACCGGCTGCGGGTGCCTTTGAGAAGCTGCCCGATCCGATACGTGCGCTCGACTTAAATACAGGCGCGCCCTGATGGACTATCCTGTAGATATCCTCGCCTTTTTTCTCTATGAGACTTAAGATCTGTGGATCTGTTTCGAAATCCGTTTGATCGTCAACATAGGCGCAAATGCCTTCACAAACCTTGCCTCCGAGGATTTCCCACGCCCTTGTGAGCATGCACAGTGCTTCTCTTTCTCCACCGGCTGTAGAGATTACTACGGGGAACATATAGATCTTGCTGAGAATGTTGCGGTCCGCATAAAGCCAGCACGCGTCCAGGAACTGCTGCATGAGTCCGCCGATCCCGAGCCACTCGACGCTCGCCACAAGAATGATTCCGTCCGCTTCTTTCAGCGTATTGACCTGCATGGCGATCCCGCTCTTGTTCTCATAGAGGTTATACCTCTCGACATGAGCACGAACCTCATCAAGCACGCCCGTGAGCTTATCCATCACGTAAAGCGACGGATCTTCGATCAAACCTCTTCCACCGTAATAAATGTTGATATTCATAAGGCTCCTCTTTGGATGGTATCCTATAACTGTTTAGGGTATCTTTTAAACCGAATATCATTTTATCACAACAGGTTTTTGGTGTCTATCGCATCACTCAAGGTGGTTGACATAATACGAGACGCTTCCGAAGGAGATCTCGTCTCCCTCACGAACCTCAAAAGTCATATTGGGTGCGAGCTTTCGCCCGTTCAGGAAGGTGCCGTTTATGGTGTTGAGATCTTCAACCGTCACTCCGCCGTATCGGTTTCGATCCAGTCTGAGATGCTTTCTGCTTACTCCTTTCGCTTCAACAACCAGATCGCATGACATCTCATCCTTTCCTACCACGCACGGAAATTTGTCTGTACAAAGGCTCGGCATTCCGTCCGAAACCAAAATAAGGCTCTCCTGCGTCCCGCTTCCGATCATCAGAACGGTTTCATTGTCTTCCGGCTCCTCTCTTTTGTCTTTTTGATCCGAAAGCAAACGCACTACCGGCCGGATCGACCGGATCAACAACATAACGCATATCACCGCGGCGGCGATCAAAACAGGGATCCACAAAGGAATCCCGAAAATCTTCCTTGAAAAGATCCCGATCTTCCCCGAAACGATCGTCATAATAAGAATGATATATCCCGCGGTACATCCGATAACGGTCATCTTTATCTGCCTGTCCGCCAACGTCCAAAAGTCATGTACCCGGTGTATCGGCGTTCTCTTCTCTTCCGGACAGGAGGGCGGCTCAACCGGATATTTTGATTCGTGCCAATTCACCGCTGTGGAAATATCACCGGGTTTTGATCCGTGCTCTCGTGTTTCGAACCTGCCGGTCGTGCTTGATCCGTCGGCATCTTCGTTCTCTTCCGCGATCTCATCCACCAGTTCCCTGAGCTGCAAAAGCGAGCATCCGTCCCTGAGTTTCATGTATAATCCGTAAGTGCTGCGGACCGCACGCTCATCGTTGTAATCGATCATATCAAGACAATATTCCATGAGTTCCGCCAGTCCGGTCTTCAGATCGATCCCGTATCCCGGGCAATAGATCATTTTGAGTTCTTTGCTTCCCTTGTCAAAGAAAAGCGTTCCGGGTGTCACGACATAGTCGTCTTCCTTTAAAAGGAACGGGGTTCCCGCAGCCACTATATCAAAAAAACCTTTTGCCAGCGCCCGGATCAGTTCAAATCCCAGCTTTCTGCCCGCTTCCTCTTCAAGCGAAGACAATCCCTCTATGTTGTAGTCATATATCTTCTTTCCGTTCAGTTTTCGGATCCTGAAGGGTATATGTCCGTATATGCGGTTTTCGATCATCATTCTTTCACGAAAATCTTCTCTGCCCGGATTACCGTTATTATCCGATCCCTTATCCGTTTCAGCCCGGTCATTTATCTCGTCACCGTCTTTCGTCAAAAGCAGGTTTTGATTTCCGAGATCTCTTTTTTTCTCAATCCTAACTGCCATTTCTCCATCCCCGTGCATATCCCTTTATTTTTGTATAAACGTTCTTCCCGACGGCTATATATCTTGCCTTTGTGATCCTGTCATCGGCTTTGTGTTGTCTTATTTCTTTTACCCCGTCAAACAACTCCGATAATTCGTCGGTCAAAACGCTCCCCAACAGATCCGCATTAAAAACATATTCCAATACCATCTCACCGTAGTCGCTGTAGCATCTTGAAACCACGCAGGAAGCCAGAGGATATCCGGTCAACGCTCTCCGTGCATCTCCGTAAAACGAAATGTTGTCGATGCGCCCCGTATCGCGATATATACGTTCTTCCCGAAGAAGTACCCTGTCGCTGTCGCACACCACGCATACTTTTCCGAACATATAAAAAGAAAAATATATAACTGCCAGGATCACGCAGATGATGAAAGGAAACAAAAGGGCCGCCTCTACGGTAACAAACCCGTTCTGCACCGGATCTTTCTTCATTTGTCCCTCCTTTAAAAGATCATCTGACAAACATTACGAATGTATATGCCGCCAATAAAAACGGCACAAAAGGAACACTTCCTTTCATATCCAGTTTTTTCAATATGACAAGTACCGTCATGACTGCGGCAGACATTAAAAATGCCAGGACCACCAATCCCGCCGCACAGGAAAACCCGAGCGCGGCTCCGAGATACAACATTATCACGCCGTCTGCTTTTCCGAGTCGCCCGCCCGAAAAGAACGAAACAAAAAGGAAGAACACTCCGATGGCGATCCCTCCCAGCGTATCGGGCCGGGACATGCTTCCGACACCTATCCTGAGAAGGATCGCCGGAAACGCTCCGAATAAGAGAAACCACCTTTGCAAATGTCTCGTTCTTATGTCCGAAAAAGCTGCCGCAACCAAATATATGCCCATTATTCCGGTTCCGATCACAAGCATCCGACTACTCCTTTCCCGCACATTTCTTACATGCTCTGTATCCTTTTTCCAGTGCCTCTTGTTTCTTTATCGCGGTAACGGTTCGTTTCAAAGCCGAACAGTCCTTCAGATAATGAAATCTGTCTCCGTTATTTGTTACATAGATCACTGCGGGCGGATCCCCTTTTGCGCACTTCTCGCACGGTTTATATTTTCCGCCGCTACTGTTGCGGGCACCCTCAAGCGATCCGTAGATCAGCTCCCTCTTTGATATGTTTATCGAGGAACAGCTTTTGCATACGTGATACACACTTCCCGTTTCTGTCACATAAACATTTTCCGGATCGTCTTCCTCATCGCTTTCCCCCTGATCGTCCGCTTCTGTGAGGGCGAGAGGGACATCGTGACCGTTAAAATATCTGTATGTCACGCTATGGCTTACCGGAATCCCGAGAAATTCGCCGAAAAATACAAACGGAACCCGGAGTGTATAATTGCAGTCTATCCTTATCCTGTCATCACAAAACAGTTCGGATCCCGAAAAAGAAAGCCCCCATATCCCGTCTTCCACGAGTTCGAGCACATCAGGCGGAAGTTCTTCAATAACTGCCGTTCCCACAACCGTTTCATCTACGATCCTTCCGGCAATCCCCTCCGCGTCCGGAAAAAGGTCATCCGCCACATCGGCCAGACTTCCGAAAGAAGTTACTTTTCTTGCCGCACAGAACAAGGCATGTTCCATTTTGTATTCCGCGTCGATGAATCTGAAGATGCTTATGAGAGCCAAAAGAGCAAAAAGAAAGATCGGAAATGCCAAAGATGCTTCCGCCGTAAGCGACCCGCAAACAGCTTTTCCGCATTGCTCGGTTTTCTTTTTTTCACACATATCCTTCCCCCGGGTCTGCTTGTCTGTTCCTGATGTTTGTGCGGTTTTACCCGCTATATGTGAGATGTGTTCTGCTGTTCCTTTAGAGTGTGTGATATCATTGTCATCCGGTCGCATCGTACTGCGATCCGGGAGTTCTCATCAGGGACAGACAAGCGGATCCGAAAGATTTTTCACGTCAACCGCGCAGCTCAGTAGTCGACACTGTCCGTTCGGACAAATCCGTATCCCGACGGAGTTTCAATATCCGCATATAATCCGTCAAAGATATTGACATATCGGGACGGGCAGGAGAATTCGAGCTTTGTGTCAAATCCTGTGATACAGTTCTGCAGCAAGAAGTTTTCGTCATATGCCCATCTCATGTTTTCTTCGATCATGTCCATCGATCTCAGGCAGAGTTCTTCGCATGAACTCATGATCATAAACATAAACAGATAATCTCCGTACAGAAGGGACACTTCCGACTCTTTGAAGTTTCCGACCTTCTCTTTTATTCCAAGCGCCGTGACGGCCGACAGATCGAAGCTGTCTATGCAGTAGCTTGAAGAAGTCGTTATGACCGGTACCTTTTTCCCCGCAATGATAGCCGCCGTTTCGACGATCGCCTGTTCGGCACTCCATGCAAACAGGATCACGTATTTTACTATCGTCGTCAGGAAATGAAGCCCGGTGAATCCGACCATCGATGCCGCAATTTCTGTCGCTCTCATGCGAAGTGACGCATTTGTCAGAACATATGCGCCGGAAGTGACCATTCTCACAAGCATGATCTTTGACGCCATCTCTGCCAGATTCTCCGCATCCGAATTGTTTCCGAACAGAATGTATTCCTGTTCATAGGCAAGCGCGCTTTGCGATGATCTTACTTTGTCGATGTTATCTCCGAAATGTTCGCGGATATAAAGAATAAGCATAAGCTTATCCATGAACCCGGTTGCGTTCTCATCGATCAAGCCCGTGATTTCCGACAGATCTCTTCCCGCATCGGCGCGGATAAAACTCTCCGCTCCCGACTCTTTTCCGAGCTCTTCCGACAACACTTCCCGCACATACGTTTTTTCCCGGTCGTTTTGCTCTGACAGATCCGAAGGTCGCGTCCTGACATCGAGTTTCCTGTCAGATATTTTTTCCTCGTCGATCAACAGTCCCAAAAAACCTTTCGCAACCGTTCGTTTCAATCCGTCCGACAGTTCGCACAAAAGCCTGTCGGGACGTATTTGGCTGTAATCGAAAACCAGGTTTTCGTAGCTGTATTCCCTTATGCCGGCTTTTACGCTATCCAGTCTTCTGCTCCACCCCCCGATCATGTCGACGGAAACTCCTGTCATGGTGGCATTCGCTACCTCAGCGCTTATGTTTGCCTCTCTTAAAACATTTCCCAGAACCCGGACATCCGTTTTAAGAGATTCTTCCATTTTTACGTGATCCGGTTCTTGTCCGTCCATACCTGTATATCTGCGCATTTTTGTCAAGGAAGTCTGAAACGAGCTATATGTCTCCTCCGACAATATCGCACGGCTTTTTTCAAGAATGCTCTCAAAAGATTCGATCAACGGACGTGTTTTTTCTGTTATCTTTCTGTCTTCTTCGATCAAAGCTACGGCGTCCTTTGCTTCCCGAAGGCATCCGCTCGCCTTTCTCATAAGTTCATCCGTCTGGATGCTCGCAGTAAGCACGAGATCGTTTATGCTCTCGTCAAGTTTGTTTCGTTCCTCCGACAATTCTCCGATCGCTTCATCGAGTTCACTTATCTCGCCCGACAGCCTTTTGATCTCCTCCCTAAGGGCGTTTTCCCTTTCCCTTTGCATTGTTTTTTCTTGTTTGTTTTTCCCGGGTTCCTGCTCTTCGAGCATCTTTCCGAGTTCTGCTGTCTTCCGGGACAATTCAAGATTTTTGCTTTCCCTTTCGGACACTAAATTTTTAATGTTTGCTTGTATCAAATCCCTTTTTTCAGCTTCCGGGACAGCCATGGCAAGTTTCTCTTCCGCATTGCCGACATATACCGCAGGATCAAAGTATTTGCCCTCAAGAAGCATCCATAGTTCCGGATTGTTTATTCCGACACTCACAGGATCCGCTCCCCGTGTCATGAAAGCCTTCACAAACGATTCGCGAACTTCTCCGACAGTGCTCCCCGTGCATACGAGGCCATCGATCTTTTCCATCATGAGCAGCGTATTTCTGTCGATGACGGCAAGATTGTTTTCTATTTCCATCTGCCGTTCATAAACTTTATAAACCTCATTTTCTTTTGAAAGAATTCCGATCCTTTCGAGCAACGAGCTTAATGAATCCACCGCTGCACAATATTTTTCGTATTCGATCACCTGGTCAAGAAATATCTTTCCGTCTTTTGTCAAAAACGGTCTGGTCGCCGTAATCTCTCCTTTTTCGAGTGACAGACCGAATGAACTCTCTCCCGAAAAACCGGTCATCACTTCCGTAAGCTCACCTATGTTCGGAGTTTTTCCCCCGAATGACGTGTCTATCCCAAAAACGTTATATTTTTCAAAAAGCGGACGATAGTATTCCCCCAGCAGTGATTCTACGCATGTAGTAAGTTTTATGTCGGCTATCGCCGCTGCCGCCCTGCTCCTTGCGCCTTCAAGAAGCGCGAACACAAGAGACATGATGATAAGAAACGTAAAGGAAAGAAAAACCGTTACGGAGCCCTTTTCCCTCATGTGTTCACGATCACTTCCGTTTTATCCGAAATTGTTCCGAAGGCTTTTGTGACAAGAGACATTATCTCGTCTCTGAAAATGATCACGAGTGCCACGATAAC
>CAMIZL010000039.1 GCA_946403295.1 uncultured Clostridia bacterium | reverse complement strand
CTTCCTTCCTTGAGAACGTAAAGAACCTCCTTATCGCCGATGCAGAGGAAGCTGCAGGAGAAGAAGGTATTTCGCAGGAAGAAATCGACGCCATAAATGCGCAGATGGACGAAGTGCTCAAGGCATATGAGGAGATCGTTAATAGCTCACATAACACTGTCGAAGAGTCTGCGGGGGATGAATATGTCGAAACAACTCCCGAACCTACGCCCGAGGTGACGCCTGTTATCGCGGAAGAAAACGAAACCGTTGTTACAGAGGAGATCGATACCACACCCATATCCGAGATCGAAGAAGATACGGATGATCTCGCGGCAGAAGGTGGAGATGCAGATGTTAATACAGGATCCTCAGAACGGAACAATACAACAGGAAATGAGACCGTAAAGGAAGAAAATAAGGTCGAAGACGATAATGCCGGTACGGATGATAATGGTAGCGGTTATGATAAGAAGAGCTCCGACAATGAAGCCGGTGACGAAGAGTCTGAGGAAGAACGTCTCGCCCGTGAGGAAGAAGAGCGCCTCGCACGTGAGGAAGAAGAGCGCCTCGCACGCGAGGAAGAGGAGCGTCTCGCCCGTGAGGAAGAGGAGCGCCTTGCACGTGAGGAAGAGGAACGCCTCGCACGTGAGGAAGAAGAACGTCTTGCTCGTGAAGAAGCCGAGCGTCTTGCCCGTGAAGAAGCCGAGCGTCTCGAAAGAGAAGCTCAGAATTCGGACACTTCCGGGTCTCAGACAAGTGGATCCTCGTCCGGGCCGAAAACGGTCACATATTCATACAGCAGATCGTTCTCAAATCCTTCACTTGGATCAACATCCGAGCAGGATACTGTAAGTCTTGTATTTAAGCAGGGAAGTGAAGTGGTTTCTGCAGACATGCTTCCCGGCTCATACGCAGTTAATTCGCCGCTTCCGGGAAGCAGCGGAAGTAATTATACTGTCAGCATTGACAGTGACCACTCTGCGGCATATCAGTTTACGGGATGGTATATTACGGAACAGCTTGCGCAGGAAGCAGATCCCGCCAAGAGTGTTGCAAACATGCCTTCATCATCGTCATCGAATGTTCCGCTCTACGCCGGGATCAGGAAGATTCCTGTTAAGATCACAATCACAAACATGTATCCTCACGCCGGAAGATTCTACGCGCCCGAAAGAGATTCAGCGGGTCATGAATATGCTCTTACCGGTGAGTCTGAGCAGTACCCGAATATTCTTACAATCTCCGGATATGAATATGGTGATGAGTTTGCGCTTCCCGAAGAAGGATATAATGCACTGTCTTATTACAATGCAGATCTTTCCGAAACACCTTATGTAGGTGGTTTTACAGAAAGCTACATCTATGATTATGACAAAACAAGGGATGAGCCTTATTATCCGTTACATATCATGGGACAACAGGAAAGAGAGGTTCTTTTTGTCGGATATAGCACAGTAAGCAATGTGGATCTGATGGAAACGGGGGGGTTCACGAATCCATGGGCCTCGTATGATAATTTACAACTGTATCATCCCTTCGAAAACGGTGTTGAAGGACAGATGTTCTACAATTATAACATGGTAGACTATCCGAAGGCTTTCGGAGAACAAGGAGCAGGTATTAACCAAAAAATATCGTTGACTACAGCTGCACTTAGTTATAACGATCACGATAATATATATGAATTAAAGCTTTATGCATATTTCGGAACATTCGTAGAGATCAATTTCGATAGCTATTATGAAGACAAAATGCTCATAAAGACTTCCGCCGGAGACGAGAAACTCTCGGAACTGCCGACATCTCAAGATATCAATGTTGTAGAGAAGAGTGGTTCGGTAGAGAGAACCCGTATATGGAGAAAAGAGGGTTATACCCTTACTACCTTAAGACAAGGTTCAAGCTCTGTTGTTATACCGGAGATCAAAATTGATACTTCAACCCTTAATCCGGATAAATATACGATCAGGCTTTCGGATTATTCGGATTATGGCACACAACAAAGGATTTCATATATCAATAACGGTACGCTTGAGATCAATGAAAGCTTTTATGGAAACGGTCAGGAAACATTTGCCCTGTTTGATACGGAACTCACAAAATACGTTGTGCTCGATCTTGATATAGATCTCACGGTCAATCACCTCGGAGATATGAATCGATATTATATCAAAGAGGCGGGAGACAGTATTAGTAAGAAATATAAAATGGCCGTTGTCGAATATGAGTGGTACACAGGCTATGTTGATCCGTGTGCACAAGAGGTGGGTGCGTATGGAGGACATACAATTGCAGACGATTACACTCTTGTGGGAGCGCCGGAAAGCATTGATGCATTTACTTCCGGACAATCATCCGGTAACACAAAAATAAGAAATTATGTTATGGTTCCCGATGATGCATATTATCCTTGGGGAATGAAGGGTGAAGCCAAGTTTTCTGACAATGTGATTGATGATGTCGACCAGGAAAATTATGAAGATTATGTCGGAACGGAATTATATAGTAAACTCTCCTATGTAGGGGATCCTTTTGGAAAACTCTACGGATACAGTGTATCTTATGGGTACGGTGACAACAGAAAGACGGTTAACGCGCTCTACAGTGAACAAAACAGAAGAGTACCTAACGATTACTCGATGATTGTCAAAACTAATGATACGCAATCCAGTGTCGGAGTACTTTTGTCTATCGGACTTGATGGGGAACTGTTTGATGACAGTACCCCGGGGCAGGTTGTACTCAGACCCCTTATGGGACCTCACAAACAGCCGTTCTGGTTTAGTCTGATCTACGATTATGCAGGATTTGAAGACGGTACGTATTCGTATACCCGATATCCCAATAATGTGGCGGATGGATATAAATTACGAATCACTCTTCCGAGTCCCGGAAATCTTGGTAAATTGGGAATCGATGACACCAGTGAAAATAAACTGAAATGCGAGTTTTTGGCATACGGTTTTTACGAATCGTACGAATCGAGGGTCATAGATCTTTCAAAGATATCATGGGGATGGAAAGTAGAGAACAATATCTCGCCGGAAAACTATATAGCAAGTTATACAGTATCGCAGCAATCATATGAGGTGACACCGACGGAAGATAACATGGGATTCTATTATTATGATATCCCGCTGAAGCATCTTGTGGACGGATGGAACGATTTTAGTTTCGTACGCGGTCTAAGCTACGGCCGGGTTGATTATACCAACGTTTACATGCAGCAGAATTTGAGCGCTACGGATACTCCGTATGCAGGAGATAGCTTTAGCCTTTTACCTGATGTCGAAAATTATATACCTTGTGCTTTTGATGTTCGGGTCAACGAAAGTGATATTTGTAAATTTACAGGATTTGCAGGCATTAATGGAGAAGGCTCTGTTAATTTACGACGCGTTGTTCAGGAAAGTGATCATGATAATTGTTTGTTTGAAATGTATAAAGTTGTCGAAGACCTGCAGTTTATGCACGGAACAACATTAGACGGACCTTCCTTTGGCGCATATGTAGGTGGCTCATATTCATATCAACAGGGGCAAGATGAAATTGTTGTAAATTATTATGGTTATTACTCAGGAAACGGTATTGTTACGTATGAAGAAGGATACGATAAATTGTTAACGTATAACACGACCGGTTATATTGATACTGTTTTGCATGGGACAGATGATACGAAACGTTACGGTGGTCTACTGTTAATGATGGGAGAACCCCGATATGTTAAATTTGCCAATCCGGATCTTTCTTCTATAACGTTATATACGTATTCGAATGGAAGTCTCGAGGTTGTTACGGATGATGTTGCCGCAGAATTTTGGGGCGATGAAAATTCCTGGGCCTCTAAAGAATACATAATTGATTATTTATCCGGTTTTGGGTACATAATCAGGCTTAATGAGAAAGTATATATGAATATTTACGAGTATGGTTCCCCTTCTTATCTTGTTGAAATAACAGATAACGGAGCAAACGGGTCTGCTATTATCGGTTCATTTGACCCGGAACCGTAGTATAGTCTGATCAATTATGCTGTTCAATGTGGGTGGGCCCTAAAGAGCTGTTCTGTTTCGTACAGAGCAGCTCTTTAATTAACTTTTCTGTCACTGAACCGATTTTTTTGTATAATAGAGTAAAAATGTTTGAACTCGGTACTAATAACTATAGAGGTAAATTAATGCACCGGTTTTTAGCGTCATTAATTACTAAAACGATTGATCAGGGGTGAAATAATGGGATTGGGTAAGGATTCGATCAGGATAGCGGTCTGCGATGATGAAGAACAATTTCGCATAATACTGAAAAGCGCCATAGAAACATATTATAGAAAAAACAAACATACTGTTGAAATATCCGTTTTTGAATCAGGAGAAGAATTGCTACGGATGGGGAACAGGGTGTTTGAATTCGATTGTATTTTTTTGGATGTTGTTATGGGGGAAATAGGCGGAATATCAACCGCACAAAAAATAAGAAAACTTTCGTCTGAAATTACCATAGTTTTTATTTCCGCAATCCTAAATACATGGAATAAGGGTTATGAAGTCGGTGCATTCAGATATATAATAAAAGATCCCAAAACCTTTCGCGCATTACTTACCGAATGCCTGGATTCTCTGACCAAAAAGTTCTTTTCGGATATTCCCATGATAAAGATAGAGACAAAAAACGGAGAAAAGACTGTCCCGATAAGAAACATTATATATCTTGAGAGCAAAGGTCATATTTTGGTATATCACATTTGTTATGACGGAATATGGTCGGAATTGTATTCAAGAAACAAATTGAACAAATGCGAAAAAGATTTTCTGGAATATGGATTTGTGCGGCTGCATCAAAGCTTTCTGGTTAATTCCAATTATATCATAAACGTGAAAAACTACAGAGTAACCATTCTCGGTAACAGTATAGAACTTCCGATATCGAAGAAAAGATACGGGACGGTTAAGAATGCTATCATGCTGGCCAGAGATGATTTTTGATATCGCAAAACCTGAATATTCTTCGCAAGTAAATATATAAACGCCGTTTTATGTCATAAAGCGGCGTTTTTTGACACTTGTATTGATTATACGCCTTGTTTTTGTGAAAGTATTTAATGTAACAATCGGGCTGCCATTAACAATTCTTTATCCGCCCAAACGACCCATAGGATCGGATTGATAAAGAAAACAAAAAATCAAATGAGAAGGAGAATTTTTATGGAAGATTCAAGAGCTTTAAGTGTGTCAGAATTAACTTCGATGACAGAACGTGTAGGTGAGGGAGACGAAGGTGTAAAGATGCAAGCGATGCTTGGTGCATCGATTTCTCTTCTCGGAAGAGAGTTGTATGTTGCGTTGATCAAGAAAGCAAAAGAAGGTGATTATACCTTCCTTCTTGTTCCGAAAAAGCTTGATGAGACCGAAGGAGTCAGCTTAGGACAATTGATTGAAGATATAAAAAAACTGTTCAAAAAAGGTGGAGAGGAGCCACAATTAGATATAAGTCAACTGACTGACATATTGGGATCTCACTCGATTGACAGTGTTATAGCAAAATTGTCAATGGCGTATATTTACTATGATAGAGAAACAAAAGAAGGGAAAGAAGAACCTGAAGTCAAGACAGAGTATGCTTTTGAGATAACAGTAGACAATATAGATGATGTTTTTCCTGAAAACTTTAAAAATTTTGTAAATTTTAAAAGTTTTCAGATAGCAGTATGGAATACATCAAACAAAAAGATCCTTGAAGCAATGAACATAGTAGATCCTAACGAATATATTAATAATTTATGAATGATATAAAAATGAATGCGGGAGTTCGTGTAGAGGGCAGTTTTTTGGGCTTTGATACTGCCCTCTATATGGACACCCAAAAAAACATCGCGTGTCAGATTGAACTAAACAATGAAGGGTTAACTAATTTTTTACATCTTTTTGATGAAGGTACGGTTAAATTACTTGAAGAATGTGTAAATGATTTGGGTAAATTTTCCATGCCTATTTTGGTGTGGCGTGATTCCGAAGGCGGTTGGACAATATCATCATATTATAATAAACCGGAGAGCCTGAGGTTTATTATTCATACCGGTAATAATGGCAGATTGTTGCTTTTCGACTACGATATGAATAATTTTCACAATCTGCTGAATACACAAGATTCCGAAATTAAAGGTCTTCTTGAACTACTTAGTGTAAGAAAAGTTCTGTTTTGTTACATGGACGGAAAACCGAACGGAAAAGAATTAAAGAAAATCCTGAAATCTGCGGAACTTGAGATACCAAGCAGAACGGAAACGACCGCAAAAAATACGATATTGTTTTACGCCAAGATTGACGTTGGAGCAATGACGTGGAATGAATTCAAAAATTCGGTGGATGGAATATTTAAGTCAACCTCATTAGAGTTGTTTATCGAGCAAAGCACCTATTTGATCATTTCACTTGTTTTTCCACGCGTCGAAACTTCTTTCATGGAGAGTGATAATCTTACAATATCGATCACTCTCGGAAGCAAAATTTGTTTTGAAATGTCCGGTACGTTTGCATTAAAAGGATTAAATATCAATTTTGTGATGAATGCCGGATTTGGCAAAGATGATGTGCATTTTTCGGCGAGCTCATTACCTGAACAGGTATATAAGATCCCGGGGACAAATATTGTGCTGAGTGATATGGCTTTGGCATTTGGACTGGCTGCCATGGGCTTAGAATTTGGTATGGCATGCGGTATTGCGATCAGAAGGCTTTTTTTCTTCGGAGCAACATACATGACCATTACAGAGGCGGGAGGAACGCCTGTAATAGAATTGTTGTCTGTGGCATTGAAAGAACTTTCGATTTCGAGTTTGGTTGAAAATGTTTTAGGCATAGAAGATCCTGCATTAACTACGTTTAACGTGATCAAAATAATGCCGTTTGAACTGGGTTACAAAGAAAGACTTGTCATAAGTGAAAACATATCCAAAGATGATATCGCTATGTTCATTAATCAATCCGGAATATCAAAAGACTTTTGGGTTGACGCTGCAAATATAGATGTTTATACCTACACAACAGGTCAAAACGGTATGCTCCTATATTCGGATGGCGGATCGGATTTAGGATTAAGGGTTATTGACCATAAAAGGATGATCCACTATAACATCACGCCGGATGGAGTATTGGAGTTTTCGCCGCAGTTTTATTTTGCCTCAAAGAATGTTACGATGGGTGCATATAACTTCCCTAGGGGAGTATTCTTCTGCGGTGAACTGATATTCTTGGGACTCAGTTTTAAAGTGATGTTTTGTGCAGCTGAAGAATCAGGGATCATAGGCTTTGCCAAAATCGGAGCGATAGATCTTGGCAGCTTTCTCAAGCTGACCGCTTCCGAGCATAGTAAACAGACGGAAAATCCTGTTACCACAGATCCGAATTCAATGATATACAAACTTATCGGTAATTCTTCCGATGATGATGCCGTTTTATATGTGTCTTTAGGAAAAAACAACTACTCTCTTTATGTTGACGGACATTTGGAACTTTTGGGCCTGTTTGGCTTAGATACGCAATTGATATTCGCCGCAGGATATATCTCAATCTATGGATCTTTCTGTATTCAGGGTATCTTTACGGTATCTATCGACTTTGTTGTTAAATATGAATCATTACAGGGGGGAGAATTTAGTTTTAAGTTTATATTTGATGCGGAACCGTTATATGAAAAATTAGATAATCTTCGTAAGAAAGTAGAAGAAAAAGCAAAAGAATGGATGGAAAAATCAAAAAGTCATATTGAAAAGTTGCAGAATTGCCGGTTTCAGGTACTTTCCATCCAAACACAAATAAATGACTTTAAAACTTTGATAAAAGAAAGTGAAAAGAAAATGGATGATGCAAGGTGGTGGCAGGTATGGATATACATTGAAGAAGGAGCTAAGATTGTCGGATATGAGGCGGCAATCGTTTCGTTAAACGTAGCAATGGGAGTTGCTCTTGCCGCACTTGAACTGGCGAAAGCAGCCGTTGAAGCCGTGGAAGTGCTGGGAGAAGGTATATATGCTACGATAGATCTTGTAATATCCGGAGTAATGAATGCGTTCTTTATAAGAAAACTTGAATTTGGTATAGGTGTAAAAGATTCTGCTTTTAATATCTTAGGTTCTGTGGATCTTACGGTCCTCGGACGAGAAAAAAGCCGTACCTTTAGTGTTCACATAGAAGATATTAAAAATTCCTTAAAGGATTTGCTGGAAAAAACGTTAGAAGATCTGGTTGATGAAATTTTTAACAGTAATACGGCCGAATTGGAAGACACAGGATATCCAAAGCCTCTTCAAATCGATGATGATGATTTGATCATTGATTATGACGGCCCCGAATCCCTGGTAAAGATGGTTGAATTGGCTCAAGAGGGAGCCACTGTTGTCGAAAACGGCGGAAAGATGGTGAAGCAGCTAAATAATGAGTATATCAAAGAAATGTGCGAGGAACGTCCTGAATTTGTGGATATGACCTGTATGTACAAAGAAAAAATTCAGGATTCGGTTGCGTCCATAGACAGAACGGGCACCGATCTATATAAGGCAGTTAAGGTATTGGCGGATGAGATATCAAAGAGAGTTGAGAAGTTAAATCTCGAAAAAGATTCTTCAGGTGAATATTCGAAAATATGTGATGCGCTTAATGATTTTAGAACATATACTGAGCCGGCAATGGTCAATGTCGGTGAGATCAGAAACAGGATGTATGATACGGCACAATCGATCGATCCCGAAGAAGGAAAACAAATGCTTCGCAATATGCGGATGAATATGAGAGCATCTTCGGATGAGTCAGAGGGAATTCAAATAATGCGAAACAGAAATTACGATCGTTTGTACAACAAGGTGGAGGAAGTAGTTGAAAAGCACTTCCCGACCGGTGAACACAGTAACTTCTTCCATTTCGGTAACAAACCAGACTTCTATGAGGCGCTCAATAACTCGAGAAAAGAAAGCGGATGCGCATATTATGACGAGAGAAGACTTAAAGAAAAATTGGAAAAAGTCAGAAGTGAAGGCGGATTCGTAAAGGGTTACAGAAAACGTTGATAAACAGATGGTTTAATCTTTGTTTTCTTCGGCGGTGATGATGCTTACATCTTATATGGAATGATATTTCTTATTTCAATGATATGAACTTTAAAATGCATAAGGCGATGAATATACATTCAAAGCCTTATGCATTTCTGTATATACACCCGGGCGCTGTAACTACTCCTGCTTAATAATCAGATGTTTTTGTTGACATATGCATACAAATGTATATAATGGTGTATAAATATTCATTCGAGGCCAAATTATGGAAAAGAAAAAAATTTTTGTGGACGGAAGCGAAGGAACTACCGGGCTCCGTATTTTTGAAAGATTTGAAGGAAGAAACGATATAGAGATCTTGAAGATCGACAGTGAGCTTCGTAAAGATCCCACCGAGAGAGCAAAGCTCATAAATGCGTCGGATGTCACTTTCCTGTGCCTTCCCGATGCCGCTGCGATCGAAGCGGCTTCGCTTTGCACGAATCCCGATACTGTCATTATCGATACTTCGACAGCTCACAGAACTTCTGAAGGCTGGGTATACGGAATGCCTGAGCTCTCGGCCGCGCACCGCGAAGCGATAAAGAATTCCAAGCGTATCGCAAATCCCGGCTGTCATGCGACGGGATTCATCGCACTTGCATATCCGCTTGTTGCGAGAGGGATCATAAGCGCCGATACAAGACTTTGCAGTTTCTCGCTTTCGGGGTACAGCGGAGCAGGCAAGAAAGCCATCGCCCAATACGATGATCCCAAAAGAGACAAAGAGCTTGATTCGCCCCGCCAGTATGCACTCGGCCAGCAGCATAAACATTTGAAAGAGATGCAGCAGATCAGCGGTCTTAAGAAGGCTCCTTTGTTTTCACCCATTATCTGCGATTATTACAGCGGAATGGAAGTCACGGTCTTCCTTTATAAGGAAATGTTCAACAAAGAGATGTCACCCGAGAGCCTTTGCAACGAGTACAAGGATGCATATATGGGTTCGCAGCTTGTGAGAGTGAGAGACTTCGGAGCGGAGGCCGAAACGAACGGATTCCTCGGAGCCAACAACCTCTCGGGCAAGGATTACCTTGAGATATTTGTGACAGGTAATGAAGACAGGATCGTCGTTACATCAAGATTCGACAACCTCGGCAAGGGTGCGAGCGCAGCGGCGGTACAGAGCATGAACATCGTGTTCGGCTTCGATGAGACTACGGGTCTTGTTATGGAGTGATATTGAAGATAACGCTTATGTTATAAGCTATTATTATCTGTATAGAATTACAGGCCGGTAAAGTATTAAGTACTTTTTCAGGAAGAAAACACAGAGTCGGTACTTGATAGAGAGCCGGGAAAGGATATTGATATGAAACATATAGAAGGCGGAATTTGCGCAGCAAAAGGATTTAAAGCTTCCGGTATCCATTGCGGTATCAGGGAAGGACGTACAAAGAGGGATCTTGCTCTTATTGTCAGCGAGACAAGAGCGGCAGCGGCAGGTGTTTTCACACAGAACCTTGTCAAGGGTGCTCCCGTTGTTCTCTCGATTCAGAACCTCAGGGACGGACATGCGTCGGCGGTGATCTGCAACAGCGGCAATGCCAACACGTGTAACGCAAACGGCATGGAGATCGCGCGCGGAATGTGCGACCTTGTCGAACAGCATCTGCAGATAGATCACGAGGATGTCATAGTTGCTTCGACCGGCGTTATCGGTCAGGAGATGAGCCTCGGTCCCATGGTTTACGGAATGAAGGAACTTGTCGAAGCTCTCGCAAGCACTCCTCAGGCATCGAGGGATGCGGCGGAAGCCATCATGACGACCGATACAAAGCTCAAAGAGATCGCTGTTGAATTTGAGCTTGACGGCAAGACATGCAGGATGGGTGCCATAAGCAAGGGTTCGGGAATGATTCACCCCAACATGGCTACCATGCTTTGCTTCATGACATGCGACGCGGCTATAAGCCCCTCACTCCTCCGGAAAGCACTCAGTGAGAATGTGGTTGACACCTACAACATGGTGAGTGTCGACAGAGATACTTCGACAAACGACACACTTACGATCATGTGCAACGGTCTTGCGGGCAACAGCGAGATCATAGATGAAGGACCCGATTACGAGGAGTTCAAGAAAGCACTCTTCGAATGTACTTCGTATCTCGCACGCGCCACGGCAGCGGACGGAGAAGGCGCAACCAAGCTTATCGAGTGTAACGTAACAGGCGCCAAGGACAAGGCAACAGCCAAGATCCTTGCTAAGTCTGTAATCTGTTCACCCCTTGTAAAGGCCATGATATTCGGACGTGATGCAAATTGCGGACGTGTAATGTGTGCTCTCGGTTACGCAGGCGTTCCCTTCGATGTTAAGGACACGAGCGTAACGCTTCGTTCTTCGGTCGGTTCCGTACTTGTCTGCCACAGCGGCAACGGTCTCGCATTCGATGAGGACAGAGCGCTAATGGTTCTTGATGCTGACGAGATTTATATCGATATCAGTGTTGGAAACGGCGAAGGTACAGCAACCGCCTGGGGATGCGATCTGACATACGATTATGTTAAGATTAACGGGGACTACCGTACCTGATTCGACACAGTATTCCTCGTACGGATCCGCCTGCCACGTGGTATTTTCCGAAAAACGCGAGCAAGCTCGCTTAATTGTTTTTCGAAAAACACACGGGCGCGGCGTATCCTATACGTGATATGACAGATTTGCTATATGGTATGCATTGCTGCGTTTGAATAATAATATTATAAGGAGTCATTATGGAAAATATCGATAACAATTCGAAGATCAGTGCGATGCAGACGGACATCCTCGTGCATGCCCTTCCGTACATCCAGAAGTATACAAACAAGATCGTGGTCGTTAAATACGGCGGAAACGCCATGATCAACGAAGACCTTAAGAACAACGTCATGCAGGACATCGTGCTCCTGTCTTTGATCGGTATCAAGGTTGTGCTCGTGCACGGCGGCGGTCCCGAGATATCGGACATGCTCAAGGCGGTCGGCAAGGAATCTAAGTTTGTCAACGGTCTCAGAGTTACGGATGAAGAGACTGCACAGATAGCTCTTATGGTACTTGCGGGCAAGATAAACAAGAATCTCGTAAACATCATCGGAAGTCTCGGCGGCAAGGCGATCGGTCTTTGCGGACTTGATGCGGGCATGATAGAGGCCGAGCAATATAATGAGGATCTCGGATTTGTAGGCAAGATCACTCATATCAATCAAAAGCCTATCCTCGATATACTTGAGAAGGGATATATCCCGGTCATCTCCACTGTTGGTTTTGACCATGACGGCAACGTTTATAACATAAACGCAGATACCGCTGCAGCAAGGATCGCAGGCAAACTCGCCGCAGAGAGCCTGATCTCCATGACGGATATCGACGGAATCCTCAGAGATAAAGACGATCCTTCGACTCTCATCAAAAAGATCAATGCTTCCGAGGCTCCCCAGCTTATGCGTGAAGGCATCATCTCGGGCGGCATGATCCCCAAGGTTGATTGCTGTATCGAAGCTATACGACGAGGTGTCAGAAAGGTATTTATCATAAACGGTACAACACCTCATTCGATACTTGTCGAGATTCTTACGGATGAAGGTATCGGAACCATGTTTGTTTGACAGACCGGCAAATAATTCGTCAGACAGAGACCGGCAAAAAACCGACAGACAGAGACCGGCAAAAAACCGTCAGACAGAGCGTCGGAAAAACGCCTTTAGAGAGGAATTGTTATGGAAGATATAAAAGTTTTGGATAATGATTATATAGCACATACCTACGGAAGGTTTAATGTGTTCATAAATAAGGGCAAAGGTTCACTTTGCTACGATGAAAACGGAAAGGAATATATCGATCTCGGATCGGGGATCGCCGTAAATTCCTTCGGCATCTGCGACGATGAGTGGAAGAATGCCGTGATCGAACAGCTTGACAAGGTTTCTCACACATCGAACCTTTATTACAGCTGCCCTCAGGCAAAGCTTGCCAAGATGCTCTGCGAACGCACGGGTATGAAGAAAGTGTTCTTCGCAAATTCGGGTGCCGAAGCAAACGAGTGCGCCATCAAAGTAGCAAGGAAATACAGCAGCGACAAATACGGCGAGGGTCGTTCAACAATCATAACTCTCGTTAACAGCTTCCACGGAAGGACTATCACAACGCTTTCTGCTACGGGCCAGGATGTGTTCCATAAGCATTTCGGGCCTTTTACGGAAGGGTTTAAATTCGCTCATGCCGGTGACAAGGATGAGATTAATGCACTTGTCAAAGAGGGCGGTGTTTGTGGTATAATGATCGAGCTTGTACAAGGCGAGGGCGGTGTTATTCCGCTTGATAAGGCCTATGTCGACGAGATCGTACGTCTTTGCAAAGAAAACGATATCATCCTCATTGTTGATGAGGTTCAGACAGGTAACGGCAGAACAGGTAAACTTTATGCATTCGAAAATTTCGGCATCAAGCCGGATGTATTCACAACCGCCAAGGGACTTGCGGGAGGACTTCCTTTCGGCGCCTGTGTAATGGGAGAGAAGACACAGGACGTGCTCGGTAAGGGCGACCACGGTTCGACTTTCGGCGGCAACCCGATATGCGCTGCGGGAGCACTTTCGATACTTTCGAGGATCGATGACGAACTTCTTAAGGGCGTGACGGAGAGGTCGGAACTTATCAAAAAGAAGCTTGGAGCGGTTCCCGAAGTAGAATCGGTGACCGGACTCGGACTCATGCTCGGCGTGAGTGTAAAGGGAGTGGCTGCTGCGGATATCGTTAACAAAGCGATCGAAAAGGGCTGCATACCGCTTACGGCAAAGACAAAAGTAAGGCTTTTGCCCGCTCTCAACATCCCTGTTCCTGTACTCGAGAAGGGACTTGATCTTTTGATCGAAGCCATTAAGGAGTGCGTGGCAGCAAAGTAAAAATGCCGCTTACCAAAAGCCATACCGCAATGCTTTACAAAAAGCGGGAAAAAAACATTCGAAATTTCAGGGGTTTAAATCATAAAATCATGAGGAGGATTTACAAATGAAGCACTTACTCAAATTACAGGATCTCTCACCCGAGGAGATCACCGAAATACTCAATCTTGCGGATCAGCTCAAATACGAGAACAAGCACAAGATCCCTCACCAGCATCTTAAGGGACAGACTCTCGGAATGAT
>CAMIZL010000038.1 GCA_946403295.1 uncultured Clostridia bacterium | reverse complement strand
CATGTTGAAGGTTCCCAGATTAACATACACACCTCCGCCACGGGAACTTTCACATCCACATCCACTTATCTCGCCGTCTGACATGTTGAAGGTTCCGTCTTCAATATACACACCTCCGCCACAGGAACTTTCACATCCACATCCACTTATCTCGCCGTTTGACATGTTGAAGGTTCCATCATTAATATACACACCTCCGCCACGGGAACTTTCACATTCACATCCACTTATCTTGCCGTCTGACATGTTGAAGGTTCCATCATCAATATACACACCTCCGCCTTCGGAACCTTCACACCCACTTATTTCTCCGCCGGACATGTATGCCACTATCCTCTCTGCACAATAATACACGCCTCCGCCGTATCGTGATCTACAATCTATTATCTTCCCGCCGGACATAATAATCGATTTTCCTTCGACACACACTCCGCCTCCCATTTCAGTTGATTCGCAATTCCTTATTTCACCTCCGGCAAAAACAAACGCGTCACAAAGGATGGACGGATTACCACCCGATGCTATTCCTCCTCCTTCAACAGCTTTACACGACCTTATCTTTCCACCTTCCATTGTAAATCTTCCACTCGAATAAATACCTCCTCCAGTATACCTAGCGGTACAGTATTCAATCGAGCCACCCTTCATTGTAAAAGACGCCCCAACATAAACAACGCTCGAACTATAATCCCCACAGTTAAAAACTCCACCGCCTTCAAAAGCGCTACAAGAAGTGATCAAGCCTCCGTTCATTATAAATTCCGCATAAGGACGTATTGTCTGATCATTTACATATTCCCCTACATCTACATACACACCACCTCCTGCGAATGCTTCACATGCAACTATCGAGCCGGCGTTCATGATGAATCTAGCACCCGCGCATACATTTACACCTCCACCGCATGTATTCTTTCCCCCTGTGATTGCACCTCCGGTGACAGTGTTTGATTCCTGTGTGACAGGATTCGTGAAAGAAAAACCGGGATGCGACGAAGTCGGATCACTGTCGTCAAGGGTCAACTCTCCCTCTACCCTTATTACCATTCCGTTCGCAGTTACCGTTTCCAATGCAAGACCTCGGTTCATGATATGGCCGTTCAGATCAAGAGTGATCTTTTTATCACTTCCGATGGTTATATATGCGTCCGAAGCGGTCGGTTCTGCCGGTCTGATATCAGCGGTAAGCTGGATAGTTCTGGACGTACCGTTCGGTGCCAAATCTATAGCGTCCTGTAAACCGCTCCAAGTATTAACGGTTACCTCGTCTGCCTTCGCCGTCTCTTCCGAAAGCGCAAAAAACATGATCGTAAACGCTACCGCGAGAACGATCTTCCATATAAGTTTTGTCTGTCTTCCGATTTCTGTTTTCAATTCCCCATCTCCTTTTTGTGTTTGGTTTTGTTATTAAACTAACGTTTCTGTATATATAGAGTCCACTTGGTAGGAAAATTCCTCACGCAAAAACAAAAAAAAATACAAAGAAGGTCGCGAGAATTCTCGCGACCTTCTGATAAGTCATACATATGTTATTTCGTAGATTACTTAAGAACCGACTTAACCTTAGCAACAACGTTCTCTGCGGTGAAGCCGAACTTCTCGAACAGCAGGTTCTGGGGAGCGCTTGCTCCGAAGCCTGTCATGGTGAGTGTAGCACCGTCGAGTCCTACGTACTTGCCCCAACCGAAATCGGAAAGTGCCTCAACAGCAACTCTTGCGCGAACGTTCTTAGGAAGAACCTTCTCTTTGTAGTCATCGCTCTGCTCTTCGAAGATATCCATACAAGGCATGGAAACAACTCTTACATCGATGCCTTCGTTTGCAAGGAGCTCCTTAGCTGCTACGCAGAGGCTGACCTCTGAACCGGAAGCGATAAGGATCGCATCGGGAGTAGCCTTCTTGGAATCCTCAAGGATGTAAGCACCCTTAAGAGCTTCCTTCGACGAGCCCTTGAGCTGAGGAAGGTTCTGACGTGTGAGCACGAGACCTGTAGGTGTCTCCTTTGATGTAACAGCGCTGTACCAAGCTGCAAGTGTCTCGGTAGCGTCAGCGGGTCTATACATGTGGAAGTTAGGAAGTGAACGAAGCATAGCTGCCTGCTCGATGGGCTCATGTGTAGGTCCGTCCTCACCGACACCGATACTGTCATGTGTGAAGATCATGGTTGTAGGGATCTTCATGAGGCATGCAAGTCTGAGCATGGGCTTTGTGTAATCACTGAATACGAAGAATGTTGCGGCGTAACCGCGGAGTCCGTAAAGAGTGATACCGTTTGCGATAGCTGTCATGGCCTGCTCACGTACACCGTAGTGGATGTTGCGGCCTGTAGCGTCATCCTTCGAGAAGAATGCTTCTTCCTTCATGTCGGAGATGTTTGAAGGAGCAAGGTCCGCAGAACCGCCGAAGAGGCCGGGAACTGCGTTCTTAACTCTGTTGAGAGCCATACCGGAGAGCTTTCTGGTAGCCTCTGCCTTGTCCTCGAACTTCCAGTAATCAGCATCATCAAGAAGCTTCTTAGCTGCGTCAAGATCAAAATCTGCATCGATCGCAGCCTTAAGCTCGGGGAACTTAGCGCAGTAATCTGCGTACATCTTGTTCCATGCCTCCTCTGCCTTAGCGCCTTCTGCGGCGAGTGCAGCGTAGTTGGCATATACGTCATCGGGAACAAAGAAAGGATCAAGACTTTCCCAACCGAGGTTCTCCTTGAGAGCCTTAACATTATCATCGCCGAGAGGCTCGCCGTGTGCCTTGGGTGAACCTTCCTTAGCGGGGCAACCCTTACCGATGATCGTCTTGCACATGATGAGCGAAGGACGCTTCGTGTCAGCCTTAGCCTCCTCGATAGCCTTAGCGATGGCGTTCATGTCGTGGCCGTTTTCTACAACGATAGTCTGGAATCCATAAGCGTCAAATCTCTTAACAACATCCTCAGCGAAAGCGATGTCTGTGCTGCCCTCGATGGTGATCTTGTTGGAGTCGTAGATAACGATAAGCTTGGAAAGACCAAGTGTTCCGGCAAGTGAGAATGCCTCGTTACTGATACCCTCCATCATGCAGCCGTCGCCGCCGAGAACGTATGTATAGTGATCGAATACAGGGAAGCCGGGCTTGTTGTACTTAGCAGCCATGTGTGCTTCCGACATAGCCATGCCGACTGCCATGGCCATACCCTGACCGAGAGGGCCTGTTGTAGCCTCAACACCCTTGGTATGTCTGTACTCGGGATGTCCGGGTGTAAGTGAATCCATCTGTCTGAAGGATGCAAGGTCTTCTTTGGTAAGACCGTATCCGAAAAGATGGAGAAGTGAATAAAGAAGAGCCGAGCCGTGTCCGCCGGAGAGGATGAACCTGTCACGGTTTCTCCAATCGGGGTTCTTAGGATTGTGCTTCATCTCCTTGCCCCAAAGGGTGTAAGCGATGTCAGCGCAGCCGAGAGGAAGACCCGGATGGCCTGATTTTGCTTTCTGAATTGCGTCCGCTGCAAGCACGCGGATGGCATTTGCGGATTTTTGATCAATATTACTCATAGCGCGTTCCTTTCTCAATTGATTATTGACTGAAATCCCCACAATCATAGCACAATTGCGCGTGTTTTTCCATATGCTGAGTGAATTACTTTGTTAAAAAAGCAAAAACACCGCATTGGTTTATTAATCTTCCATGAAGTCCGTATCCATAGCGACCTGCAGTTCATGATCGGGGAATGCCTTTTTCACATCGGACACAACGCTCATATAGATGTCTCTCCTGTCTTTTGCATCAAAACTGATCACAATATCGAAGCGCATGATTTTCTGCTGCTTCAACAGATAAAATCCATGCATCTGACGGACATGTTCATGCGCGAAGACGATCTCCCGTACCTGTTCCCTGGCTCTGATGACCTCTTCATCTCTGGTATTGACAGAGTATACGCCGATCGCAGTCAGGATAACATGATGGTCGCACAGCACCTTCATGGTGATCTCGCGGATCAGCTGATCCAGCCGGTCCGCCGAATATGTATCCGGCACTTCAATGTGTATCGATCCGTTCCATGTGTTCGGTCCGTAATTGTTCAGCACCAGATCGTAAGCCCCCTGCACATCAGGAAAGCTCATGACCGTTTCATGAATGCCTTTGGCCAGTTCCACGTCGTTACGCTCACCGAGGATCTGAGAAATCGTATCCCGCAGCATCTCGATCCCGGACTTGATTATCACAAGAGATATGATCGCACCAAGCCAGGCTTCCAATGAGATACGGAAGACCATGAAGATGACAGCAGCGACCAGCGTTGAAGCCGAAATGACGGAATCAAGAGTGGCGTCTTCCCCCGAATTGATCAGGGAGTCCGAATTTACTTTTTTACCGACACCCTTCACATAACGTCCCAGCAGGATTTTGACAACAACCGCTACACCCACTATGACCAAAGAGACTGTACTGTAATCCGGTATTTCCGGACTGATGATCTGTTTGACGGACTCCACGAAGGACGTGACACCGGCATAAAGCACAATTACGGATATGATCATCGCGCTCAGATATTCGATCCGTCCGTACCCAAACGGGTGCTTCTTATCCGGCTCCCTGCCCGCCAGTTTTGTTCCGACGATCGTGATCAGCGAGCTTCCCGCATCCGAGATATTGTTCACGGCATCAAGTACGATCGCGATGGAATTCGTCATAAGACCCACAACCGCCTTGAATCCCGCGAGCAGTACGTTGGCCATTATCCCGATAATACTTGTTTTTACGATCACTTTTTCACGAGAATTGTTATCATTACCCTGCGCTATACTTTCCGAAACTCTTCCCATATGTGCTTCCTCCTCTTTGCAGTCGGTTTTCTACCGACAATCATATCATAATAATCACATCGCGGATACTGACATATGTTTCCGCTAAAGAGACGAGATCCGGATTCTGCCTTGTCTTTTTAGGTTCAAAATGATATGTTTGATTTGGTTACAGAATACAGCGCTTTTTATGAGCCGTCTTATGTAATTGCAAGAGCATATCAGTCGGAAGGATTATTAACTGCAGATACAATGGACAATATAACTGTTAAGGCATACGGAAAGATAAACATTGCGCTCGACATACTTGGGCAGCGCCCCGACGGGTACCACGAAGTCAGCATGATCATGCAGAGCGTTTCGCTCGCGGACGAGCTCGTTTTTGAGAAGACGTGCGAGCCCGGGATAACGCTTATGTGTACAAACCCGGAAGGTCCCGGCGAAGCAACGCCCGGTAGGCTCTCCTCAGATGATCATTATTCTGCAGGGTCGCCCTTGCTTCCCCCGGGGGACAGCAATATTATCTGCAAGGCGTATAATGCCCTTAACGCGTACATCGCTTCCCGGGACTGCGCGACAGATCACCAAATGTCCTTACACACACCGGCGGGTTCAGCTATAACCCCCCTCGGCGGAGTCAGGTGCACGCTCACCAAAAACATCCCGATCGCCGCAGGCATGGCAGGTGGAAGCACAGATGCCGCTGCCACTCTCAAAGCGTTAAACGAACTCTTTTCACTCGGTCTCAGTAGTCAAGAGCTTGCTGATATCGCGGTCAAACTTGGGGCAGATGTTCCTTACTGCCTCATGGGCGGAACTGCGCTCTCAGAAGGCATCGGAGAAAAGCTCACCGCTCTCCCCGCTCTTCCGGAATGCAGCATAGTGCTCGTTCATCCCCACATAAGCGTTTCAACCAAAGAAGTCTACGAAGCATACGACAGGGTAGATCATACATTCCATCCCGACATCGCCCGGATCAGGCAGTGTATCGATGCAGGTGATCTTGAGGGTGTGTGTGCGATCGTAGGTAACGTCCTCGAGGAGGCCACGATCCCCATGCACCCGCAGATCTCAGACATAAAAAAAGGCCTCGCTCACTTCAATCCCCTGTGTACACTCATGACAGGAAGCGGTCCGACCGTTTTCGCGTTGTTCCAAGACGAAAGCAAGGCAAAAAAAGCATCAGAGCACTTTAAATCGCACTCTGATGCTCTTGATGTATATGTGGTGCATCCCATGTAGACCACTTTTCCCCGAGCACCTCACTAATAAAACGTGTACAGACCACTTTCCATAGTCTTTACGGCCGGGTTCCATATTAATAACTAGACATATCAGTCTTGTTGTAGTATAATAATCCACGTAATAAGCAATTTTTGTCCAGTTATTTTCAAAAGGATGTATGGATTATGTCTGTTTCAATCAAAGAACTCTGTAAAAGGCTGAAAGAATACCGGATTAACTATCCCATGACGCAACAGGAACTTGCTGACAGATCAGGCGTCTCCGTAAGAAGTATCTCCAGATTTGAAAACTCCGGAGATATCACTTTGTCCAATTTTATTAAGTTGCTGGAAACCCTGAAGCTGTCCGAGAAGCTCAATCTTCTTATCCCGGATCAATCCAGGCGACCTTCGTATTTCCTTAATACGGAAAAACCCAGACAACGGGCAACTTCCGCTGCAAACACGAGAGTCGGCAGAACATTCAAATGGGGGGATGAGCAGGGATGATAAATACAGCTGAAGTAATGCTTTGGGGAACCAGAGTCGGGATAATACACATTGAAGACGGCAGGGATCACCTGTCTTTTGAATATGATCACGATTTTCTGAGCAGCGGCATAGAATTATCCCCTATCCGTATGCCTTTGTCATCCAGAATTTACGAATTCCCCGAATTAGCCGGAGAAGCGTTTCATGGAGCTCCCGGACTGATCGCCGATTCATTGCCCGATAAATTCGGAAACAAAGTCATCGAACGATGGCTTTTGGAGCAGGGAAAGAACCTGTCGGATTTCAACGTGATAGACCGACTCTGTTATACCGGTTCACGCGGAATGGGAGCTCTTGAATTTCGCCCCGCAACAGGCCCGGAAAAATGCATTTCCGAGCTCATCGATATTAAAAGAATGGTCGAATTCGCGTCAGACGTCTTGGCAAATCGCTTCGAACAAAGCATGAGCAGCAGAAACGAATTGGGATACAGTCAATTGGTTCAACTGGGTACTTCTGCCGGAGGCGCACGCGCAAAGGCGATCATTGCCATGAACGAAACTACAAACGAAATCAGAAGCGGTCAGATCGATGCAGGAAAAGGATTTGACTACTGGCTCATTAAGTTTGACGGGGTAACAGGAAACGGTGATCATGATCTGACAGACCGTGTGGAGTACACTAAGATAGAATATGCTTACTCGAAGATGGCAAAGGATTCCGGAATAATAATGAGCGAATGCAGATTATTGGAGGATCACGGATGCTTTCACTTCATGACCAAACGTTTTGACAGACAAAACGGTCAGAAGATACACATGCAAACACTCGGCGCCTTGTCCCATATAGATTACAACACTCCGGGACTGTGCAGTTATGAGCAAGCTGCTGTGTATATGCGACAGATTGGTATTACCTACAAAGAAATCGAACAGTTCTACAGACGAATGGTTTTCAATGTTCTGTTTGTTAATCACGATGACCATGTCAAAAACATATCATTCCTGATGAGCAAAAACGGTGAATGGACTCTCGCGCCGGCTTATGACCTGACATTCTCCTACAACCTTGATAACAGATGGCTGAAAGCGCATCAGATGCTTATAAACGCTAAGAACACAGGCATAACAAACGAAGACCTTATCTCTGCGGGGAGAACAATGGGAATCGCCAAAAGGAAATGCGATGCTGTAATAAACGAAGTAAAAAGCATTCGGGATAAATACACGGATTATCTTAGTGCCGAAAGAATAAAAGACTCAACGATTGATACTCTGCATCGCATTGTTATGGAAAAACAGGTCTGATGAAACATAAGCGTTATAGTTTCCATTCCAATCAAAAAAAATGACCTCCTCTTAAAGACAAACCGACATTTAGCTACATGTAAACAATTTTTTTAACCCAACTATTTCACCCCCTATCTCATTCATCAGATCGTCTTGAAGACGCATATAACCCTCTTGGGTTTCATCCGTAAACTGTATATCCGTCGGTAAGAAAGCAAGTGCGTATATGTCGTCCGAAGAAAACCTGTATCCTCCGACCAGCGAATTAAGGCTTATAATATCCTCTTCATTTTTGGAGACATATACTGACAATAACGTTCCAAGAAGAATATCCTCGCAAGCATCAGCACAGTCCTTGGCCAAGAACTTGTATATGTGTGCTTCTCCTTCTATTTCTTCCGTAAGGAAAACATTCCTTACCCACCTCTTAGGCAAAGTAATGTCAAAAAAGTCTGTATGAATGCTTTCTTCGGTAATTAAGACTTTTTCTATTCCGGGCGTATGAATTTCATCTTCAGACGGAGTTCTTAACTCTTCTTCAACCAAAATGCCATCAGTACCGGATTTATCAGGCTCCCTCACGTCCGCTGTTGAAGCGACAACAAAATACACTATTGTTGCCAATAAAAAAGCGCCAAAAATGCTTATTACAATAATTCTTTTTTTAGACATGGTAAATCCCCTTTCTGACCGAGAATCGACGAACCAAAAGGTAAGGTTGTCCTCCTGATAATGAGAAAGGCATAGAAAACATACCTCCTGTTTTCTATGCCTTGCATAATATCAAGCTATTTATTTTGTATAGTTATCAAAATACCCCTGAATAAGCACGATCGGTGTACCCTTGTCACCGCTGCCGGAAGTGAGATCACACAGCGATCCGATCAGGTCGGTGAGGCGGCGGGGTGTTGTTCCCTGGGAAACCATGTCGCCCACAAGGCTCTTGTTCTTGTCTGCGGCGAGCTGAGCGTCCTTCTCACGGATGCGCTTTGAGATGGCTTCCTTAAGCTCATCTCCCGAAAGACCTGCAAAGTCGTTGTCCGCGAGGTACTTGAGCTTGAGCTCGTTGGGCTGTCCGATAAGACCTTCCGTGAAGAAAGGAGAAACCACAGGATCGGCAAGCTCCCAGATCTTTCCGACGGGATCCTTAAATGCACCGTCTCCGTAGATCATTGCTTCCACATTCTTACCCGTTGCGGCCTTGATGCCGTCACGGATCCTCTCAACAACGCCCTGGCAGTCATTGGGGAAGAGCTTGACTGTTTCCTCGGTAGCCTTGTTTGTTCCGAGAAGACCGAACTGTGAATTAAAGCCGCTGCCGTCGACAGACTTGTTAAGGATGTCGTCGAGACCGTAAACGATCTTGGCGCCGGCAGCCTTAAGGAGCCTCTTGGAACGCTCACGCGTATGGATATCGCAGCAAAGAACACTGTCTGTGTACTTCAGGATGGTGCGGCAATCGTTTGCGAGTATAACCTCAGCCTCACAGTCCTGGCTCTCGATCAAAGTCTTGTAATACTCGATGTAATCAACGCCCGTGAAGGGATGCTTTACGATGCCGAAATAATCACGGAACTGCTTCTCCGTAAGGATGTCTGTCCAGGGATTGATGCCCTTCTCATCGAGTGAATCAAGGTCGATGAGGTGATTACCTACTTCGTCCGAAGGGTAGGAAAGCATGAGAACGATCTTCTTCGCGCCTCTTGCGATACCCTTAAGGCAGATAGCGAAACGGTTACGGCTCAGGATCGGGAAGATAAGACCGATCGTGCCGTCGCCGAACTTGTCCTTGATGTCCTTGGCGATCTGGTCGCATGAAGCGTAATTACCCATGGAACGCGCAACAACAGCCTCTGTTACAGCAATAACATCCTTGTCGCGAAGCTCAAAGCCCTCGGACTTCGAAGCTGCGAGCACGCTGTCGATGACGATCTGAGCAATGTCGTCTCCCTGTCTGATGATGGGTGCGCGAACACCGCGTGAAACTGTTCCGATAAGTCTTTCGTTCATACACAATCCTCTTTCTGCGCCGCTAAAGTCTTTAATATTTCGGAGGCTGCGCCTCCGTCTTTTAACGCATATATGCAAGCAACGCGGATTTCATATATGCAGTACCGCTTGTCACCGGCGATATTATTACCATCTATACATCACCGACCGCATCCCGGTTTATGTTTATGACTGTTTTCTTCCTGCCTATGTCCCATAGTCCGGGATAATATCGATAATCCAAAAGAGCCGTTAATCCGGAGTGTTTTTTCACTGTCACTTTGACATCGGATGATAAAGCGTCTTCTTCTGGTAAACGGGCTCACATGTAAGGTTTACACCAAGCTTTCTGAAGGTCGAAACATCAACCTGTGAAAGGATGACGCTCGAATGAACCTCGCATCCCTTGAGTTTTTCGATCTGCTGCATCGCCGTCTCAGCAACGCTGTCGGTTGCGGCACAGATCGTGAGCGCGATGAGCACTTCATCGGTATGAAGCCTGGGGTTACGGTTTCCGAGGTGATTGACCTTAAGGTCCTGAATGGGCTCGATTATCGCAGGCGAAATAAGCTCGATATTATCGTCTATCCCGCCGAGTTCCTTAAGTGCGTTAAGAAGCATAGCCGACGAAGCACCGAGGAGCGAGCTCGTCTTTCCCATGACAACCTTTCCTCCGGGAAGTTCGATCGCCGCTGCGGGAGCTCCCGTCTCTTCCGCCTTCTTGAGCGCTGCCGCGATAACGGGGCGATCCGCTGTCGTGATGCCCGCCTGCTTCATGATGAGCTCGATCTTAAGGACCTGCTCCTGTGCTCCGGGCTCCTGATTTCTCTGCAGGAGCAGCGTGTTGTAGTATCTCCTGATGATCTCAAGGTTGGCAGCCTTTCTGACTGCGTCATCATCAAAGATGCAGTAGCCTGCCATATTGACACCCATATCCGTGGGTGACTTATAAGGCGACTCGCCGAGGATGTTCTCGAACATTGCGCTAAGAACGGGGAACACCTCAACATCGCGGTTGTAATTGACAGTAGTTTCGTTATATGCCTCAAGGTGGAACGGGTCGATCATATTGACATCATCAAGATCCGCCGTGGCTGCCTCGTATGCGAGATTAACGGGATGTTTGAGAGGCAGGTTCCAAATGGGGAATGTCTCGAATTTCGCATATCCCGCCTTGATCCCTCTCTTGTTCTCGTGGTAGAGCTGCGAAAGGCATGTCGCCATTTTTCCGCTTCCGGGGCCCGGCGCCGTAACTACGATGAGAGAGCGTTCAGTCTCCACATATTCATTCTTACCGAAACCTTCGTCGCTGACTATAAGCGGAATGTTTGCGGGATAACCGGGGATCGTGTAATGCCTGTACACCTTGAGCCCGAGTTTTTCGAGCTTCTCTTTGTAATTAATGACCGCGGGTCTGTCGGAGTAGCGTGTGAGCACCACGCTGCCGACGTAAAGGCCGTATCCCCTGAATGCATCGATAAGCCTTAAAACATCCATGTCATAGGTGATCCCGAGGTCGCCTCTTACTTTGTTCTTTTCTATATCGGATGCGTTGATCGCGATCACGATCTCCGCCTGGTCCTTAAGCTTTGTGAGCATGTTGATCTTGGAATCGGGTCTAAATCCGGGAAGCACTCGTGATGCGTGGAAGTCATCAAAAAGCTTTCCTCCGAACTCGAGATAGAGCTTTCCTCCAAAACTTGCAATCCTTTCCTTGATCTTTTCAGACTGCATTTTAATGTACTTTTCGTTGTCAAATCCTATTCCTGATTTCATACCGACCCTCTTAATCCTTTAGAAACAAATGATCATGTCGTTGAGCGGATCCCCCGCGCGCGGTCCCATGCCGGGGTGCAAAACCTCTCAAAACAGAATAATTATAGAGAATCACGTCTTCGATTTCAATACATTATCCGACTTCTCTGCATTCTCTTTTTTGCGAATATTTCTTTCGACAGGTATTTTTATTCTTTAATTAGGTAAAAATACTGTTGAAATTATTTTATTCGTGGGTTATATTCAAAAATGTGCGAATATGCGCCGGATTTATATGCGCGTAAACAGATCGGAGAAAAAAATAAATGGGTATTTATGACATATTGACCCTGATAGGCGGTATCGGCCTTTTCCTTTACGGAATGAAATATCTGGGGAAATCACTCGAACACCTCGCAGGCGCAAAGCTTGAAAAGACGCTTGAGAAGATGACAGATAAGCGTTACAAAGGATTTTCATTTGGTGTTCTCGTTACCGCGATCGTACAAAGTTCCTCGGCGACAACCATCATGCTTGTCGGTTTTGCCAACGCCGGGATCATGAAGCTCGTTCAATCCATACCTGTCCTTCTCGGTGCCAATATCGGTACGACCGTAACCGGACAGATCCTTCGAATCGGTGATATTTCCGGTTCGGGCAGTTCATGGATCGGACTCTTAAAACCCTCGTCTTTTGCACCGCTCATCATCGGTATTGCGGCATTTATCATGCTTCTTTCAAAAAAGAAGCGTCCCAATGATATTGCGGCGATCCTTATGGGCTTCGGTGTACTCTTCTTCGGAATGAACACGATGGAGGTTGCTCTCGAACCCCTCAAATCTTCCGAAGCATTCAGGGAAGCATTCACCACCTTCGATAATCCGCTTGTCGGATTCGGACTCGGCATCCTGCTCGCGATGATCCTTCAGAGTTCTTCCGCGGCAGTCGGTGTTGTTCAGGCCGTAGCGGCAGCGACCGGCAGTATCACATATGCGGTTGCTATCCCGATGGTTATGGGCATAAGCCTCGGAAAGCTCTTCCCCGTAATCCTTTCAAGTATCGGAACAAAACGTGTTGCGCAACAGGTTACGATCGCGCAGCTTCTGGTCAGCGGCAGCGGAGCCGTGAGCGGAATGATAGTCGTTTATCTCATCCTGTCGCCGCTCGGTCTCATCTCGTGGGATACCGTCATGACCAGAGGTTCGATCGCCGATCTCAACACATTTTTCAACATAATCGTCAGTCTCGTCTTCTTCCCTCTTTGCGGTATTATCGCAAAAGTTGTCGAAAGGCTTCGTCACAGCGATCCGCCTTCGAAGATCGATCAAGAACTTGCGGCACTTGACGACCGACTCCTCAACACACCCGCGATTGCTCTTGAGCAGGCACGCAAAGTCATCAACAGCATGGGCAGCGCCGTAGTTGAAAACCTTGGTCTGGCTATCGCTCTTCACGACGATCCCGAAGCCGATCCGCCCGCGATACTCGAAGACAACGAGGCGTTCCTCGACAAATCGGAGACATATCTCTCCGACTATATGGTCAAGATCACTGCCTGCAGACTCCGTGACGAAGAGCAGAAGCTCGCTTCCGAGATCATGCACAGTATCATGGATTTCGAAAGGATCGGTGATCACTGCATTAAGATCAGTGAGGTTGCGACATATAACAAACAGGAAAAGATTGAATTCTCGCAGAGTGCCAAGAGCGAGCTTAAGATCATATTTGATGCCGTAAGCGAGATCATTAAGAATACAGTCGACGCCTTCACTCTCGACAATACCGAGATCGCGCACAACGTAGAGCCTCTCGAAGAGCTCACAAAATCTCTTGCCGAGATCATCAAGCAGCGTCACATCAAGCGTCTTCAGTCCGGCAACTGTACCGTACAGAGCGGCATCTCTCTCACGGAATGTTTGACAAGTCTTGAGCGTATCGCGGCTTATTGCTCGAACATCGCTCTCCACGTAATCGAGAAGCACACCGCCGGTGACGGCTTCGATATGCACAGCTACGCAAGCTTCCTGCATAACGAGTCCCTCGACTACGCGAGACTTTACGCCCAGTACGAGGATAAGTACATGAAGCCTTTAATGGACATGTAGGATTTCATAAGATACAGGCGTCACTGTCCCTGCTTTTCCGTACGTCTCGTACACAAGTATCGCGCTTACGCAGTTATTTGCGATATTTTCCTGCATAAGCGTTATCGTCTCGTCCGTGAATTCGTTGTAAGTTATATCATACGAGCTGCCGCCGTCTATCGCGGGATTTGACTTGATCTTGCTGTTCTTCCAGGGGCAGGCGCTTATCACGATCTCAAAGTCCGAAAAATAATTGCGGGTCACCACGGGATTTACCGCGCCGTTGATGTATATGCCGATCTGTTTGGGTATCGTGGCGTTCCCTTCCTCGTCGTATACAGTCGCTCCCTCGATAAAATCTGCCGTCTCTTCAAAGCTGTTGTCGCTTATAACGGCATTTTTCCAGTTCATAAGGCGGACGCCGTATGTCGTAATGTTGAAGAAGCTGTTGCGAAGAACGTTGATCCCGGTATGGTACATCTGCCGTGCCGGCTCTACGGTCTCGCCGCTTTCTTCACCGGTTCTCTCTTCGTTCCCCGTACTCTCGACCTTCTTTTCTTCCTGACTGTATCTGTGCGTTCCGATCCCGACCTCAAGGTCCTTAAAGACGTTGTCCGTGATATAGACA
>CAMIZL010000037.1 GCA_946403295.1 uncultured Clostridia bacterium | reverse complement strand
CGCTCACAAATGAGCAAAGACGTTCGTTTCGTGCACAAAGCGCGAAATGAGCGTCTCTTTTTATTTCAAAAACCTTTTTCTGAACAGAACAAAGAAGCAGAGAGAGCCCTTGCTAAAAAGGCGGAAAAGCTCACAGAAAGGAAGGACGATATCGTTATGATGAAAGAAGGTCAGGTGCGCATTCCTTCCGGATGCGCGATCGCAGCGGTCATATCAAAAGAAGGAAAGAAAATGACCGGAGAGATGATCACAAAAGCCATGATACCCATGCATGACCGAAGCAACGGTCTGGGCGGCGGTTTCGCAGGCTACGGCATTTATCCGGAATATAAGGATTTTTACGCCCTACACCTGTTCTTCGATTCAAGAGATACCAGAAAAGAATGCGAAGCTTTCCTTAAAGAGTATTTCGAGATCGTCCGTTCCGAGATCATTCCCACAAGGAAGATCCCGCAGATCACCGACGAGCCGATCATCTGGCGTTATTTCGTCGCACCCCTTAAGTCGATGCTCGCAAACCTTCAGCTCGATGAAAAGGAATTTGTCGCACGTTTTGTTATGAAGATCAACACCGAAATGAAAGGTGCATATGTCTTCTCGAGCGGCAAGAACATGGGAACCTTTAAGGCTGTCGGCTTCCCCGAGGATGTCGGAAGATTCTACAGACTTGAAGAATACGAAGGATATTCCTGGACCGCTCACGGCAGATATCCTACCAACACCCCCGGCTGGTGGGGCGGTGCCCATCCCTTCACTCTTCTCGATTATTCGATCGTACACAACGGCGAGATCTCTTCCTATGATGCAAACCGTCGTTTCATCGAGATGTTCGGTTACAAATGCACACTTCAGACCGATACGGAAGTCATCACTTATATAATGGACTACCTGATACGTGTGCAGGGGCTTACCCTTTCGGAAGCCGCAAACGTCATCGCCGCACCGTTCTGGAGCACGATCGAGAATGAGAAGGACGCCGAAAAGAAAGAAAAGCTCGCGTACCTGCGTACCGTCTTCCCGAGCCTCCTTGTCACCGGTCCTTTCTCGATAGTCCTCGGATTTACCGGCGGACTCATGGCTTTAAATGACAGACTCAAGCTCAGGTCGATGGTCGTCGGAGAGAAAGGCGACAAAGTCTACATCGCAAGTGAGGAAGCCGCTATAAGGACAATGGAGCCGGATGCAGAAAACATCTGGGCACCCGCAGGCGGCGAACCCGTGATCGTAAAGGTGAAAGAAGGTGAATTCTGATGGCTGCTTTTTATATTTACCCGGAATTTGAAGTTGTCAGGAATGAAAATCGATGCATTGCGTGTCGCGTGTGCGAACGCCAATGTGCCAACGAGGTACATTCATACAGTCCCGAGCGCGGGATGATGATAAGTGACGAAAGCAAATGCGTGAACTGTCAGCGATGTGTTTCCGTCTGCCCCACTCATGCTCTTAAGATCGTAAAAAGCGACTGCCGTCTCCGCGAAAATGCCAACTGGCAGGACGACACGATCAAAGAGATCTACAAACAGGCGGGAAGCGGCGGAGTTCTTCTTTCGTCCATGGGTAACCCCAAACCCCTTCCTGTTTATTGGGATAAGATCCTCATAAACGCTTCGCAGGTTACAAATCCTCCCATCGACCCGCTCCGCGAGCCCATGGAAACACATGTATCGCTCGGTAAAAAGCCGGGCCGCATGGAAAGGGATGAAAACGGCAGGCTCATCACCAAGCTGCCTCCCCAGATCTCGCTTTCGATGCCCGTTATGTTCTCGGCAATGAGTTACGGATCGATCAGCTATAACGCACATGCATCACTCGCGCGTGCCGCTTCGGAGGTCGGGATCCTCTACAACACGGGTGAAGGCGGACTTCACGAAGACTTTTATAAATACGGCGCAAACACGATAGTTCAGGTAGCGAGCGGACGTTTCGGCGTTCACGAGGATTACCTTGAAGCGGGTGCCGCCATCGAGATAAAGATGGGTCAGGGCGCAAAGCCCGGTATCGGCGGTCACCTTCCCGGAGCAAAGATCGTGGGAGACGTGTCAAGAACGCGTATGATCCCCGAGGGTTCGGATGCCATTTCACCCGCACCCCACCACGATATATATTCGATCGAGGACCTCAGACAGCTCGTCTTCTCTCTTAAAGAAGCGACTGAGTACAAAAAGCCCGTTATCGTCAAAGTTGCCGCAGTTCATAACATCGCGGCCATCGCGAGCGGTATCGCACGAAGCGGTGCCGACATAATCGCCATAGACGGTTTCAGAGGCGGCACGGGTGCCGCTCCCACAAGGATCCGCGACAACGTGGGCATCCCGATCGAACTTGCTCTCGCATGTGTTGACCAGAGACTTCGCGACGAGGGCATAAGGAACAACGTTTCCCTTGTCTGCGGAGGTTCCATAAGAAGTGCTGCCGACGTAGTCAAAGCCGTGGCTCTCGGTGCGGATGCATGCTACATCGCAACGGCCGCCGTCCTCGCTCTCGGATGTCACCTTTGCCGTACCTGTCAGACAGGCAAATGTAACTGGGGTATCGCTACTCAGCGTCCCGACCTTGTAAAGAGACTTAATCCCGATATCGGAAGTCAAAGGCTCGTGAACCTCATGACCGCATGGAGACACGAGATCAAAGAACTCATGGGCGGCATGGGTATCAACTCGATAGAGGCTCTCCGCGGTAACAGACTGATGCTTCGCGGCGTCGGAATGACCGACAAGGAACTCGAGATCCTCGGGATCTCGCACGCAGGTGAATAAGAGAAACCCGGTACACGGTCATATGTTATGCGAGGAAACGCATTCGGGCAAGTCGAATGCGAAGAGGAGGATACTACACGATGAAACGAGTCTATGTTAATGAAGAATGGTGCCTCGGGTGCCACCTGTGCGAATTCAACTGCGCATTTGCAAATTCGGGTCTTTCGGACATGGTCCTTGCGCTTAAGGGCAAGCCCATTTTCCCCAGGATCCATGTCGAAGAAGGCGAAAAGATCACATATGCGGTTTCCTGCAGACATTGCGAGGATCCGATGTGCGTAAAGAGCTGTATCGCCGGTGCCATAACCAAAGAAGAAGACGGTGTTGTCCGTATCGACAGCGATAAGTGCGTGGGCTGCTATACCTGCATTCTTGTCTGCCCCTACGGTGCGCTTGCTCCCGGAGAAACGGGCGCTATGCAGAAATGCGAGCTCTGCCTTGAAAACTCGTGCGGTGCTCCCGCATGTGCGGCAGGTTGCCCCAACAATGCCATCGTTTATGAAGACAGAAGTCCGAAAACGAGCTTGACGGACGATGCGGCCGGTCCCGCATGTTTCTAAAGAAAGAGAGGGGAGAAACAATGGAACAATACGTTATTATAGGTAACGGCGTTGCGACTGTCGGTTGTATAGAAGGCATCCGCTCGGTCGACAAAGAAAGCCCCATCACAGTTGTTTCGGGCGAAAACCACAAGGTGTACGGCAGACCGCTTATCTCCTATTATCTTCAGGGTAAGACCGATCTTGAACGTATGAAATACCGTCCCGATGATTATTATGACAAAAACGGCGTAAATCTCCTGCTCGGAAAGACGGCTGTGTCTGTCGATACCACGGCTGCGGGATGCGTAGTTCTCGATGACGGAACAAAGCTTCCCTACACAAAGCTCTGCGTTGCAACGGGCTCTTCGCCTTTCGTTCCGCCTTTCGAAAACCTCGAAAGCGTAAAAGAAAAATATTCCTTCATGACGCTTGACGATTCGCTTGCCCTCGAGAAGGCTCTCTTCCCCGAGGCAAAGGTACTCATCGTCGGCGCAGGTCTTATCGGCCTTAAATGTGCCGAAGGGATCGCGGACAGAGTTGCAAGCGTAACGGTCTGCGACCTCGCGGACCGCGTGCTTTCAAGTATCCTCGACACGGAATGCGCCGCGCTCATGCAGCGCCACCTTGAAAAGAACGGCATGACATTCCTTCTCGGAGACAGCGTTGCACGCTTTGAATCGAACAAAGCGTTTATGAAGAGCGGTGCGGAAGTTGATTTCGATGTTCTCGTTCTTGCTGTCGGCGTTCGTGCCAATATCGGTCTCGTAAAAGATGCCGGCGGCGAAACAGACCGCGGGATCATCGTCGAAGACGACATGAGTACGACACTTCCCGGAATCTACGCTGCAGGCGACTGCGCTCAGGGTCCCGACCTTTCGATCGGAGCCAAGCGTGTTCTTGCCATCCTCCCGAATGCATATATGCAGGGTCACACAGCCGGTGTAAATATGGCGGGCGGCGAAGCATCACTAAAGAATGCCATCCCCATGAACTCCATCGGGTTCTTCGGACTCCATGCCATGACGGCGGGCTCGTACGAGGGTGACCTTTACGAAGAAAAAACAGAGGATTCCATCAAGCGTTTGTTTACAAAGGACGATGTTTTGAAAGGTTACATACTGATCGGACGAAACGAACGCGCAGGTATATACACATCGATGATCCGCGAAAAAACACCTATCTCTTCCGTGAATTTTGATATTCTCAAAAAAGCTGCAACAACGGTCGGATTTGACGCGGACGCAAGAAAGAAGAAGTTCGCGAGTCAGGTATGATAAAACACTTCCGGTACTGCGCGAAGTGTCAGGCAAGGAATCGGTTGCGGTCACATACCGTATCCAAAGAAAAAGGAGTTCCCCATGAATATTAATGCTAAGGATCTGGATCATAAAGCTCTTAACGAATCGATAAGACAGGGCGGCGATACTCTCACCGTCGAAGGATGCTGCGGTCAGCGATTTATCGCTGCGGGCATGTCGGGAAAAGACATCACCATAAAAGGAGTTCCGGGCAACGCGCTCGGCGCATATCTTAACGGCGGAACCGTAAGTGTTCTCGGAAATGCTCAGGACGCAGTCGGCGACACCATGAACGAAGGAACGATCGTCGTTCACGGCAATATCGGCGATGCGGCCGGTTATGCGATGCGCGGAGGCAGGATATACATAGAGGGCAACGCGGGCTATCGCGCCGGGATCCACATGAAAGCTTACAAGGAAAAGGTTCCCGTGATGATCATAGGCGGCAAGGCCGGAAGCTTTCTTGGCGAATATCAGGCCGGAGGCAGGATCGTTGTTCTCAATCTCTCCGATCCTCAGGGGAAAGCAGTCGGCTTCTTCCCCTGCACCGGAATGCACGGCGGCAAGATGTTCCTGCGCTCAAAATGCGAGAACGTTGCTTTCCCGGCTCAGGTTTCGGTAAACCCGGCGAGCGACGAGGATCTTGAAGAGCTCAAAAGTCTGCTCGGCGACTATTGCGAAAAGTTCGGACTCGATCTTAACGAAGTCCTTGACGCACCCTTTACGGTAGTATCACCCGATTCGGGCAACCCTTACAGACAAATGTATGTAGCCAACTGAAGGGCTCTGTTTTCGGAAAACCTATTGCCGGCAGACAGCGACAGACAGCGACAGGCACCGACAGACAGCGACAGGCACCGACAGGCACCGTTTGACGGGTCACGCTGTCTGCCGGCATATCAATTACCTCATACAGGCTTGACAACACCGTACCGCGGGCGTACAATTCTAGGTGTTGAGCAAAGGCGTTCATTCCGTGTTTTTTGCATGCGAATGAAGCCTTTTTTCATAAACCGCGCTAAAAAAGGAGTAAGGCATGAAATATTCCAAAGAAGAAGTTCTACAATATGTTCAGGAGGAAGACGTTAAATTTATCCGTCTCGCTTTTTGCGATGTCTTTGGTAAGCAAAAGAACATCTCGATAATGCCCGACGAACTTCCCCGCGCATTCGAGCACGGAATCGCGTTTGATGCATCTGCGGTCGCAGGCTTCGGTGATGAAGCAAAGAGCGATCTCTTGCTGCACCCCGAACCCGAAACTCTCATGCCGCTCCCCTGGAGACCCGAGCACGGCAGGGTTATTCAGATGTTCTCGCAGATCACGCGTCCCGACGGGACTCCGTTTGAATGCGATACGCGAACACTCTTAAAAGCGGCCGTCGATGAGGCTGCTAAGGCCGGCTACGAATTTACTTTCGGAGCCGAGCAGGAGTTTTATCTCTTCTACCTTGACGAGAACGGCAATCCCACAAAAACCCCCTGCGACAATGCCGGATACATGGATATTGCTCCCGAAGATCACGGTGAGAATGTAAGACGTGAGATCTGCCTCACGCTTGAACAAATGGGTATCCGTCCCGAAAGTTCACACCACGAGCAGGGCCCCGGACAGAACGAGATAGATTTCCGTTATTCCTCGGCGCTCACCGCCGCAGACCATGTCATGATGTTCCAGAGAGTAGTCAAGACCGTTGCTTTCAGAAACGGTTTCTTTGCCGATTTCTCCCCGAAACCGATCGAACATGCTCCCGGAAACGGTTTCCATATTAACATGTCGGTAAGACCCGCCGATGAAGCCGCATTTAACGGCATGATCAGCGGCATATTAAAGAATATCAAGTCCATGACGGCTTTCCTTAACCCGTCACGCGGCTCATACCAGAGACTCGGAAACAACAAAGCTCCCGGATATATTTCCTGGTCGGCTCAAAACCGTTCCCAGCTCGTCCGCATACCCGCTGCACTCGGAGAATACCGCAGGGCAGAGCTGAGGTCTCCCGATCCTCTCGCCAATCCTTATCTTGCCTTTACGCTTATGATATACGCCGGACTCGACGGGATCGAGAACAAGCTCGAACTCCCCGAGCCTGCAGACGTTAACCTTTACAAATCGGATCACGTCCTGCTCTCCCGCTATGAAAAGCTTCCCGGCTCCTTCGATGAGGCTTGCTCCATTGCATCGGAAAGCAGCTTTATCCGTGATCATATCCCGGGCGAGATCCTTTCGATCTACTGCAATTAACCGGGATCGCGGATTCGGTTATTAATGCATATGCCCTGAAGCCGCGGTACCCCGGACGGGCGGTATAGGCGTTAATAATTTAAATGAGGAGATTTGTTTATGAGTAGTTTACGAGAGCGCATATACAGCGTGCTGATCGTATCGGCCGCCGAGAAAATAAACGAAGCGCTTAACTCTCTGCTCCCTGAGGCAAGGTACGGTCCCGTAAAGATCGTTTCGAGCATCAGCGCGGCGGAAAGGCTTTTTGCCGAGCGAAGCTTTGATTTCGTCATCATCAATTCTCCGCTCCCCGATGACGCCGGCATAAGATTCGCGATCGACGCGCTCGATTCGAAAGGAACGGTTTCGCTCCTTCTCGTGCGTTCCGAAGTATATAATGACATGTTCGAAAAAGTGGCAACCCACGGAGTTTTCACCCTTTCGAAGCCGGTAAACAAACCGATGCTTGTCATGGCGCTCGATTGGATGTCCAGCATGCGCGAAAGAATGCGCCGAATGGAAAAGAAAACGATCTCCGTCGAGGAAAAGATGGAAGAGATCCGTGCCGTCAACCGTGCAAAATGGCTCCTCATCCGTGAGCTCAACATGGACGAGCCCGCAGCCCACCGCTACATCGAAAAGCAGGCGATGGACCGCTGCGTGACAAGACTTGAAGTGGCCAACGAGATCATAAAAACTTATTCATAAAAAGGACCATAAAACGTCAAACGTTTATGGTCCTTTGTCATTACATCAGATCAAAAAGGAGTGCCCGGTGTCAGAATCCGAGGGATTCGTTCACCATGATCACATGAATACGGCCCTCATGGCGCGAAAAGCGGGTGATCAGGAACTGGCAGCAGATAGTATCCGGCGATTTGCAGTTCATGCACGATCCCGTCTTTGAACAGGGGGTGTCGAGCCCGAAGCGCTGGGCGTTTATGGGTGCGGCGACATTTCTCGCACGCTTCATGGCCGAATCAACATCGGGACAAACCTTGTTCATTCCGACGATCGCGATCACATGACGGGGTCCCTGGGCGATGGCCGAAACACGGTTCGAATTGCCGTCTATGTTGATCATTACACCGTCCTCGGTTATGGCATTTGCACTTGTAAGGAAATAATCCGCATCATATGCGGCAAGCATCGCTGCTCTTTTATCCCGGGCAACGTCTCTGTCCAGGAAATCGTAATTGCCGTTTTTCAAGGCATCCACGAGTCCTATCTCATGCGCGGACATCGCTCCGCCCATCGTGACAGTCGACGTCTCGGGTATAAGGTTGAGAGCGATCTTGAGCGCCTCCGCCTTATCCTCGGCATAGTACCCCTTCATGTTTCTGGACTCAAGTCCCTTTATGACTTTCCCGGCAAGTAGACGGTTTCGTTTTTTGATAATATCGTTCATGGCTGCCTCCTTGTTCATCATCTCGCGGTTTTCCGTATATGCGCATAAGCGCAACATGACCGAGACCCTTTCACGGATCTTTCCGACAAGATATATCATATAACAAAGAACGCTTCCCGTCATCTTCCGGATCAGTTTTCCGTTTATCAAATTTTGACTTTCATCCCGCGGATCATACGTTGACCAGTCTGAGGCGTTCGATCACCGATTCGCGCATGGCGCGTTTAAAGATAACAAGCGGAACGAGCAGGACTGCCGCTGCCACGAAGGGGATCGCGATCGCAACCGGAATGACGGTGAATTCGAACCGTCCGTACCGTAGCATTTCTGTAAAAGGCTTTACCAAAAGCATGGTTATCAGGCTTCCGAGAGCCGTTCCCGTGACAAGCGAGAACAAACCGTATATCATACCTTCCATGCAGACGATCCTCCTCTGCGTTCTCTTTGTCATACCGACGGCCTCAAGCATGGCGAATTCAACCCTTCTCGTGAGGATCGAAGTAACGAAGGTATTGACGAGATTAAGTAATCCGATGAGTCCGAGAATCACTGTCACGAGTATTCCCACTGCCGAAAACATGTTTATGAGCCCCGAAAATTCCTTTTTGTACACCTCTTTCGAGACATACTTGAGGGAGGTGTCCATATTTTCCGTATAATACGTAAGCCATTCGTCCATTCCGGCTTCCGCTTCCGCGGTGGTATCAAAGAGTGTTCTCATGGGATTTCTCTCTCCGAAGAAATCCAAAAACTCGTCCGAGGGAAGGATATAACTTACGTCCATATCCGCATATGTCCTTATCCTCATGGCGATCGGGATCTTCACCGTAGCCATGACTTCATATTCCCTTCGCCCGTTATCGGAATTATTGACTTCAATCGTCTCGCCCGGCATGAAATACGGAATGCTCTCGGCCTTATAGTTGCTTTCACCGTACTCGTTCACGATAATATACTTTCCGGTCTTAAACTTCTCCGCGTCATATGTACCGTTCAGTACGGTAAGCTTGCTTAACGGAAACTCATCCATTCCGTACACCTTTGAAGCTGTGCCGTGCCCAAGATGATGCGGTCCTTCCCGGTCAAAATATATATATGTTTCACGGTGTTTCGTGTAAGCCCTGTCATTTTGCAAAAGTCTCTCGTCAAACCTCGCGTAGTCTCTGTCATTAAGTTTTTGAATGACGTCGGATTGCGCATATATATTTCCGATCCCGACTATCCCCTGCCGGTTATTTATCTCCCGGAGGAAAGAGTCCGGCACTCCGTCATAAACATGAGTACGTGCGGAGCTGTTGTCGACGGAGGCATCGGCAACGGAGAATGAGCTGCAGCCGTATTGACTGATATACTTATCCTCATCGAAGCTGTATATGAGGATAAACACAGACATAAGCACCGCGATCGACAGAGCGAACGAAAGTACAACAAAGAAACAACGCCTCTTCTCACGAAATACATTTATCGCCGCAAACCTCAGGGGCGAGAACGAACTGTCCTTTTTTTCCTTTCCCTTACCGCGGGTATTTCCTTCGCTGTATCGCACAGCTTCCATCGGAGTGACCTTAAGTGCGATCTTTATGGCCCTTCTTATGGAGATCCTCACTGTCACAACGGAGAATAACGCGGAGAAAAGAACGGTCCACAGATTGACTGCCACACCGTTTGAGCCGACTTTCGATATCTCGGTTATATCCGTGATAAGCGGAAGAATGACGGCTCCGATAAGGATCCCCCCGATGATACCGATCAGGACCCCGGGGATGCAATGAAAGATCGACTGCCACTTCACAAGCCTCTTTATCTGTCTGTCTCCCGTACCGACCGTTTTTAAAAGGCCGTATGTCCTGATGTCGGTATAAACGTTTATCCTATAGACATTATTGATGATCAGATAGCCCGATACAAAGAACACGACCAGCATGGCGATGACCATTATTAATGTGACCTCGTCGATCGAGGCAAGCGGAGATGCCCAGTTGACTCCGGTCTCAACATTTCCCGGAAGCCCTGTTTCCATGACCATTTCGGCCATTTGGCCGTCTATATCAAACGGATTCGAAAAGACCACGCAGGCCTCGATCCTTCCGTAGGCGTCGCTCACGGTCGCCCTTTCGCCCATCCCGTAATATGAAGAAGTCGGGGTCGGAGCCCATTTTTTCTGAAAAGCCTCGGAGACCATGACCATCTGAGCCATGGAAACCCTGTCTCCCGTATATATGCCGCAGATCTCAAATTCATGTTCTGTCGACTCTTCGGCCCCCATGATCTCCAGCGTGAGAGACTCTCCGATAAGTTTCTCGTAATCGTCCGGGCCGGATGCTTTCATCCCAAAAGCCTGCAACACGATGCTGCTTACCGCGATCTCATTTTCCTTTTCGGGCATGCGGCCCGTCTCGGGATAACAAAAGCTGTGTCTTGCGGCGCCTTCTTCGAAACAGTTCACCTCGGTGTACAGCTTGTACAATTCTTTGTTTACCGCATTTCCCACAAATACTTTCTTTGTGACTTCCTTTGCACCCTGATACGAAGCGGCTTTTTCATATTCCTCTTCGTTAAGATACTTAAATGCACCGTCCGCATCGGTTCCGATCTGCCTTTCGGTTGTTTCCCTGAAAGCCTCGACAAGGCTCGTGCTTACCGTAACGAGTGCCGAAAAGAGGAAGGTACAAAGTGCGATCGACAATATCACGACCAGACTTTTTCCGGGATTGGCTTTTACAAACCTGAACGCAAGTTTTCTTATAAGTTTACCGTTTTTGACACGGGGTCCGTTAATCGTTCTTCCCATAACTCACACCCCTTTTGAAACGATCTTTCCGTCTTCGATCCTTATGATCCTGTCAGCCATCTGCGCAATAGCCTCATTATGTGTGATCATAACGATGGTCTGAGCATATTTTTCACCGATCACCTTAAGAAGCCCGAGAACGTCCCGGCTCGTTTTGGAGTCAAGATTTCCCGTAGGTTCGTCGGCGAGCACAACCTCGGGCGCCGACGACAATGCTCGTGCTATGGCAACGCGCTGCTGCTGTCCGCCGGAGAGTTGGTTCGGATATGCGTTCTTTTTATCCGTGAGACCGAGCGTGTCTATCAGATTATCGATATATTCCCTGTCCGGCGCTCCGCCGTCGAGTTCTATCGGAAGTACGATATTTTCGTACACCGACAGAACGGGTACAAGATTAAAAGACTGGAAAACGAACCCGATCTTTCTTCTTCTAAAGATCGTGAGCTGTTCGTCCTTAAGCTCAAATATGTTTTTCCCGTCGACCAAAACCTCACCCTCCGTAGGGCGGTCGAGGCCCCCAAGCATATGCAGGAGCGTTGATTTTCCGCTGCCCGAAGTGCCGACTATGGCTATGAATTCTCCTTTTTGAGCCGAAAGGCTTACGCCCTTTAAGGCTTCAACCGCGGTATCTCCCGTACCGTAGGTTTTCTTAAGACCGGTTACTTTTAGTGTGTCCATTTTTTTGCTCCTCTTTAACTGCGGTTTCTAACCGCAGTTGATTCCTTGCCAAACACTTCGACGAAGTAGTAGGCTCTTAAAATTTCGTATTTACCTCATAAAAATCGAGTAGGCTGACTCCTACTCGATGCGACGGGACATCTCGCGTACTAGTCCGCTCGATGTCCGTTCACTCAGCCATCTGTTCGCGAGGCTTCGCTCCGCTTTGGATATGATACCCTGTTTGCTCATGAGAGCAAGCTCTCACCACAAACCATGGTATCATATCCAATTGCAAGCAAGCTTGCAACAGATGGCATTCGTTTATCGCACAAAAAATCTGTAAAGAGTACTGTTCCCTCTTTACAGATGAGTATCGCATATAAATCTTTCCAAAATCTTTCAAGCCTCAATATCAATTCTTACAGTTCAGTCACATTTCACGGCTCCCCCGCTATTTCTTCGGCAGAAATACCGAAAACACCGTTCCTTCGCCAACTTTCGAATCGATCCTGATATAACCGCCCTCGCCCGAAACGATCTCGCGCGCGAGATGAAGTCCTATCCCGACTCCTTCCTCGTTCTTCACGGCGGCGCCCCTGTAGAAACGTTTAAACACCTTCGTATATTCCTCCTCCGGAATGCCTATGCCGGTGTCGCGGATATCCACGCTGACAAACATTTCGTAGTCCACGGTGTCTATTTTTATCTTCCCCCGGGAGGTGTATTTTACGGCATTGTCAACAATATTCGCGATCGCTTCGCGGGTCCATTTCTCGTCGATCACGGCTGAGGCCTGTGTGTCGGCGAGGCTTAGCGTAAGACCTTTTGCTTCGGCCTTTTCCTTAAATTCCGAGACCACTTCCGACAGGATCGGCTTTAATCCGGTCCTGCGGGGATTCAGTTCAAGTATCCCGTTTTCAAGCCTTGAAAGCTTTACGAGACTGTCGATAAGGAACCTGAGTTTTTCCGCCTGCGCATGGATCGCCGCGGCATTTTCCTTTGCCTCCGCCGGCAGGTCGGTGCCTTCAAGGAGTTCGCTGTACAATATTAGATTTGCGATGGGCGTTTTTGTCTGATGCGAGATGTCCGATATGAGCGACTTTATCTTGTCGCGCTCATTTTTAACATTTTGAGCCGATATCGACGACTCCCGCAAAAAATCGGAAAGTTTGGATTCGAGCTTTGAGAGCCTTTTTTCATCGAAAGAGCTCTCCGTGAACTCTCCTTTTATGGCCGTATCAAGCATCTTTTCGATCCCGTCGATCGTTCTTGCCGTACCGAGTCTTTGGAGAAGGACTGCCACGCAGGCCGCAACTGCTGCGCAGATCCCCACGATCAATATCACTTTATCCATTCTGCTTCACCCAACTGTAACCTATCCCGTAGATCGTTTTTATCTTGTCCTGCGCGGAAAGCTTGTCCCTGAGTCTCTTGACCGTTACGGACAGGGCATTTTCATCGACATACTCCGCCCCGTCGGTCCAAAGCTTGTCGATAAGAGTATCTCTTTTAACGCTTATGCCTGCGTTCTCCGTCAGTATATGCAGCAGTTTCTGTTCCGTTTTGGAGAGCTCGACCGCCCGTCCGTTAAAACTGAAGATCATGTTCTTATAATCGAACGAATACGGGCCGTCCGTATATACATTATCGTTGCTGTCCGAGCGGTACTTACGCAGCTGCGTGTTTACCCTTGCCCTGAGGACCGAAAGAGAAAACGGCTTTGTGATATAATCGTCGGCGCCCTCTTCAAGTCCCGTCACGACATCCCTGTCGGTATCGTTGGCGGTCAGGAGGATCACCGGAAGCTTCGGGTTCTCAGCTTTTATCTCTTTTAAGAGGTCTAGGCCGCTGCCGTCGGGAAGGTTGATGTCGAGCAGGACAAACGAGACCGTGGCAAGCGAAAGCTGCTCTCTTGCTTCTTTGATGCTCCCGCATGATACGATCTGACGCTTATCGTCCCTCAATGCCTTGCACAGCCCCTGATTCAGGGTCTCGTCGTCTTCCACGATCAAAATCTGTTCCATGTCCGCTCCGTACGTTTTTTGTTATCATACTACATCCCGCGCTGTTTGTCGCCGGATACCGGCAACCGGATCGTCCCCCGGGGGACGACGGCTATTTTACGGAATCGATCATCCGTTTAGCGTCCTGAGGGCGTGAGAACCCGCTATCAATGGCTTTTTCGAGCCATTTAACGGCATTTTCCGTGTCATTTGCGTTATAATACGCCAAACCGGCATTATACATGTCGGTCGGATCACCTCCCGATTCGGCCGCCATAGCGAAGTACCGGGCGCTTTCCTCAAAATCGTCATCACGATACAGGATCATTCCGTAATTTGCGAGCACCTCGGTGTTCGCTACTCCCATATCGATCGCCATTTTATAATACTTTCCGGCTTCGCTGTCGCTCGCATCCACGTCTTTTCCGTAATAATATATATCGCCGAGCATTTTATATACCTTGGCCGATCTACTGCCGTTCTGCTCGGATTTTTCAAGGTATTGACGGGCTTTCCCATAGTTTTGGTCAACCTCGCCGCCGCTGTAGTACATGCTTCCGAGCAATTCGCACGCGACGGGATCGCCCTTTCTTGCCGCTATTTCAAGCTCCTCAACACTCATGTCGTAAACATCTTTTTCTTCCGCAGCTCCCGCATTTTCTTTTTCGGACGCTCCGCTCTTTTCTGCGGCTCCGGCGGTTGTTCCTTCTCCCGCAGCTCCCGGGTTTTCACTTGCGGACGCCCCGCTCTGCTCTGCGACCCCGGCGGTTGTTCCTTCTCCCGCAGCTCCCGGGTTTTCACTTGCGGACGCCCCGC
>CAMIZL010000036.1 GCA_946403295.1 uncultured Clostridia bacterium | reverse complement strand
TCGCCCTCAACCCTTATGACCTCCGGTTCACTCTTATCAATTGAAGATGCCGTACTGCATCCGGGCATAAGCATTACTATAATAATCACCGGAATTATTAATCTCTTCATGATCAGTACCCCCTAAAACAAACACAAACATCATTTTATAATACTACCTTAATGTCATTCCCAATGCAAATAAATAACGAGTGTGGCGAAACCACACTCGTTGTATGATACGATAAACATAACTAATTGAACAACGCGTCATACTTTGGCATATTTCGGATCGTGTCCGCAATCTCCTCAAGCACAAGACAGGCTATTCCTTACCACAAACTCTTCTCCGTCATAGTCAACGATCACGTGTCCTTCTTTGATCGTACCCTCAAGGTACTTGCGGGCGAGGATCGTCTCGACATACTTCTTTAAGAAGCGTCCGAGAGGTCTTGCACCGTAGACGGGATCGAATCCGCCCTCGATGACGGCGTCGTATGCGGCGTCCGTAAGCTCGATCGTGATCTCCTTGTCGGCAAGCCTCTTGTTGATGTCGTCCACGAGGAGTCTTGCGATGCCTGAGATGTCGCTCTTGCTGAGAGGTCTGAAGGTGATGATCTCATCGAGCCTGTTGAGGAACTCGGGTCTGAAGAAGCCGTGCAATTGCTTTTCAACAGCTGCCCTCGCGGCTTCCGTGATCGATCCGTCCTCGTCGATACCGTCGGTCAGATCGGCCGCACCGATATTCGAAGTCAGGATGATGACCGTATTCTTAAAGTCAACCGTCCTGCCCTGCGAGTCGGTGAGTCGTCCGTCATCAAGGATCTGCAGGAGCACGTTAAACACGTCGGGATGCGCTTTCTCAACCTCATCAAAAAGAACCACGCTGTAAGGTCTGCGACGCACCGCTTCGGTGAGCTGGCCGCCCTCCTCGTAGCCGATATATCCGGGAGCCGAACCAAGGAGCTTGCTGACGCTGTAGGACTCCATGTACTCGCTCATGTCGATCCTGACCATGCTCTCCTCGCTGTCGAAGAGGTTGTAAGCCAGAGCCTTGGCGAGCTGCGTCTTACCGACACCGGTAGGTCCGAGGAACAGGAACGACCCGATGGGACGTGTGGGATCGTTGATACCCGCACGCGAGCGCATGATTGCTTCGCTCACGAGTGAGACTGCTTCGTCCTGACCGATGATCCGTTTCTTCAGGTTGTCCGCGAGCTGCAGCACCTTGTCACGCTCCGAGCGCGAAAGATCCGCAACCGGGATACCCGTCCACTTCGAGACGATGAACGCGATCTCGGGAGCATCGACCTTCTGCGATACGGCGAAAGGAAGTTCGTTATCCTCCGCGCCTTTGTTTGCTGCCTCCTGCGCTTCCTCGATCTCCTTCTGAAGTGCCGGGATCTCGCCGTATTTGAGTGAAGCCGCACGTTCGAGGTCATATGAGCGTTCCGCCTCGGCCGCCTGACGCTGCGCTTCTTCGAGCTTTTCACGAAGCACACCGACCTTCTTCATGGACTCCTTCTTGCTCTCCCATGCCGTCTGCATGGTCGCGAATTTGGCCGAGAGATCATCAAGCTCATTCTTGATAGCGGCCAGTCTTTCACTATTTCTCGCACTCTCGTCCTCGCGCTTTAATGCCGCTTCCTCGATCTCAAGCTGCATGATCCTGCGACGCATATCATCCATCTCGACAGGCATCGAATCAAGCTGTGTCTTTACCATCGCGCACGCCTCGTCCACGAGGTCGATCGCCTTGTCCGGCAGGAATCTGTCCTCGATGTAGCGGTTCGAGAGCGTCGCTGCCGCTATGAGCGCATCATCCGTGATATGAACCTTGTGATGAAGCTCGTATCGCTCCTTTATACCTCTCAGGATCGAGATCGTATCGTCAACAGACGGCTCCGAAACCATGACAGGCTGGAATCGCCTTTCAAGAGCCGCGTCCTTTTCGATATAACGCTTATGTTCTTTTAATGTAGTCGCGCCGATACAGTGGAGTTCGCCCCTTGCCAGCATGGGTTTGAGCATGTTTCCGGCATCCATCGAACCGTCTCCCGTCGCTCCGGCTCCGACTATCGTGTGGATCTCATCGATAAAAAGGATGATCTGTCCGTCACTGTTCTTGATCTCATCAAGGACAGCCTTGAGCTTCTCCTCAAAGTCGCCTCTGTACTTAGAGCCTGCAACTATAGAGCTCATATCGAGAGCAAAAAGCTTCTTGCCCTGAAGCTGTTCGGGAACGTCCTTGTTCACGATCCTCTGGGCGAGGCCCTCGACTACGGCAGTTTTGCCGACACCGGGCTCACCGATGAGGATGGGATTGTTCTTGGTCTTCCTCGAAAGGATCCTGATGACATGTCTTATCTCGGCATCACGTCCGATTACGGGATCAAGCTTGCCCGATGCCGCTTCCTCAACAAGGTCGCGCCCATATTTTGTAAGCGACTCGTAGGTGGCTTCGGGGTTGTCCGAATCAGCCTGACGCGATCCTCTCACGTCCTTAAGGGCCTCAAGAAATCTGTCTCTCGTGATGTTGTGTTCCTTGAATACAGGCTTTAAGTCACCGGGCGTTCCTATCAGTGCCAGCATAATGTGCTCAACCGAAACATAGGTGTCCTTCATCGCGGTCGCTTCTTTCTCGGCCGCTGCCAATACTTTACTGAAAGTGGTAGTGATGCTCATGTCCACGTCGCCCGTGACCTTGGGTTTCTTTTCGATAAGCCTTGTCACGGCTCCCCTGAAGGTGTTCACATCAACGCTCATCTTTTTAAGGAGGGCCAATATCAGACTGTCGCTCACGGTGATAAGGCCAAGCATAAGATGCTCAACATCGATCTGCGGATTTCCGTATTCAAGTGCGATATTTTCGCTTGCTTTCAAGCTTTCAAGTGATTTCTGTGTGTATTTATCCTGTTGCATGATCTGTTCCCCCTTTCGCTGTTGAACAGTATTCGATCTATTTTCCTTTTGTCATGGTCTTCTTCATCTCACAATATACTTATAGCACTCATTGTTAGCACTGTCAAGAGTTGAGTGCTAAAATTGTTTGAAAATTTTCAAAATTTTAGGGATGGCGCCTGCCATCCCTGTCTTCACTCATGGTGCGCCGGCTTCGCTCATGATCAAAATACTTTTATCTTCGAATTGTATCCCGTCAACAATTTGATGAATTCATCTTCCTTCCGGGGTGAGCAAAATACCTTGCGGGCTCCTTTTTCGTCGGCATATCCTATCTCGACCCTTCGAAGTGATGCCGAATCCGAAGCTATGGCGCTGATTGTTTTCTTAAGCGAAGTGATCGTACTCACGCCTATGTCGGTCGTTGTGATGCCAAAGCATATCTTGACAAGGTCCTCCGTTACGACAACCTTGTTTCTGATCTCGAACATGAGCGTAAGGATCAGGATCAGGCCAAAACCGATCACCAATAACAGAAAAACGACGGGATCAAACTCGTCCTTATAAAGAAAGAAAAACACTTCACACGCCAAAAGGATCAGCGCAACTACCCAAATAATAAATCCTCTTCTTCCTTTGAATGTCATTCGATCATCTCCTGTTCCGAAGTATTAAAAAACATTTGCCATATAAGCGTTACTTTTTCTTTGTTATGATCAATTCCATTATCGATCCGACAAGGAGGCAGATCCACCCCGCGATCAGAGCGATGACGATAGTCCCGCGGACATTATCTGTTATAACGATAGTCGCGAACGCAATAATAAACAGGATTATAACCGCTGCTCTCACGAACCTTTGGATCAAACATACCTTTCCGTATTGATATTCATCAAGGAAATCCGAGCCTTTTATATACCCCACTGCAATGACTCCCGAGACAAGTACCGCAACACACGCCGATATCACGAGAAATTCCCCGCAACCCTCAAACAACTCCCGCGATACGTCCGAAATCTCTTCCCGCATAAAGGAAAAGACAAATAACATACATCCCGAATAGATTGAAAAGAAACATGCGTTATATACAGCCGGTTTTCTGTTCATTTTCTTTCGCTCCCTTCAAAATCGAACAGTTCGGTAATCTCAGTTCCGAAAAACACCGACAGATCATATGCCAACCACACAGACGGATCATATTTGCCTTGTTCGAGAGCAATTATTGCTTGTCTGGATACATGCACCGACTGTCCGAGTTCACCCTGTGTAAGCCCCATCTTTTCGCGCAATTCACGCACTTTGTTCTTCAATACGTTACCTCGTCTGTTCCACTTCTTGTTATGTAATGTCAACCTTACATATATAATATCGCAATGAACGTATTTGTCAAGTGCGCTTTACATTTTAGATGTCAAAAAGTTTTGCAATTCCGCAAATGTATTAACTATACTTCCGGAATAATCTTCATTGTCCCTGTTAAAGAGGATCGGTTCGATTCCCAACTCTTCGGCAACCGTCAGATTTTTCACGCTGTTATCGACAAAAAAGCATTCCTTCGGATCTTTACCCGAAACTTCAAGAGCTATCTCGTAGATCTTTCTGTCGGGCTTACGGCACTTCACGTCGCCGCTGACTATTTTTTTCTTAAAGAATCTGTTCAGATCATAATGAGTTGTTATATATTCGCTCCACTCGGATACATCATTCGATACAAGAATAAAATCATAAACATCATGATACTTTTCCGCGAACTCAACAAACCCCTTATCAAGAGTAAGATGGTTGTCGATGTAGTCCGTCATGGTAGCTTTGGGATCTGTATATCCGAGCGCGGTAAGGAATTCGTCCGACGTTAATTCACCGTTACCTGCCCTGGTGAACAATTGCTCTTTCTTAAGCTGCCGGGTAAGCCTTATGTACTCCTTCTCCTTAAAATGCGCATATGTGTACGGTATAAAATTTCCCTTGCTCTCCTCTATGATAACCCCATACATATCAAACATTATAGTTGTCTTTTCCATGACCGTTCCTCAACTGTTTTGATCTTCGAAGCATCCGGATCTACCCAAAAACCGGATACTTATCATATAATACTGTCATACAGGTCTGTCAATAATTCCTCTTCCATCTTACCTATTTCGGAAAACAGATCCATGATCCTGTCGCGATAAACATCTTTCATTCGATTTTTAATGACAAGATTTCTCATCTTTTCGGACGAATGCAAAATATTTTCGGCTTTCTGTTTCAACACGTCTGCTTTTGTTTCGGGGAGATGACTCCTGTATCTTAAGAAATCAATCCTTTCGGACATGAGCTTCGAATGCTCATATAAAACCTGAGACACCTTAACGTCACGACAAATCTTTCTCCTTGCGAATTCAGCCTCAGGCATTCTTGTAAACGCTTCTTTTCCGAATACGATATCCGGCTCGTTTTGTATCCTGTTTCCGTCATCAAAACTGCTTGTGCCGTTTAAAAACGCCTTTATCTGTTTTTTAATACAATCAACCGAAAAGACAAAATTGTACGGTATTCTTCTGAGCGCGATAAGAGCACCGTCCTCCTTGGTCGTCATATGACTGAAGTTCTCTGTCAGATCGTCATACGATATTTCCGCAGACTGATATACTTTTCCGTACCCCATCATGTATATGGTTGAAGTATCGTCATCATATCCGTATATCATGTTGCAATGAGGAAAATGCTTTTTCTGATATGCATTCCTGTTGGGTATATAATACTCATCCACCCAGACCACCAGATATTTATCATTGTTGACCGCCCATTTGACCATCCCTTTGATCCCGTCGGGGAAAGATCTTATAGTATTCACTTCAAGGGGAGTAACTTGCAGGAATTGGTTGTTGCTCATGTACATAAATCCGTTTTTGATCGAATTGTACATATCAAGAACAATGTCGGGTCCGTCCGGCCTGCAATAGAATTCGATATAATTACTGTTCTTCCAGTTTTGATACTCCGATTCTTTAAAATCTGCCTCGATCCCTATGTAGCGATATTCTTTTTCCTCCGTCCCGGAATAAAGGGTCACCCATTCGTTCCCGACGAAAATTGCTATCTCGGGTTTTCCGTCATCGTTTTTCACCTTCACATTGAGGGGCATAAGAATATCTCTTCCGTATTTTCCGATATCGAGTATTTCTCCGTCACGGCGCAGATATATTTCGTTTCTCGCAATATACTCCAGGCTGACATATCCGTGATCCCTCCACGAATCGTCAGCCATGTCCTTTTCACTGACCACAACGGTGATCCCGCTGTTGGAGCATATGTGTACGAGTTCTTCAAAATCACACTCAAATACATCCCGCTCCTTCAATTCTCTCCACATAACGGAGAAGGCATTTGTTTCAAGAATGTTCGCATAATAAGTGATCTTGTTTCCCTCTGACTCTTTTCGAATATTATCCGACCTGTATTTCCACTCATCCGCATCAAGATCGTGGACATTAAACCTTAATATATCCTCAGCCGACAACCGGTTCCCTTCCAGGATACTTTGAAAAAAAGCGTGATGAGCAAAACTGCTGACGGAAGGTTTCTCCTCGATGGGCAATATTTTTTTCATGTCCGGTCCTCTCTCATACTCATTTAATTGGCTTTTGTCCGGATTCCTCCCGACACAGCAATTCTTTATAATATTTCACATCAAACTTTTGATTTCTGTTTACCCTGATCGTTTCGTCAAACAGGAAAACCTTGGGCACCATATAATCGGGCAACATTTTTTGTATTGATTCACGGTATGTATGTACATCTCTGTTGTCGGTCACCAAAACGCATATGATCTGTTTTTCCGATATAAAGCATTTTGCCTTTACCACACCGTTCATCTTCATGGCTGTATTCTCTACATCTTTGAGCTCGATCCTGTAGCCGTTAAGCTTTACCTGATCATCGCTCCTGCCGGATATGAACAACCTGCTTTCTTCGTCAAAAAATCCGATATCTCCCGTCGCATAACTGCGGATACCTCCATCCCAGAAATATCCGCCCTGACTTCTTCCGGTATAACCTGCACCGACACATGCTCCGCTTATGATCACCTCGTTGGTTTTACTGAGCCTGATCATCGTGTTGTTTATAGGATACCCCACGGGTATACTGTCCGAATCGGAATAAACATAGCGGTTGGGTATTTCGTAGATCGCTGCATCGACACAGCATTCCGTCGGTCCGTAAACATTATATATTGTCAGCTGCCCGCCAAAGAGCTCTCTTGCCTTATTGATATGGTTCCCCGTGACTTTTTCTCCGCCTATCAAAAGCTTTTTGAGGCCCACATTGCCGTAATCCCTGTTGTCAAGTGAGAAGATCTCTATGAGCGTGGGAGTGATGTCACAGACATCCACCTTTTTTTTAGAGATATACTTGAAGAAATAACGTTTGATCTTCTTCGTCTTTTCACTGATGATATGAAGCGTATGTCCGTGTGTCAGCGCAAAATAGATCTGCTTGACGGAAGAATCGAAGGAAAACGAAGCAAGCACCGCTATATTCATATGCGTATCGCTTCCCTTATAGACTGTCCTTTCAAGGCTCTTGACAAGATTATGGATATTTCCGTATGTGATCTTTACTCCTTTGGGATTCCCTGTGGATCCGCTGGTGAAGATTACATAAGCGATATCGTTGTTCCCGGTTTCTACGGGTAACAATTCGGTTTCGGTCTCATAGTCATTAAGATCAACGGTCCGGACTTCTCCGAGTTCGATATCACCGTCAACCAGAACCAGATCGCAGCTTACCTGTTCAAGCATGTTTGCGATCCTGTCTCTTCCGATCCTGCTGTCTATAGGAACATAAGCGCAACCGGCAAAAAGGATGGCCAGCATGGACACAATGACTTTTTCCGATCTCTTAAGACAGATCCCCACGGGATTTCCCGACGGATTATTCTTCCCTATCCGGCCTGCCAGGCGCTTGGCGCGGCTGATCAACTCATTGTAAGTCAGCTGTTCCTGCTCATATACACAGGCTATTTCATCCTTTTTGGCATCGGCAATATCAAGTATTCGTTCGAGCAGATTGTTCATTTTTTACCCCATTGATAAAATATTTGTATTTTGCGGTATTCAAGTAGCCGTATGACTCATTGTATTCAAGTATTGATATGTCATAACAGCATCCCGTGACCTCGTGAAAATAGTATTTCAGGAATTCGAGTATGTTATTTTGTTCCTTCCAGAATGATTCCGGCGCATCAATAAAACATATAAGAGAATTCGGAGCATTCTGGTAAACCAGATATTTGTTTACCTGAACCGTAAACTTCGCCTTGATGAACACGATTGCGTCACAGACCACAAACGGTTCAAACTTTTTCCCGTTTTCAGAGATCAGATAATCATTACTCCGATATTGTTTCAATTCGATACAGGGATACCCGGACAATTCGCACTCATGCGGTTCTCCCCACTCTGCGCAGTCTCCTATCCTGTATCTTACGAGCGGAATATCCTCATTATTGAGTGACGTCACCACCACTTCGTTTCGATGCTCCTCGTTTTCAAGGATCTCAACGAATGCGTCCTGCGTGATTATATGCATATGCCCCTTTGAACATGAACAACCCATAAACTGGATCTCGTTGGAACTGTATATGCTTACAGGCTCTGTACCGAAATATTTCGTGATCATCTCTTTTTGCCAGTCATACAGATATTCACTGTGGCATTCCACATATGAAAATGAATAAGGAGCAATGCCCTTTCTCTCCATATAGTCGGCAAAATTTACAAGCATGGACGGCGACGCGGTAACCCAGCGTATCTCCTTTTCCTCAATAAAGTTGAAAAGGTTTGCAAATACTTCATCCGAATATTCGGATATCATAAATTGAAATCCGTAGTCATTAACCTTATAATACTCCGCATTATCGGTATAGAAATATCTGCGCGTAAACTCATTTGTGGGCCATAACCATAAAAAGTTGCCCTGCGGGAGCGTACCTATGCGTTTCCTTCTGATCAAATTGAGCGAGAAATAATCTTTCTTTATGTCTCTGACACTCTTGATAACCTCGAGAGGAATTCCTGTTGAGCCGCTGGTAACCTTTACATAAAGCCCTTTGCTCAACAAATACTCCTTCTTTTTGTTAAAATCCTCACCAAAGGAATGGTACTCTTCCTTGTCGAGCCCGAACTTTTTGTTCACTATCTCAAACAAGTGATTCCTGTATTCATTTTTGGTAAGGAAAGGAATCTTTTGAAATTCCTCATAACTTATTCCGTTATTGATCTTTTCTTCTGTTAACCCCAATGATCCGCGATAATAATCCGAATCCAGACATCCCGAAAGAATTCTTTTAAGCCTTCCGTAAATGCTGTTATATACTTCTTCGTTACAAAACATTTTATTCTTCTCCAACCCACGTTCTGTACTTTTCGTCTTGTTTAAATTCTTTCAATGTACAATCGAGGACAAGCCTTCCCGCCTTCATCAGCCAAATCCTGGTTGCGTATTCGATTTCCTCGACATTATGTGTCGTAAACAACACGGTATCTCTTGTCTTTAAGACACTATCAAATATACTGTGTGCGGTTTCCCTGTCCAAAGCCGATGTCGCTTCATCGAGGAACAATATCTTCCTGTTCCCGTAAAAGGCCCTGGCGATCGACATCCTTTGAGCTTCACCGCCGGACAGTTCCTTCGCATTTTTTTCTTTGAGTTCTTCTTTTTGATAATCTTTTAACAATTGCGCTCTTTCGAGGCAATCAAACGCATATTCCGTGTCGTCCGCAGTTTTTGCCATCACGGTATTGTCGAACACGCTCTGAGAGAAATCATAATTGTCTGCCGGAACATAATCGACCGTGATATCCTTCGCTGCCTGGTAAACCACCTTCCCTTCGTTTGGTTTTAACAGACCGCATATACATTTAAGTAATGTCGACTTTCCGGCACCGTTTTCACCTACGATCGCTATCCTGTCACCAAATCGTATCTGAAAACTGATATCTCTTATTATTTCTTTTCCGGACAACAAGACCGCAATCTTGTTTCCTTCACAAACAGGCTTTAATTCCTGATCGGTCTCAAAAGCGCTCTTTTCCAACTCAAGCAGGCTTCTTTGCTTTTCTATCGGCGTATATTTGTCTACGATAGAAACCATTTGTTTTCTAAAGAGTCCCACTTCGGTTCTTAAGTTCTCAAATATCGTATTTGAAGTAGCAACCTCTCCCGTACCGATCTCGTTTGAATAATTGCTCAGGCATGTCCAGATCCCCAGGCTAAACACGCCGTTCAGAACCTGATTTGCAGCGTCACATACGTAATTGACGTATCCCTTTTTTCTGTTTAGTTTCCAATACCTTCTTCGTATGCCGACAACTTCTTCAAGCTTTTCTTTTTCATACAGATGCGTCGAATAGAACGAGATATCGTACACCAGTTCCTTAAGGCTTTGTTCTTTTTCTCCTTCTATTTCTATCAACTGACCGTTATATGTATAGTTCCTTTTGCTCTGAACTTTTAAGAGTATGTAGTCGGATATCACGGAGACAAGTGAGATCCCCACGATCAGGTAATGAACCTTGATCTCAAGTATCACAAGGACAATGATACTTATCGCCGGCGCCATTATACGGAAAATGTGTAACCAGATCTGGATCAGGCTCCATGCGCTCTGATTGAGCAGATTGGACACTTTTCCGTCCATATAGCGTTCTCTTCTCTCGGACAGGTCTATGTCTATCAGATTATCGATGCATACTTCCTGAAATTTGTACATCGATTTCATTACCCATGCATCAGAATACACATAGATATAATAGCTTAGTCCGAAACACGGTATCAAAACGACCAAAAGAACAACAGCCCGCACTACTATCAGGCTCATGTCCTGTTGCTCCATCGCATCTATCATAAACCACACTATTGCCGGGATCATTAAGGGCGAAATAGCTGAGGTAAATGCCCTGATTGCTATCCAGAACACAAGCTCCCTCCGTGGCAGCCTAAACAGCGAAAAAGAGTATTTTAGATTGTCCAAAACTTTCTTAATCATTCGGCCCTCTCTTGAATTACGATTTCCACACTTTCCGACGGAACCACTGCTTTATTATGATTTACGACAAGCACAATGATCTTGTTTTTCCTGCAGTACTCCAACAACCTTACATATACGTTCTTCTGCGACATCGGATCCATCTGAGACGTAGCCTCATCGAGGATCAAAACTTCCTTGTTTTGATACAATTCTCTCGCCAGGCAGATTTTCTGCTTTTCACCGCTCGAAACGGTATCACTGTCAACGGCCGTATCCGGATTTATATGAAGCGAATCGAACAGGACGATACCGAGCACTTCTTCCATTCTTTTCCCATCATACGGTTCGTTCATAAGAATGTTATCCCGAACCGTCCCCTTCATCACTATCGGGTCCTGTGCAACATAGGAGACTCTCTTCCATAACGATTTTCTGTTTATGTCGATCAGCTTCGTTCCGTTATATACGATATCTCCCGTCTGCAAAGGCAAAAGCCCCATGAGCAGCTTGATAAACGTACTCTTGCCGGTTCCGCTGTCCCCGGATATGTAATACATATTTCCCTCTGTCATCGCACATCCGATGTTTTCAAACACTTCGTGCGAATCGTAGGCGTACCCCAGATCTTTCACTCTTATCTCGCGGATCTTTGATACTATCTCCTTTTTCCCTTCCTCGACATATTCGGCATAAGTAAACAATTCGTTAATCCTTTTACAGATTCCCGTATATTCCTTTTTTGAAACGGACCAATCATACGTTTTCAAAAGCGCATTTGCTATTTTCGGGATCAGCACCACAAGAGCCGAAATATTAGCAACTTCTCCGGGGATATCATCACTTCCGAAAGATATGACCGCTCCTATCACACACACAAAGTAAACGAGTCCGACGTTGATGATCTTTTTGCAGATATTGACATTGGCATAGCTTATACCCTTTTGTACCGCATTTTGAACATTAAGTTCAGCCGTTTCGTTAAAGTTCTTAAGAACTTTTTTTCTTGAAAGGAACGGTACTATTTCCGAGTTCGCCACTATCTCCCAAACGTTTGTATAATTCCTGTTGTAAAGAGTTCCCGATCTCTTTTCTATCTCGGGCATCTTCTTATACGACTTATATGTGATCACATACGCAAGTATCACGATCCCGGCGCAAACAAAATAAACTACCGCGTTCATTGATAATGCATATATGCTTCCTAGCACGATGCATACCGCCATATCAACAAACAGTTCTATGAGCGTTACCTCGGAGGTTATGCACTTTGGTATATCATTTTTGATCTTGGCCATTACATCGCCGGCGTCATAACGCGTGTTCCAACTCTTCAGGCGAAGTATCTGACCGAGAAGACTGTTTTCCATATTGATATTTCCGTTTGAAACGATATAGAACCGAAAAATACAACCCACAAAAAAAACAGCTACATAAACGAGTAACAAACCACCGTACTCCGGTATCGCATTCTTAAGAATGAAATTGCCCGTGAGTATGCTGTTTACGATCTTTCGAACGATCTCCACGAGAATATAGACTTCAAAAACAGCTTTTCCGATCAAGAACATGATCCAAAAAACAAAGACAAACATGTTTCTCTGTATCTGTTCACGGAAAAACTTCTTCTGCACCACCGAACCGTTAGTATTTGCCACAACGTCCTCCAACCTTAAAAGCAAGTTCATCCCCAAGATAGTATCCGAGCAGACTGCAATTTTCTTTGCAACCTCCGCACGAAATATATTTCTTTGTATAACGATCCGAAGATTCGAGCTTGAACTTTTTAAAAGATCCCTTTTTCGGATCTTTTTTTGCCATCAGACTCATCCCGTATGCTCCCATATAGTTACAGTCTTCATCAACATTTACGGTAACGCCGAGCTGTTCCTCAAACAGATCCTTCAAACCTTTGATCCTTGCCACACCTCCCTGAAACCATACAGGTTCCGGCAGCGTTCCGAACTCACAAAACTCATTGAAATAATTGACCACGAGCGCTTTGCAAACAGCCTTCAGGATATTTTCTCTTTTTACACCCATCTTCTGACAGTTGATCACGGCACTTTCGATAAATACTCCGCATTTTCCGCTGATCTCTATGTCCTCGTCAGCATTTTCAAGACATCCGTCAAGTTCCTCGATAGCAACTCCGAGCCTTCGACATTGCGACTCAATAAATGCACCGGTACCCGCGCCGCAGGACGAATTGATCCTGAAATTCTGTATCATTCCTTCGTGAAACGTGACACACTTGGCATCCTGACCACCGATTTCAATGAGGGTACCGACTTCATGCCTTGAAGTTACGGCAACCGAATGTGCTATTACTTCACTTTTGACAAGCTCAAGCTTAAGATGCTTTCCGACAAGATTTCTCGAACTCCCGGTTATACCCGCACTCACCACGTCGTCAAGCTCATCACCCGATTCTCTGAGGATCTTGTCAACAGTGCTTAATACGTCTCCCATTATCAGCGTTTCATGTTTATAGACAATTCTCGCATTCTCATCTATGATAACAAGCTTGCAAACAGTTGACCCAACGTCAAGTCCCAGGTATTTCATAATTATTCGCATCTCCTCTGAGCTGTCGCTTCTTCATTCATGGTCTGCCTTCGCATTCTCAACATCTCAACAAAGGTCTCAAGAACAGTTTCCGTTGTCACTCTGTTCTCTTCCCTGTAATCGATCACTATAAAAGGCAGTTTTTCCTTATCAACAATCTGTTTCAAAAGATCGATCTCTTCTATCTTGCAGACACAATATTTGTCCCTGACAAAGATCACACCGTCGATCTCATCTTTGACATTGAGCAGTGTTCCTAAGATCGTAGGTCTTTCCCAATATGCCACTCTGTCGATATTGATTATGTTTTTGTGGTATATTTTTTTGTAGGCTTCTCTGTATATCAAGCTGTTCTTTGTTTTCGACGCAGACTCGGGTCCAACGATATTCGCTCTCAATTTTTCGTTCAGGAATCGTGTCATATACGATCCGGCGATATTGAAGTGGAACGCCGCGCTTCCCACCATAAATATGGTCGGTTCATTATCGAAATGAATGATCGGGCTTTGCTTTGTCTCTTTTACAGCAAACCATGCCTCGACCGCCTTTTGCGCCAGTTCCTTGTCTTCGGTAAAGCAAAGGGCTATCTTTTCCAACTGATTACCGGCAACTTTCGCATTGGTACTGATACACGCATCAATGACCGTAACGTCTCTGTCTTTGTAGTATTCGGCGATCTGCGTGGGTACATATCGGATCGTATTGCATTTTTCATTGCCTTCGACCAATTGGCATCCCGTCAAAAGGACATTACAGCCCACCTCTTCCACAAGATTAACGTATTCTCCGAGAGTTGCACGTCGTGTAAAACAATATTCTCTTGCATATATGAATCTTTTGTCAGCTATCGCGGCGGCATCATGAAGATCCATATCGGAAACATGATACGGAACATCAAGCACCTTTAAAAATGCTTCCCAGCGGGCCAGGATCTTATATGTTCTTGCATAAGATATACCAACCAGTAACTCCTCTTTATTTATCACTTATCATTTCCCCCTACAGTTTTCGCAATCACTTCGGTGAGAGCATCAAACTGATTAAATTCTTCAAAAATCAGATCGTCCTCATCGATCTCAATCCCGAACTCATTTTCCAATTCGACAATAAGCTCTATCATCATTATCGAATCAAACATAAAATCATCTACAAGTTTTGAGTCTGCCTGTATCTGAGCCGTATTGACCGCTCCCTTGCTTACTGTTTCAATACATTTTTTAATTCTCTCTTCCATAATCTTTGCCTGTCGGATATATCTTTTAAAGAATATATCTTTTTACCTTTTTGTTTCCTTTCTCCTGAACGTTAATTATTCAATCCTTCGATTTCTCGCTATATTTCGGAACGGATCTCCAAAAATCTTCTTCACTTTCTTTTAGTTCGGACAGTTTCTGTGTTACCCGCTCTTTCCAGTCATTTACTTCTCTTTTGGAGTACCATATCTTCATGATAAAGTTTCGAAGCTTTATGCTCAGCTCCCGTAGTCTAAGAGCCTTGTTTATCAGATCTTCGCGCTGCGACGGATCCGCACCCAGCGCCTCCGTTATCTTTTCATTCCCGACACAAGCCACCAATAAACAAGCATGATCGTTCAATATCTGAAACCCGGTTGCCGGCACATAGTACACATCATCTATATCTCCGATGTAATTGATGAACCTGTCGTACACATCGGAAATATCGGATCCCGGAATGCAAATTTCATCCGCGTGGTTAACTTTAGGGGTGCCTGTTTCATCCGCGTGGTTTACTTTAGGCGTACCTGTTTCATCCGCGTGGTCTTCGATCGATCCCTTCTTTTTGAACGCGATGATCTTGTTATAAAGTGACGGATTGTTGTAATCTATCGCGTTTATGACTGTTTCCCGGTCAACCTCCTTTGATTTCCATATGAATTCAGGTCTCCAGAAATCAAAGACACGATAATCAATACCCACTCTCCCTGTAACAAGGATATCGTGGATATAGCTTTCTTCTTCGGTCACTTTCATCTTCCTTGTTTCTATCGGAAACAGTAAGAAATAACCCTTATAAAGAAATTCGTCGAATCGCTCAACGGAACCGTCTTCAAAGACCTCTGTTTCAAGAAAAGGAGACGACAACATGGCTACGTATGGCGAATTCCCCTCTAATCCACCAATACGCAGCTCCTTGTTATCTTCATTCCATTCGAGATATGAATAATTGTTGAATATCCATATTGCGGTATCATTATTCATATCCAACACACCCAATACACTCGCGATATTGGTGTATGCAGCTATCAACGGATTATCGATCATAAGAACGAACACTGTCGTCACCGCCTTCCGGGGTCGGCAGGTGACCTCCTCTTCCTTACAATTTTTTATTGCTCACTCAAGACTTCTTATCCGTCTTATCTGCCATCATTTTACGAGGATCACTCTCAGGGCGTTTCGGCTGGTGAAAGAATGAAAAGCATATAGGCCACCATGAATTTCTCTTGATGTCAGCCTCAGCAACCTTCTGTGCCATCTTAACGAGTGCCTTACCTGTTTTACCGTTCATATTGAATAACCTCCTGTTTTTTAATTTTCGCTGTCAACATCATAATTGCGCACAACGCTACAGCCATGATCATGTAGTTAACGATTACTCTCTCAGCCCCAATGTAATCCATAAAAATGATCAGACCCGCCTCGATCGCAAGAATGATCCTTGCCAGTCTTTTTGATTTGATCAGCTCATCCGTGCTCAGATCCATATTGGGATGATTAACGGTTCCAAGATAAAAAACGATGAGCATCGCCACACCGAGGAGAGAATAAAAGGCAACCGTATTCTCCCTCAATAATGTTTCAACAATTTCGATCGCAACCACACACAAAACCGTTCCCAAATAGCACGTCAAAAACTTCTCGCAATGAAAGCCTCCGGTTTTGCTCCTTAGTGCAATAAAAAAAAGGCAGAGCAAACCGACCGGAATCATCCGACCTGTTATGAGACCCACCAGTAATAAAGTGATCGTGGAAATTGATGTTTCGACTATATGAAGAAAAGAATAGATGTACCACTCTCTCATGTCCTCGCTGACATTGTTTTCGGCAATGATTCTGTCAGTCAGACGGTTCACAAATCTCTCTACCATTTCTACCTCAAATCGCATATTATACCCTGCATATTGACCTATGGAACATTATTGCAAAACAAAGCGATTTATCAATGGGTTTGTCCTAAACTGTAGGTTTTTGACGTAAAACGCAGTTAACATATTGATACTTATGAGGAGAAACGAAAATTCAGATTTATTTAGGATAACAAGCGGGAATCCTCGGTAATTCAATTGCCGAGATGAAAGCGCTC
>CAMIZL010000035.1 GCA_946403295.1 uncultured Clostridia bacterium | reverse complement strand
ACAAATCAAAAGTTGTAGCGTAGTACATAATGAAGGAGCATAATACATAATGAAGGAGGTGGCTACAGTACATGACTAATTTCGATTATCTGAAAGAAAACCCGAAATTCGACGCTTTTTCCGATGTCGCGATCGCAGCGGAAAGAGTGTTAAGTATTGACCCTACCACCTGCATCATCAATTGCCGCAGGGCGATGGAGTTCGCGATTAAATGGATGTATTCCGTTGATGCCGCCCTAAAGATGCCTTATCAGGATACCTTGGTTAGTCTTATGGGCACGGAGGAATTCCGCGACATTATCGACAGTAACCTCATGAAGCGAATGGATTTCATCCGCAAAATGGGAAACAACGCTGCTCATTCAGGCAAGAAGATTACCAAGGATCAGGCGGTTCTGTGCCTTGAAAACCTTTTTATCTTTCTTGATTTTGTCAGCTATTGTTATGCTGAAAGTTATGAGGAACGCACCTTTGACAAGTCGCTTCTCACAAAAGAGGAGGCTGATTCGGCACCTTCTCAGGAATCTATCCCCGACCTTGAGCTTAAAAAGCTGATTGAGGAAAATGAGGCTCTTAAGGCTGAACTTACCGCACGAAGAGAAGAACAAGCCGAGACGTATGTACCGAAGCCGCTTGATCTTTCGGAATACAATACACGAAAGATCTATATTGACGCTATGCTTATCGACGCGGGCTGGAAAGAAGGCTCGGACTGGATCAACGAAGTGGAACTCCCCGGGATGCCCAATAAATCAGATGTGGGTTATGCAGATTATGTGCTCTATGATAATGCTCATAAGCCTTTGGCTGTTATTGAAGCGAAGCGTACATGCGTGGATGTATCAAAGGGACGCCAGCAAGCAAAGCTTTATGCTGATATCATAGAGAAGCAATATGGCCGCAGACCATGTGTTTTCCTTACAAACGGATTTGACACAAGGATCATTGACGGACAGTATCCGGAAAGAAAAGTTGCATGCATTTATTCAAAGTCTGATTTGGAAAGGATGTTTAACCTCAGAAGGATGAGGACTTCGCTTGCGCATGTCAACGTAGATAAAAAGATTGCCGGAAGGTACTATCAGGAAGCAGCTGTGAGGGCTGTGTGTGACAGCTTTGACAAGAAGAACCGTAGGAAAGCGCTTCTTGTAATGGCAACAGGATCCGGAAAAACTAGGACCGTGATCGAATTGTGTCATGTCCTTCTTGATGCGGGATGGGTTAAGAATATCCTCTTTCTCGCGGACAGGACATCGCTTGTTACTCAGGCAAAAAGGGCGTTTGTAAATAATTATGCATCGCTTTCGGTAACCAACCTTTGCGAGGAGAAGGATAATTATAATGCCCATTGCGTCTTCTCTACGTACCAAACGATGATGAACTGCATCGATTCTGTAAAAGTAGAGGAACAGAAACTTTTTACTTGCGGACACTTTGATCTGGTGATCTGTGACGAGGCTCACAGGTCTATATACAACAAGTATAAGGATATCTTTACATACTTTGACGCTCCTCTTGTTGGTCTCACCGCGACCCCCAAGGATGAGATTGACAAGAATACATATGAGATATTTGATCTTGAACAAGGGGTTCCGACCTATGGTTATGAGCTTGCCCAAGCTGTGAAAGACGGTTATTTGGTTGATTTCCTTTCTGTAGAAACAAGGCTTAAATTTATTGAGCAGGGAATAGTTTATTCGGAGCTCTCGGAAGAAGATAAGGCGGTGTATGAGAGCACTTTTGAAATGGAAGACGGAGAGCTGCCCGAGGCAATAAGCTCATCGGCGCTTAACTCGTGGATATTTAACGAGGACACGATCCGTCAGGTGCTCAATACTGTTATGACCGATGGCTTAAAGATTGATTATGGACAAAAGCTCGGAAAAACGATCATCTTTGCGAAGAATCATGATCACGCGGAAAAGATCCTGGAAATCTTTAACAAGGATTATCCCTACCTGAATGGGTTTGCGCAGGTCATAGATAACAGGATTAATTACGCGCAGAGTTTGATCGATGAGTTCTCAGAACCTAAGAAACTGCCCCAGATAGCGATTTCGGTAGATATGATGGATACCGGTATTGATGTTCCGGAAGTCCTCAATCTGGTGTTCTTCAAACGCGTAATGAGTTATTCGAAGTTCTGGCAGATGATCGGACGTGGTACCAGACTTTGTCCGGGACTCATCGACGGAGAGGATAAGAGTAAGTTTTACATATTTGATTTCTGCGGAAACTTTGAGTTCTTCCGTATGAGCAAGGGAAAGCCTTCTGCAAACATGATGGCACTTCAGAGTGCGATCTTTAATCTGCAATTTGAGATTACGTTTAAGCTTCAGGATCTCGAGTATCAGGTGGATAGGTTGATCACATATCGAAACTCGCTGGTTGAACAAATGGCAGGAAAGGTAAAGGAACTCCCGAGAGATAACTTTGCGGTCAGACAACACCTTAAGTATGTGGATCTCTACTCAAACGAGGATAACTATAAGACACTAACTTATGAAGATACGCTAATGGTAAAAGAAGAGCTTGCGCCCCTAATATTACCTGATGACGACGAAGCCAGTGCGGTTCGTTTTGATGCGCTAATGTACGGAATTGAGCTGGCCTATCTTGTTGGGAAAAAATGCACAAGGGCGCGGAGTGATCTGATAAAACATGTTTCGGGGATAGCGAGTGTGGCGAATATCCCCGAGATAAAGGTTCAAGCCGACTTGATCGAGAAGATCCTTCATACTGATTATATAGACAATTGTGGAATCAATGAATTTGAAGAAATCAGAAGAAGGCTCCGTAACCTGATGAAGTATATTCCTACAACAGGAAAGCTTCGGTATGTTACCAATTTTACGGACGAAATACTGGGTGTCGAGTGGAGAGAGTCTGAGCTTGAGAACGATGATCTGAAAAACTATAAAGCTAAAGCAGAGTATTATATCAGAGAGCATCAGGACAAGGATGTTATAAAGAAACTAAAGACAAACGTTCCGCTCTCGCATAGCGATATTGCTGAGCTTGAAAAGGTACTTTGGTCCGAACTGGGCACAAAGGAAGAGTATGAAGCCGAATACGGATCGAAACCGCTTGGAGAGTTGGTGCGAGAGATTGTGGGCCTCGATATGAATGCGGCTAAAGAGGCATTTTCCGAATACTTGGGAAACAGCAGCCTTGACAGCAGACAGATATACTTCGTAAATCAGATAATTGAGTACATCGTACATAACGGCTTGATGAAAGATCTGTCGGTGCTTCAGGAATCTCCGTTTACTGATCAAGGAAGCGTAGTTGAGATTTTTACAGATCTGAATGTCTGGATGGGAATCCGAAAGGTTATAGAAAGCATAAATGAAAATGCGATAGCGGCATAAAATTATACGAAAGAGGACACAATATGAGTGAGATAAAAGTAGCAGCGATCCAGATGAAGATGTGCGCGGATCCGGAGCAGAACATTAAACAAGCGGCAGAGAAGGTGCGGGAAGCCGCCGGGAATGGGGCGAAGATCATCCTTCTGCCCGAGCTCTTTGAGAGACCCTACTTCTGTCAGGAGCGCAGGTACGAGTACTACGAATTCGCGACTCCGACAGGGGAGAACCCTGCTGTTCAGCGCTTTACGGCACTCGCGAAGGAACTCGGGGTCGTGATCCCCGTGAGCTTCTACGAGAAGGACGGCTCCGTGATGTACAACTCGGTTGCAATGATCGACGCGGACGGCTCTGTGCTCGGTGTTTACCGTAAGACACACATCCCGGATGACCACTTCTATCAGGAAAAATTCTACTTCACACCCGGCAATACGGGCTTCAAGGTGTGGAACACGGCATACGGACGCGTGGGTGTCGGGATCTGTTGGGATCAGTGGTTCCCCGAGACAGCAAGGTGCCTTGCGCTTATGGGGGCTCAGATAATCCTCTACCCCACGGCCATAGGCAGCGAGCCGATCCTCAATGTGGATTCCTCCGGACACTGGAGGCGCACGATGCAGGGACACTCGGCAGCAAACATAATCCCTGTTGTTGCGGCAAACCGCGTGGGACTTGAGACGGTTGAGCCGTGCGAGGAGAACGCAGGGCAGGATTCCGCTCTTTGTTTCTACGGAAGCTCGTTCATCACGGACCACACCGGCGATATCATTGCTTCGGCAGGCAGAGAAGAAGAGGAGATCCTCTACGCGACCTTTGATTTTGATGCTATCGAGACAGACAGACTCGGCTGGGGTATATTCCGCGACCGCAGGCCCGGGATGTACGGTAAGATCTGTGAATGAAGGACCGTATCATAAGTTCGCTTCGGGTTTCTTTATGAGACTGTACAGAACATCCTCGAACTCTTCGAGCGCGTCGTAGCCCTTTTCGGATATGCGGTAAGAAGCTTTACCCGTGTGTTCAAACCATCCGTAGGGGTTGCCGTAGAGGATGCCACGGGCGCGTTCCACACCGCATTGCACTGAAGCTTCCTTCGGTGAAGCTTCTCCTCCGAGCTCGGCGAGCGCATTGAGTACAAGAAGCGCGTCCTCGCGATAGCTCGTAATAAGCTTTTGTTTGTTAACACCGCCGGTATTAAGGTGCGTCTTGCGTCCGGAGAATTCTTCGTGCAGATGCTTACGCTTCCTGATACTTGAAGCGGTGTTCTTCATGTTTGTCTCTTCCGGTTCGCAGACCACGTTCACTATCTTGGTGCGTTTTGAAACAAGTATCAGACCGATTCCGAGTCGCTTTAAAAGATAAAGCTTATCGTTGAAGAGGGAAGCGCGTGTCTTCTTCGTCGAAAATGTCCCGATATACACGTACGGGACCAGTTTTTGGCGCAGAGCGGCCTGCATGACCACACGGAAGTCAAGACTCACCTTGAGCTCAACCGCAACGCTCACGCCATCTTTTTCCATATACATGTCAATCCCGTCGACTTCGCCGTCGCACACAAATCCCTGCGCCTCGAAGTGCATTTTTATAGGATCAAAGAGATCTTTCTCCATTTCCCGCACCATCCTATCGTTGTGATTCCTCCTAAATTCTACCATTTGAAACCGTTTATTTAAACTGTCTTCTTACAAGTAAAAATTTGGGCAAATTTGGCGTCCAAAAACTCTTCTTTAAATACACTCTTCCCAAAACTCTTCTTTAAATACACTCTTCCTAAAACTTCTCTCTAAATACACTTAAAACAGCTGATTTTTAAAACTAGCCCGGTAATGCTGCATTATCGGGCGATTATTTAGCAAATTCGATACGGTAACTCTTTATATGTTGTATAATAATTCTTATAATCCGTGTTGGATACGCGCGAAAAAGTTTAATCAGGAGGATCACACATGCTTAGGACCACAAGAGTTAAAAACGGGATCGTTCGCGGTATAGAGGCCGCCGACCCCAGGATCACAGCCTTCAAAGGAATCCCTTTTGCGGCACCTCCCGTGGGGAAGAACAGATGGAGAGCTCCGCAGCCGGCAGAGAATTGGGAAGGAGAGCGGGATTGCAGCAGATTTGCGCCTATACCCGTTCAGGATACTCCCGGGCTCGGTACCGACATTTACTGCCGTGAATGGCATGTGGATCCCGAAATACCGATGGACGAAGACTGCCTTTATCTCAATGTCTGGACTCCGGCAAAGAAGGCGGACGAAAAGTTGCCGGTCCTCGTGTGGATCTACGGCGGCGCGTTCCAGTGGGGATATGCGCGAGAGATGGAATTTGACGGCGAGCGTATAGCGAGACGCGGGGTGGTTGTCGTTACCGTAAATTACAGACTCGGAGTTTTCGGATTTATGGCTCACAAAGAACTTGCCGACGAGCAGCCGGACACTCCTTCCAATTTCGGCCTTCTCGATCAGAAGGCTGCCATCAGATGGGTTTATGATAATATTGCCGCATTTGGCGGAGATCCCGAAAAGATAACGATCGCGGGACAATCGGCCGGTGGCGGATCCGTTTCGAATCAGATCACCGATCCCGATAATTTCGGCATCATCAAAGGTGCCGTCATAATGAGCGGACTTATCTGGGATCCGTTCTCTACAGACAATCCGCTGATACCCGGCGGCGTTGACGGGCTCAAGAAGAGAGGCGCGCAGTTCCTTGAATTCCTTGGGGTAAATACCATAGAAGAAGCCCGCAGGATCGATGCGATCACGATCAGGGACAAATATGCGCTTTTTGCGCAGAAAGGCGACCGCTTCTGGCCCACGATCGATTGCGGACCTTATAAGGAGATACCGTTCAAAGCCATATGCGAAAACAAATACAACAACATCCCGCTCATGTGCGGATTTACGTATGATGAGTTCAGGATCCCGCTTTCGGACGGAACGGGAACAAATATCGTAGAGCATTCGGTACAGAGCGCATATGATAAAATACTTGCCGGCAGCCCCGATGCACCGCTGTATTTTTACTGCTTTAACCCGGACATCCCCGGCGATGACAATCCCGGAACATTCCATTCGGTCGATCTGTGGTTCTGGTTTGAGACGCTTGCAAAGGACACACGTCCTTTCGTCGGACGTCACTATGAACTCGCAAGACAGATGTGCGATTATCTGTGCAACTTCGTGAAAACAGGCGATCCGAACGGCGAGGGCCTTTGCGGACAGGATCTGCCGGAGTGGAAGAAGTATAACGGCAAGGGAATGAAGATGTTCTTTACAAGCGAAGGCTCGGAGTGCAGGGATGAGAGGACCGACTTCTCACTTTATCATGAAGAGAAACCCGCCATGATCCGCCTGGTATAACGGAAATAGATAAGAGATAAGGAGGTTTGTCGGCATGAAAGCATTGCTAAAAGAGAAGAAAAACTTTATCCTGCTTGCATATCCGTTGTCACTTCTGCTTGTGATCCTTGCGAGGTGCGTGCCGGGATTCGCGGAATATGTCTGGGCGCGCGGCGTTTACAGGGTGTTCCGGTTTGTGATCGCATCGGTCACGGGATTGCTTCCGTTTTCGCTTGCTGAGATCGTTGTGATCCTTTTGATCCCCGCGCTCTTGTTTTTCCTGATCCGCGCCACGGTGCGCGCAGTCAAGGCGAGGAAAGAGAAAAAAGCGCTTCTGACGCTTATGAGGACGCTTCGGAACTTTCTCATCGCAGTCGGGCTCGTGTGGCTCGTTTTTACAGTGAACGCAGGGGTCAATTACAGCAGGGAAAGCATCGGAACGGCGCTTGGGCTTGAGATCGGTCCGAATAATGCGGAGGACCTCAAAGAAGTTTGCATACAGCTGGCCCAAAAAGCGGCTGCCGCTAGAACGGATGACGAAAACCGAAGCTTCGAATCAAAGTATTCGAACCGTGAGCGGGCGGGGGCTGCGAGCGACACGATGAAAAAACTTGCGGAAGACATCGATGTTTTAAGCGGAGCGTTTCCGAGGCCCAAGAGCGTCGGCTTTTCGCGGGTCATGTCGATGTTTGATATCTCCGGGGTGTTCTTCCCCTGGACTGTGGAAGCAAATGTAAATGTCGACACGCCTGACCACACCAAAGGATTTGTGGCTTGTCATGAGCTCTCCCATGTTGCGGGATTCATGAGGGAAGACGAAGCAAACTTTATTGCATATCTTGCTTGCAGGAACAGTGATGATGATGAGTTGAGATATTCGGGTTATATCTTTACGTTCGTAATGGCATACAATAAGCTTTACGGTTTTTCGAAAGAGGCCTGCGCGGAAGTTGCCGCTTATCTCACGCCGGGCATGCGCGCGGACATGGTGAAGAACAGCGAATACTGGGACCGGTTCAGGGAAGGTGCTCTTTACGAAGCCGGGAGCAACATGAATAACACCTATCTCAAATTGAACGGACAGGAAGACGGGACGAAAAGTTACGGAAGAATGCTCGATCTTTTGATGGCTCTTTACCGCAAGGACGGGGAGGTTTGATATTCCCCCCGAAAGTGGAGCGAAAACTTCAAAATCAGCCCGTTTTTGAGTGTGTTTAGGGTTGAAAAACATAAAAATTTGACATATTTGGAAATCTCTGTATAATTGTTACGAATTTATTACGACAGTTTGTAACAATAACCCGGCCCGAAACGCCGACACGTTCCGGGTTGCAAACGGAAGCGTTTTATACGCTTCACATGAGGTGAACGATATGTCATTTTTATTTTCGGGGAAAAGGATATTCGGTGTTTTGGTCGCAGCCGTTTTCTTCGCAGCCGCGGGAGCGCTTTTGATCCCCTCCGCAAAAGCCGAAGCATCCGAAATGATATTACCCGGATTATTGAAAAACATGATAGGCGGGGGCGAAATAGACCCCGATGACGACAGGGCAAAGAAATTTATCGAAGATCATGCGTTGTCGCCGGAAGACATTAACGCGGAGTTTGAAGAAGCACAAAAGAATGCAAAGTGGAACGATTCGTTCGGAAAGGCCGATCTCAAATACCTTTCATGCATCATTTACTGCGAAGCGAACAGCATGTCGAATGAAGGAAAGGTAGCGGTCGGAAATGTGGTTTTGAACCGTTTGCGCAACACGAAAGATTGGGGTCATGTGACAACGATCAAAGAAGTCATCTACGACAGGAAGTGGGGCGTTCAGTTTTCTCCTACGTCGAACGGCAGCATGGAGAAAGCACTCAAGCTTTACAAAAGCATGGATCCCGAAGTGTACCGCGAGTGGGAGATCACATACATGGAAAACAGTATAGAAGCCGCAAAACAGGTGCTTTGCGGCGAGAAGGCCGTTCCCGATGACTTCTTATACTTTAACGGTTATGTGACAAGAACCAGGGAAAAATGCGAAAAGGCGGGGACATCCTACAGGATAATAGAGGGACATATTTATTATCAGGGATTCTAAACCGTGTGATAAAGGTGGAACGATGATTACGATTTCGCTTTGAAATTAACGAAATTAACAATAATGAGAGTTCTTTACGAAAGCCGAGCTTTGTGGTATATTTGACCATGTATGGACATAGTGACACGAAGAAGGATTGTTGCAGAGATGTTCGGATCGTGTCGGACATAACAAAAAGCGGGAACCGCTCAGGACAGTAAGGAATATCTTATGGATAACGACAACTCTTTAAACGGCATATCTGCCGCAGCCTCAAATGAGGAGGCATCCAAAAATTTTATTGAACAGATCATAGACAAGGATCTCGAGGAAGGAAAATACCTTTCGGTAGTAACAAGATTTCCTCCCGAGCCCAACGGCTATCTTCATATAGGACATGCGAAGTCGATAGTCCTCAATTCAGGCCTTGCAAAGAAATACGGCGGAAAATTCAATCTTCGTTTCGATGATACAAATCCTACAAAAGAGAAGACCGAATTTGTGGAATCTATCGTCGAAGACGTTAAGTGGCTTGGCGCGGATTTCCGCGGGGAGGTTCTTTTCGCATCCAATTATTTCGACAAGATGTATGAAGCCGCAGTCTTCCTTATTAAGAAGGGAAAAGCGTTTGTTTGCGATCTTACGGCCGACCAGATCAGAGAATACCGCGGAACTCTCACGGAGCCCGGAAAGGACAGCCCTTACCGCAACAGAAGCGTAGAGGAGAACCTCAGACTCTTCGAGGAGATGAAGAACGGTGTATACGGCGACGGCGAGAAAGTTTTGCGTGCAAAGATAGACATGGCTTCGCCGAACATGAACATGCGTGATCCCGTTATCTACAGGATCGCCCGCATGACACATCATAATACAGGCGACAAATGGTGCATTTATCCCATGTATGATTTCGCGCATCCCATCGAGGATGCGATCGAGGGGATCTCACATTCGATCTGCACACTTGAGTTCGAGGATCACAGACCTCTTTATGACTGGGTCGTAAGGGAGCTTGAATATGAGCGTCCGCCCAGGCAGATAGAATTTGCCAAGATGTATCTGACCAACGTGATCACAGGCAAGAGATACATCAAGAGGCTTGTTGAAAACGGTACTGTTGACGGCTGGGACGATCCGAGACTTGTTTCCATAGCAGCGCTCAGAAGAAGAGGATTTACTCCCGAATCGATCAGAATGTTCATGGAATTGTCGGGAGTTTCGAAGGCAAACAGTTCGTGCGATTATTCGATGCTCGAATATTGCATCAGAGAAGATTTAAAACTTAAGAAGAACAGGGTGATGGCGATACTCGATCCCGTCAGACTTGTTATCGATAATTATCCCGAGGGACAGGTTGAGGAGCTTGATGCTCCCAACAATCTTGAAAACGAAGAACTCGGAAGCAGAAAGCTTCCCTTCGGAAAAGAGCTCCTCATCGAGAGGGACGATTTTATGATCGAACCTCCCAAGAAGTATTTCAGACTTTTCCCCGGCAATGAGGTTCGCCTCATGTACGCATATTTCGTTAAGTGCGTCTCCTACGAGACGGATGAGACGGGTCGCGTGACCGTGGTTCATTGTACATATGATCCTGAGACGAAGAGCGGCAGCGGCTTCGAGGGAAGGAAAGTAAAGGGTACCATTCATTGGCTTTATGCACCCACCGCGGTAAAAGCGACAGTGAAGCTTTTCGAAAACCTTGTGGACGAGGAAAAGGGTGTATATAACGAAGACGGCAGTGTCAACATCAATCCAAACTCGAGAACGATAATCGAAAACGCATATGTTGAACCTGCTCTTAAAGACGCAAAGCCTTATGACAGTTTCCAGTTCCTCAGAAACGGTTATTTCAACGTCGATTATAAGGATTCTAAGCCGGGAGCGCCTGTATTTAACAGAACAGCATCGTTAAAGAGCAGTTATAAACCTCAATAAGAAAGAATTATTGTGGCGAGGAAACGCAGTCGGCATACTGCCGAATGCAAAGAGAAACCTGGTACTTCGTTTGAGATTATGGCGAGGAAACGCAGTCGGTAGTATACCGACTGCAAAGAGAAACCTGATACTTCGTTTGAGATTGTGGCGAGGAAACGCATTCGGCATACTGCCGAATGCAAAGAGGAGAAAAGATGAGCGATATGTTATCCGGGCTTGAGTCATTGGGACTCGGCGGCATGGGAAAAATGGACATTTTTGAAGACGCAGCCAAGATCGCGCAGCAGGAGAAAGAGGCTGCACGCAAGTCGGCTATAGATGCCGCGCAGCAGGCTTTGCTGGATGAAAAAGCGTGTTTGCTTGACAAGACACAAAAATGTCGTATCTGCGATTTTGAATTTAAGACAAAGAGCGTAAAAACCGGTAAAGCAAAACTTGTTTCCCAGGATATCGACCTGCGTCCCCGCTACAAGGAGATCGATTCCGTCAAGTACGGCGTCATCGCCTGCCCTGTTTGCGGTTATGCTGCACTTCAGAAGAATTTTGAAGTGCTCACTTCGGGACAGGCAGCCCTGATAAAGGAGAAGATCTCTTCGTTCTTCACGGGACTTCCCGAGCCGGGTGAAACATACACCTATGACGATGCTATCCAGCGTCATAAGCTTGCTCTTGTAAATGCGGTCGTTAAGCGCGGAAAGACAAGCGAGAGGGCATATCTGTGCCTTATACTTGCATGGCTTCTTCGAAGCAAGCGCGAGGAAGTGGAGGCACTCGCACCCGATGATGTCGAAAAGCAAAGTGCCGCACTCAAGGCAGAGGAATATGATTTCCTGAACAAGGCGCTCGAAGGTTTCAACCAGGCATATTCGAAAGAGAATTTCCCCCTTTATGTTCTCGATGAGCAGACTTCCACCTATTTGATCGCGGCGCTCAATCTCGAGGTAGGTAACAAGGAAGAGGCTATGCGCTGGGCAGGAAAGATCATCTTCAATCAGAACGCGCCCGACAGGATCAAGGATAAAGCCAGAAATATCAAAGAGATTGCCGAAGGAAAGCAGTCACTTTAAGACGATCGGCATCTTATTACAGATGAAAAGGAATAAGAACGGTCACGGCCGTTCTTTTTCGGTTAAAAGGCCGAAGCTTCGCAGGAGCTTTTGGCGGGAAGGATTCTTATGGACGAGCAATTATATACGATCCCGGTAAACGATGCTTTTGACAGCGACTGTGAGTGCCCTTTGTGCGTGATGCGCAAGGCACTTGAAACCGATGCGATAGAATTTACCATGGGCCCTTCTTATATGGATGATGACGTGAGGATGCAGACCAACAAAACGGGATTCTGCGCGGATCATGTAAAGATGCTGTATGCAAACGGCAACAGACTCGGACTCGGTCTTATGCTTCACACGCACATGCAGCAGGTGATCAAGGATGTCTCGTCGCTTCAGGGAAAGCCTTCCGTCGGAAGATCGTTCTTCTCAAAGGGTCGCAATCCTTTGGTCGGTTATCTCGAGGATCTTGAGAAAAGCTGCTTTATATGTGACAGGATAAACAGGATGTTCTCGAGATATGTCGACACCGTTTTTTACCTTTACAGGAAAGACAAAGATTTTCGTGATAAGTTCGCGGCAAGCAAGGGATTTTGCAACAATCATTATGCTCTTCTTCTCGGACGCGCGGAAAGTGCGCTTTCGGGAAAGGACAAGGAAGAATTTGTAAACACCCTCAATAAGCTCTACCTCGAAAACATGCGGCGTGTTTGCGACGATGTCGAATGGTTTACTGATAAATTTGATTACCGTAATGTCGATGCGCCGTGGAAGAATTCGAAGGATGCGCTTGTCCGCGGAATAGTAAAACTAAACAGCGCGAGCGTTGAAGAACAGAAGAACTGAATTCGAATAAATGAGCATTCGCGAGAAAATATAAGCATTCAAGAGCATAGGCGAGATAACTGCCTGAAATTCATATCTCTGTGTGTTGCATAAAAAGCGCGAAGTGAATAAGATATGAGTTGTCGATTAGCACTCGGACAGAAAGAGTGCTAACAAAACCAAAAAGTCAAATGTTCAATAAGAAGAAACAGGAGGATATATCATGAAACTCAGACCACTTGGAGATAAGGTCGTTTTAAAGCAGCTTGAAGCAGACGAGACAACAAAGTCCGGCATCATTCTTGCGGCAAAGGCACAGGAGAAGCCCCAGCAGGCAGAAGTTATCGCTGTAGGTCCCGGAGGAGTGATCGACGGCAAAGAAGTTGTTATGCAGGTTAAGAAGGGCGAGAAGGTCATCTACCAGAAGTACGCAGGCACAGAGGTTAAGCTTGACGGAGAGGAATATATCATCGTTAAGCAGTCCGATATCGTTGCGGTAGTAGAGAAATAATATCCGGGATATCACATCGGATAATATAAGCGTTAAGGAAAGATAAAAAAGGAGAATCATCATGGCAAAAGAGATCAAATACAGCGCAGATGCAAGAGTTGCTCTTTGCACAGGCGTTAATAAGCTTGCAGATACAGTAAAGGTAACACTCGGACCCAAGGGCAGAAACGTCATTCTTGACAAGTCTTACGGCGCACCCCTCATCACAAACGACGGTGTTACGATCGCCAAGGAGATCGAGCTCGAGGATTCATTCGAGAACATGGGCGCACAGATCGTAAAGGAAGTTGCCACAAAGACAAACGATGTAGCGGGCGACGGAACAACAACGGCTACGGTTCTTGCTCAGGCAATGATCAATGAAGGCGCAAAGAACCTTGCAGCGGGAGCAAATCCCATGGATCTTCGCAAGGGTATGCAGAAGGCTACGGACGCAGCCGTTGCAGCAATCCTTAAGATGAGCGCAAAGGTTAACAACAAGGACCAGATCGCAAAGGTTGCAGCTATTTCCGCAAGCGACGATCAGGTTGGTCAGATGATCGCAGACGCTATGGAGAAGGTTTCCAAGGACGGCGTTATCACGATCGAAGAGTCAAAGACAATGCAGACAGAGCTTGACCTTGTTGAAGGTATGCAGTTTGACAAGGGCTATGTTTCGGCATATATGGCAACAGATATGGACAAGATGGAGGCCGTGCTTGACGATCCCATGATCCTTATCACAGACAAGAAGATCAGCAACATTCAGGACATCCTTCCTGTTCTCGAAGAGATCATGAAGAGCGGCAGAAAGCTCCTCATCATTGCTGAGGATGTTGAAGGCGAGGCTCTTTCGACACTCGTTCTCAACAAGCTCCGCGGCGTATTCACTGTTGTTGCGGTTAAGGCACCCGGCTACGGCGACAGACGTAAGGCTATGCTTCAGGATATCGCGATCCTTACAGGCGGAACAGTGATCTCCGATGAACTCGGACTTGAACTTAAGGATACAACACTTGACCAGCTCGGACGCGCTAAGTCCGTTAAGGTTCAGAAGGAAACCACAGTCATCGTTGACGGCGAAGGTGACAAGGATGAGATCGCAGCACGCGTTAATCAGATCCGTGCCCAGATCGAAGAGACTACTTCGGACTTCGACCGCGAGAAGCTTCAGGAGCGTCTTGCAAAGCTTGCAGGCGGTGTAGCGGTTATCAGAGTCGGCGCTGCTACAGAGGCTGAGATGAAAGAGAAGAAGCTCCGTATGGAGGATGCACTCAATGCAACACGTGCCGCAGTTGAGGAAGGAATCATCGCGGGCGGCGGATGTACATATATCCATGCAGCTAAGGAAGCAGCCAAGAAGATCGCCAAGCTCGAAGGCGACGAGAAGACAGGTGCAGGTATCGTTCTTAAAGCACTTGAGGCTCCTCTTACCATCATTGCAAACAACGCAGGTCTTGAGGGTGCGGTTATTGTCAATAAGGTTAAGGAAAGCCGCGCAGGCATCGGCTTTAACGCTGTAACAGAGAAGTATGTTGATATGGTAAGAGCAGGTATCCTCGATCCCGCTAAGGTTTCACGTTCCGCTCTTCAGAACGCAACAAGCGTTGCATCAACATTCCTTACAACCGAGGCAGCTGTAGCTACCATCAAAGAGCCCGCTCCCGCAATGCCCGCAGGAAACCCCGGCATGGGAATGATGTGATCAAGAGGAGAATGAATGGAAGGTCAATATTGTGAAGCATATGTAAAAAGAGGTGTGCTCCCGAAACATAAGGTCATAAAAGTCGTGATATGGCTGGTAGCATTTTTGGTATTCGCAGCCGGATTGTTTGGCCTCGGCACTTTGGGATTTGTTGCGAGTATCGTGATATTGCTCGTAGGAGTCATTATAGGGCCGATGTTTAATGTCGATTTTGAGTATGTCTATGTTGACGGACAGATCGATTTTGACAGGATCGTGAGCGGAGAAAAACGCAAGACGATGCTCAGAGTCGATCTTGACAACATCGAGGTTATGGCTCCGATGACATCGCACAGAATGGATCCTTTCAGAAATATGCAGGGGATCGAAAAACATGATTTTTCGTCACAGCAACAGACAGCCGCCATTTACGGCATAGCTTTCAGTGACGGAGACAAAAGGGTTCTTGTGATGTTCGAGCCGAGCGAGCAGATGCTCGCGCTTGCTTCACGAAAAGCACCGAGAAAAGTTTATAACGATTGATAACGGACAGCCCTGAGAGCTAAGCTCGCGGGGCTGTTTTTGCGCGATAAGCGAAGGCCGTCTGTTGCAAGCTTGTTTGTGAACAGACGGCTGAGTGAACGGACATCCCTGAAAATCCTAATTGTTGCGCGTTGAAATGTGTTGTGCTACAATATCTTGTGGATAAGAAGAAAGTCTGACATATAAGGATTATAGGATATCAGATAATAAAAAGTAAGGAACCAAAGAGGAGGTTTTTTATGAAGTTGGTAAAAAAGATGATCGCGTTCATGACGATTGTCGCAACGGTGGTTGCTGTTATGGGGATCATGCCTGAGAAAGCACAGGCAGCCACACAAAAGCCCAAGATCAATGTTTCAAGTAAGGTGATCTATGTGGGAGGCAGTTCGGTTCGTCCTGCCTACGGAGAAACATACACCTTCTACATCAAAAATCGTCCCAAGAAATATTCCGTAACATGGAGCTCGAGCAACGAGTCTGTGGCCAGGATCGAGAAACTCGAATACAGCAAGGCCAAAGTGACAGCGGTATCGGCAGGTAAAGCTACTATCACCGCTGATTTCATCGACAAGGTCTCGAGCACAAAATATACGCTCACAACCGAGGTGACGGTCAAAAAGAATGCTGCAGCCATTGCGATAACGCCTGCGGTCATTCCCCAGCTTGATAAAGGAGAGACCATCTCACTTTCGGCAAAGCTCTATAATAAGGACGCATCCGAGGCAAAGGACGGAGAGATCACCGATTCCGTCAGATGGATATCCTCAAGTACTGCCGTGGCGACGGTAACAAACTCCGGAGTGGTAACCGCAACGGGAGCGGGCAAGGCGACGCTCACATGCTATACCGTTCAAAAGACTTCGGGAACATATTCGAGTATAGAAAAAGCTACCGCCAAGAAATCCGTTGAGATCGAAGTGAAGGATCCGGCAGTTATCGGCATCACGAAGATCACACAGCTGACAGCCACGGAAGTAGCGGTTGATTTTGCAAGTGATTATTCAAAGAACATTTCAAAAGACAATCTGACGGTTTCGCGTGACGGGATCCTTGTCATGGTAAAAGAGATCAAATTCGATAAAGAAGGCACGAGAGCGATCATTACCACATATCAGGGATTTGTTGACGGAGCGCAATATACGGTTCGCTACAGCAATCCTCTCATTACGGAGGGAAAGGAAGCTACCTTCAAAGCTTCGATCGGAGAACCCGCAAGGATAGAACTCTACACCGAAGTCGGTTCGAACATGGTCATCGCCGGCAAGCTCACGGGCATCAAATTCAAATTGTATAACGGATCGAATGTTGATATCACACCTACCGACACGTCATCCCAGGAATATATAACAAACCTTTCGAGACTTACTCTCAAATTCGGTGATGACAGCGGTTATAACACCGGTTTCATCGATAACAGCTCAAAGAGCATTTATATCAACGAAGTAGGCAAGACGGTTTCGATCGTCGGAGAATACAGCTATTTCGTCCTTGTCGGATCGTCATATGTAGAGAAGAAGGTTACCGGCGCTATACCCGTTACATCGGTTACGGAAGCATCGACCATGTCCTTTGACGAAGCTATGGTCACAAAGCAGCAAAAGGCCGGATCGCTCCTTGACTGGAACAACCCCGATTCAAGATTGTCCGTTTCCGACAAAGAGGGATACAAGATCGTAGCCAGGATTAAGAAGACCGACGGGACATATATTTATTCGACGGATTCGAACAGCAATATATCGTTCAGAACATCGTCGAGCTCATCATCGGTAAATTCCTGCTTTGTATATAACGACGGTACATTGCTCCCGCTCAGCAAGGGAACGGAATCTGTAGTCATATATTACGGAGACAATACCACAACGGCATCGCCCATCGGTCAGTTTACGATCAATGTCGTTGACAAGAGGATCCCCGCAAGGATGATCTTTGAGCAAAGCAACAACGTCGTCAGCACGGTAAAAATGTCTGATGCATTTAACGTTTCAAAAGAACTGGTTACGATCAGGATCCGGGATCAGTACGGTGAACAGATCGATATCACCGGTACCGGCAACAGCGACTATGTGACCACGGTTTCGGCGGAATCAATCGATACGAACGGTCCCTGGACTTCGGTAAGGGCTAATTCGGACGGAACGGGACTCCTTGAGATCGATTCGCTCGGACGCGGATCCGTATCGGGTAACAGTTACAGACTCAAGGTTTCGTACAATGACCCCGCATACGGTAACCTTGACGGTTATATTACCGCACTTGTATTCACACCGAACACAAATGCAACATCGACATACAGCGTTTCGGTTGAAGGTGACACCAACATGAAGATCTCGGCTACGGCACTTCCCGAGCTTAAGATCAATCTTTATGAGGTAAAGAACGGAGTCAAGTACCAAAAGATAGAGAATGTCAAGACTTCTCCTTCCGTATCGGGGATCACTGTATATGACGGAGATTACTATTACAGATTGTACAAGACCGATTCCGGCGCAAACGAGATCAAGAAGGGTGTTTTGAGTAATACCATCAAGATCGTCTACAACGAAGACGGCAACAACCTTGTTAAATACCAGACCGGATCCTATATAATCAAGGTATTCAGAAGGCAGACTCTCGGCGGACAGACGGTAGATCCTCAGGTTGCAATGAACGAATTTACCCTCACCGATACTACCGGAACGGTCAGATGGGAAGTTGTCACACCTACGTCATCCATAGCGATCAAAAAGGGCATGGAAGCCGCTGAAGGAGAGGCATTAAAGCCTATTCTCGGAGAATGCATTAAGTTCTATATCGGAAATGCATCGGTAGGAACAAGTCAGATCACATTCCCCGATGCGCCTATCGTCAGTGACGGAGAAGTATTCTTCAGAACGATCGCCATAACACAGGCCATTACCGTGGGTACGACATCGTACAGCCTGAAGCATGTACTTACTCTCAATACGGTGATAAGGAACAAATAACAGACAAAAACAGGTAACAGACAAAAACAGAAAACAGACAAAACAGAAAACAGACAAAACAGAAAACAGACAAAACAGAAAACAGACAAAACAGAAAACAGACAAAACTGAGATCCCGGCTCATGCCGGGATCTTTTTTAAGACGATTGTTTATAAAATTCCAAAGGACAGTCAATTGTAATATGACAATCATATAATTAAGAAAATTTTATGGTTTGTTTACCGAAATGTCGTTTACAAAAAGAGGATGATAATGATATGCAGTGCTATGCACTGTGCATAATAGTTTTCAGAACAGCTTTTTATCGGGAACGGTTAAGAGGACATGCTTATTGCGGAACTGAAGGATGTTAAGTGGCATTACTGAATGCTA
>CAMIZL010000034.1 GCA_946403295.1 uncultured Clostridia bacterium | reverse complement strand
CCGGGGAACCCGAAGAAACAATGAGCGCGGAGACCGGGGAACCCGAAGAAACAATGAGCGCGGAGACCGGGGAACCCGAAGAAACAATCACTCCGGCTCCCGAACCCAAAGAAAAGTACGTACAGGAAAACCTCGGCAGAGACGAGGAGGCGGTGCAGAATTTCCTGCAAACCTTCCCGGAGGAAACTGCCGGGATCCTTGAGGAAGGAAAAGCCGCGTGTGCGCTTTTTACCGCCTTTAAGAATTCATATCTGTGGGAAGAGTTCTTAGCGAAGGTTAGGGACGGCGAGGAAGCCTGCGTCGTTGTGATGAGGACCACGGATGAAGGCGATCCTCTCCTGAGTTATGTTCATTATGACGGAACGGACTTTTGGCAAGTATATGATACACACCGTGATCATTTCGGAACCCCGGAGTACCTGACAACCAAGCATCGGTACATCTACGAACACAGAGCTGCCGGCTATGATTATTATGAGGTAGAGTTCACGAACGAACCGATCAAATCCGAGGAGGAAAGCAAGGCTTATTGGGATAAGATCTGTAATGAGTATTTCGGGGACGAATATAAAGAACCGATAGATGAGGATGGCTATATATTGGCTCCGGTTATACTTCTGCAAACACATTGGCAGCGATAAGGAAACGTGGATGCCCCTATGCTCTTTATGTACAAATTCATACCTCAACACGGAGTGACTATTTTTTTAGGTCAAGGATCCGGTCTTTTACAGACAAATTTATCCTGTCGGGATAGGTACCGTTTATGTACTCTGACAAAGCCTGTGTGTTTTCTCTTATTATATGTATATGCTCTCTGCATACGTTTTCTTTTATTCCCGAAGCAATTCCTATATAAACGAGATCGTCATCGAGAATATCCTTTCCTTTACCGTTAACGGATGTGGTTTGCTCTCCCCAATAGGTATCGCTGTATGTAAGATCATAAGCCGGAGCCAGCCTCCATCCCTGATCTTCTGTGTACAGAAATGAGAAGTTTTTAGTGTGGTCGTCCTTGTTGTGCGTCATTACGTTGAAACACATGATTTTATACAGCTGTTCCTTGTCTTCGTAATTATCTTTTGTCAGTGCCCTCGTAAGCTTCATAAATGTATTGTAATCACAGGCCGGAGCCCTGAAATCCGCTTCAAGAATTCCGGCGAAAGTTGTCGTAAAGATCTTTTTGCCTTTTTGTCTGTCAAAGCGTTCCGTTTTAAAATATCCTTCACAGACCGCCGAATTCACAAGCTGAGTTTCGGTCATGCAGATCCCGCATTTTTTGGCACATAGTGAATAATCATATTCTCGCTTGCCGCTTATGTCAGGATCGTTTCTTGCCGGGAATTTAACGATCCATTCCTTTCCCTGCTCACGCAGGAAAACCTTAGGTCTGGTTCCCCCGCTTGATCCGCCCAATCTGTACAATATGTCAATCTGATCAGAGGGCTTTGACGCAAGTAAATCGCCACATTCTTTGGCGATTTCGTCAAAGTTTAGTTTTGAACCGATAACATCAAAGTCAGTATTTTTTGCGGGAACATATTCGAGAGCACCCATTCCCGAGGTTCCTATGTATGCTAAACGATCCAAAGTAGAAATGTTCTCCCTATGGATTCCTATCGAACTTAAATACCTGTCTAAGAGAAGTTCTCCCCAACTGTCCGGGAGACTGTCGGAAAATATGCCAAAGAGCCCTCCGAAACAATCCCTTGACCTTTCGTTAGGAACGAATACCGTGTTTGACAATGGCAAAGACATCGGGCTTATTGAAAATCCGCTCCGAATCCATTCCCTGTCATATTGAAACGCAATTCTCTTGTCTGCCATTTCTGCAAGCGTTCCCACGTGTCTGTCTTTATAATATACGTCAAGAGTTTTGTCTTTGCTCATTTATAACCTCCTCAATACTGTTATAGACGGGCGTTGAAAACAGATTGTTTAGTTCGCTCGTCAAACCAAGTTCCATGGAAAGCTTTATGAAAGATTCAAGGGAAATCTGCCCGGTTTTTTCGAATTTTCTGAGCGTCGCGTAGCTGACATTACTTCGTGCAGCCATTTGTTTCTGCGTAATCTTCCGCCTTTTCCTTATGGACTTCAGTTTTGTTGCCAACCTGATGGCTATGTCGGATGGCATATCTAATATATATTGCATATACGAATCTCCCTTTGATAATTTGCTATTATTATATCACATTTGATGGAATATATCAAATATTTGATATTATAATAGCAATTCGAAGTCGCATGCACAGTCCGTCATATTATGCTATAATGCAAGTCGGAACCATTGTATATCGTTCGACCGGGAAAGCTTTCCCGGACAAGACAGGTGGTGCATATGAGCGAAGAGCTGAAAATGAGCGTGTCATCGATGACACGTACAAAAGACAACAAGGCAGTTTATATTCTGTTTACGGACGGAGAAAAAAGTGCTGAGCTCTCTCTGCCCGAAGGAAAGATTATAAGCAACAAAGGCTTTTCCGACGAGGAAATCGCCGGTCTTAAGTATTACATCTGCAACAATCAGGAAACGATCTACGCGATGGCGAAGAAAGTAAATCCCGTAAAAGCCATGATGAACGACGGACGGCCCTCAGTTTTCTGATGAGGATTCTTCCGAAGAGAAAATGCGGGCCACCGAAGGTGGCTTCAAGTCCGGGACATAAGGAAGTCATTCCTCGAAAACACCTCGGAATGAACGCGAGCTGCTCCGCAGCTTTGTGTTTAGGAAAAGTGCGTTGAACCATCGCACTTTTCCTGTGCAAACACAAAGTGGACCCCACGGACTTTCGTCCGACGGGTCCACTCACTTGACATGCGGGGGATGGGACTTGAACGCTCCGCATTTTGGTTTTCAAATGCGGGCCACCGAAGGTGGCTTCAAGTCCAAATATTGGAAATAAAAACGCCGGGGCATAAGACCCGGCGTTGACTCTGCGGGGGATGGGACTTGAACCCACATGAAATTGCTTTCACACGGACCTGAACCGTGCGCGTCTGCCAATTCCGCCACCTCCGCGTATGTGACCGAACGATATCGGTGTCGGTGGATGATACCGAAAAACAGTGTTCCGGGAATCAATCCGACTTGCGAATTATAGCACAGCAGGAATATGCTTTGCAAGTGTGTTTGACGCTGATTCAAAATTTATTAAACAGGTTGATTCAAATTTTACTAAACTGGTTGATTTTATAGACACAGCATGCTACAATGAGAAATGGTTAGGATTTTACATTCGAATTTGTGAGCGAAACAAGGAAACTCCATGAAAGGTTTACAAGAAATCATAAAGCATGTATCTATGCTTACACAACTCGGTTTGTCTTTTGCGGTACCTATCGTGTTGTGTTTGCTTGGATGCCGGTGGCTTGACGGTAAGTTCGAGTTGGGAGCTTGGATTTACATAGTGGGAATCTTCTTTGGTCTCGGCGCCGCCTTTATGACTGCATATAAATTCTACTTATACACAGTGAGCAAAACGGACAGGGAAAAGAAAAAACCGACATCGTTTAACGATCACTCGTGAAGTAAGGGACGGTTAAAAGCCGGGGGAAAGAGGAAAGTCCTGAAAAAGCCTTCTGTTTCGTTGAAGTATATGGCGATCAAACGGAAGCGTTTTAAAACGCGCTTCTTAAGAGGAGGAAAGAATTATGAGCGGACGAAGGGGAATCGACCCTGTTGTCAGAAAAGAGACATTTAGGGTTGGAGCGATCGCTTATGCGGGAATTGCACTCATGCTCCTGGTCTTTTTCTTGTTACATACATTTTGTCCCAAAGAAGTATGGGACGTACCTTTTGATTATACCGTGATACTCGGCGGAGTTTGCTGCGGTATCATTGATATATTAAACTTTTTCCTTATGGGACTCGCGGTTGTTAAAGTGACTTCGCTCGAACCTGTTTTGGACGAGGAAGGAAAACCGTCCGATGAGGACACATCAAGAGCCAGAAAGATCATGAGCGCGAGCATGAAACTCAGGTTTTTGATCATGATCGTATGGTGTATTTTGGCGATCGTACTTCCTTGTTTTAACGCGATCGCGGGAATATTGCCTCTGGTTTTCCCGACACTTGGCATCAAAGTGCTCGGCTTGGCAAAAAAAGTTGATTGATATTTATTTAAACCTTGAAACGGGAAGGTGGCTAAATGGATAACATTAACATCTCGGGAGCAAAGGTCTACGGATATATCGGACCGGATATCCCCGGTCTTGGCAGGTTTCCTCTGTCCGAGACTCTGATAGTGAGCTGGATCGTAATGCTTATTATCACATTGCTGTGCATCTACCTCACGCACAACATGAAGGTAGAGAAGATCAGCAGACGTCAGGCGCTTGCCGAATGGCTCGTTGAAGCAGCCAATAAGTTTGTTATCGGCAATATGGGACCGGGCTTTGCTTATTTTGTTCCTTTCGTGGCTGCACTTTTTTCACTGAGCGTTTTCTCGAATCTTATCGGACTCCTCGGGGTGAGAAGCCCTACAGCCGATCTTAATACGGAAGCGGGCTGGGCGATCGTTGTGTTTGTGATCATTACCGCGCAGAAGATCAAGGCGGGCGGTTTTGGAGGATATCTTCTCGGATTCACAAAGCCCATCCCTTTACTTACACCGTTTAACGTGCTTTCGGAGCTTTCGACACCTATCAGTATGGCATGCCGTCACTTCGGAAATATCCTCTCGGGTATTGTTATAAACGGTCTTATCTATGCAGCACTTGCGACAGCAAGTTCCGAATTGTTCGGGCTTATACCCGGAGTGGTCGGAAAAGTGCTTTCGACCATACCTATCCTTGATGTTGGAATCCCGGCGATCCTGTCCTTCTATTTCGACTGGTTTACCGGAGTCATGCAGGCCTATATCTTCTGCATGCTGACCACCATGTATATAGCCAACGCAGCGGAAGGCTGACTGGCAACAATCTAACAAAGAAAAATTTATTTCAGGAGGAATACTTATGGATCTACTTGCAAAAGGAATCGCACTTATGGGTTGTGCAATCGGAGCAGGATTGGCACTTATCGCCGGTATCGGCCCCGGTATCGGTGAAGGAAATGCGGTAGCTAAGGCTCTTGAAGCGATCGGACGTCAGCCCGAGTGCAAGAGTTCTGTAACATCAACGATGTTACTTGGTTGTGCCGTAGCCGAGACCACCGGTATCTACGGTTTCGTTACCGGTCTTTTGCTTATCTTCGCTGCACCCGGTATGTTCATGGACTATTTGGCATAAGAATAAGAACACCTAGGAGGTAAAGAGCATGGGAAGCTTATTTTTGCTTTCTGAGGCAGGCCAAGTTGCCGAGGCCGTTTCTGAAGAAGCCGGCCTTATTTCAATGGATGCTTGGCTTGTCATTGCCACGATTTGCAACCTCTTTTTACAGATGCTCCTGATTAAGAAGTTTCTTTTTAAGCGGGTTCAGGCAATCCTTGACAAGCGCCGCGAGTTAGCGGAAGAAGATCTTCGAAAAGCCAAAGTATCACGCGAAGAAGCGGAAAGACTCAGAATCGAGTACGAGGGCAATATGGAGCAGGCGCGTGAAAAGGCTACAGAGATCATAGATCTTGCACAAAAGAATGCTACCCGGAAGAGTGATGAGATCATCAGAGAGGCTTCACAGGAGGCAGTAGCCATGAAGGCGCGTGCTGAAGCGGATATTGCACTTGAGCGCAGAAAGGCCGTGAACGAAGTCAAGAATGAGATCGGAAGCATGGCCATGGAAATTGCAGGCAAGGTTATTGAACGAGAGGTCAGCGAGCAGGATCATGCAAGACTGATCGACGAGTTCATTGAGAAAGTAGGGACTTAATTATGACAGAGCGTGCCGTTATTTACGGAGGCAGCCTCTACGACCTTGCAGTGGAGGAAGGTCATACAGGGCAGATCCTCGAAGAGCTTACCGAAGTGTTCAAGCTTTTCAGGGAAAACCCCGATTATGTGACGCTTCTGCTGGAACCTTCGATCAAGAAGGAGAAGAGGCTTGGGCTTATCGAGGAAGCCTTCGGTAGCTCCTGTGACCGTTATCTTGTGAATTTCCTTAAGCTTTTGTGTGAGCGCGGACTTCTGCGTGAGTTTGAAGGATGCAGGGAAACTTACATCAAGAGGTATAACCGTGACAATAATATCTCGGAAGCGGTCGTAACAAGTGCGGTTGCATTAAGTGCCGAACAGATCGCGGCACTCCGGGAGAAACTTGAAAAGAACACCGGACGAAAGATCGATCTGTCAACCAGGATTGACGCGAGCGTGCTTGCGGGTCTTAAGGTTGAGATCGACGGTAAACAATACGACGGCACGGTGAGCACCCGTCTTGAGAGCATTCACAGGAAGCTGTCAGAGACTATTATCTAAAGGATGGAAAGGAATTATGCAGTTAAAACCCGAAGAAATATCCAAAGTCATCCGCAGCCAGATCAAATACTACGAGAATACCATTAAGCAGAATGAGACCGGAACCATCCTCAACGTAGGTGACGGTATCGCCAGAGCAGCAGGACTTATAAACTGCATGTCGGGCGAGCTGATCGAATTTGAGGACGGAAGCTTCGGTATGGCTCAGAACCTTGAAGAGAACAGCGTTTCGATCGTGCTCTTCGGTTCCGATGAAAAGATCGGTGAGGGCCAGACCGTAACCAGAACCGGTAAGGTTGTGTCGGTTCCCGTGGGCGACGCCATGATCGGGCGTGTTGTTAATGCGCTCGGCCAGCCCATCGACGGAGCGGGTCCCATCGTTACGAACGAGTTCCGCCCCATTGAGAGCAACGCACCCGGTATCTGCGAGAGACAGTCGGTATTTGAGCCCCTTGAGACGGGCATAAAGGCCATCGATTCCATGATCCCGATCGGCCGTGGACAGCGTGAGCTGATCATCGGCGACCGTCAGACAGGAAAGACGACCATTGCGACGGATACCATAATAAATCAAAAAGGCAAGGACGTGATCTGTATCTACGTGGCTATCGGCCAGAAGAGATCTACGGTTGCGGGTCTTGTTGAAAACCTTAAGAAAAACGGCGCTATGGATTACACGATAGTTGTATCCGCCAGCGCTTCGGAGGCATCACCCCTCCAATACATTGCGCCTTATTCGGGCTGTGCAATGGGCGAGTATTTCATGAATAAAGGACGTCACGTTCTTGTTATTTATGATGATCTCTCGAAGCACGCGGTTGCTTACAGAGCACTCTCGCTTCTTATCCGTCGTCCACCCGGACGTGAAGCATATCCCGGCGATGTATTCTACCTCCACTCGAGACTTCTCGAGCGTGCGGCCAAGCTTGATGCGGCACACGGAGGCGGATCGCTCACGGCGCTTCCCGTTATCGAGACACAGGCAGGCGATGTATCCGCATATATCCCCACCAATGTTATTTCGATCACGGACGGACAGATATTCCTTGAGACCGAGCTTTTCCACTCAGGCGTTATGCCTGCGGTAAACCCCGGTATCTCGGTATCCCGTGTAGGCGGTAATGCGCAGATCAAGGCAATGAAGAAGGTTGCCGGAACATTGAAGCTTATCTATTCACAGTATCGTGAGCTCCAGAGCTTCGCCCAGTTCGGTTCCGACCTCGATGCCGATACAAAGGCACGTCTCGATCAGGGTGCGAGGATCGTGGAGGTTCTTAAACAGGACCAGAACTCACCCGTTCCGGTTGAGAAGCAGATCGCCATTATATATGCGGTTACCAAGAACATTCTTTCCGAGGTTCCGATCGAGGATATCCGTCGTTATGAGACAGAACTTTTCGCGTTCCTTGACAAGGATCCCGATGCGGTTGCATTCGCAAAGGCCGTTAAGGAGACCGGAAAACTTGAAGAGAGTACCGAAGAGCACTTGAAGAAGGCTCTCGATGTATTTACCAAGCAGTTCCTTGAGCAGAAACAATAAGGATATAAAGACGAGAGGATGTCCATATGGCAGCTAACATGAAAGCAGTTAAGCTGCGCATCAAGAGCGTTAAAAGCACCATGCAGATAACAAAGGCCATGGAGCTGGTTGCGTCGTCAAAGTTGCGCAGGGCCAAGGAAAGATCTGAAAACTGCAGACCCTATTTCAAAGAGTTGTTCGCGACTCTGAAGGACATTGCCTGCGGGAATACGGATTTTTCTTCGGTATATGCCTCGGTACAACCGGGTAAAAAGGTTTGCTACGTGGTCATGGCAGGTGACAGAGGACTCGCGGGCGGCTACAACTCAAATCTTTTCAAATGCCTTGAGGCCGATGCCGCGGGCAGAGAAGGATATGCGGTTCTCCCCGTGGGAAAGAAAGCAGTCGACTATTTCCGTAAGCGTAAGATAACGCTTTTGTCGGAAAGGCATGCACAGATCGCCGGAATAGGCGTTTCGGACTGCTTTGAGATCGCAAAGATCCTTTGCGAAGCATATAAAAGCGGAGAATACGGAAGCATAAGACTCGTTTATACGGAATTTGTTTCCATGTTATCCCAGCAACCCCATGTGCTTCCGATCCTTCCGATCTCCGACCTGGACGATGACGGAATAGACGAGCCTGTCAAAAATCTGATACTTTATGAGCCCGACAGTATCGCGGTGTTCGATGCGATCGTTCCCGAATATGTAGCGGGAGTTATCTACGGCGCCGTATGTGACTCGATGGCAAGTGAGCAGGCCGCAAGACGTACAGCGATGGAGTCGGCTACAAGCAATGCGGAAGAGATGATCGATACACTCAATCTTTCGTATAACCGTGCACGTCAGGCAAGCATAACCCAGGAGATCACCGAGATCGTCGGCGGAGCCGAAGGGTTATGATAATGTCAAGATATTAACCGCCGGGCTTATGCCCATAAGCGGATAAACAGACTTATAGTTTTTAAAGGAGAAAAACATGAGCGATAAACATATTGGCCGGGTGGTACAGGTCACGGGTCCCGTTCTTGACATCAGGTTTGAGCCTGACGAACTGCCCGCTCTCCTGAATGCAGTCGAGATCAATTACGAGGGCAGAAAGCTTGTTGCCGAAGTTGCCCAGCAGATCGGCGATAACACCGTCAGATGCATCGCGATGAATTCCACGGACGGTCTTGTTCGCGGCATCGAAGCAGTTGACACGGGAGACCCCATAAAGGTTCCTGTCGGTGAGGCATGCCTCGGGCGCGTATTCAACCTTCTCGGTGACCCCGTTGACAACCAGCCTCCCGTTGAGACAGAGGAACGTTGGTCTATCCATCGTCCCGCTCCTTCCTACGAAGAGCAGGCAGCTTCGACGCAGATCCTTGAGACAGGTATCAAGGTCGTTGACCTTATCTGCCCCTACGCAAAGGGTGGTAAGATCGGCCTCTTCGGCGGTGCCGGAGTAGGTAAGACCGTACTTATTCAGGAGCTTATCCACAACGTTGCCACAGAGCACGGCGGCTACTCCATCTTCACGGGTGTAGGCGAGCGTACACGTGAAGGTAACGATATGTATAACGAAATGAAGGAAAGCGGCGTTATCGAAAAGACCGCCTTAGTCTACGGTCAGATGAACGAGCCCCCGGGAGCACGTATGAGAGTAGGTCTTTCGGGTCTTACCATGGCGGAGTATTTCCGTGATGTTAAGAATCAGGACGTGCTTCTCTTCATTGATAACATCTTCAGATTTACACAGGCAGGTTCGGAGGTTTCGACACTTCTCGGACGTATGCCTTCAGCCGTAGGTTACCAGCCTACGCTTGCAACCGATATGGGTACTCTTCAGGAGCGTATCACATCGACACGTAAGGGTTCCATTACATCGATCCAGGCCGTATATGTGCCCGCCGATGACCTTACCGACCCCGCTCCCGCAACGACATTCACCCACCTCGATGCCACCACGGTTCTTTCGAGAGATATCGCCAGCATGGGTATTTATCCCGCAGTTGATCCTCTTGATTCCACAAGCCGTATCCTGACCCCCGAGGTTGTAGGCAACGAGCATTATGAGGTTGCACGTGAGGTTCAGCGTGTACTTCAGCGTTATAAGGAACTTCAGGATATCATCGCCATCATGGGTATGGACGAGCTTTCCGACGAGGATAAGCTTACCGTTAACAGAGCACGTAAGGTTCAGCGTTTCCTTTCGCAGAGCTTCTCTGTAGCGGAGCAGTTCACAGGTATGCCCGGTAAGTATGTTCCTCTTAAGGAAACACTTCGCGGCTTCAGAATGATCCTTGACGGTCAGTGCGATGACATTCCCGAGAGCTGCTTCCTTATGGCAGGAACTATTGATGATGTATTTGCCAAAGCCGGACAGGCAGGCAAATAATTCGGTCTGAAAGGAGTAAAGCCTTATGGCACACTATCCGCTAACGATCGGCACCCCCGACGGGCTCCTGTTTGACGGAGAGGTTGAGCGCGTTAAGTGCAGGACCATAACGGGAGACCTTGCAATCCTTGCCGGACATTCCAATTATTGTACGGCACTGGGAATGGGTGACGCATATATAAGGCTCGAAGACGGGACCGAGCGCCACGCAGCATGCGTCGGCGGCATGATCAGCATGATGAACAATAAGGGTCACCTTCTTGCTACGACATGGGAGTGGAAAGAGGATATCGATGTTCCCAGAGCAGAGCTTTCAAGAGACAATGCACTTAAGGTCCTTGAAGACGAGAATGCCACAACCGAGGAAAAGACAGTAGCAAAAGCACGTCTGCAGAGGGCACTTGTGAGAATTGACGTTGCACAGGCAGATAATAAATAACAAATATATCCGGCAGTCCGTATGCGGTCTGCCGGATTTAGTTATTTAACGCTTATATTTCAAAAGGGGGATTTCCCCGATTGTTTTGTTTAACGCATATGTAACAGGAGCGGACTTTTCCGGCCGTTGCGGGATGGACGGAAATTTTGCCTGCAGGGTTTTTCTGTTATGAAAAAGTGATATATTAGTTAAGGGGATACAAAGGTATAAGAGGGGATTGCGGTTATGGTTCTTGAAGGTCTGAAAATCTACAGAAGGAGATATATTCCGAAAGAATATATCGATCTTAAAAATGACGAGCGTGTTTTTCTCGATGAGAATTATCTGATCACCAAATGGAAGCCTCTTCGCCCCAGGACTGATTTTGCCGCGGGCGTTTCCGTATACTGCCTTAAGGAAGGCTGGAAGATCAGCAATATTATGGACGAAGAAGGCAATACCCTTGAATGGTACTGCGATATCTGTGAATTCATCATTGATGATGAGAATAACACGTTCACGAGCAACGATCTGCTCCTGGATGTGATCATATATCCGAACGGACGTGAGCTTATCCTTGATGCGGACGAAGCGGCGGATGCCCTTGAAAAGGGGCTTATTACAAACGAGCAAATGATCAAGGCACTTCGTTCATTTAATTCACTTCTTGAAGTGATACGTCACGGAGAATTTGAGAATCTGATAAAACGACTTGATCTTTAAGATAATAAACAGCCCTCTGGAGGGCTGTTTTGTCAATCGGTGATCTGCATGTAACGGCCGGTCTACGAAAAGATCTTCCGCGCGAGATATCCTATCGCGACACCCGCCTCGTTGAGGATCAGGTCGTCTATGTCGCAATAACCGACAAGTGTAAACATCTGCATTAATTCTATGATAACGATCGTGACGGAAGAATAAAGCATTACCTTCCAAAACGGACGAGCCGTACCTTCTTTTATCCCGACAAGGAAAAACCCGAACGGAACAAAGAAAAGAACATTTCCGATAAGATTTCCGAGAACCTGGGCGAAGACCCCAAAGGTCAGATTGTAACCGAGGAGCTTGTTAAAGTACGCGATCGTTTCGAAAGGGACGGGATTAAAATGCAGCTTTACATTCTCCCAATAACCGGCCGATTCGACACAGGTGCTCGGGCGTATAAAGAGCGCCAGGAGCATGGCGATGCTGTATATGATAAATAAAGACAGTCTGATCTTTTCTTTCTTTTGCATATTCCCCCAAATACAAAAAACACAAATTTATTTATCTTCGGCGAGCAGTGCCTGAACTTCGGTGCGGAAATTGAGAAGTGCAAGGCGTACATGCTCGGTAGTAAGTTCGCAGGCCTTTGCGGCGTCGCGGTTCTTGATCGCTTCAAGGATCTGCCTGTGCTCGTTGACGGCTTTTATCGCGCGTCCCGGAGCGTGGAGTGAAAGACCTCGTCCTCTTTGGATCTGATTGTGGAAGTTGGTGAGCATGGCTCGTAACGGGCGGTTCCCCGACGCCTCGTATATAAGCTTATGGAAATCGGTATCGAGCTTCCAGATCTGGTCGCGGTCGTCTTTTTGAATGTAGAATTCCTGGAGCTCTATCATTTTTTCCAGGGCGACAAGCTCTTCTTCCGTGATCCGCGATGTTGCGAGTTCGGAAGCGAAGCCTTCGATGTGAAGTCTGATCGCGTATATATCCTCGATGTCCTTAACAGATACTCCGACAACAACGGCACCCTTATTCTGGATCGTTTCCACAAGTCCTTCGAGCTCAAGCTGCATGAGCGCTTCACGGATGGGTGTTCTGCTGACACCGAGGTCACGTGAGAGCCGCAGCTCGTTCATAGTGTCACCTGCTTTATATTCTCCGCTCAAAATGCTGTGTTCAAGCTCAGCAAATACACGCGCTCTTAGGGAGCCGGTATCTTTAACAGGCTGAAGGGTTTTCATGATCCGATCTCTCCTTACTTAATCTCTGCGGGCACGCCGGGAAGTTCATCCTTATAGAGACGTACCTGCGCAAGCATTTCCTCGCCGCTGATGATGGTCACACGGCCTTCGTCATATTGTTTGTCAACCCATTCCTTGATCTTTGCAACAGCGGGATTCTTTTTACTGATCTGCTCTTCGCCCTTGAGACCGAAGCGACGGTTGATCCAGCAAGCGATCCCCGCAAGACCCGAAGTGTTTGTTACCGAAACCGTAGCGGGACGGTTAAGGATAAGTTCCGTATCGAAAATGTTGTATATCTCCTCGTCCTTTAAGAGGCCGTCCGCGTGGATGCCCGCACGGGTGAGGTTGAAGTCTCTTCCGACAAAAGGAGTGTTGGGAGGGAGCTGATAACCGGTCTCGTTAACGAGATAGTCGGCGATCTCCGTGATAACACGGGGATCCATGCCGTTAAAGTTGCCGCGCAGCGAAGCGTATTCGATGACCATAGCTTCGAGCGGAACATTACCGGTACGCTCGCCGATTCCGAGGAGTGAGCAGTTTACGGCGCCGCAGCCGTACATCCAGGCAACGGAAGAATTAACAACGCCTTTATAGAAATCATTATGTCCGTGCCATTCAAGCATCTCGCTCGGAATACCGGCATAATGCTGAAGTCCGTAGAAGATACCGGATACGCTTCGGGGAAGAGCAACGCCCGCATAGGGGATACCGTAACCCATGGTGTCACAGGCACGGATCTTGATGGGGATACCGCTCTCGTCCGAAAGCTCCTTGAGTGCCGACGCAAAAGGAATGACAAAGCCGTAGAAGTCAGCCCTGGTGATGTCTTCAAAGTGGCAACGGGGTCTGAGACCGGCTTCGATACATTCTTTTGCGATGCCCATGTATTTGTCGAGGGCCTGTTTTCTTGTGAGGCCCATCTTGTTGAAGATGTGATAATCCGAGCAGCTCATAAGGATACCCGTTTCCTTGATGCCCATCGTCTTCGCAAGTTCGAAGTCCTGTTTGGACGCACGGATCCATGTTGTTATCTCGGGGAATTCGTAGCCGAGCTCTTTGCACTGTTCGATGGCATCCCTGTCCTTCTTTGAATACACAAAGAACTCCGTCTGGCGGATCATGCCGTTAGGGCCTCCGAGACGGTGAAGGAGCTTGTAGATGTCGACCATCTGCTTTGCGGTGTAGGGAGAACGCGACTGCTGACCGTCACGGAAAGATGTGTCGGTAATGAAGATATCGTCGGGCATATGCGAAGGAACCTTTCTGTAATTGAAAGGTATCTTGGGAACTTCCGAATAAGGATAGATCTGGCGGAAAAGCTCAGGCTCTGCAACGTCCTGAAGCTGATACGCATACGGATCCTGTTCTAAAAGATTTGTGTTAGGATTGATGGATAATTCTGTCTTTATCATAACTCTTTGATCCCCTCTCGAAATTTCCGACTCCCGATTATACATCGCCTTCCGGATTTTTGTATGATTGTATACAATTATACAGGCATATCCGTTTTTGTCAACAAAAACATATAAATCCTTGTATTTTTGGGGTCATCGGCAGAGCTTAAAACGCAAAGGAGTATTAATCCTTGAACATAATGGGCCTCAGGCGTTATAATTATCGCGCGATGAAGAGGGAAAGATCATACGCGGAAAGATCGGCACCAAGACCGCTCCGCAAAGATACAGATGAAGAGGGAAAGATCATATGCGGAGAGGTCGGCACCAAAACCGCTCCGCAAAGATACATAAACATTAGTGAGAAACAGCGCCTTTAGGGACCGAAAGGAAAACATGAAAACCGAGATCATAAAAGTTGACAGGGAAAAGCTTACTCCGAAAGACATAAAAAAAGCGGCTCAGATCATTCAAAAAGGGGGCCTTGTGGCATTTCCGACCGAGACCGTGTACGGACTCGGAGGAGACGCGTTCGACCCGACCGCTTCAAAAAGAATATACGCCGCTAAGGGCAGACCGAGCGACAACCCGCTCATAGTGCACATCGCCGATATTTCCGAGCTTACACGCGTCGCGCGGGACATACCGCAGCTTGCGTACGACCTGGCCGAAAAATTCTGGCCCGGCCCGCTTACCATGATACTGAAAAAACGAGACGATCTCCCCCGCGAAACGACGGGCGGCCTTGACACTGTTGCGGTGAGGATGCCATCGGATCCGGTTGCGGCGATGCTCATCAGAGAAGCCGGTGTACCGATCGCAGCGCCGAGCGCGAATCTTTCGGGACGCCCTTCGACCACCTGCGCGCAGCACGTAACAGAAGACCTTTCGGGCAGGATCGACATGATCATCGATGCGGGCGCGTCAAAGATCGGCCTTGAGTCAACGATCGTGGATCTGACCTGCGAGCCGGCTCTCATTCTTCGCCCCGGGTTCATTACGAAAGAGATGTTAGCAACGCTTATACCTGACGTCGGTTATGACCGGGCTGTATCGGGGAAACCCGGCGACGAGAAAGCACCGCCCAAGGCGCCCGGCATGAAGTACAGGCACTACGCCCCCAAGGGTGATCTTGTGATCTACTCGGGAACCGGGCAGGCGGTTCGGGAGCGGATCCTCGCCGAGACGGAGAAGGCCCTCCGGGACGGCAGTAAAGTGGGTCTCTTGGTTTGTAACGAGGAAGAAAGCATCTATAGGGAGAAGTTCGGCGACAAAACAGTGATCAAGACTCTCGGGTCCCGCGACAACGAGGAAGAGATCGCATCCGTCCTTTTTGCCAGACTCCGTGAATTCGACGACGAGGGCACCGAGAAGATCTTTTCGCAGGCTCTCTCGGACGGAGGCCTCGGCAGCGCCATCATGAACAGACTTATGAAGGCGGCAGGATATCATATAGAACAGGTTGGCAATGAAAAAAAACTATGAGGATCTCATAGGAAAGTATTGTTTTTTACACAATAGTTTGGTACTATATTACCGGTACTCTGGGGCCTGCTTCAGTGGAAAGCTTGGATTAAGACCGCCCGGATCCCTTAAGAGATTAGAGGGGATGTGAGGAATTAGATTCGGTTTTAGAAGTCGCTTCTGAAAGAGGAGGGGTAGTATGGAAGAATTGAAATATTATATATCATTAAAAAACAGGTTGGTTCCTTTTCTAAAAACTGAAGAAATCAAAGATATTCTACTTGATCTGGAAAGTAGTACGCGGCATGACGACAGTATCAGTGCTGTATACGGAGAACCTCGAAGGCTTGCGCGGGAGATCATAAAAGGGAGAGCCATACGGATATCGTTTTTGATAGAATTAGCACTTGTTGTACTAAGTATAGTATTGACAAAAATATACCTGAGTCGCATATCTATCCGGTTATATTCCCTGATTGGCGTAGTTGAGTTCGCTTTTCTTTTTGCAATTCTCACAAAAGATTACCTGATTCCTGCCGGGAAAAGGAAGATGGATAATAATGGAAAATTGTTTTGGCTTTTGGAAACAATTGTTATTGTCTTGGAGATCATCGTGGCATCTTTCTTCTATTTCTTACCGGCCTATGTGGGCTCCGTAAAAGAAGTTTCAAATGTGGGTGTTGCGGCAAAGTGGTTGTGTTTGTGTGTTATAGCAACGTCATCTGCGGTTTTTTTGTTTTCGGTTCTGTTGTATGGTATCAGGACAAAAATCGGATTTGGAGGATTGATGGTACAGTCAGCGGTATGTGCTGATGTGACGCGGGAGTACTTATCGAGGACAAGAAATATTGAAGATTTAGATGTTTTGGTGAAGAGTGAATACATTGGCAGTTGCGGAACGGTATTTTTTGCATTGTCTGCTCTGGCAATAATGTATTACATATATATGACAAAAAAACAAGACAAGGAGAATGTGAATGGTTTTGGCGAGGGTTAATGAGGGAGTGGGTTGACCAAAACAGAGAAGTAGCAGAATGGACTCACAGATAAAAAAAGGCATAATAGAGATGTGTATTTTAATGTACATCTCAAAAAACGACCAATATGGATATCCGATCATGAAAAAGATGGTCGAATACTTTCCGGAGAATGATAACAGTTATATATATGCGATTCTTCGGAGGCTTTGTTCGGAGGGATATACCGAAACATATGAAGGAACTGAGTCGAGCGGACCGGCAAGGAAGTATTATCGCATAACCGAAAAGGGGGTTGCATATCTGGGAGAAAAAATTCAAGAATGGAAAGCAATAAATACGGTTGTCAGAAATTTCGGAATGGATACCAATGAATAGTCGATGGCTTTTCTTTACAAATCTTTGGATAAAGAATATAATTTTCACGGTATTCGGCGGGCATGACAGTGATGTCCGGACGGACAAAGAAAACTGAAAAGAAACACATAAGAGAGGAAACAGAATGATAGCGATCGGAAGCGACCATGCGGGCTTTGCTTTAAAGCAGGCCATTATGGCACATTTAAAAGACAAAGGAATTGAGTTTAAGGATTACGGAACATATGATGACAAGTCGTGCGACTACCCCGACTACGCTGAAGCAGTCTGCAAGGCGATAATCGGCGGAGAGGCAGCAAACGGCATCCTTGTTTGCGGCACAGGTATCGGTATCTCGATCGCGGCCAACCGTCACAGAGAGATCCGTGCTGCGGTTTGTACAGACGAGTTTACCGCACGCGCAACACGCGAGCACAACGATGCGAACGTGATCTGCCTCGGCGGAAGAGTTGTCGGCGAGGGAGTTGCGCTCGGGATCATCGACGCGTTCCTTGAAACGCCTTTCTCGAACGGTGCCAACCATGTGAGAAGAGTTGCGAAGCTTTCGTGACCAAAAGCTGTTGCAGAGCAAGGTGCAATAAAACAAGATCGGTGCACAAGATAATTCTACGCCAGTAGAAAAGGAGAACAATATGACATATACATATACACCCAAAGGAGTCTGCTCCAGACAGATGGATGTTGAGATCTCCGAAAAAGACGGTAAAAAGATCATCGAGCATGTCAGGATAGTCGGCGGATGCGCAGGCAACACGCAGGGCGTTTCCCGCCTTGTTGAGGGCATGGAAGTCGGTGAAGCGATCGCCAGGATCGAGGGCATCAAGTGCGGAATGAAGGGCACGTCTTGCCCCGACCAGCTCAGCATTGCTTTAAAAGAAGCTGTTGCGCAGATGTGACGGTTGCGGATACGAACAGATCGTTCTGAGAAGAGAAAGGCAGGAGTCGGAATATGATCCTGTCGAAAGACAGAGTCAAGAGGATATCAGGGTGAAAAAGATAGTTCTTACAGGCGGCGGGACTGCAGGTCATGTCACGCCCAATATAGCGCTTATAGAGAAGCTTAAATCGGAAGGCTACGATATCAGTTACATCGGTTCGAAGGGAGGTATCGAGGAAAGACTTATCGGCAGGATCGGGATCCCCTACTACGGAGTCTCGACGGGCAAGCTCCGCAGGTACCTGAGCCTCAAAAACATCTCGGACGTGTTCAAGGTGCTTGCCGGCATGAGACAGGCAAAGAAGCTCCTCAAGAAGCTTAAGCCCGACGTGGTCTTCTCGAAAGGCGGTTTTGTGGCTGTGCCTGTTGTACATGCGGCAGCGAAGCGCAAGATCCCCGTCGTTATCCATGAGTCGGACATGACGCCCGGACTTGCCAACAGGTTGTGTATCAAGAAGGCACAGACTGTGTGCTGCAACTTCCCCGAGACCATGAAGTACCTCCCCGAAGGCAAATCGGTCTGCACGGGGACACCCATCAGGAAGGCTCTTTTTGAAGGCAAAAGAGAAAGGGGTCTCGAGATAGCGGGTTTTGACGGCTCGAAGCCGGTCCTCATGATCATGGGAGGCAGCTCCGGAGCCATGAAGATCAACGAGGCAGTGAGATCGGCGCTTCCGACGCTTATAAACAAGTTCGACATCATCCACCTTTGCGGCAAAGGACGTTTTGACGAAAGCCTTGCGGGAAAAACCGGTTATAAACAGTTTGAATATGTGGACGAAGATCTCAAAGATCTTTTTGCGGCAGCGGATCTTCTTATCTCAAGAGCCGGCGCAAATGCGGTTTGCGAGCTTCTGGCACTCAAGAAGCCCGCTGTTCTGATCCCGCTTTCGGCAGCAGCCAGCAGGGGTGACCAGATCCTCAATGCGAGGTCATTTGAGAAGGCAGGCTACAGTTTCGTTCTTCCCGAGGAGATCATGACACCCGACACGATCATTGAGGCAGCGGAAAAGGTCTACGACGAGAGAGACAGGTTCATTGAAGCTATGAGCGGATCCGAGGCCGGAGACGCCACGGAAAAGATTTTCGAGATCCTCGACAGTATTGCGGGAAAATAGAAAAATTTGCCGGAAAACACAAAATTTTTGTGTTGACAAACGTGGGTCGAGGGTGTATCCTAATAAAGCACGTGAGAAAACGATAGTTTTTGAGCGATGATGCGGAGTTGCTGGAATTGGCAGACAGGCATGACTAAGGATCATGTGTCAACAGACGTGAGAGTTCAAGTCTCTTACTCCGCAT
>CAMIZL010000033.1 GCA_946403295.1 uncultured Clostridia bacterium | reverse complement strand
ACAAAAGAAAACCTAAAACTATTGGGCGGCCGGTTCAGCCGCCCTCTTTGTTTGTTGGTATGCTTGTGCACGGGGCGTATACTCATACAGATTTGCGGGGCTCTTGATATAGGGAAATCTATTGAAGTATTTTCCTTGAACTGCAAAAGGAGACCTTTATCCGGGAAAGGGGGTCAAAAACCACAAAAAATCGTTTCAAAGTGCATTTTATTACGAGTTACATACCAATTTTTACGAGGTGCGAAAAAAACGTAAATTTTGTGGTAGTATTATTTACAGAATTACTTATGAGGAGGACGTTATGAAAAAAACAGCAAAGAAGGTGTCATTATTGACATTTTTGTCAGATTATAAATCTTCATTTGTCGTGGCATTGCTTCAAGCTGTGTTGGTTGGCAATGTTTACCTCTCGATTGCCAACAATGCATTGCTGGGACAACCGGTGTCTATTTCCCAAGACATTCCTTTTGAGCAGCAAGCGAAAATGCACGAACAGCTTATTGCCAGCCTTCAAACACGCAATATTATAATATACATATGTATCATTGTTTTGGCATACTTTCCGTGCTTCTTGATTATGGCGTGGCATAAAAAAGGGAAAAGTATATTTGTCTCTTGGAAAGAGTACAAGGATAGGATATGAGAAAACAACTTAAAGATTCAACTATGGCTAGAATAAAAAAAGACGGCAATCTGTAAGTGCCTATTCCGTCTGTTAAGGAGAGTTACAATGACAAAGAAACAAGTATTCAAAAGACTTATATCGGCGCTTATTGCGCTCGCTCCGTTTGCTGTTATTAAGATCATGGAATTGATATGGTTTTCTGATCAGTATTTGTTTAAATGGATGAGCAGGAGGAACTACCTGTACATCTGGGTGATAGCGATAATTGCTGCATTTATAAATAAATGGGTTGGATACTCAATAGCGTACGCTTTCTTTTGCGCTTTTTGGCTGGCAGTGATTGAGTATTACATTCGAGAAAATGATAAGACATTTTTTATATGGCTGTATGGTTTTATATTTCTGCTGATATGTTGCATGTCTTTCTATTTGATAAAAAGACATATAAGAAAAAAGAAAGAGAGATATAAAAAAATATATGAAGAGTCGATGCGTGTCAGAAAAACGACGGACAATACAGTATAATTTCAATGTTATAGGTTAAGACAGGAAAGAAACTATGAAAAAACAGAATGTGAATTCAACAGTAGCAAGAATAAAAAAGACGGTGATAACTGTCATCATATGCGCGATTCCTTTTGTGCTTTTGATAGTTTTGACCAAGACGTGCATTCCTAAGAACTACTTGTTTACGTGGATGATGCAGCACTACTATATGCTGGTCTGGGTAGCGGCTCTTATACTCGCCTGGTTCAGTTGGTACAGAGCTGTTTACTTGTCTTATGCGCTTCCTGTGACGATCATAATAGGTGAGTTCGTAGGTAACTATGTAAACGACTACAGGAAGAGTATGATGACGCATGAAGAACTAAAGCGTTTTACTTCGAGTAATTATTCTGTATGGGTGATTTCTTTCTTTGCTGCCATAGTGATTTTTGAGATGATATTGGCAGCGCGAAAGTGCTACAAACGCGTAAAGCAGGAAGAAGGTTCGCCAAAAAGAATTCTGATATACACAGTGCTCTGCCTGGTTCCGTTTTTGATAGCCTTTTGGATCACAAGAATACCCGGCCTCGGAATAGACGGGTTTACGTTGGCGGAACAATTAGTGTGGATCTTTTTGGCTGTGGGATTGATAGTTCAATTTCATAAACCTGTGGTGGGACTCTCAGTTTCATTCTCGTACTGTAGTGTAATAATCATGAGGAGGCTTATCAGCGGTATATTCGGACTGTTTGGCTCACATCTGCTTCAGAGCATGACCGAACTCATAATATGTTTCTTTGAGATGATCTTGTTTGCAGTGCTTGTTCTGCTGTATCAAATCCTGTTGAAAAAGAAGATTATCTCCGATCAATAAGTAACTGACAAAGATCTTTCATTTATGCTGCTCCCAAGTGTTGGTCACCACGGTTCAAATGATTTTGGAATTGACAGTGTATGGAGATTTGTAGGGAGAAGCTTCATCGCTTTTGGAAATAGAAGCTTATTCTTCATCATAGATTGTAATGACTTCCTCAAACGGGATGTAGTCCCCCATTTGGCTGCTTATCATTCCGTTAATTAGGTCGTCCCATGTTATACTGTCATCATTGACAAGCACATATCTTTCGGCACTTTTGTAAAGTGCACTTTTGACTCGCGGAACGTCAGTCAGGCGTTTGAGGTATTTCCATGTTTGTTCGCTCGAATCGATACCCTTGCGCTCGGCATGCACGTAATCGCCTTCAACTCTGTTTAAAGGACTGGTCGTATACGTGCTTCCGTCAAAACTGAGTTCTGTCAGAAAGAGGCTCGGATAGTCCTGTCTTGTTGCTTTTTCAAGCTCGGATGAAATGTTTCCCGACAGATCGTAGACTTTCGCAATCCTTACACTTGCAGGCTCGCCGGCTTCGGATTTTTTTAAGAATTCGTCCATGAGTTCTCGGGCATATGGCGGTTCCATTCCTCTGGTTACCACAAATCCGTTCTTTTTTACGTCCTCGATCTCTTCTTCCGAGATCCCGAGAGCGGGAGCGTATTTCAAGAGCATGTCTCCGGCTGCAGAAGACCCAATCAGATATCTGTGTTCCGGATTTTCGCGAACGGTATAGAACTTCCATTCTTCAACGCCATCCAAAAGCTGACTTACGGTACCTTCATAAATCAGAGTGTCCTTTGAATATTTACTTACATAATTCGCATCAGCACGGAGCCGGGTGTCAGAATTATATCTGTAAACTTCTCCATCTATCGGTATAAAGAAGTATCCACCGTAAATTCCGGCCTCGTTCTCTGTCGAAGGTGTCACTTCAGGATCCGGAATTATGATTTCTCCGATGAAATCATCGCTGATGAGACCGGGATCCCCGAAAAAATCCTTCCCGATACCCGAAGTGTCTGGAACGCCCCAATACCAAAATTTGACTGAATCCTTATCGATTTCAATTTGTACGTGGGAGTCGCTTGATTTGGCTGCCTCAAAATCGATTTTTTTTACGCCGGAAGAGGGCTCCGATTCTTTCCCGTTGTCTGTGACTTCCTGAGGTTCGCTTTGAGGATTTTCCTTATAGCATGACGACAGGGAGAGAGAAATAAGAAAGCAAAGGATCATGGCCGTGAGTGTGACAAAACCATTTTTTTCGGAATTGAATTTTTTCATAATCATATTCTCCTTTTTGCCAACACATGGCTATTTATCGGGATTCATAATCATCCCTTAGATTGATTGTGGTATGTACCGCTTTTACAAAGTTTATTGCTTCACCGGATGCAGTTTATGCTGCGTTTGTGATCAGAACGTATATGATCGCTGCGACCAGGAGCCCGAGGCCTGCGGCCGAGAAAACCGTCAACTGCCTGTACGAGACAAGGTTCTCGATCCTCGTTCGGACCTTCGCTCCTCCGAACGCCGATATAAACATGTTTTTACTGCGAACGGATCCGATAAGCGAGACTGCATATTCCTTGCGGTCATCTTCACTGAGCTTTGCCACCGCCGTTTCGTCACATGCCAGCTCGAGGTCGGCAAGGAAAGCCTTCAGGAAGAGCCAGGAGAGCGGATTGAACCAGTGAACGGAAGCGACGATAAAGCCTAAAAGCCTCCAAAGATTGTCCTTCCTTCTGACATGCGTTCTTTCGTGTCTCAGGACGAATTCCCTTTTCTTTCCTTTACAGTCCTTCGGAAGGATTATCCTCGGTCTTATGATTCCGTAGACGGCGGGGCTGTCGATCTTTCCCGAAACATAAACACCGTCTTCGATCTTTCGCGCGTCGCCGATCACTTTCATCGTGCCGACGTACATTATGGTGAAAGCAAGAAGGACTGCAAGTGTTACGATGATCCAGATTATCCCGGCGATCCCGAACACCTCTTCAAGTATGTTAGTTTTGTATACTATCGGATCGTAGCTTGCTGCGGCACCGATGGAATTCATGGCTGTTACGGATAAAAAATCCGCAGACGGGGAAACCATAACAGTATTAGGTCTGTAGATGTACTCCGAAATGAGATTCATAAAGCTGAAAGAGCTGGTGAACGCGATCGGAACGCACATCCTGAAGAAAGGAATGATCCACAGGAACACAGCCACTCTGCGCGGTAACCTTTTGATCCTCCTGATCAGGAGCACAACGAGTCCCATGATCGACGAGGTTATGCTCATGTTTATGATCCAGTAAACGATATCTGCGAGCATCCCTTCTACCTCCGTTTCAAGCGCGGTGTTTACCGCCCATATGCTTATCTATCATGTCCTTAAGTTCCTTAATCTCACTCTCGGTGAGCTCCTCGTCTTCAATGAGTGCCGAGAAGAGCGCTTTTCGCGAACCGCCGAAGAAACGCTTGAGAAGCGAAGAGGTCTCGTTCTTTCGGATTTCGTTCTCGGTGATCAGGGGTGTGCACATGAATCCCGGTTCGTCTCTTCTGATGAAGCCCTTTGCCTCAAGTTTCTTGATCACCGTGTATGTCGTGTTCTTGTTCCAGCCGATCCGATCGGCAGCGATCAGGCTGATCTCTTTGGCGGAAAGCGGGCCTTCCTTCCAAAGAATCTCCATCACTTTGGCTTCGCTGTCAAAAAGTTTTTCTTTCATTTCACACCTCCGGACTATCACTATAGTCTACAGACTATCACAATAGTCTAAGCACGTCAATCCTTTTTTCGAAGAATTACATCTGATAGATTTTCATAATTAATTTGACGAAATAATCTGAATATTGAGACTTATTTCATGTGTATTGCAATGGGGTTCTTTTTATGTTACCATACCAAAAGTGCATGAAACAGATCCGGCATACATTAGAGGAGTCAACGCGATGAAAGAGAAGCTGTCTTCGAAACGAATAACCGAAAATTCCCGTTGTGGCGGAGTTGTTTCCATTAAATCAGATTATAGGTCAACGGCTTTGATGATACGATAAAGTGTCATTTGAGCCGTTTTTCTGTTATACGCGATAAGTGAGTATCGTCAAAACGAGAGGCAAGTAATGAAGAAAGATTTTATGCAAACCGCAGTGATCACTTCGAATGTTCAGATCGCAAAGGCAACTTTCGAGATGAAGCTTGATTGTGATGCAACAGCCGTCACGGCTCCCGGACAGTTCATCAACATTGACGTGCCCGGATATTTTTTGCGCAGACCGATCTCGGTGTGCGATGCGGAAGAAAGAACGCTCACCATCATCTACAAGGTGGTCGGACAGGGGACGGATGCAATGTCCCGGATGAGCGCGGGGACAGAACTTAACATCCTTACGGGGCTCGGAAACGGATTCGATCCGGAACGCTCAAAGGGGAGGGCTCTCCTTGTGGGCGGAGGATGCGGTGTGGCACCCCTGTACATGCTCGCAAAGAAGCTTGTGAGACTCGGCAGGGCAGTCGACGCGGTCCTCGGATTCAATACAAAGGATGAGATCTTTCTTGAGAATGATCTCCTTAACCTGAACGATCTTTACGAGTTCGGATGCGAAGGTTTTGATGAAGCCTACTATGCCAGTGAAATATACGACAAGGAAACGCAGCCGGATAAAGATCGGCTGCAAAGAGGATCAAAGCCGGAGGTGCGCGTGGCAGTCACAACCGTTGACGGATCGTACGGTATCAAAGGTTTTGTGACGGATGCGATAGCGCAGATGTACGGTACGGGATCCGAAGGAAATGATCTTGTGCCTTACTACTACGCATGCGGGCCTCTCCCGATGCTCAGGGCTCTCAAAAAGTCGGTCGGAAATCGCGGCGAGCTCAGCCTTGAAGAGCGCATGGGATGCGGATTCGGAGCATGTGTGGGATGCAGTGTCAAGACCACAAAGGGTTTTAAGAAGGTCTGCGCCGACGGACCCGTGTTCCCCGCGGCAGAGGTGCTTGAAGAGGTTTAAGAGCAATTATCCTAAAGAACAAACAGACAGGAAAAAGCGAACCTATAAATAATTGTTACCGGGCAGAAAACGAAAACCGGGATTCGAAAGATATCGGACAAATAGGAATAAAAGGAAAAAGACATGAGCGCACAGGAAAGAAAAACATCAGACATTTCGGTTACCCTCTCGGGTCTGAAGCTTGACAACCCCATAATCCCGGCCAGCGGTACGTTCGGATTCGGTGAGGAGTTTGCGCAGCTCTATGACATAAACGTTCTCGGAAGCTTTTCCTTCAAAGGAACAACAAGAGAGAAGCGCTTCGGTAATCCGACACCCCGTATCGCGGAGTGTGAGGGAGGCATGCTCAACTCCGTCGGACTTGCAAATCCCGGCATTGACGAGGTGATCGGCGAGGAGCTTCCCGCACTCAGGAAGATCTTTAAAAAGCCGGTTGTGGCGAACATCAGCGGATTCTCGATCGATGAATATGCCTACAACTGCGAGAGGATAGACAAAGAGGACGGGGTCGGGATCATCGAGGTCAACATCAGCTGCCCGAACGTTCATGACGGCGGACTTGCATTCGGAACATCTCCGGAGAGCGCCGCAGCGGTCACAAAGGCAGTTAAGGCCGTGACTGCCAAGCCTGTGTACATGAAGCTTTCGCCGAATGTCACGGACATCGCTTCGATCGCGAAGGCATGCGAAGAGGCGGGCGCGGACGGGCTTTCGCTCATAAACACGCTTATGGGCATGAGGATAGATATCAAAACCGGTCGTCACATCCTTGCAAACAAGACGGGAGGAATGTCGGGTCCCTGCATCTTCCCGCTCGCGGTCAGGATGGTCTACCAGGTTTACGATGCGGTCAAGATCCCGATAATCGGCATGGGCGGAGTAAGTTCGGCGCGCGACGTCATTGAGCTTATGTATGCCGGTGCGACGGCAGTAGAGGTCGGTGCGGCAAACCTTGTCGATCCCTATGTCTGCCCGAAGATAATAGAAGAGCTTCCGAAGCTCTGCGCAGAACTCGGGATAGAGAAACTTACCGACATTATAGGAAAAGCTCACAGATAAAACATACATGAAAGGGAAAACGAAATGAGTGAAAGAGATGTTATCATCGCATGTGATTTTTCGGGAGCGGACGAGACAATGGCGTTCCTCGGACAATTCAAAGGAAGGAAACCGTTTGTAAAGATCGGAATGGAGCTTTATTACTCGGCGGGCCCGGACATCGTGAAAAGGATCAAGGCGGCGGGACACAAGATCTTCCTTGACCTCAAGCTTCACGACATCCCCAATACGGTTAAGAAGACAATGAAGGTCCTTTCGGGACTTGATGTCGACATGACAAATCTCCATGCTGCGGGAACGAAAGCTATGATGGAGGCAGCGCTCGAGGGACTCACAAGACCCGACGGAACACGCCCCATCCTCATCGCGGTCACACAGCTCACATCAACCGACGAGGAAAGGATGAGAAACGAGCTGCTCATTAACGCAACGCTTGAGGAGACTGTCCTTAAATATGCGCAGAACACAAAAGAGGCCGGACTCGACGGGATCGTATGCTCGCCTCTTGAGGCCGGCATGGTCAAAGAAAAGCTCGGTAAGGAATTTGTGACCGTAACGCCCGGCGTCAGATTCGCCGACAGCGCAGGCGATGACCAGCGCAGGATCACCACGCCGGAAAGAGCAAGAGAGATCGGTTCCGACTACATCGTGGTCGGACGCCCCATCACTCAGGCGGAGGACCCGGTTGCCGCATATGAGAGATGCGTGAAGGGATTTCTCGGAGAATGATGCGCCTAAGAAGTCTGTAAGCCGCGAAAAAGGGCTGTTTCGGAGAAGAAAAAATATAATTATATACATACAAGGAGGACTACGCAATGACACATGAAGAGAGAAGTATGAAGGTTTCTGACGGACTTTTGTCCATCAAGGCGGTTTTCTTCAGGCCCGACGACCCTTTTACATGGACAAGCGGGATCAAGAGCCCTGTGTACTGTGACAACAGACTTACGCTCACGGCACCCGAGGTCAGAACAACGATCGAGGAAGGATTTGTTGAACTTATAAAGGAATACTACCCCGAGTGTGAAGTCCTCATGGGAACAAGCACCTCAGGCATCCCTCACGCAGCCATCATCGGACACATGATGAACCTGCCCATGGGATATGTTCGCTCCGGCAACAAGGAGCACGGACGCGGTAAGCGTATCGAGGGAGCACTTGAGAAGGGAGCCAAGGTAGTCGTTATCGAGGACCTTATCTCCACAGGCGGAAGCTGTATCGAAGTAGTGGAAGCTCTCCGCGAAGCAGGTGCCGACGTGCTCGGTATCGCAAGCATATTCACATATAACTTAAAGAAGGGCTTCGACAATCTTAAGGCTGCAAATGCGGTAAACCACAGCCTCACGGATTTCGATATGATAACGAAGAGGGCAGCGGCACTCAACTATGTAAAGGAAGAAGATATCGAAAGCCTCATCGCATTCCGTGATTCGCTCGGCTGATACGGGAGCGCGTCATCGCGCCGTACCTGCCTGTGGAAGGAAAGCGATCACGGATCAAACGAACATCGGGAAAACAATCATAAAGAAAGCAGGGCTTATATGGACAATCTGATAGACATACTCGACCTGTCGGTTGAAGAGATTGACGAACTGGTTGAAAAAGCGAAGGATATTATCAATAACCCCGACGCATATCGTGAAAAGTGCCGTTACAAAAAGCTTGCCACACTTTTCTTTGAACCCTCGACTAGAACGAGGCTCAGTTTTGAGAGTGCGATGCTTGACCTTGGCGGTTATGTGATCGGATTCTCGGGCGCGAACAACAGCTCCGCGGCCAAGGGTGAAAGCGTGGCGGACACGGTAAGAACGGTAGGTTGCTACGCCGACATCATCGCAATGAGACATCCCAAGGAGGGAGCTCCGCTGGTTGCGTCGATGCATGCGGGGATTCCTGTCATAAACGCGGGTGACGGCGGTCATAACCACCCCACTCAGACACTCACGGATCTTTTGACCATCAACATGGAAAAGGGAAGATTCACGGACATGACGATCGGTCTGTGCGGCGACCTTAAATTCGGCCGGACGGTTCACTCGCTCATAGAGGCGATGTCGAGGTACGCGGGGATCAGGTTTGTGTTCATATCCCCTAAGGAACTTAAGCTTCCGAGCTACGTGGTTGACGATTATCTTGTTAAGAACAATATTCCTTACGAAGAGACGACAGACCTGATGTCGGCGCTGCCCGGACTCGACATTCTCTATATGACAAGAGTTCAGCGTGAGCGCTTCTTCAACGAGGAAGACTACATAAGACTTAAAGACAGCTATATCCTCACAAGAGAAAAGCTTTCGGTGGCAAGACCGGATCTTACCGTAATGCATCCGCTCCCGAGAGTGAACGAGATCTCGGTCGATGTGGATGATGATGACAGAGCCGCATATTTCAAGCAGGTTCGTTACGGCAAATTCATCCGTATGGCATTGATACTCAAGATGCTCGGGATCGAATAAGAAGCCGCTTGGCAAAAGTGTACGGCAATCTACAGGCGGCTTTAAAAGGCCGTTAACAAGGGGGTAAGATATGAATATAGACGGTATCACAAACGGACTCGTTATCGATCATATTGAGGCAGGAAAGGGCATGGAGCTTTATAATGCGCTTCATCTCGGAGACCTGAACAGCTCGGTCGCACTTATAAAAAATGTTTCCAGCCACAAAATGGGAAAAAAGGATATAATAAAGGTTGATGAGGTTCTTGACGTCGACCTCGAGGTCCTCGGATTTATTGACCCGAACATCACGGTAAATATCATAAAGGACAATCTGATCGTCGGGAAGAAGCACATCGAGCTTCCCAAGAAGGTGACAAATCTCATAAAGTGCAAGAACCCGAGATGTATCACGTCGACGGAACAGGAGCTTCCGCATATTTTCAAACTCACGGATCCGAAGACGCGTACATACAGATGTATATACTGCGAATCAAAGGCTAAAGAGAATTGATCGCTTGATAACAAAGAAAGATGCTTTAGTGTAAAGCAACAACAGGAGGAATTATGGATATCTACGAAGTAAAGGATTTCAGCGAAATCGTAAAGGGCAACACATATCCCGGCCGCGGCATCGTCCTCGGCATGAGTGCGGACGGTAAGAGCGCCGTCAGTGCATATTTTATCATGGGCAGAAGTGTGAATTCGAGAAACAGGGTATTTGATGAGACCGATGACGGCATAATCATTCATGCATTCGATCCTTCAAAGCTTTCGGATCCCAGCCTTGTTATCTATTCTCCCGTAAGAAAATACGGCGAGAACCTCATCGTTACAAACGGTGACCAGACCGATACCGTTTATGACGGTCTTGCTGCGGGCAAGAGCTTCGAGATCGCGCTCGAAAGTCGTGAATTTGAGCCCGATGCCCCTAACTATACTCCCCGTATCAGTGGCATGATCACATTTGGAAACGGTTCGTTCACATACAAGATGAACATCCTCAAGAGCGCGGACGCTGCAGGAAGCGCATGCAGCCGTTTCAATTTCGCTTATCCCGCGCTTGCCGGAGTCGGTCATTTCCTTCATACCTATGAACACGACGGCAATCCGATACCTACATTCCAAGGTGAGCCCGAGCGCACCGCTATCCCGAACGATATCGATGATTTCACATCGCAGATCTGGAACAGCCTTGACGCCGAGAATAAGGTTTCGCTTTATGTAAGATTCGACGATCTTGCAACGGGAAAGACCGAGACAAGGATCATCAACAAGAACAAATGAGCCGAAGCGGTCATATAAGCGTTAACGCAACGATACAATAAAACAACAAGAGCACAGAAAGGAAGAAGCCGGAGAGATCCGGCAAGGGAGAGACATGAAAGAATTAGAACTCAAGTACGGATGCAACCCCAATCAGAAGCCTGCCAAGATCTACATGGAGAACGGCGCGGAGCTTCCCATCGAGATAATGAACGGCCGCCCCGGATACATCAATTTCCTTGATGCATTTAACGGATGGCAGCTTGTTAAGGAAATCAAAGAAGCGACAGGATGTGTTGCCGCTACTTCTTTCAAGCACGTTTCGCCCACATCGGCAGCTATCGGTCAGAAGCTTGACGATAAGCTTAAGAGAGCATGTTTCGTGGATGATATCGAGGGTCTTGACGAGTCACCCCTTGCGTGCGCATATGCGCGTGCGCGCGGAACCGACAGAATGTCGTCGTTCGGTGATTTCATCGCTCTTTCGGATGTCTGTGACGCAACCACGGCGCGCATAATAAAGCGCGAGGTTTCCGATGGTATCATCGCTCCCGGATACACCGATGAGGCGCTTGAGATCCTTAAGGCTAAGCGAAAGGGTGGCTACAACATCATCAGGATCGATGAGAATTATGTTCCCGAAGTTCAGGAGAAGAAGCAGGTTTACGGCATCACGTTCGAGCAGGGTCGCAACAACTTCAAGATCGACGCTTCACTCCTTACGAACATCGTGACCAGAAATCAGGAGCTTCCCGACAGTGCGATCCGCGATCTTCTTATCTCGCTCATCACTCTTAAATATACACAGAGCAATTCTGTCTGCTACGCATATGAGGGACAGGCGATCGGCGTAGGCGCAGGCCAGCAGTCACGTGTACATTGCACAAGGCTTGCCGGAAACAAGGCCGACAACTTCCTTCTTCGCAGATGGGACAGGATACTTGATCTTCCTTTCCTTTCGTCGCTCGGACGTCCCGACCGCGACAATGTCATTGACCAGTACATCACGGGTGAGGGTGAGGATGTTGCCGGTGATTCGTCATGGCAGCAGTATTTCACAAAGCAACCCGCACCGCTCACGGCAGCTGAGAAGAGGGCATATCTCGACACCATCAGCGGCGTTGCACTCGGCAGCGATGCGTTCTTCCCGTTCAGCGACAACATCGAGCGCGCAAAGAAGAGCGGCGTTTCATATGTCGCAGAGCCCGGCGGATCGGTTCGTGACGATGCTGTTATCAGCAAGTGTGACGAGTTCGACATGGTAATGGCATTCACAGGAATGAGACTTTTCCATCATTAATGCTATAAGCCGGATATGATCCGGTAGTAACCGGTGGTCCCTATGGACGGGGGTTGCGGGCCATGAAGCGTTTCGTGGCCCGCAACCCCCGTCCCGGAAAGAACGGTAAGTAACAGACCGTTCGGGGCGAGGGTTGTTACCGCACACTTCCACAAAGGGAGGCCTGTATGATTCTTGAGAAGATTTTCATGCGTAAATACATCGGCAGCGATATCACACCGCAGGTACGCGAAAAGTACGGCATATTTGCCTCTGTGGTGGGCATAATCTGCAATATCTTCCTGTCGGCATCGAAGATGCTTGTCGGACTTTTCTTCGGTTCGGTAGCCATACTCGCCGACGGTTTTAACAACCTGTCCGATGCGGCTTCCGCGATAATCGGGATAGTCGGGATCAAGATCGCCGCAAAGCCCGCCGACGAGGAGCATCCTTTCGGACACGGCCGTTACGAATATATAGCCGCGCTTATCGTAGCGTTTCTTATCCTTGAAGTGGCGGTAACCTGTTTTAAGGACTCGATCGCAAAGATCCATGACGGCGGAACGATGGTGTTCGCATGGATAAGCGTTATCGTACTTGCCGTGTCGATCCTTGCCAAGCTCTGGCTGTTCTTCTTCTACAGAAAGGTCGGTCGTAAGGTTGACTCGAAGGTCTGCATGGCGACCTCAAAGGATGCCTTAAGCGACGCTTTTTTGACGACGGCGACTCTGGCGTCAACGCTTATATTACATTTCTTCGCGCTCGACATCGACGGCTATGTTGGTGCCGTTGTCAGTGTCATGATCTTTATCGCCGGTATCGGAGTGGCGAAAGATACGATAGAGCCGATCATCGGATCGGCGGCTCCGAAGGAGCTTTATGATTGTATAACTCAAAAAGTTGAGGGCTACGACGGGATAGTCGGCAGCCACGATCTTATCGTCCACAGCTACGGGCCTACAAAACGCATGGCTACGATCCATGCCGAGGTTGCGAGCAACACAGACATCGAAAAAGCGCACGAACTTGTCGACCTTATCGAGAAGGAGACACTGCGGGACCTCGGGATATTCCTCGTCATTCACATGGATCCGATCGATGTCTGCAACGAAGAAGTCATGAAGATGAAGAGTGACATGGCGCAGCTCGTAGCTGAGCTCGAGCCGCAGGCCACCATCCACGATTTCAGGGTTGTTAAGGGCGAGAACCGCACAAACCTGATCTTTGATGTTGTGGTGCCGTTCTCTATGTCGGATATCGCGAAGAGAGAACTGGTTCTTGAGATCAGGCGGGTGGTGAAAGAACAGGACGAACGGCTCGAATGCGTGATCACCGTAGAGAACAGTTATTGCGCAAAATAGGAAAACATAGTACTTTTCAATGGTGAATTAGTTATATTTTTGTTATATAATGTTTTTTCAGAGGTTGAGAATAAAAAACAGAAGGACATGACAATCATGGAAACGCAAGGTTATAAGTACGAAGTACACCTTCACACCGCACAGTCGAGTAAGTGCGGATTCACTCCCGGGCAGGAATACATTGAAAGCTTCAAGGCCGCGGGATATGACGGGATCATCGTCACAGACCATTTTTATCACGGAAACACCGCAATCGACAGAAATCTTCCCTGGAAGGAATTTGTGGAGGAGTTCTGCAAGGGGTACGAGGCAGCTAAAGAAGAAGGCGACAGACTCGGTTTTAAAGTATTTTTCGGGTGGGAAGAAAACTATCAGAACGATGAATTTTTGATCTACGGACTTGATAAAGAATGGCTTATCAACCATTATGAGATACTTCATGCGGACCAAAAGGAGATGTTCGAGATGGTCCGCGCCGAAGGGGGAGCGGTAGTTCAGGCACATCCTTTCAGGGAAAGAGATTACATAAAAAAAGTAAATGTCCATCCCTTCCAGTGTGACGCGATGGAAGCAAGCAATTTCGGCAATCCGCCCGAGCAGGACATCCTGGCCTACAACTTCTGCAAGGAACGCGGCATTACGATGACATCGGGAACGGACATCCACAACAAAGTAGTGCTCGACGCTGCTACGACCGGCATGGTCTTTGAAAAGCCTCTTGAGTCGATTAACGATTATGTGGCAGCTATTAAGTCCGGCAAGGGATTTACGCCCCTTATAGCGCCCGAGAGACGCGGCCCCATCGAGAGTGCGACGATGCACCTGCCCACATATCTCTACGACGAGAATAATGAACCTCATCTTGTAACGAAAGAGGATCTGTTCCCCGGAAAATGATACTGTAAAAGGCAGGGAACGATAAACCGGTCGGGAAAAACCGGAAAGAAGAAAAAGATTGAACCACGGCGTATGCTCGTAATACAAAAACATAAGAAAAAGGAGGATACAACATGTCAGTACCCACAGCTCACAACAGCGCAAAATTAGGTGATATCGCGAAGACCGTCCTCATGCCGGGCGACCCCTTGAGGGCAAAGTATATTGCCGAGACTTACCTTGAGAATCTGAAATGCTTCAACACTGTAAGAAACATGCTCGGCTTCACAGGCACTTACAAAGGCCGTGAGGTATCGGTTATGGGCGGCGGCATGGGTATGCCTTCCGTTGGCATATATACGTATGAGCTCTTTAATTTCTACGATGTCGACAACATCATCCGTATCGGCTCGGCCGGCGCATATGCCGACGACCTCCACGTGCGCGACGTCATCATCGCAATGGGCGCTTGTACGGACTCGAATTACGCTGCAAACTTCAATCTTCCCGGAACTTTCGCTCCGGTAGCCAGCTGGGATCTGCTTTCTCGTGCTGTTAAGTCCGCAGAGGCTAAGAACATCCCAGTAAAGGTCGGAAACATCGTTTCATCTGACGTTTTCTATAACGATGATCCCACCGTCAACGAACGCTGGGCAAAGATGGGTGTTCTCGGAGTCGAGATGGAGGCAGCTGTACTCTATATGAACGCAGCACGTGCCGGAAAGAACGCTCTGTGCATCCTCACCGTTTCGAATCATTTCTATAAGGATGAGGACCTTTCGGCAGAAGAGCGCGAGACAGGATTCAAGAACATGATGGAGATCGCACTCGACCTCGCATAAAAAAGTGGTTGCTTTTTATTGGTAGGTGTAGTAATATAATGAACAGATTTTCCGAGACGGACAAATGTCCGTGAGGAAAAGACACGAAAGAAACAAAGAAACAGGAGATGATTGTTATGGCAAAACTTAAGGCAGCCATACTTGGTGCAACGGGTATGGTAGGACAGAGATTCATTCAGCTTCTTGAGAACCATCCTTGGTTCGAGGTTGCAGTTGTAGCTGCAAGTGCAAGAAGTGCCGGAAAGACATACGAAGAGGCAGTGGGTGAGCGTTGGAAGATGGATACTCCCATGCCCGAGGCAGTAAAGAAGCTTGTTGTTATGAACGTTAGCGATGTTGAGGAAGTTGCATCAAAGGTTGACTTCTGCTTCAGCGCAGTTGATATGACAAAAGAAGAGATCCGTGCGATCGAGGATGCATATGCTAAGGCAGAGAAGCCCGTTGTTTCCAACAACTCGGCACATCGCTGGACACCCGATGTTCCCATGATCGTTCCGGAGCTTAATCCCGAGCACATCGAGGTTATCGAGTTCCAGAAGAAGAGACTCGGAACAAAGAAGGGCTTCGTGGCAGTTAAGCCCAACTGCTCGATCCAGAGCTATACTCCCGCTCTTTTCGCACTTAGCGAGTTTGAGCCCGAGACGGTTGTTGCAACGACATATCAGGCAATCTCAGGTGCCGGCAAGAACTTCAAGGACTGGCCCGAGATGGTCGACAACGTTATCCCTTACATCGGCGGCGAGGAAGAGAAGTCCGAGCAGGAGCCTTTGAGAATCTGGGGTCACATCGAGAACGGTCAGATCGTTAAGGCACAGAGCCCCGTTATCACGACACAGTGCATCAGAGTGCCCGTCAGCAACGGCCATATGGCAGCAGTGTTCGTAAACTTCAAGAAGAAGCCCACCAAGGAGCAGATCCTCGAGAAATGGGCAAGCTTTAAGGGCGTTCCTCAGGAGCTTGAGCTTCCGAGCGCTCCCAAGCAGTTCATCAAGTATTTCGAAGAGGACAATCGTCCCCAGACAAAGCTTGACCGTGACTATGAGAACGGAATGGGCGTTTGCATGGGCAGGCTTCGTGAGGACAGCGTATATCAATGGAAGTTCGTAGGTCTTTCACACAACACGCTTCGCGGCGCTGCCGGCGGAGCAGTACTCATGGCAGAACTTTTGAAAGCCAAGGGGTATATTTACTAAAAATACTAGCCCTCAGGATTGATCGCAGGGGGTGGTCCATAGGGACCACCCCCTGCGACTTTTTTTGCGAACATTGCGAAAACCGGGTGAGTAAAAATTCAAAAAACGAGTACTAAAGGTAAACCGTCAAAAAACAACATGCATATAGCAAAGGTGTTTTTGACGGAGAAGAATGATGATGTCTTTGTAGTGGCGTTGCTTTTTTGGTTCTTCAATGAGTAAAAATATCATAAAAGGCTACAAAGAGTATCAGCATTAATCCAATACAAAATGGGAGGTAAAATTATATGAAGCATTTATTCAAAAGAATAGTATCTGTCATCATTTGCGTGGCACTGACGCTGACTGTGTTCTCGCAGACAGGAAGGGTACAGGTATTGGCTGACGGTTTTGAACCGACAGTATATTTAACGGTCTCTGTTGATCCTTCTACGATCTCGCAAAACCCGGGAGAAGCATTTACAGCGTTTTTTAATATGGAACTATTTAGTAACGAACCAACACCATGCACAGCATGTATCACAGCATTTTCGGGGAGCAGAGAAGTGGAGGAAGACGGAATAACGCACGTGACCCTATTTACGACTGACGAAAGTGGATATACAAAAGTGCAATTCTTTGTATCTGTCAAGTCGGCTTATCCCGATCCCAATACTTCTCCTGAAAGCAATGAACTTCCTTTGAATCTGTTCGATGAGGGGACTTTTTATGTCCGTTGCTTAAGCTATGCTCCAAATATTCCTTTCAAAAAAGATAACGGAGAATTTGTTCATGACATATTGGTAAAGGTTAACTGCAAGGGCTCGGTTGAGCAGATGCCCGACACTCTGCATTTCGACATAGCAGGTAATACGGGACTTCCGACAGATGATTATGTCACCGAACAGAAGCTCATCTGTGGACCTGTTTATGGACCCGCTATCTTTAGTGCCAAAAGATATGACGAACAGTCAGCACAAACCGGAGATACTGTCTACCTTACAGAGATGCAGAAAAATCTGATTAAATGGGGAGTGATAGATTCGGTTGATTTTATTCATTCCATAAACCAATGCGGTGAGTGGCATCTGGAAAATCCGGCATTGTTGTTTACGCCTGACGGGACTTTTTCGGGATTGCTTCCGCCGATGGATCATTTCCAGCCGATTCAAGCTGATAATGATGACCAGGGAGAGTATGTGCTTGTTCCGGTAAGCGGATATGGTAATGTCAACAACAGCATCTTTACCCCTCCCGGATACGGGGAGACGCCTGCTACAGGGGGCGGAAGAGTTATTCAGGCTTCGACGTACCAGTTTATAGTAAATCGTTCTGACGGAACAAACGAATCGGAATGGTATAACTATTCCTATGGTTACAAACCGGTTGCCAATAGTAATGAAGATTATAACAACTGGGATTGGTTTGGAATGGTACCCAGGGGCGGATATGATATGTCCAAGGATACAAGGACTCCTGAGCCTCTTTCGAAAGGTGATGTTATAGACAGTCTTACGTTTGATGGAGGAATGGCTTACTATCCTTTGAGAATGTTTGTCAATCATTCGGCATCGTTTTATTCGGTGCATACTTTCTGGAACAGTATATTTGGCTGGCAGTTGTACGGGCCTTGCGGAACGTGGGAATCTTCGTTCTTCAGGAATGATTTATATCCCGAGTGGCAGACACTGCAGGAAATATACCCGTTCTCTGCAAAAGAGTATCCGATCGTAGCATCGTTTTCACGTAGCGCGGCACCTGTGATAGAGTCTGTTAAGAGAGATGCTGGGGGATTGGTAATTGATGGTGGAATAACCATAGTAGTAAGGTACTCCGAGCCTGCCCAGCCCACTACGCAGTTGTTTGTGGAAGATCGTATACTCACTCCCGAAGAGTCAACTCCGTCGAATGTACAGACGTTTATTTGGGAAGTTGATGCAATTCATGGCAGGGAGTTTAATATTTCTAATATCGTCGCTATGAATCTTGATGGAGAGTATTTTGCATACAATGCATAAGTGTGTATTGGGGTAGCATTAATGAGCATAATTGGGAATATGAATTTTTCTGAGGTGTCATGTAAAAATATAACGGACACCACCTCCCGCCACTGAAAGATAGTGGCGGGAGGATGATTGAAAAAGAACATCTCCTGCATGCGACAAAACCAAATATTGCCACGGGAGAAGTTTGTTTATCGGAGAAGAATGATGAGGAAAGATAGTATAAAGAAAAAATACATAATAACAGCAGTCTGTGCAATTGCTATAGTAACAATGGTCTTATTGGGTATCGGTAGTGAAGTGGTAATGGCGAATAACCCTCCGGTGTCATACGAGAATTATAACTATACAACTAAGACTTTTGAGACCAAAATCTGTCCGAGTTACGGGATTCTTACCGGTAATAATACTTCTGATATTACGACAGAAATCAATGGATGGTATGTTGTTGACGAGGATGTCGAGATCAGTGGTTTAATCAGGGTTGTAGGTACTGCAAACTTGATTTTGAAGGATGGGTGCAAACTCACGGCATCAAAAGGAATTAATGTAGCAACCGGGACTGCGTTAACTATCTATGGACAGGGAAGCATAAACGGAGAAAATGCAGTAATCGGGGAACTGATCTGCTACGGAATGACGTATCAGGCAGGAATCGGAGGTGGAAAAAACGAAGCCGGGGGAAATATAACGATAAACGGGGGAGAAGTGACGGCCACCGGAGGTCTTTTTGGAGCCGGAATTGGAGGCGGAGATTCCGGAGCCGGGGGAAGTATAACGATAAATGGTGGAAAAGTGACGGCCACCGGCATAAATGGAGCCGGAAT
>CAMIZL010000032.1 GCA_946403295.1 uncultured Clostridia bacterium | reverse complement strand
AACCCTCGACCTACTGATTACGAATCAGTCGCTCTACCGACTGAGCTATCCCAGCATCAACATTAAAGAATTGTACAGATTGCGTTCACAGTTGTCAAGACTAAAAACACATAAGGAGAAAGAGGTGACCTCACGGGTGGAGAGAAAACCTCTGTCAAAATGCAATGAGAATCGAAACAGGCGAAGCCAAAAAAACCAGAATATCCGATGAATCCGCCATTTACAGGAAGCGGGAAGAGAAATCCGCAAAGGAGACTTTTAAAAGTCTTACCGGAAAAGAAAAATGGCAATATTTTAAAGACTATATCTTAAAAAAGCTTCTGCTCGCACTCGCCATAATCGCTCTTTTGATCTATGCGGGTGTCACGATATTCGGACCCAAGGTCGAGCCGGTCTATTATGCGGCCGTATTTGCAAATCCCTTTACAGAACAGGATCTTGACCGGTTCCAGGGCGGCTTCAAAGAACTTGTCATAAAAGATCCCGACACCGAAGGAGTATATTTTGACAGCGGTTTCTCGCTCGGTGACGGCGGTGATTCGGCCGGTCGTTACAAATTTGTCGCACTTTTGTCCGCATCCGAGATCGATGCGCTCATCAGCCCGATGTCCGAGCTCGTGATCGACGTAAACAGTGAGGCTGTATGCGATATGAGGGATATCCTCCCCGCGGATCTTTACAAAAGGATCGAGGACAAGCTCGTTTACCTCGAGCCCGAAATCTACGACTACGAAACAGACCGGACTGTTAAGCATGAATCTGCGCCTTATGCCGTAGATATCACCGACTTTGTCAAAAAGTATTCGTCATACGATGTAAGACTCAATTATTATTATTCGGTCATCATCAACGGTGAGCATAAAGAAAATGCGGTCAGATTCATAGAATATATGGCGGATCTGCTTGACGGCAAGGCTGTGTCGTCTTCAGTCGCATATTGAGAGCACGGGGATATAAGCGTTACAAATAATATAAGCGACCTCAGGAGGGCTCCCATGGAGATAGAGAGAAAATATCTTATTACCGATGATCTGCCGTTTGATCTTGCGGCTTTAAAGAAAAAAGAGATAGAACAGGCTTACATAAACCGCGATCCCACCATCAGGGTCAGGAAACAGAACGACAAATTCATACTCACGGTCAAATTCAATATGACCCACGGCGAGAGCAAGACTCTTTGCAACGAGGAACATGAGACCGGGATCGATGAAGAAACATATAACAGGCTCAGGGACAAGCGTGACGGAAACATCATCAGCAAGACGCGTTATATTGTTCCGCTCGATGCTTTTGAATGCAAAGGGGAGACCATAAACGTTGTAGCCGAACTGGACATCTTCCATGGCGCTCTTGACGGGCTCAGATTCGCCGAAGTTGAATTCCCGAGCATGGAAGCCGCCGAGGCATTTGTGCCGCCGAAGTGGATGACAAAGAACGTTTCGGGTGATAAGAGATATAAAAACGGATATCTTTCTGTCGCAACAGATATTTCGGATATTGCATCGCGGCCCAAGAAGTGATAAACTTCACGTATTGTTTTTTATTCCGCGAACAAATATCAGAATCATACGCCTCCGTCGGAATAACAACGGAGGCGCATTTTAAGTTCAATATAAACGAGGAGGGAGAGAAATGTCCGCATTGCAGATACCTGAGGGGTACAAGCCTGAGCTTGACATTAAGGAAACACAGATCGCGATCAAAGCGATCAAAGATCATTTTGAAAGGGTACTTGCGCAGAATCTTAATCTTACAAGAGTTTCGGCACCTCTTTACGTGCGTCCCGAATCGGGACTCAATGACAATCTTAACGGAGTCGAAAGACCGGTTTCTTTTGAGATCAAGGAGATCGGAAGCACCGTTGAGGTAGTTCATTCGCTTGCAAAATGGAAGAGAATGGCACTTAAGAAATACGGTTTTCCTGTCGGAGAAGGTCTTTATACCGATATGACCGCGATCAGAAGAGATGAAGAGCTTGATAATCTTCATTCGGTATATGTTGACCAGTGGGATTGGGAAAAAGTGATCGCAAGAGAGGATCGTAACATCGAGACCCTAAAGAGCACCGTAAGAGCGATCTATGCCGCTCTTCGCGATACCGAGCATTATATCGCAGGTCTTTATCCTTACATTGAAGAGATGCTTCCCGAGGAGATCACATTCATATCTTCACAGGAGCTTGAAGATATGTGGCCCGACGCAACTCCCAAGGAAAGAGAAAACAATATCTGCCGCTTAAAGAGGGCTGTCTTTGTGACACAGATCGGCGGCGAGCTCAGATCCGGCGAGAAGCATGACGGAAGAGCACCCGATTATGATGACTGGGCTTTAAACGGCGACATCCTTGTTTATTACCCCGTTCTTGAAAGAGCATTTGAGATTTCTTCGATGGGTATCAGAGTTGATGAAAGATCACTTGTGGAGCAGCTTAAGATCTGCGGTAACGAGGACAGACTCGAACTTGACTTCCAGAAGGCCGTATTAAACGGCGATCTTCCTCTTACGATCGGAGGCGGTATCGGCCAGTCCAGGATGTGCATGTACTTCCTCAGAAAGGCTCATATCGGCGAGGTACATTCGTCCGTCTGGCCCGAAGACATGATGAAAAAGGCTGCCGAAGGCAATATAGCCATCCTTTGACCGGGGCATTAACACGCCGTTTTGTATTTTAATGTTTATGACAGCCGCTCCGCTCTAAGGAGTTGTACAAATTGAACAAATCAGGTCCGTGATTTTTATATAAAATGACGGACCTTTTTTTCTTTACAGTAACTTTTCTCACGTGATATGATGATTGCACCGACCCGCTCCGTGGGATAAAAGAACGGGTACGGTCTTTCTAAGTTTCCATGGCGTTTCGCCATTGTTTTTCCGCTGTTTTTATATGTTTAGGGGGATTATGCACAATTTAAGAGTTGTAGGAACAAGGGGCAAAAAGCGAAAAAAGCTTTTGAAGATCCTTTTGGTTCCGGTTTTGGCCGTATCGGCAGCAGGTTTATTGTTTTTATACACGCCGCTCGGAGGAGGTTTTGGAAACGTCTTTGCCGGAGAAAAAGATCCGGGGGAGGGCACTTCCCCCGGAAAAGAAACGTCTGTTCCCGACGGATACGGGGGTGACGTGCGTACGGGTCCGGCAGGGGATGCCGTATCCGGTCACGAAAAGTTCATGTCTGCGGGCAAAGAATTCATGTCTGCAGGCGACGAGTTCATGACTGCAGATGAAGAATTCATGTCTGCGGGCGAGGAGTTCATGACTGTCAGCGAAGACGAAAGGGAGATCTCGTTCGGCCCGATCGGGATCGGACCCAACATCAAAAGCGGTGACTATATCGACGTTCGCCTGATGTGCGCGGACGGTACCGATTATGTTGTCGTTTCAAAGAAAGAACTCATTGATTATAACGCATCTACGGGGATGTCGGTGATCAGGGTCCGCGAAAGCGAGTTGCTGACACTAAACAGCGCCATGGCAGACCGCAATAACATCAAGGGAGTTACCTTGTATGCGGTCAGATATGTCGACCCGCTTTGGCAGGCCCCGGCAGATATCTCATATCAGCCCAACGATGCGGTAAGTGACCAGATAAGGGAGAGGGAATATGATTTTAAATGACAGATATATGGTAGCGTTTTGCGGCGATTGCATGGAAGACATAGTCATCTACGTTACGGGGGTTCTCACAAGACTCGGATTCAGTTGCGGAATAGCTGATTTTACGCGTGAGAAAAGGATAGCGTCCTATATACCCATCCCGAGGCCGCAGACCATCGAAAAGCACACGACGTACATGGGTACCGTTTATTTACCTTGCAGCCCGGACACACAGATCACTTCCGATATGTTTGTTTCCGATGTGGTCATATACCTGTGTGACAATATTTCGGACGAAAGACTCGGTCAGGTCTGCATGGACAAAACATATCTTGTCCTTAATGAAAATATCTATTCGCTCCGCAGTGAGAGCGCCCGGGAAAAATTCATCGGCAATCCCGACGGTATCATAATCAGAAATTATACGGGGCAAAGCCTCGGACTCATCACATTGATCGGCAGTAAATACGGGATCAAAAATATCTATGCCCTCGAATACGACAGTGTGGATGCAGTGACGCTGTTCAGGAAAGGGATCTGCAACAATACGGAAACATACAGGGTCTCACCCGGTATGAGGGAAGTGGTGAGAGGTTTGATCGCCGAGATACTTCCCGGGATCGATGAGCTTGTCGTAGGGAAAGCCGTGACCCGGCTGTTCGGGAGATGGAGGTAGTGGCATGAGGATAGCTTTCTGGAGCCCCATGCACGGATGCGGTGTGACCGCAGGCGCTCTTTCGGCTGCCGTGACACTTGCGTCTTCGGGAAGAAGGCTTCTTTTGACTCAAACGCATTATTGTATGAACAACTTCGAGATACCTCTCCTTCCACGGGGAAAGGGAGAGAACATGATCGGGGAAAAAGGGATCGACAGCCTGGTAAGAGATTTTAAAGCCGGGCAGATCTCGAAAAACAGGATAATCGACAATACGGTTGCCGTGACCGAAAATCTGTCGCTGCTTCCCGGAGGAAGAAACAGATGCAGAGAACTCTACGATGACAAGCATACAAGAGAGATCGAGACAAGGATATTGTCGCAGGCTCACGATACTTTCGGAAATCTTCTTGCGGAGCTCAATCCCGGTTATTCCGGAAGAACAAAGGAACAGATAGAGGCAGCAGATATCCTTGTCATATGTTTGAGGCAGAACACCCGTATGCTTGACGAACTTGAAACATGGGGTGTGCCGGAGGGAAAGAAACAAACACTCTTTCTTTTCGGAATGTATGACAAAAAGAGCAGATACACGACGGGATATCTTTCAAGAAGATATCGTTTTTTGAAAAAGAATAAGGTTTTCAGACTTCCGTATCTGAGCGATTATCTTGATGCCATAAACGGTTGCGATGTGCCTTCGTTCATAAACGAGGGGATCGGTTGCAGCTGGAAGGGCAGGGAAAAAGATTTCTTTGATGCGGTAAAAGAGCTTTCCGAAGCTATAGGAGAATGTCTATGATATGGATCGTCCTTTTCATGGCTGCGGGCGGTACGGCAGCTTTTCTTCTCATGTATCTTTCGGGAAGGAAGAAAAAACGTGAAAAAGAACCGCCGCCCCGGACGCTTGAGGAATTATGCTCGAGGATAAGGGAAAAGACTCACGAAACCCTTTTGAATCCCGACTCCGGGAACGAACAGGAGAGACTCCGTATAATGAGGGCTGTCAGAGAGGCATGCCTCGGGGATCAGAGCGAACGGGAATACCTGAAGGACCGTATAAAGTCGATGATCATCGAAATGATAGGTGACAGATACGGAAGAGGAACGCTTTTTATCCCTTTTGACGATCCCGACAGCATGAGTGGGATGCTCATGTTTGAGCACCTCTATATCCTTCACGCCGCGGAAGGAGACAGAGACGTCTTTGCGAGGATGGTATCGTTATACGGCTGGGAAGATCTAAACGAGATCACCGACAGCGATATCAGAAAAGCCTATGACATGCGTCCCGCATCCGGGAATTACAACGATATGCTCGATACGCTTGTTCAAAGGATATATGAGCTTCTTTACGGTCATGACTGTGCCGATCTTCTCATTACGGACACGTCTATAGACGGCGTGAGCGGCGGAGTGGGAGGAAGGACACGACTTGATTACGACTATATATGCGCTCTTGAGTCGGACGAAGAAAAGGCAAGCCGGTCGTTTGATACCGTTTACTGCGTGTTCGGCGGAAGGACCATAAGACTTAAATTCCTTTCTTTCTGCAGCAGCGGCGCACTCGAAAGGGTCGTAAAGAACATCTACAGGTATAATTCGAGGGCGGCTCTCTCGCAAAGGGATCCCGTTATCCATGCAACGATGAAAGACAATTCGCGTGTTATGGTTTCGCGCCCGCCGGTTTCGGACGGCTACGCTTTTTATGTCAGGAAATACAGAAGCTCTTCTCCGGCCGACATAAGGACGCTCCTTGTGCATGACGGAGCGGAAGATGTGATAGAGATACTTACCGCCCTTATAAGGACTGAGCAGAATTTCTGTATTTCCGGCAACACGGGAGGCGGCAAGACGACACTTCTCAAGGCGCTTGTCGCATATATAAACCCGCTTTATTCAATAAGAGTTGTCGAAAGCTCTTTCGAGCTCGATCTAAACAATCTTTATCCCGAACGAAACATCCATATGCTCCAGGAAAGAGGAGAATTCAGCATCTACGACGCGATAACCGCGACCAAAAAAATGGACACCGATGTGCTCCTCATAGGAGAAGTAAACGAACCGAAGGTTGCGGGAGCGTTTATCCAGATCTCACAGTCGGGTTCGCGTATGGCGATCACAACGCTTCATCACGAAACGACCAAGAAGCTGATTGAATACATGCGCAACGCGCTTATGTGTGAATTCGGTATAAGCGACGCGCATGTTGCCGAGAAGCAGGTGGTTGACAGTGTCGGATTTGATGTTCATATGGTGAGGGACACCGGTGGACGTCATTATGTGGAAAGGATCACCGCTATCATCCCGACAGATTCCGAAACACCGCCGTTCTACAGACTTGAGGATCTGATAGTGTTCGATCCCGTGAAGTCCCGTTACATAAAAATGTGTGGACAGATACCGAAAAGGACCTTACAAAGGGCCGGAGGAGGCTGAAATGTACAGTATTATCCTTTACGATATCATTGCGATCGCAGTTGCCGGTTTTGTCGTTTTTTCTTCATATCGCGCATCACGGGAATGCAAGAGGAGGCTAAGGTTTCTGATCGAACTTGAGGACTATTGCCTGGAACTGCGACACAGGTACGGGCAGCACGGTATTCTTGCCGACGCGGTCTTTGCCTCTTTCGATCCGGACAGAAAAGCAGTAAAGGATTTCGCATACGGCATGACATGTGTCTTCGGGAACGACAGGTCTGAGGAATTGACGGCAGCGGGATACGGAGAAGCTCTGTCGGAACCGTACGAGAAGCTGCTCGTTTCGATCTGCGGTCTCGTGGACGAATACGGAGACAATTCCGAGGGATCTTTTGCCGGGACAATACTTAAGATCGTTGTCGACATAAGGGAGGAGCGGCGTCATTTGACAAAGCGTGCTCACGGATTCAAAGGACTTGCGGCGACGGCCGCATTACCGTGTCTGTTTGTACGCTTTCTCGGAAACTGGGGAATGGAAACGATCCCGTCCCTTATCTCTTTTTATCACGGAAGGGGAGGACTCTTTCTTCGTACGGTTATAACGGTTCTCGCGTTTATGTGCGGGATGGCTGTGCAGATCCTTTCGGACCCCGCGTCTTTCAGGGACAGGTTCGGAAAAATATGCATGAAAATCGGAAGCCCCGGTGTGACCCCTGGAAAAACCCATCCCCTAAGGGATCATGTTCACGGTATGCTCGACAAACTTGACATCAGGGTCGGTGCGGGGCGTGTCGGGTTCCTCTCTTTTATCTTTGCGGCGGTCTTCTTCGTGATCGCATCCGCAAGTGCCTGCCTTGGCATCGCGGACAGAAAGCACGATCTCATATATGACACATCCGATCTTGAAAACACACTCAAAATAGCGGACTCCGCACAGATAAACGCGGCGTGCCGTGTGATACCTTATCTGATGAAAAATGCGGTTGAAGGCGGGATGTCATATACGGACGAAGAGCTTATCAACGAGATATTGGGTGCGGGGATAAGAGGAGAAGAAGAGGCCGGACTTGTGGCGGGTGAATTTCACGAAAGACTTATCCGCTATGAAGACGAAGGGGTGAGCTTTTCGGACATCTTTTTTATCACTGCCCTATGTGCCGTGGGATGGCTGATCCCGCTCTTAGCCCTGATCGCGCTCGGAGTGGCTCTTGACAGCAGGGTAAAAGAAGAAGTGATGCAATTTGAAGCTGTCATCGACATGGAAAAAGACGTATACGGGATGACCGTCCCGATCATGCTTGAAAGCATGATGTGTTTTGCTTCGGTTACAAGGGGAGCGCTCGTTAAAACGATCATGGATTACAACACCAGCGGTTCGCGGGCATTTGAGCACCTGCTCGGATACAGTAACGACAGGTCGCTCAAAAGACTCGTCGGTTTCTTTTCCATGACGGACATGCTGGGAGTCAGGCATGCATTCGACGAGATCAGCGAGGAACTCAGCGGGATGCGCGAAGAAAGGCGCCTTGACAGAAGCATACGTCTCGAAGACGAGGTGATGCTTGCGGGAATACTCGGAGTCATTCCCGGCGGACTTGTGGTCTTTGGATATCTTCTCCTTCCGTTCATCATAAGATCGCTCGAAATGTTCAATGCCTACAGCGATTCGCTCGGGATGATGTGATCGAAGATACCCGGAAAGTGCATATTAAGGTGGATTTTATGATAAGGAGAAACAGATTTGAGATCGTCGGACAATCGCTCGTATTTGCGGCGGGGGTCATAATCGCGCTGGTTTTTGTGAGCATTATGATCATGGAGTTTGAAAATTCAAAAAAAATCTCGGATGCCGTCAATGAAAATATGCTCGAGCTCGCGGCTTCCATAAAGGACAACGGTGTGATGATGTATGACGGCGTCAGGGTTACGGGAGCGGATGTGCTTAATTTCGGCAAGAGATATTTTTATTCTTTTGACCGGGAAGGACCGTTTGTATTAAGGATCATACCTGCGGAGGGATATGAGATCGATGTGGATACAAAGTCAGGGATGGAGGCGGTCGTAAGAGCAAGCGGACTGCGGGAGGGCCCGTGCTATGTCGATCCCACGGAAGAATACCTCGGTTCGGTCATTCAGAACGAAAACGGCATGATCACGCATGTGACATTTACATACGTTTGAAAACAAAATGATCACGCATGTGACAATTAAATACGTTTAAAAACGGCATGGCCACGCATGCGGCATAAGCGGTTTTTGAAAAAATGATCCCGAACGGCCCGGATCAAATAAACAAACAATAAGGAAAGGGAAATCTATGGTAAGGAGAAACAGGATTGAGATCAGTGTAAAAGGTCTGATACTTGCGGTTGTGGTAATAATCGCACTCATAATCAGCGCGATAGCGCTTTATATGGTAACCAAAGCAAAAGGGACCATCAATGACGGCAATACACAGTATTCGGAACTCATGAGCGACTATTCCGAGATAAGCGCTACGCTTTATGACGGACTGTATGTTTCGGGAGAGAAAGTCAGAGACGTGATCGACAAGATGACGGGAAGTGACGTGATCTCGGTCACGGTCATGACAAGGCTTAACCAAAAATCATCGACCTCGGGGGGAACAACATATGCCGGGGCGGGTCATGAAGCGTCCTCATATGATATGACGACGATCACAAAGAGATCGGAAGGCTCGAGAACATCTCCTTATGATGCGAGAAATTGCTCACCCGCCGATGACGATTATATAAATCCGTCGGCAACTTTTGTGGGAAAGGTATATAAAAACCAGAACGGAATGGTCGTAAACATAACATTCTCGCAGCAGTAAATAAACTTTCCGGGCGGTGAAACCATGACTGTTCTAAAATACGTTACGGGTCTTTTTGCGATCTTTCTCATCACATTTTTTCCGATCATTGTCAGGTCGGAAGATATCTGTGAGGAGTCTGCGGACAGAGTGGAGTCGTATCTGACTTCATATGTCGACAAAGTGGCAGCGGGCGGAGTGCTAGAAGATACGGGGCTCAAAAAACTTATCTCTTCGCTTGCCCGTGAGCCCGATGTTTATGAGGTGTGCGTAACGGCATATATAAAGCATATCGTGCCGGGAGGCGAAAGCTATTTTGTGACCGTTGAGAACGGGCAGATCCGGTCGATCCTCGACAGAAAAGAAAAACTCTTCCTTTCGGAGGGGGACACTGTCAGGGTGTCGGCAAGAGTTACGGTGCCGTCTCTTTTTTCGAAGATCACGGGACGTTACGATTCGCAGACAGAAAGAGAGGCGCGTGAGTTCTCGTGCGGGCGCCGCATAGGACATATACGTGACGATATGGGCGCCGCATAGGGCGGAGGTCATAACAAAGGCTCGAAAAAAGATTTTGGGCGGAGGCGGATTTGAAGATCATAAAAGAAATGATCCCGGCAGCGGTGGCCGGTGCGGTTTTTATTGCGGCCGTTACGGCCGTCCTTTATGCAAGGGATCACAGAGAAAAGCTGGAGAGCGGAATCTACAGGCAGAACAGATATGAAAGACTATTTCAGATTCATCATATTCCTGGCGATATTTACGGCGGGGTTCTGCGCCCTGGTACGGACGGGAACACAGAGGCTGTCGTTTGATGACGCCGGGATTGGCGCGCGCACATTTTTGCGTACGGTGTGCAGGATGGGAGAGGTTTCCCGCGGTTCCCTTACGACTTTTTTGAATTCCCTTCCGAAGGGAGAAGGTCTGTTTGACGTTAGGATCGAATGCCGTCATGAAAGCGGTGACGGGACGGGCGAGATCGTTTTCGGAAACGACATGATCATGGAAGGAGTGAACAGTAACGGTTCGTTTAAATTCACTCCCGGTGACGAGATATCGATCGAGCTTACCCGCCGGGATCAATTCTTCCTTTGCAGGGGAAGAGTCAACGGAGTGCGATGGGGTCATGAGAACCCGGAAAGGGCAGAATTAAATGAGAGTAACTTTGTTTACAGCAACTTTTTCGATCATCCTTGCGGCGGTTCTGTTGGTCGGAGAATTGAGGCTTCGCGAAGATAGGGCGGTCATGAGGATGTATACGGAACTGTCGGAAGCGACCGAGAAGGCACTTGACGATACATGCGAATATCTGGGGATCGTCCCGGAAGACGGGAACGGTATCGGACAGAACGGTGCCGCATATCTTGAAAGCATATTTGAGGAAGCGCTGGCGGCTTCGCTCGGGATCGATGTCGCGGTCCGGCGGGACATGATAAAGCGGATGACGGATATCTTTGCCGTATTTGACGGAAAAGGATCTCTGATCGTCAGATCGAAAAGAAACGGTGACGACAGGCTGAGGTTCGAAAACATAAAAAGCAACGATGAAGCGGCAGCCCTGATGTCCGGTCTGCTCGGGCAGGAGATCTTTTTGCCCGATAATACGGATATGATCGGAAATAAAGCGGCTGACGGGAGATCTTTGCTCGTTTGTCTAAAATGTCACTCGGGCAGTTTGCTCTCGAATAATAAAGATATTGTCATCATAAGAAATGCACAGATAAAGAAGAAGACCCGACAGAGGGAGCTGCCGGGTCTTCTTTAAGGGGTACTAATATAGAAAAACACTGGTTGGTGGATATTAAGCGTTTATCATTCTCGATTCGCCGAGGTGGAAAAGGGCGATCGTTCCGGGGCCCGAGTGAGCACCGATAGTAGGAGAGATGTAGTTGATGATATATGATTCTATACCAAACTGCTCTTTGATCCTGTCACGTACATATTCGGCATCTTCGAGTGAATCACCGTGTCCGATGAAAATGATGTCGTTCTTGTAATCACCGATCTGGGCTGCCATGTTTGCAACAAGAGTGTTAAGGGATTTTTTACGTCCCCTGACGTTGCTCATGGGAACAAGGCGGCCTTCGTCGTCAACATGAAGAACGGGCTTGACGTTGATGAGCGTTCCGAGGATCGCAACAGACTTTGAAATACGTCCGCCTCTGTAAAGATATTTGAGATCTTCAACGGTGAACTGGTGACAGATGTGAAGCTTGTTGTTCTCAACCCATTCCGCAACCTCTTCGAAGCTTTTTCCTTCTTCTTTGAGCTTTACGGCATAATGAACGAGGAGACCCTGACCGAGAGAAGCGGCAAGTGAATCGATAACGGTGATCTTTGCTTCGGGATGAGCCTCAGATACCTCGCGTGATACAACCATCGCATTGTTGCACGATGATGAGAGAGCGGAAGAAAATCCGATGTGAAGAATGTCATATCCTGCTTCAACGTCACGTGTGAAGAGCGAAGATACGACGTCGGGGTTTGACGCGCATGTCGTAGCGATCGCACCGTCGCGCATCCTTTTGTAAAATTCCTCAATGGGTATGTTTCGATCCCCGCCGTACTGGAAATCATCGAGTACATAATAAAGCGGATGGATGGTAATGTTGTGTGCCTTGACGTATTCTTCGGGAAGATCCGCCGTAGAATCAGTAGAAATAATAAAATCCCTCACGAGTTCCTCCAAACCGGCTGGTTAAACCAAACCGAATGATGTAGTTTTCAAAACCATGTAAGATAATATCACATAACAGATAGATATTCAATTAAGAAATTATAAAATTTTTTTTAAAATTTCCGAAAACGGTTTCCTGTGTGAAGAACAACAAATTTTCCGGTGTCGAGTTTTTTTCTTTACCTTTTGGGACAGCTATGTTAAAATCACACATTGTGAGGTCTGTTAGGACCGAGAAGATTATAGTTAATTTTTTGGAGGATACCATGAAGGGTAAAGGGTATATCAAACTTCTCGCAACGCTTGCAGTCATCGGACTCCTTGGCGTTGTAGCGCTGATAGGCGTGAATTCTGAGAATGCTATGTCAGCAAGAGATGTTAAGCTCGGTCTCGATCTTGCGGGTGGAGTCAGCATCACCTATGAGACTGTTAAGGAAGATCCTACTTCCGACGAGCTTAGTGACACAGTTTATAAGATGCAGAAGCGTGCTGAGCAGTTCAGCTCCGAGGCGCAGGTTTATCCCGAAGGAGATCGTCGTATCACTGTAGCGATCCCCGATATCACGGATGCCGACGAAGTACTCGAGCAGCTCGGTGACGCAGGTAACATCTATTTTATTTACGGTACCGGAGACAGCGGCGTTGCCAATATCACAACGACGACCGATCCCATCAGCCTTGAGACAAAATCCGTTCTCGCAAGAAGCATGGAAGAGATCATCGCTGCCGGTGATGTAGTGGTTGACGGTTCCGATATCGCAGAATCAAAAGCAGATATCATCACAGATCAGTATAATGTTCGCAAGAACGTTGTCTCTCTCAGATTCAATGATGCGGGCCGTACAAAATTCGCTAACGGAACAGCACGCTGCGCAGGTTATACGAGAGGTTCTTTACAGAACATCATCGCCATCGTTTATGATAATGAAGTTGTCAGCGCTCCTTCCGTAGTATCGGCGATCCAGGACGGTAATGCGATCATCGAAGGCCAGAAGACATTTGATGAGGCTCAGATCCTTGCAACAACGATCAGGATCGGTGCGCTTCCTCTCGAGCTTTCCGTTCTCCGTTACTACGTTGAGAGTGCAAAGCTTGGTCTTGACGCACTTACAACAAGCCTTATCGCCGGTCTTATCGGCTTCATTCTCATCATTTTGTTCATGATAGGTTTCTACAGGATCCCGGGTATTGCTTCGGCACTTGCCCTCCTGTTCTACATCGAACTCATGATCATCTGCCTCAACGTATTCAACGTTACACTTACACTTCCCGGTATTGCCGGTATCATCCTTTCGGTAGGTATGGCGGTTGATGCGAATGTCATCATCTTCACGCGTATCCGTGAGGAGATCGGTTCCGGAAAGACCGTAAGTTCGGCTATCAAGGTCGGATTCCATAAAGCTCTTTCGGCTATCGTAGACGGTAATGTTACAACCATCATAGCAGCCATCGTGCTTTTCGCACTCGGCTCCGGAACGGTAGTCGGTTTTGCGCAGACACTCGGTATCGGTGTTATCCTTTCAATGATCACCGCTCTCGTTGTTACAAAATTCATCCTTGGCGGACTTTATGATGTGGGATGCACAAAGATCGCTCTTTACGGATCAAAGAAGGAAAAGCCCGAGAAGCCTTTCTTAAAGCACTTCCCCAAATTCCTTTGCGTATCGGCAGCTTGCATCCTTATCGGTGTCGTAGGCATCGTTATGAATTTCTCGAAATATGATGCACCTTTCAACTACGGACTTGATTTCGCAGGCGGTACGGCAACATCGATCACATTCGATGACGGTATCCCCGCAGACGCTCAGGCTACGATCGAAAAACTCGTTCTTGATACCGTAAACGAGAAAGCAGAGCTTTCAACGGTTCAGAGTGAGAACATGATCACGGTTAAGACCAAAGAGCTTTCTCCCGAAAGCAGAGCACTTCTTACGAAGGCCTTTGAAGATACATTCGGCATCACGGATGAGAACCTTTCGACAACATCCGTCGGTTCCACAGTCAGCGGTGAGATGAAGCGTGACGCGCTCGTTGCGGTTATCGTGGCTACGATCTGCATGCTCCTCTACATCTGGATCAGATTCCGCAATATCAACTTTGCGGTTGCTGCCGTTGTGGCACTCATCCATGACGTTTTGATCGTTATTGCGCTTTATGCCATCGATTCCGCAGGTATCACGGTCGGCAACACATTCATCGCCTGCCTGCTTACGATCGTAGGTTATTCGATCAATGCGACGATCGTTATCTTCGACCGTATCAGAGAGAACATCGCGGAGAATCACAACCGTTACACCTACGGTGAGATCGTAAACAAGAGTATCACACAGACATTCAGCCGAAGCATCAATACTTCGCTTACAACATTTGTTGCGGTTCTTTTCCTTGCAATCATGGGAGCTACTTCGGTTAAGGAATTTGCGATTCCGCTTATGGTCGGCATCATTGCGGGTACATTCTCGTCCGTTTGCCTGACAGGTGGCCTCTGGTATACACTTCAGAAAAAGATCAAAAAGGTAGTTTGATGAAATCCCGATGGACTATTCTTAACAAAAAGGGCGACGAGGCTGCCATCCGCACCCTGACAGGGTGCCCCGAGGTGGTGGCCCGCCTGCTCGTCAATAGAGATATCTACGAAAAGGAAGCCGTAAGACGCTTCCTTTTTCCGAACCTCGCGGATCTTTACGATCCCTTTCTTATGAAAGGAATGGACGAGGCCTGTGACATAATCGTTGGCGAACTGCGTAAAGGAACAAAGATGAGAGTGGTCGGCGATTATGATGTTGACGGCGTCATGTCCGCTTATATCCTGAGTGAGGGCTTAAAAAAGCTCAGTGCCGATGTGGATGTTTATCTTCCGCACAGAGTGAGAGACGGCTACGGTATCAACAGCGATATCGTTTCGCACGCCCATGATGACGGTGTCGGACTTCTTGTTACGTGCGACAACGGGATCTCGGCGTTCGATGCGGCCGAAAAGGCTCACGAACTCGGCATGCTCATCGTGGTGACCGATCATCACGAGGCGGGCGAACAGGTCGTGGCGGCTGACGCACTCGTTGACCCCAAACAGAAGGGGTGCACATATCCGTTCAGGGAGATCTGCGGAGCCGTAGTCGCAGCCAAGCTTGTCGAGGCGCTCGGCATCAAAACGGGCGGGGGAGAGAAGGCTGCTGATTATCTCGAATACATGTGCCTCGCAACCGTTTGCGACGTAGTGCCGCTCATCGATGAAAACAGGACGATCGTTTCGCTCGGGATGGATGCGCTGCGTAACACCGACAATCCGGGACTTAAAGCGCTCATGAGGGTAAAACAGGTCACCCCACCCGACATAAACGAATATAAGATCGGGTTTGTGATCGGACCGTGTATCAATGCGGCCGGAAGAATAGACGATGCCATGACGGCATTGTCTCTTTTAAAGGCAGAAAACGAGAAAGAGGCCGAGAGGCTTGCTTTGATATGCCATGATATGAACGAAGACAGAAAGAACATGTCTTCAAATGCACAGGAACTTGCAAAGAAGATCGTCGGAGAGCCCGGTGATGATACCCGGGTGCTTGTGGTCTTCCTCGAGGAATGTCACGAAAGTATCCTCGGGATCGTTGCGGGACATATAAGGGAGACTTATAACAGACCGGCCATAATACTCACGCGTTCGGGAGAACTCCTTAAGGGTTCGGCGCGCGGTGTGCCGGGAGCAAATCTTTTTGATGCGCTCACGTCATGCAAGGATCTTCTTGCAAAATTCGGAGGCCATGCTCTTGCAGCAGGTCTTTCTCTTGAAGAAAAGAATCTTGACGCGTTCAGGGAGAAGATAAACAGCGAATGGCCGCTGTCGATCGAACAGATGCTTCCCGTCGTGAGGCTTGACGCGGTAGTTCCTTTTGAGATGATGACCGAGGAGACCGTCGAATGGATCGAGAAACTCGGCCCCTTCGGTGCACCAAACGAAAAACCGCTTTTCGCGCAAAGGGATCTTTCGGTTATTTCGATGAACTACATGGGAAAAGAAAACACATCGCTTCGGTTTAAACTCAGGACTCCCGCCGGAAGCGTCGTGACCGCTTCGAACTTTTTTGCCGCGGAGCAGACCGTAAAAAAGCTTGAGCGCATGTTCGGCAGGGAAGAAGTGAGTGCCGCCCTCGCGGGGAAACCGGGCAACATGAAGATCACCGTGGCTTATGAGGCACGGATCAATGAATTCAGGGACATCAGAGAGGTTCAGATGATCGTTCGTGATATTTTTGAGGGCTGAAAAAAGGCTAAAATTCCCGATATTTTTTGCTCCGTTTATTGCAAGGAGACGGGAAGAAATGTATAATCAATCAGAGTGGAGGATATAGGAGGATATTCGTAATGTCTGTTTCAATTTCTGATTTTGGAAGTCTGAAAGATGGTTCTAAAGCATCTCTTTACACCATTACAAATAAAAACGGGTTAAAGGCCGAGATCACTGATTTCGGTGCAAATCTCGTGCGTCTTTTCGTTCCGGACAGGAACGGAAAGCTTGATGATGTTGTGCTCGGATTTGATGACGCGGAGGGTTACAGCGAGAATCCGTCATATTTCGGAAGCACTATAGGAAGAAACGCCAACCGCATAGGAAACGCTTCATTTGTTCTTGACGGAGTAACATATAAACTTGATGTCAACGACAACGAAAACAATCTGCACAGTTCGTTTGAGGACGGATACAATAAGCGTTTCTTTAAAGCACAGATAAAGGGAGAAGACAGTGTATGCTTCTCGCTTTCCAGCAAAGACGGTGATCAGGGATTTCCCGGAAATCTTGAGATGAGCGTCACATATACATTGACGGATGATGATGAGCTTGTGCTCACGTACACGGGACATTCGGACAAGGATACGATCTTCAATCCCACCAATCACAGCTACTTTAACCTCAGCGGTCATGATTCGGGAAGCGCGATGCATTGTAGGCTCATGCTCAATTCGGTACGTCTTACTCCCGTTGTGGACGGAAGCATTCCCACCGGCGAATATATGGAGCTTGAGGGCACGCCCTTTGACTTTAAGGAACTTACGACCATCGGCGACAGGATCGATGATAAGGATAAGCTCCTTGCCATCGGCAAAGGCTACGATATCAATTATGTTATCGACAAAAAGGAAAATGAATACGGACTTGCCGGCATTCTCGCCGACGAAAAGAGCGGAAGAAAGATCACCGTATATACGGATCTGCCCGGCGTTCAGTTCTATGCGGGCAATTGCATAAAGACACAAAAAGGAAAGAACGGCGTTACCTACAAAAAGCGTCATGCCGTTTGCCTTGAAACACAGTTCTATCCCGATGCGATCAATCATCCGAACTTTCCTCAGCCCGTACTTAAGGCGAACGAAGAGTTTAAGAGCGTTACGACCTATAAGTTCGAAGTGTGCTGACATAAAGACGGGATCAGATAAACAGAAAACATAAGCGTTATGCTTAACACATAGCCCGAAGGGCAGTAAAAGAAAAAGTGAGGGAAAAAAATGAACGGATACTCAAAAGAAACCAATTGTGTACTTGCGGGATGGACTCCCGGACAGGGCGAGTCGCGTCAGGTGCCGATAGTACAGAGCACAACTTTCAAATATGACACGAGCGATGCCATGGGTCAGCTCTTTGACCTTGAAGCAAGCGGATATTTTTATACCAGACTTCAGAACCCCACCAATGATTATGTTGCAGCCAAGCTCACCGAGCTTGAGGGCGGCGTTGCGGGAATGCTCACATCATCGGGTCAGGCAGCCAATTTCTTCGCAGTGTTCAATATCTGCGAGGCAGGAGACCACTTCATCGCTTCTTCTTCGATCTACGGCGGAACCTACAACCTCTTCGGAGTTACCATGAAGAAGATGGGTATCGAAGTTACTTTTGTAGATAACGATATCAGTGAGGAAGAGCTTGACAAGCTTTTCAGACCCAACACCAAGTGTGTGTTCGGCGAGACCATCACAAACCCCACGGTCTGCATCTTTGATATCGAAAAATTCGCGAAGGTTGCTCACAAACACGGTGTGCCGCTCATTATGGACAACACATTCGCAACACCCATCAATTGCAATCCCTTTAAGTTCGGCTGCGATATCGTAACACATTCGACAACAAAGTATCTTGACGGACATTCCGTATGTGTCGGCGGAGCGCTTATCGACAGCGGTAATTTCGATTGGATGGCACATGCCGATAAATTCCCCGGACTTTGCACTCCCGATGACAGCTATCACGGAATCACATATGCGACCAAGTTCGGCAAGGGTGCATATATCACAAAAGCCACCGCACAGCTTATGCGTGACTTCGGTGCTATCCAGTCTCCTCAGCACGCATTCTATCTCAATATCAGTATCGAGTCGCTCGCGCTCAGAATGAAGCGTCATTGCGAAAGCGCGCTTAAGATCGCGAAGTTCCTTGAGAAGCATGAAAAAGTCGCATGGATCAATTATCCCGGACTTGAAAGCGACAAGAATTACGCACTTGCGCAGAAATATTGCCCTAACGGAACATGCGGCGTCATGGCCTTCGGTATCAAGGGCGGAAGAGATGCTTCCATCAGATTCATGGATAACCTTAAGCTTGTATTTATCGACACACATGTTGCGGATGCCAAGTCGGGTGTGCTTCATCCCGCAAGCCATACACATCGTCAGCTCACTGATGAACAGCTTCGTGAAGCAGGCATCAATCCCGATCTTATCAGATTCTCGGTTGGCCTCGAGGATCCCGATGAGATCATCGAAGACCTTAAGCAGGCACTTCAGAAGGCCTGAGATGAGCCGTGAGAGCCGGAAAGGAGTCACGAGGGCAGGAGCTTTGAAGTGTCTTCGCTCTGATGAACGGATAATACGGACACATGCGTAGTGCCCGAATTATTAAAAACTATATTACAGGAGGGGTTTGATTTATGAAAATGATTTACCAGGTGGATGACAAGCCGGCTTTCTCGAAGGTCATTGTCTTCGCAATCCAGCAGTTACTCGCGATCATGGCGGCAACTCTTGTTGTACCGCTTAATGTAACTGCAGAAGTCAACAAACGGAGTCTTGAACTGGGTCTTGATTTTCAGCTTTTGGGCGCGGATGCCATGAGCCCTGCGGCAGCTCTTTTCGGTGCAGGTATCGGAACACTTGTTTATATCCTATTTACAAAGAGAAAGAGCCCTATTTTCCTCGGCTCATCTTTCTCGTTCGTTAATTCAATGATCGCTGCTTTTACCGGCGCTACGAGCGTAGCTCTCGGCTATGCAGGAATCCTTATCGGTGCCGTTCTTGCGGGCCTCGTTTATGTGATCCTTTCCGCAGTCGTTAAGGTTGTCGGTGTTGAGTGGATCGGCAAGCTTATGCCCGCAGCGGTTATCGGACCCACGGTTGCGATCATCGGCCTCGGCCTCTCCGGAAGTGCTGTAGGACAGCTCCAGAGCGCTCCTGCGGGAGGACATACCCTCATCGCTGTTCTTTGCGGACTTGTTACTCTTTTCGCTACAATGTTTGCGGCTGTTTTCAGCAAGAAGACACCCAAGCTTATATCCTTCATCATCGGTATCCTCTGCGGTTACGCTTTTGCTGCGATCCTCACATTCATCGGAATGGCGACAGGCTGTGATGCCATTAAGGTTATCGATTTCTCGGGACTTACGAATCTCTTCGCTAACGGAGTTACCGTAGAGAGCTTCTTCACGGTTCCCGACTTTACATTCATTAAGGCATTCGGCGGATTC
>CAMIZL010000031.1 GCA_946403295.1 uncultured Clostridia bacterium | reverse complement strand
TCGGGCTTAAGGTTCTTGTGGTTTACATTGTATACGATTGTAGGAAGGTCATTGCCTGCAGGAGCAGAAATAACAACCTTACGAGCGCCGGCATCGATATGAGCCTGTGCCTTTGCCTTTGATGTATAGAAACCGGTGCACTCAAGAACAACGTCTACCTTAAGTTCGCCCCAAGGGAGCTCAGCTGCGTTAGCCTTCTTGTAGATAGTGATCTTCTTGCCGTTAACAGTGATAGAACCCTCTGTCTCGCCTTCACCTTCCTCGTAAGAAACGGTGTCAGCAAGGGCATACTTACCCTGTGACGAATCATATTTTAAAAGATGCGCAAGCATCTTGGGGCTTGTAAGATCGTTGATGGCAACAACCTCATAACCCTCTGCACCAAACATCTGTCTGAATGCCAGACGACCGATACGGCCAAAACCGTTGATTGCAACTCTTACTGACATAAGAACCTCCTGAAATTTTAAAAATGATTATTAAAAGAACATTGCCTTTTATAATTTATCAAACGGTCATATTTTAGTCGCTTTGATGATATTTTTCAAGTATCTTTTACGATTACCGATCAAATATGTTCAATTCGACCAAAAAGTACCGCCATTGATCTCTCAGTAATTGTGAAAAATCACATCTTGAACTTAAAGATAAGTTATGCTTCGGGTTCCTGTTCCTCTGCATTTTCTTCCTGAACGTCCTCAACTTCTTCCGAAACGGTCTCTTCTTCAGCTGCGGCTTCCTGCTCTGCAAGTCTTTGAGCGAGAGCGTCGGCGGAAAGGACCTGGACCTTACCCTGATAGATCTCCTCTACTGCGATCGAAAGAGGTTTGTTGCACTTAACCTCCACAAGGGGTGTAGCACCCTTAATGAGCTGTCTGGCTCTCTTTGCGTTTGCAACGCAGATCGAATATCTGCTCGAGATGATCTTCTCGCCATCCTCGTCGTTGCCGTTGATAACCTCAAAAAGTTCACTGTAAGACGGATGTATCATGATAAATCTCCTTCCTCCTGACCGTTATTACTGTTATGTCTTTTTGCTATAGTATCGGGTAGCAGTGCCGAAAGAACGACCTGCATCCCGGTTGTTACTATTACGGATTTGCACTTTTTACCGCTCGTCGCATCAATGCATTGACCGTTGTCACGTGCAAATTGTACCATTCGTTTTGTGGGTGCCGCATCCGGGCGTATGATGGTAAGGATGCGTCCCGCGCTTATGTAATTGCCGTAGCCGATATTGATCATAAGGACCGCCTATTCGATGTTCTGGATCTGTTCACGCAATTTTTCGATCTCAGTCTTAAGATCGATAGCCGTATTCGTGATAAGCAGATCGCTTGCCTTTGAAAGGATCGTATTTGCTTCCCTGTTCATCTCTTGTGCGATGAAATCAAGCTTACGGCCGATGTTGTCAGCCTCGCTGAGCGTCTTGCGCACATGATCGATATGAGCACGAAGTCTGACCGTTTCCTCATCTACACAGATCTTGTCCGCAAAAAGCGTGATCTCCGTGGCGAGTATGGCCTGATCGATCTGAGTATCGGAAAGAAGTTCTTCTACCTTATTGGTGATCCTCTCCCTGTATTCATCAACAACCTGAGGCGATCTCTCCTCTATAATGTCGATGGATCTGATCATGCCGTCAAGCTTTGTAAGAAGATCGTTCTTAAGGTGCTCTCCTTCATTGACACGGGAATCCACAAACGACTGTGCGGCAGCGCTTATGGCCTCTTCAAGGATCTCCCATAACTCGTCCGTATCAATGTTCTGCTCTTCAATGGTAAATATCTCGGGGAATCTTGCAAGCGAAGCTGCTTTGATATCTCCGTCAATACCGAAGGATTCGCCCATCTTTCTGATGAGTTCAAGGTATTCCGCAGCAACTTCCTCGTTGTACTTTACACAGGATTTGCCGAGTGCGTAATCCTCATAGGAAATAAATACATCAACTTTTCCTCTGCTGATGTAATTCTTGAGCAGATTTCTTATCGATGCCTCAAAGAAGTTAAGCTTCTTGGGCATCTTGATCGTCATTTCACAATACCTGTGATTGACACTTTTGATCTCTACTGTGATCTTTCTCTCGGGGCTCTGCGCTTCGTATCTGCCGAAGCCGGTCATACTTTTTATCACTGAAACCTCCAACCGGGTTGTTGATCATAACGCCGAAAACTAATTGATTATATGAAATTATTGAACTTTAGTCAAGTATGTCTCTTAGTAAAAACATACAAGGTTCGCAAACTCCGTCATGTGAAATATACGATATCTTCCGCGGCGGGCTGTGCATCCGTCAGCCGGGTCACGTAAATAACGGGACCTTTTCCTCTGTATTCGCGGCAGAACTGGTTCTTGACCGTTCCGGTAACATATATCCAGTCCCTGTCATCATGCGAAGTAAAGAAATCTTTATATGTGGAAGTGATCCTTGAAACGATACCGATAAAACCGATATCGTTGGCACAACATTGCATCGCGAAACGTCCGGGAGCGAAAGTGTCCTTCGGCATCCCCTGATTTCTGTAGAACTGTGCCTTAAATGAGATCTCCTTGCCGTCATATTTCTTCGTGTTGTCCATGACATCAAGATAGAAAAGGCCGAAATCATCGTCATCGATATCGATATGACTCTGATTGATATCATAAGGAAGTTCGTCTTCCTCTCCACCGCCCGCATCCATGCCGTCTTCGGTCTCATAAAGGATCTGAGCCTTTCTGTTGACGGGTTTTATAGTCCTGCGGACCGTTTTTCTGTCAATCTTCTCACATCTGTTCACGATTATCGTGTCACTGTATTTGAGCTCTTCGATAATGAGCGAACGCATGTTGTTGATATAGGAATCGAATGTTTCGCCGTTGATCAGTGTGATCATCTGAACGGTTATCCAGCCTGCGGGCGTGTCGACTTCGAGTACGTCCTCCATCTTCCACATGCCGTTAAGCTCCACCACAACCTTATCGGGTCGGTATTTTTTGTTGAGCTCATCGAGATATGCGGGATCAAGTCCGCCAAGGTCTGTCGCGAACACAACATCGATATTCTTCTTTTTGTATTCATCGACATCATATTCCTCGATACCTTCTTCGCAAACAATAAGCAATGTTCTCGAGGTGTTTATGAAATCGGGATCCTCAAAAGTCGTTCTGATGAACGAAGTCTTTCCCGATTCGATAAATCCGTTTATGAGATAAACCGGTACATCCATATCTGTTACTCTGCGATAACGCTTATGCCGCGCCGTTAAGCAAACAGCTCACGAACCGCATCCTCCTTAACTTCACTTCCGATAACACAAATCTTTCCTATAACATCACTCGCACCGTTTCGTACATCGGTCTGTCCGGGCACCATGTCAAAGTGGATAAATTCTTCAGTCGTCGAAGGAACGATCCCTTTCGCACGGAGGATCACGCCGTACTTGTCCGTATCCTCAAGTGCGGCAAGCTTCTGCCCGATCTCTTCTTTTGTAAATCTGTGAAGCGTCTCGATCCCGACACTCGCGAAGATCTCATCGGCATGATGGTGATGATGTCCGTGATGGTGTCCGTGGCAGCATTCATGGTCATCATCGTGATGGTGGTGATGTTCATGCTCGTCATCATCGTCATCGTCGTCATGGTGGTGGTGATGTTCATGCTCGTCATCATCGTCATCGTCGTCATGGTGGTGGTGATGTTCATGCTCGTCATCATCGTCATCGTCATGGTGATGGTGGTGCTGTTCATGCTCGTCATCATCGTCATCGTCATGGTGATGGTGGCAGCACTCGTGTTCATCGTCATCGTCATCGTCATCATCATGGTGATGACCGCAAACGGGACATATACCTTCTTCTTTAAGAAGGTCTGCCATCATATCGCTGCTGTCCTCCATGGCCTTAAGTATGGCAGCGCCGCTGATCTGATCCCAGGGAGTCGTAACAAGGACCGCATCCTTGTTGTGCTCACGTATGAGTGCTATCGCCTCAAGCTGTTTCTTTTCGTCAACGATGCCCGTTCTGCTGAGGATAACGGCTGCGGCATGCTCGATCTGGTCGTTGAAGAATTCACCGAAATTCTTCATATACATTTTTGCTTTTGCCACATCAACAACGGCGATAAAATTATTCACTTTGATATCAGCCTCTTCAGCCACATCATTTACGGCTTTTATGACGTCGGATAACTTTCCGACACCCGAGGGCTCGATGATGATACGGTCGGGATTAAATTCGTTCTTTACCTTGATAAGGGCCTTTCCGAAATCTCCCACGAGCGTGCAGCAGATGCAACCCGAATTAAGTTCGTTGATCGTAACGCCCGCTTCCTTAAGAAAGCCCGAATCGATACCGATCTCTCCGAATTCGTTTTCGATAAGTACGAGCTTTTCGCCCTTGTATGCCTCATCGATCAATTTTTTGATGAGCGTTGTTTTTCCCGCGCCCAAAAATCCTGAAAAAATGTCTACTTTTGTCATTACCTCTATCCTTCTTTCCAAGACCCCTTATGACACACAAAGGTAACTGCCAAAAAAAGCAGCTACCTATAGTTAAATCATAAAGAGTCCTTACGATCAATGTTAGGGCACCCCCCCTCGGGTGTCCGGGCCGTATCATTTCGTTTTTTCCGGAATGTACATATCAACAGCTGCGGCGATCGCCGAAGCGATCTTCTCCTGATAAGAAGGATCGCACAGGTTCTGTGCTTCCCTCTTGTTCGAGAGATATCCGCAATCAACTATAACCGCAGGCATTTCGGCCTTACTGCAGATAACGAGATTGTCTCTTATCTTGACACCGCCGTTTATGGCTCCCGTCGTATCCGATATCTCGTCAGCTATGAGCTGTGCGAGTTGCGTATTGTCATCATCTTCGGTCGTCATCACTTCGACACCCTCGTCCGATGCTTTGTCGGAAGAATTCATATGAATGCTTATGAGCGCGAGTGCACCTTCCTGTTCGTTGGCAAGGAGCGCTCTTTCGTTTATGCCGACAAAACTGTCGTCCGTCCTTGTCATATATACGCCGAATCCTTTATCCTTAAGCTTTTCGCTTAACAGCTTGGCAACTTCAAAATCTATTTCTTTTTCATATTTCTGTGAAGAAACTATTCCGCTGTCATATCCGCCGTGGCCGGGATCGATGACGATAAGCCCGCGCTCCGATGCGGGTGTATTGATAACGGACCCCTTTTTTTCGTCCGAACCGAATGCGACGGTATCGTCCGTACTGTTGTCAACGAGTGAGATCTCATTTGACGGGGTTTTCGAAAGGCTGTCCTCAGTTTTTGCGGTATCAGCCGGAGAAAAGATCGCAACAAGTCCCCAAACGGCAAGCGCGATCACGGCGATCGCGATTATACCCATTCCGCAAAGGATCGCAAGCGCCTTTCTCTTTTTCATCATCTCACGACGATACCACTCACGTCTGCGGGCTTCACGTTCGGAGAATCTGTCAAATTCATCACTTTTGTAAGTTCTTGTCCCCATATTCCCTCATAATCCTCATAATTTATTTTTCAAATGTTCATCTGTGTTACATAAGGATGATTCTTCATAAAATCATATATATCGATAACGGGATCGTCCGCAGTCCTTAAGGAAAAAACAATATCCACGGAACCGTCGGGATGATTCGTGAGTGAAGAAATGCTTACTTCCTTATCTATCTCCCTCATTATACCTATAAATTCTTCAACAAGACCGTCTCCCGGCGCAAGTCTTGCCTGAACCTGTCTGGGCGTATGTCCCTCAATTTTTCTTAGGGGTCTGTAGATCACGTATTGGCAGATCACCATACAAACGGTACCGACGGCACCCACCGTATAAAGTCCGCAACCTATCGCAAGTCCTATCGCCGAAACCGACCAGATGCCCGCAGCTGTCGTGAGACCCGATACCGATTTATTACGAAGAAAGATCACGCCCGTACCGAGGAACGAAACACCGGTAACCACATTGGCGGCAACTCTGGCGATGTCGGCATCGTTACCCGGCGTCATAAGATCGATGAATCCGTATTTGGAGACAACAGCAAAGATCGCGGCTCCGAGAGCTACCAAACAATGCGTTCTGATTCCGGCTTTCTTCGCACGTTTCTTCCTCTCGAATCCGACGACTGCACCGCAGACAAGGGCTGCAAAAAGCCTTAGGGAAACGATTCCCACGAAATCCCACGATTCGATCATCTCAGATTCCTCTTCTTATATTATTTAAGTACGGGAATAATTTTACACCACCGGGTGGGGTTTGTAAACAGATGGGGAGGGATATTCGGGAAAAGAACGTACATCACACATACATGCAAGCGAGCTTGCGAGTGAGTAAGAGCATACATCACACATAAATGCATGCAAGCGAGCTTGCATGCATTTATGTGTGATGTACGTGCACTCACCCTTCAGATCGAGGGACTTCGTCCCTTTTTCAGCAGGCATGTATATATCGCTCCGGAGAGCAAGCTCTCCGCGCTCTATATGCATGCCTGCTGAAAGAAAGCTTCGCTTTCCTCGATCTGAAGGGATTCGTTTGGCGCACAAAAAAACGCCTATTTTTGAGGCGTCATTTCGTAGTCATATTAAAAGGGTACCGGGCCGGATTCACGGAGTGTGTCCGGCCCGTCTGGGAGCGTCCTGATCTCTCAGGACAACTGTATTATTGCGCAGGCCGGAGTTATTTTCAAGTATCAGATTATATTTTTTAATATCAAAAAATACACAACATTGAAAAATCAAGCATTTTGATATATATTATTTTTTGTCAAAAACTATTTTGAAAATGATTTCAGAATGTATTAGATATTTAATCAATAAGAAATATTTGTTTTGAAAACATTTTGATATTTATGTTTACTGTTAATTAGTTAAATAAAGTTGAGAGGGCAGGTATTTTTATGAAGATCTTCAAAGAATCAAAAGGATATTTCCGCAAGATTTTTATGTTTTTTCTTATGTTCATAGTTATTCCTCTTGCGGTTGTAAGTATAGTTTTCTTTTTGTTCTTTACAAAAGAGATCAGGGAGACTTATATCGAAGGACAGGAAAATCTTGTGCATGCCATCATATCAGAAGCCGAGGATACCATTAGGATGGCTGCCAATAACCTGCCTAAGGATTCCGTTATCGCATTCTTTAACGATCAATTTACCGGCGGGAGCGGTATCATGACCGTTAAAGTTTTTGAAAAAAGTGATATGGACGACGACCGGTTGCAAAATCTTAAAGACTCTCTTCCCTCCGACCAGGTACTTATAAACGGATCATTTCTTGATGACACCGTAGGTTATTATGTAATCCTCAAACTTACGACCAAGGAGCTTGGTCTCGATTCATATCTCTTTATGCTCATCTTTTTTGCAAGTACGATCGCGGCTACTCTTTCGGTGATCGCATATTTCATAAGTAAAAAGATTTCAAAACCGGTTACTTTCCTGTATAAGAGTGCGATCGATACAAGAGAGCACGAATTTTCAGGTGTTACCGATGATACCCAAAACGATGAGATGAGCACTATCACCGCTGTTTTTGAAGAGATGAACCATGACATGCGTGCTTCAAAAGAACTTATCAATACATTCAGTAATGCCGCAAAAGCTTATTCACTTATCCTATTCCTTGAGAAAAACATACCTTTGTCCCGTTTCCTTGAGACAAACGAAAATTTCAGAGACTGTCAGAATTATCTTTTGTGCGGCGTTAAGCTTTGTAACGATCTTATCGCTTCACATTATCTTATCAATCTTTCGAGGCTTATCACCGATTTCCTCGGGGAGGATACTATAAACCTCGTTTCTCCTTTGAATCAGAATACGATACTTATCCTGCTTGCTTCGAACGACAACAACGAACAATTCGAAAGACTCATAAAAGATCTGTATGACATGATCGATCCTTTGGCAAAAACAAATTATATTATGGCCGTTACGGGTATCACTCAGGATATCACTTCTCTTCCGAGAAGGAGCAAACAGCTCGATGACCTCATAAATACAGCGGAGTTTTACGAGTATCACAACAAACTCATCACAAAAGACACTGTCAACAAGCTGAATGCCAAGAACATGCAATCCATCATCAATGAATATTATCCGAGATTTGTAAGCTCGTTGCTTGAAAATGACAGACTCGGTCTCGAAATGAGCACGGACCGTTTCTTTAATCAGATAAATCTCACGGAAGTCGATTCTTCCGTCGAAGCGATCAAAAAACTCCTTGCGAGGATAGTCGAGGAACAGACTCTTTCCGAAAGGATCGATCCCGATTTTAAAGAGATCTTCGAACAAAACGATACATTTAAAAGCATCAAAAAATCTTTTTGTTCAACTCTTATCAAAGCCGCTTCATTCTATGAACAGGATATAAATCCCGAGAAGAAGCTTTGCGAAAACGTAGCCGCAATGCTCATGGCAAATTACAGCAAAGATATTGATATGCTTTCGATCGCGTCACGTTTTTCCGTAAGTTATTCGTATCTGTCAAGAATATTCAAGAACAACATGCAGATGACTCTGACCGATTATTTGAACAAATATCGGATAGAAAAGAGCTGCGAACTGCTCGGCGACAAATCAGAAAAGCTCGAGTCAATCGCATTGAAGGTCGGATATAACAACATTCAGAGTTTTCAGCGGTTCTTTAAAAAATATAAAGGGACAACTCCCACTCTTTACAGAAAGTCCGTGCTTTCGAACTTATAACGTTTTGGTTTCGGGCTTTCAAAAAATATCATATTATCTTCTGCTCCCTATGCAGATGAAAGGATTCGTTTTATGAAAAGAGACACGATAAACGTCGACGGCATGATGTGCGCCATGTGCAGCCGTTCGGTTGAAAAAGCCGCCTGCTCCGCCGGTTCCGAGACTGCTGAAGTCAATCTCATGCTCAAGACACTGACAGTCGAATACGACGAGGACAAAACAAGCATCAAAGAGATCATGAGATCGGTAAGCAAAGCCGGCTACAAGCCTTTTCCTCCGGGGAAAGATTCTGCTTCTCTCTTCTTTCGCAGGCTTATATACGGAATAATACTTCTTGTGCTCCTTCTTGCCGTTTATTATCCGCATATGTATACAGACGCCTTTTCCGGCCACCCTGTTGCCGTTACGGTTTTCCAGTTTATGATCACTACGGCCATACTGTTTATCAACAGGAATTTCTTCATAAAGGGCTATAAAAGCATTCTTTCAAGGACGCCCGGAATGGATGTTCTTATATCAATGGGATCGGGGATCTCATATATCTACAGCATTGTTCTTTCCGTATATGTCGTAACAGAGTTTTGCAACAATAACGTGCAAAACGCTTTCGATATATCGAGGAAACTCTGCTTCGAATCGGCATCGATGATCCCCGTGCTGATAAGCGTCGGAAAATATCTTGAGGAAAAGACAAAGAGAAAAACTTCGGGTGCGCTTAAAGAGCTTATGAATCTTAAGCCGCTTGTTGCTGTCAAAATGATCGTCGGAGACGGTCAAAACTATGAGGGTGCTGCAGCAAGCGGTTCATATAAAACCGAGCAGGTCCCCATAGACAATGTCGGGGTTGGCGAAGTCATCATCATTAGGGCCGGTGAAACCGTTCCGCTCGACGGTATTGTTATATTCGGCAACGGAACCACCGGCGAAAGCGCACTAAGCGGTGAGTCCGCACCTGTCGAAAAGACGGTCGGCAATAATGTTTATCAGGCAACGACCGTGCTTTCCGGCTTCCTTGCCGTCGAAGTTACCGGAACCGGTAAAGATACGATGCTCTCAAAGATGATCGATCTTGTTACGGCCGCAAGCATGTCCAAACCCGATATCGCAATGCTTGCAGACAGGCTCAGTGCGATCTTTGTGCCGATCGTTCTCGGTCTTTCGTTTATTACTTTCATTATCTGGAAATTTGTGGTCGGCGCGGAATTTTCCGTATGCATCAATTATGCGATCAGCGTTGTAACGATCTCATGTCCCTGCGCACTCGGACTTGCGACTCCCACAGCCGTAATGGCCGCAGTCGGCCGCGGCGCGAAAAGCGGGATCCTTATTAAAAACGCGCAGGTCATAGAATCATTACATAAGACCGACACGATCGTGTTTGACAAAACAGGTACATTAACGACCGGCGTTTTAAGTATCACCGATACGGATTGCGACAACGATGAAGCCCTGAATGCTCTCCTTGTTTGTGAAGAAAGACTTACACATCCCATCGGAAAGGCCGTTTGCGAGAGTCTTAAAGGTAAGATAAAACTTTTGGACAATATTGAAGTCACGGATTTCGAAACACGCCCCGGATACGGACTTACCGCAACCGTTAACGGCAAACGATTTTATTCGGGCAACAAAAAACTCCGGGACGAATTATGTCCCGAAGTTCAACAAACCGGTCATGACATTAATGCCGGGAAATATATGAAGGAAGGGAAAACCGTGATCTTCTTCGGCTTCGAGGGCGAAAAGCCGGGGATAATAGCACTTTCGGACACACTCAAGGAAAGTGCCGCCGATATGATAAACGGGCTTAAACGCTTTCATATCACGCCCGTTCTTCTGTCAGGTGACAACCCTTCATGCGCTTTGTATACGGCAGACCTGCTCGGCATAAAGGATGCCTTTGGCGGACAGGATCCCATAGGTAAAGTGGACAAGATTAAAGAATTAATGAAAAGCGGTCATACTGTTGCCTTTGTCGGCGACGGTATCAACGACTCGCCTTCTCTCACAAGTGCCGATGTCGGGATCGCTATCGGTGCAGGAACGGACATAGCTATCGAAAGCGCCGACATGGTTCTTTCTTCTTCCGATCTTTCGGCTGTAAACGAAGCCGTAAAGCTCGGACACGACACCGTAAAGAACATAAAGCAGAATCTCTTCTGGGCACTCTTCTACAATGTTCTTTGCATACCGCTCGCCGCGGGAGCATATTCGTCCCTCGGCCTTTCCATCAATCCCGCGATAGCTGCGGGACTTATGAGCATCAGTTCACTTTTTGTTGTCACGAATTCTCTACGACTTCGCTATTCACGCAAATAACGCATATTCGATCATTCGCTTCGAAGCGCTTCCACGGGGTCTTTCCTTGCCGCACTCATTGCGGGGAAGATCCCGGCTGTGAGCGTAAGGAGCATGCTTATGCCGATAAGTATGAGCGCTGCTATATCCGGCAGCTTTGCTATATCCGCAATATCCGTGAAATAATATATTATCGAATTGATAGGGATGAGCAGCAGTTTCGTTATCAATATACCGAGTGCACCGGCGCTGAAGCCGATGATGAGCGTTTCGGCGTTAAATACACGTGCAATATCTCTCTTTGAAGCTCCGACGGCTCTTAATATTCCTATCTCCTTGGTTCTCTCAAGAACAGATATATTGGTGATTATTCCGATCATCACGGAAGAAACTATGAGCGAAATGGCCACGAACGATATAAGGATATAGCTTATAACGTCTATGATCGTAGTTACCGACGACATTATAAGACCGACGTAATCCGTATAAGTGATCCTCTCGTCTTCCGGAAGTGTGTCATTATATTCTTTGATTATATCCGCGATCTTGTCCTTGCTCTCAAAATCGACCGGGAAAATGCTTATGAGTGAGGGCTCCTCCATATCCGATACGCCCAGTTTCTTAAGATTATCTTCATACGTAGCGTCCGAAATTGTAGCTGCAAGCATATCTCTTATCATAGGCATCATGTCCTGTTCGCTCATTCCCTGCTTCTCGAGTTCTCCTATGGACTGTGCGGACTGCATCCTGCTTTCTTCGGGGAGTGTTGCGAGGTAGGCATTAAAGGATTCCATCGATGCCGTGATCGAATTGATAAGCGAGCCGTCATCAAAAGGAATACCGTTAAATATATCAAAATCAGGCTTAGCTTTTTGTTCCTTAACGGGTTCGGATTCGTTTACACGTTCGATCAGATATTCCATGAGCGATGTCCTGTATCCGATCCTGCCGTTGAGCGACGATGAAATGGCCGCATCGGACTTGGGTCTTATGATACCGACCACTTTAACGGTCAGACCCTTGTCGATAACACCCTTCATGTAGACAACATCACTTGACTTGTCCACCCACTTGCCTTTTTCTTTCGCATATATCGCGCTGTTTTCCAAAAGCTTAAATTCAAGATTTAAGACTTCGTCATATGAAAGATTGCGGGGTTCGGGGAACGATACGTTCTCTTCGCCCTTAAGAAGAGCCGTAAATGATTTGCTGAGAGCATCGCAGTCCATAAGGCCGAGCGAATAGAGCGTATAATCAACCACCTCGTTCTTGTCGTTAACTATAAGAACGACTTCATCTTTATTCTTCGGGAATTTTCCCGCGATAACTTCGTATTGTTTTTCCAAAAGCTCCTCATTATCAAGGAGTCTTGTCCATATGTCACTGTCATAACCGCCCATCTGGCCCATTCCGGCCATACGGTTACCCATGCCCTTTACGCCGAGCTTCTCAAACACCGACGAAGGAGTGACTCTGAAGATACCGTTCTGCGTATCGGCACGGTATACATTAAGCTTCGTCGAATAGCTGTATTGAATGTCCGATACAAGTCCGTCAAATTTATTTCTGTTACCATCGATGTATTTCTTGAATTCGGAGAGATTATTGACACTCACTTCTTTCATCATCGTATCGATAAACTGGGTCATGATCGAATTTGTATAGATCCGGTCGAGATCATGCTCTCCGAGACCTTCATTTGCTTCCGATATGATCGACATGAAATTCGAAACATTTAAAGTCTGCTTTTCTATCGTAAGGGGATAACTTGAAAGTGTATCCTCCTGAACCTTGTCTATATAGAGCTGAACACCGTTTGATATGGAAAGGATGAGCGCGATACCGATAATACCGATACTTCCCGCAAACGATGTAAGGAATGTCCTTCCTTTCTTCGTCAAAAGGTTTGTAAAACTGAGCGAAAGCGCCGTAAAGAATTTCATGGACTTCTTTGAAGCCCTGTGAGCCTTAAGCATTTTCTTTTCGGCTTTTCTCTGCTCTTTTTCGGCGTTCTTTCCGGAATTCTTTTCCTTCTTTTCGGCCTCTTTCATGGCCTTCTTTTCAAGCTTTTCAGCCTTTTGTGCTTTTTTTACCTCAAGCTTATACAGTTTTTTTAGTTCCTTGGTACTCTTAGAGGTTTCCTCGGTGGTCTGCTCTACGGGGATAAGTTTTTCAAGCGCGGGCGAAAGATCTTCGTCATCGTCGGGAGCCACAAAACCGGGAATATCATCCTTTGCGTCACCGCTCCATACTCCGGGTTCAAAGTCATATACATTATTTTCATCGTTAGCCGATTCATCCTCATTAACGGGCATTGAATCGGACTGGATCTTTCCGTCAAGAAGTTTGATGATCCTCGTGGAATATGTCTGTGCGAGCTCGGGATTATGAGTGACCATGATAACAAGCTTATTAGATGCCACTTCGGCGAGTATTTCCATTATCTGCACGCTTGTAGCGGTATCGAGAGCACCCGTGGGCTCGTCGGCAAGCAGGATATCGGGGTCGTTGACAAGCGCTCTCGCGATTGCGACACGCTGCATCTGACCGCCGGACATCTGTCCGGGTTTCTTTTTTACCTGATCCGAAAGTCCGACTTTTTCAAGTGCTTCGAGGGCACGCCTTCTTCTCTCACGGCGCGAAACACCGCTTAAAGTGAGCGCGATCTCAACATTCTTAAGGACTGTCTGATGAGGTATAAGATTGTAATTCTGGAAAACGAAACCGATAGAATGATTTCTGTAGGCGTCCCAGTCTTTATTCTTGTATCTTTTGGTAGAAACGCCTCTGACCATGAGGTCGCCCGATGTATAATTGTCAAGACCGCCTATGATATTGAGAAGCGTGGTCTTTCCGCAACCCGAAGGGCCGAGTATTGAAACAAATTCACTCTCACGCATTTCAAGGTCGATACCCTTTAAAGCTTCAACCCTAATATCTCCCGATTCATATACTTTGCGAATTCCTGATAATTTTAACATATATACCTCATATTTCACATTTTGCGATTATGTATTTACATTTTGCAAATCACATTGCATAATTTCACGATTATTATAAACAACATTGTAATGATATCAAATCAAACTACCATATGCAAGGGGAAAAAACTACAGAATATAGAGGGATAAAACGCTGATGAGGCAGAATTGATCAATTGTCCCGTACCTTATCATCCTTCTTTTTACCGCCTACAGATATCCTTGAGATCACATATGCCAGGATATCCGCTATGATCGAGATCACGCGTACAAGAAGGGACAATGCAAGAACGGTATCAAGATAAGGTGTATTGATATATATAAGCGAAAAAACGGCCTCACGGACACCGATACCGCCCGGTGCGCCGATTATTACAAAGCCGCAGAGCCATGCCGCTATATATGCGCCGAGGAGCGTGGAAAGCCCAGGATCTGTCACCGTGCTGTCAGTCATCGCAAAATACGAGATGAGCATAACAAATCCCATAACGAGTAAAACCGAAGCATACGCTGCGATGTCAAAAGCCAAAAGCTTTACTGCGCCGCGTTCGCGAAGTCTGTTTATGATCGTTCGTAGCATCTTCTTTTTCTTACGAACGAAATATACCGTCAGGGCCAAAAAGACGACTGCGAGCACGCAAAAGACCGGAACAATATATCCGTAAGTATCGATCGCTTCGCGGATAACATCGAAATTACCGAAGACTGCCGACAGAACGACCGCACTCAAAATAAGTGCCGATATTTCGAGAAGCGACGCTAGTACGGTGTCGAGATGACTGATGCCATAAGCCGAAAAGAAAAGATTTCGTTCAAAATACTGAAAAACATTCCCGGGTATATATTTGCCGAGATTTGCCCTGCAATAAACAAGCACGGCTTCACGAAGAGGCACTTTACGGTCCTGCGCGCCTTTACCCACATTACGTGCAAAAAGTACTCCGAGGAAAAGTACGGATAAAGTTTGGAGAATAAGCGCCAAAAAAAGAAGGATAACGGACGACACGGAAAGATCGATGTTTATGCTTGAGAAGTCGAGCTTTGCGAGCCTATAGCAAATAAAGCCTGTTGAGAACATCATCAGGACAATACCTGCCGTTCGAAAAGCTCTGTTCCTCATTGCTTGATCCACCGTCTTTCTTTTCGGTCCTATCTCCCGTTTGTTATCTTAAGAAGCGCCATCTGCCAGGGAAGTGATCTCTTATACGCCGCCACTTCGCATCCTCCCGCTTTTTCGATAAGCTTCAGGAAACCTTTTTTTGAATAATGATTGATATGTCCGGGTGTGTTACCGAGATCCTTAAGATACTTAAATCTGCACATGTTAAGTATCCTCCAAATCGGCTCATGCGGAACGGAGACAAAAATATAGACCGAACCGATCCTGACCAGTTCCCGAAGGGCCCGGACGGGATCTTCGAGATGTTCGAGAACCTCGCTGCAAATAACGAGAGGGATCGAATCGTCCTCTTTTCCCGTATCATAGATGCTTCCGGTATAGAAATCGATATTCAGGTCCGCATAGTTTGCCACGGCTTTTTCGATCACGATATCTTCAACGTCGAATGCTTCTATGCGTGCCTTTTTAAATTCTTTTGCGACAAAAGCGGTAAACACTCCCTCTCCGCATCCCGCTTCAAGGACGCGTGAGGGATCACCGTCTTTTTTAACGATATCAAAAAGACTCGAAACACAGCCAAAAAATCCCCTCATAAGTTTCTGCTCGATGGGATTCTTTGAATTGTATTTGTCATAATGATTACCGGCCACGTTTTTGATCTGTGAATCTTTCATTTTTTCCTTCGATTCTCTCTTTTGATCACGCTCTTCTGTCAGCCTTTCTTCTGTCAGCTTTTCTTCTGTCTTCCTGACCTCTTTCAAGCTGCCTTCTGTCCTGCTGTCTTCTTTCCTGTTTCCTTCTGTCTTCCGTTCTTCTTTCCGTGCTTTCTGTTGTCATTTTTGCTCCCTTTCTGCAGAATCTGTTTTTTTGTTTTCGATATTGTCTACCCTGTAGTCAATTCTGCGAACATGATATTGAATGTCCTCTATGATCTTTCTGTTTGCGGCTATAACATCTCCGAGAAGTCCGATAAGGACGGCCATAAAGCCCATGAGCGCAAGGATCGCGGTGAGGATAAGAGACTGAACATGTCCCGTGCCTTCACCGAGGCACATGTAAACAATATACCTGATCCCGAGCGCAAATGCTCCCAAAAGGAATATCGAGCCCAAAACAAAGAAAAATTTAAGAGGTTTATACATCATAAACGCTCTTATAATAGTGGCCGAAGAGCGCTTAATGTATGCAGGAATGCTTTTAAACAGTCTCGAAGGACGTGTTTCTGGGTTTGTCCGTACCTTAACGTTTGTGATCGCAGTCCTGTTATGACCGGCCTGTATGATCGTTTCAAGCGTATAGGTATAGTTGTTGATCACATTCATGTGCAACGCGGCTTCTCGCGAAATTGCCCTGAATCCGCTGGGTGCATCCGGTACATCGGTTCCCGACGCGACCCTTACCGTCCAGCTGCCGATGTGCTGAAGACGTTTTTTCATCTTGGAGAAATGCTCCGTCTCATCAATGGGACGTTCGCCGATAACATAATCGGCTTTGCCCTCAACAATGGGAGCAACGATCTTCTCGATATCTTCCGCACAATATTGATTGTCGGCATCGGTGTTTACGATGATATCGGCCCCGGCACGGAGCGCCGCGTCGATACCTGCCATAAAACCGAAAGCAAGACCGCGATTGCGTCTGAAACTGACTATATGATCTACTCCCCAGTCCCTTGCGACCTGTACGGTGTTGTCTTTACTGCCGTCGTTTATGATAAGATATTCTATCTCATCGATCCCGGGAACGGTCTTCGGAAGAGCGTCAAGTGCGCTCATAAGGTTTTCTTCCTCGTTATAGCACGGGATCTGAATTATAAGCTTCATGTCGCTCTCCTTAGTGATATCACATCATATCTTCAAGATTCTTTCTGATCGCCTTAATAAACTCAAGGCTCTCCGCCTTCTTGATATTTGTAAGCTTTGAAATGAGCGCGAGGTCACCGGTCATTGTGCCGGATTCGATTGTTCCGACCGTAGCCTTTTCAAGTTTCTCGGCAAATTCAACAAGTTCCCTGTTGCCGTCAAGCTCGCCCCTCTTCTTTAAAGCACCGGTCCATGCAAAGATCGTTGCCACGGAATTGGTTGAGGTCTGCTCACCCTTGAGATACTTGTAATAATGTCTTTGAACCGTTCCGTGTGCGGCCTCGAATTCATACTTTCCGTCGGGAGAAACAAGTACCGAAGTCATCATGCCGAGTGAGCCGAATGCGGTGGCAAGAAGGTCACTCATAACATCGCCGTCGTAGTTCTTGCAAGCCCAGATGAATCCGCCCTCGGACTTGATCACTCTCGCAACAACATCATCAATGAGCGTATAGAAATATGTAATTCCGATCTCTTCGAACTTAGCCTTATATTCTTTTTCATAGATCTCGGCAAAGATATCCTTAAATCTGTGATCATATGTCTTTGAGATGGTATCCTTTGCCGCAAACCAAAGGTCTTCCCTGCGGTCTATCGCGAAATTGAAGCAGCTTCTCGCAAAGCCTGCGATCGAATCATCAAGATTGTGTATACCCTGAATGATGCCGGGTCCGTCAAATTCATGAATGAGAACACGCTCTTCCTTACCGTTCTCATCAGTGAAAACAAGCTCTGCCTTTCCCTTGCCGTTTATCTTCATTTCGCTCGCCTTGTAAATGTCACCGTATGCGTGACGGGCGATCGTGATCGGTTTTTTCCAGTGAGGAACGTAGGGATCGATACCTTTAACGATTATGGGAGCGCGGAAAACGGTTCCGTCAAGGATCGCGCGGATGGTTCCGTTCGGCGATTTCCACATCTTCTTAAGGCTGTATTCCTCAACACGTGCGGCATTGGGTGTGATGGTCGCGCACTTAACGCCTACACCGTATTTCTTGATAGCCTCCGCACTGTCGACAGTGACCTGATCGTCGGTCTCGTCTCTGTGCTTAAGACCAAGGTCATAATATTCTGTATTAAGATCGATAAAAGGCAGTAACAGCTCATCCTTTATCATCTTCCAAAGGATCCTTGTCATCTCGTCACCGTCCATTTCGACGAGCGGCACATTCATTTTGATCTTTTCCATTTGTTTCTCCTTTACAATTCCTCTGTTTATTTCAGTTTATTATTTTCTTGTCAACCGCACATAAAGATAATTTTTTCGAGCGGAATACATATATATATCCTGTCCTTCGCCGTTTCAAAAGAACCGAGATCGTCAAGCTCCTTTAGCATATATTCTGTTTCATCATTCCTTTCGGGCAGTACGATCTTCTTCTCTTTTGTTTTCTTTCCGGCGATCACAACGAAAGGCTTCCCGGGAACGATGTCGGTCCCTTCGCCGAAACATACGCGATCAGCCAGAACATATTGATAATGCTTGATATCCCTGGCGGAAGCATCGACGTACACCATCATGTCTTTTAGATCCCCGTTATTCCTTATCACATCCGTAACCGGTTCTATATAACCCATGAGTTTTTCGTCACGCGACGATCGGATATTTATATAATCAACAAATGTGATGATAACAGAAATGACCGACAAAAACAATGCCGCGCCGTAAAGAGCAATGCTCTTTTTTACGATCATCGATACAAGAACGGTAATGAGCATCACGGCACCGGCAAGAAGAGCAGCCCACATAAACGCTTGTGTCACACCGGGCACGACAGCCGTTGTTATGCCCGGGGATGCAAGATCTACAAATGCGCCGATCGATATAAAGTTTCTCGTGACCGCACTGACTCCTTCGATCTTCGGAGCAACGAATATGAGGAAAGCCGCGCAAACACAGCCGAATAATACGAATGTCACGATCTTAAGGGTATTGTATAATCTTTCTCTCTTGATAAAGCAAAGGTAAAGACCCGCAAGCACACAAGGTCCCGCTCCGCACGCCGCATATCTTCCGTATACGAGCCAGTCTGACCTCGAGGGTTCGCTGCTCGAGAGGAGGTCATGCACGTAAGGGAAGAAATATATGATGCTCATCGCAAATGATCCGAGGAAAAGGATTACGGCAAAAACAGTAAATGCCATCAAGGGGTCCGAAGCCTCAGACGGTTTCCTGATAAACCTGATGACCATAACGACACCGAGGACGACCCCGAGACCGACAAGTCCCCATGACGAAACGAGGCTGTTAAAGAGCGCGCCGAGCGTTTCAAAAACGAATCCCTTGAACCCTTCGGAAGTAAATATCTTTGAAAGCGCCCCGAAATCATAGCTCTCGGCACTTGAAAAGGCCGTACCGTATTGTGAATAAAGAGCATTCCTGAAGAATGAGGCGATCGCATTGTCGATATAAAGTGCGCCCGCAAGCGTGATCACCGAAGGAATGACCGCTACGATCCGCGTCCTCAGTATAACGCTTATGATCAGGACCGCAAATACCACGGCAAGTATCACAACGATCCCGCGTGTATGAAACGAATACGACATGCACGAAACAAGAACGAGAAGTACAGAAAGTACCACTCTCCGCTTTGCGGCACGCTTTTTATCGCTTCCCGCACCTTTAGATACCGATGTCTTTACGAGCTCGAGAAGAAGCAGCGTAACGATCCAAGGCGTGACTATGAGCATTGCATCGGCTCTCGCATAAAGCGTGTACAGCGATGTAAAGGGGAGCGCGAATGTAAGGAGCGACATAAACCACGAACTCCTGCGTCCCGCGCCGAAATGTTTCTTTAAGACGGCAAACGAGATAACGGGTATAAAAGAACATATAAAGGCATTAAGAGCGAGCATCGATCTGTAAAGAACATAGGGATCCCTGATCAATGCAACAAGCGGATAGTAAACCATCCCTCCGCCGTATTTAAAATAATAGCCGCCCATCGCGTGAAGTGCTTCGCTCCAATCGTTTCCGATCAGATACATGGGACTAGCTATCGTTGCAACTTCGTCTATGACGGGCGGAATATTAAGGCGTAAAGCCATTATGAGCAGGAATATCAGAGAAAGAATGTACAAAGAAACATATGCGAAAAGATCGGCATGGTTCTTGTACATTCCCTTTATCATATGATACTCCTCTGCATTAGACTACATACTGTGTCCTTATGGTTTACTGCTTACGGCAAACCGTATTTGACCGTAGATCAGTGATTTTTATAATGATTGATAAGGCAGCCGTCTATAAGGATCTGACGTTCCTCATCCGTAAGATCCCCGAGTTTGAGCGAGATCTCCTTCATTGTGTCACCGACGATATATCCTTTGATGATCTCGGCTTTATCCGTAACGGCTTTCCTGATACCGGGGATATAAACGTAATCACCTTTCCTGACTTCATGTCCGTCATAAAGGAAAGGAAGCATACCCCAGTTGATCAGATTGCTGCGATATCTCTTTGTTGCATATTCTCCGGCAAGATTAGCCCATGCACCGAGAACCTTTTGGCACGAAGCGGCCTGCTCACGGGCCGAACCGTCACCGGGCTTAAGAGCGTAGATCGTGCTGCCGACCGAAAGTTTCTTCTCATCAGCACCGAATTCCTTCCTGATGATCTCAAGTATCCTGTCGTATTCAGCAGTGATGTCCGTTGAATCCTTAAGAAGCTCAAGGCCTCTTCTCCTTCTTTCGACATCTCTTACGGACTTGGCTTCACCGACATATTCGGGATCCTTTCTCGAAAGCGTGAATTCGGCGAGTCCGAGGGGATTCGATCTGTAAGACGAGGTCTCGCCCGAAGGGATAAGCTCGTCGGTAGTCGTAACGGGATCGTTGATAACACTCACGCACTTAATAAGAAGATCTTCACCGAGTCCTTCCATCTCGGGCCAGTCCTTGATATTGGGGCCGAACCTGATATCCTGTTTGGGATCTGCTTTTCCGACGCAATCAAGCACTCTCTTCTCATAGATAGACTTATCGAAGAAATACTTGGGAGCCGAAAGATCGATACCTTCGAGCTCGTCGGCACCTGTAAGGAAACCTTTGTTTGCTGCCGTGGCTGCGATAGATCTCGCATCCATGAGTGCAACGGAAGCGATCTGGCCGTTTCCGATCTTCGAACCTTCACGGTTCGGGAAATTACGTGTCGAATGTCTGATAGAGAACGAATTGTTTGCGGGTGTGTCACCTGCACCGAAGCAAGGTCCGCAGAACGCTGTCTTGATAACGGCACCGGCAGCGATAAGATCGGCAGCCGCTCCGTTCTTAACAAGTTCCATATATACGGGCATTGATGCGGGATAAACGGATAACGAGAAAAGTCCGTTTCCGGTATCGGCACCCTTAAGGATCGATGCCGCACTCATGATATTCTCGAATCCGCCGCCGGCGCATCCTGCGATAACGCCCTGTTCTACATAAAGCTTTCCGTCTTTGATCTTGTCGGTAAGAGTGAATCTGCATTTATCGCCGAAGCTTACCTTTGCTCTCTCCTCGCACTCACGAAGATAATCCGGGAGGTCAGCCTTAACATCGGCGATGGGATATGCCTTGCTGGGATGGAAAGGCATGGCGATCATGGGTTTGATCTTTGAAAGATCAACCTTGATAAGGCTGTCATAATAAGCAACCTTGCCGGGTTTGAGTTCTTTATATGCATCCCTGCGTCCGTGGATCGCAAGCCATTCCTCTGTTGCCTGATCTGTCTCCCAGATCGAAGAAAGACAAGTCGTCTCGGTGGTCATTACGTCCACACCGATACGGAAATCAACCGAAAGTCCGGCAACACCGGGTCCCACAAACTCAAGGATCTTGTTCTTTACAAATCCACTGTCGAAAGTAGCCGCAACAAGCGCAAGCGCCACATCATGAGGGCCTACGCCGTAAGGCACGTTACCTTCAAGATAAACGCACACAACCTCGGGACGTTTGATATCATAGGTACGGTTAAGGAGCTGCTTGGCAAGCTCGCCGCCGCCCTCGCCGATAGCGATCGTACCGAGAGCACCGTAACGTGTATGACTGTCGGAACCGAGTATCATCCTTCCGCAGCCCGCAAGCATCTCACGCGCGAACTGATGGATAACAGCCTGATGAGGGGGAACATAGAT
>CAMIZL010000030.1 GCA_946403295.1 uncultured Clostridia bacterium | reverse complement strand
TACCAATATGAACAAAATAGATGTATTCATTCCTTCAAACATACCGTTCTCCCCCGCTTATACTTTTTATATATCTTGTTATATGCCACAAGAAGTATCGGAGCAGCTACAATGAAGCCCGCTAACAGTACGAGCCCTCCGACCTTTATAATAGCATCATATTATAAAATTGACACCCTATCAATGAATATTGGGGCGAATTAGAGGTTTTATTTCGATCAGATGAGCGGAACTCCAAAATAATCACCCTTTGATCATGGTGTTGATCAACCATATAGGCAGTCGAGACTTGGCATCCCGCTCCTATATACCGAAGTGTGCAGATTATCGTTATGGTCTCTCGACTATCCCCACGAACAGCGGTATTCCTTCAGCCGATCTAATAACAAACATAAACGGACGGTCAAGGACAAAATCCATCTTTTCATCCGGCGGCATCATTGCAGATCCGTATAACAGCTCCGTAGTATATGCAGCCGCCTTGACACCCTCCTCGTCTGCCATGACACGTACTCCGTGTTCGACCTTATCCAGCCATATTTCTGCAGGATCATCGGATACCGGTGAGAAATCAGCCTTTTGTCTGTCAAATGCGTCTGTTATGCCAAGTTCTTTCAGATCGTCGTTAATAATTTCTTTTGATGAGACATCAAATTTAGGAACGGACAGATTGACGATCAGATTTTTCTTTTGCTCGTATTCAGAGCATCTTTCAATAAAATACGCCACCCGTTCATCTGCCAGAAGATCATAAACGCTCGTCCCCTCATCGGGCAGGATGAACATCATCGACGCACCGTATTGATCGAAACATTTGTTGATCGCACCGAATTTATCACCCCAGAAGTAGGTATCTGTACCCGATATGTTCATGAAATCACACTGTATATCACCGTTTTCGGAGTGGAAAATGTCCTGCTTTGTATTGTTTTTGTTAAATTCACTCTGCCACTTTGCACAGAAACATACAGTTGTTGCAAGCGCCATAACAGTCTCCGGCGCAAATTCCAGTCCCGAGATCTGTTCCTTCAATATACCGTCAGTCTGATGATCGAGCCAGCTCCTAAAGGCTTCGGAATATTCATCCGATCCCATCTTTCCCGAAAAAGAAGATGCATAATAGTTCTTTGCAAGGCTCTCCAGAGTATCCTTTTTATAGCTTATATCATCCCTCAGCCATATTGATGAGGCAAGAATGCTTTTCATCTTGTCATCTGTGTAAACACTGTTCCAAAGGCCTTTCACAAGTGTCCGAAGTTCTTCTATACTTCCTGTTTCGAGCAGGTCAAGCACCTGCTGTCTTGTATTACCCTCCGAGGTCTCCGCCAACATCCCAAGAGCTATGTATATGTTTATCGGAGAATATATCCTGTTCTCATGGTCATTTTCTTTAAGGAACTGTTTCATCACCCTTGTATTAAAGCCAAGAATGCTTTTTCTTCCGGTATCCTGATCATATCCCTCGACATTTTTCTGTGCCGAACGCTGATTTCTCCATTCTTCCTTAGCCTTAAAATATGCCTCGCTTTCCTCCGGGCCCCACATACCATCACTGCCTTTATCAAAGTCATAAAAGTTGGGTTCCTTCATGGTCAGAGGATATTCTGCCGTCGAGACCGCATAGGTTTTCAGTATCTCCGGTTCATCCGGGCGATCAGAGCCCATATCCTTGCTTCCTCCGAAATCTGTGATGAAGAAATCAACATTGTTATCATCAGTATCCGTGCCCGGAATGGTATCGTTGAAATTCTCATTTTCACTGTTATTGGAACTGCCCTTCGAATTCCTGTCAGAACAGCCGGTAGTCACGCACAGCAGTGACAACACGATCAACAAACTAATGATTCTTTTCATAAGCACCTCCCGTGGTTCTGTTATTTGCCCCCAATAAGCATGCATCGGTTCCGTATTATATTTTTACTCGCCCGGATTTGACGACCATGCCGGTGAATACATCATCCGCTCAAATAGCTCTGCAGGAGAACACTCCGAGATGTTTTTGAGATCATAGTTCCATGCTGCATCTCCCCAGTATCCTTCATAGTCTGTATCCAGTCCGTCAAGGACGATCCTGCCTTCCCTGACATACATGTTGAGGTATTCTGTTCGCTCTTCGCCGTTATCCCCGAGTATCATGCGGACAATGCATGGTAAACCGTCTTTTTCATCAAAGAACAGCTTATGGCCCCATATCATATTAAAGGTGTTCTTGTACTTGATGTTCCCATCCTGTGATGCAGTGATCACGACAGTAAACAACCCCGATGTCGGCCCAAAGGTCATTGACCAGTCCTCGGGAATTCCATCATTATCCACATCTATCACAGCAGTATCGATCACCATCTCCTTTTCTGTTCCGGGATTGGTCTCATAATAAGTGAATTCAATGCTCTGCAAGATCGTCTCTATCTCCGCAGCATGTGCACCGAACCAATCTCTTGCGTCGTTGAGGATAACGACTCTGCTTGGATCCTGATAGACTATAAAGCTCCATTCGGGGCTTCCGTCATAAAAGCCCTGTCGTGCTTCATGACCGTTTAGCCGGATAGTCTCCTCTTTAAGTCCTGTTCCGCAAACACCGAAGGATTGCGGATACTCGATAATGATCGAGCCTTCGACGCCTTCCGGATGGATTCGGAGAATAAGATCGCTCTCGTGCTCGATCTCATAATTCCAATTCTCCGGCAGATTCAGTGAAATGCCATACGAGGGATAACGGTCGGGCAGGATCACAAGAGACGGTTCAATGCTCACTATAGCGGTCTCTTCGCTGATTACCTCATCAGTTGAAGGACCTGCCATATTCAGCATAAATGCAGAATTCACTGTATTCTGCACAGTCTGGGAATCTTTGTCCATCGATTGACCGGATGATTCGATTCTTGATTCTTCATTTGTCGGAATTTCGTCGTCTTTCTTTTTTGCACAGCTCATCAAGATTATCGACAAAAACAGACAACCTGACAGCAACAGAATTCTTTTCATCAATAGTTTCCTCCTTGCCCCGTCTTTAGAAATTAGACGAGAGCCGACGACAGTTAGTTCCATTCTATGTCAAGATTATTAGGGAATCTGACTTTGGGGAAAGCATCAAAACTCAATCTTTACAAACGGATCATTCTCATTTTTTGCATTTCTGCGCCCATAGTCCGGTAGATGTATGCAGTCCTTACCCGCATTTTAAGAATAATAGACGGCTTTATCCGCATAGTTGGCAATCCGGATAATAGTGTCAGTTTTCTTTGTAACTTTTACATTTACAATGCCGACGGAGAGCGTTACCCTATGACCGTTTGGATTCTTCCTTCTGGCAGGCACGAGCCACTTCTTTGATTATTTCGTCGCCTTTGGCGTGTCCGTATACTATTGTATCGTATCTGTCCGCACTCTCGCAACCATAATAGAGATTGTACTTGTCAAGAAAAGAGATACGGTAACCAGTATAGCAATTGGACCAAAAAGGGCCCTACCTGACAGCAATAGCGGCCTGGAATGCTCATCGGTGCATTGTTCCTGCATCGTATTACGTTGAATGGGAACATACCAAAGGACTCGACGGGAAGATCCACACCGGGAAGAAGTGTGCAATCCAGCCCACCGGAAGCACTGTTACTTGGTTATGCGGTCTCTACCGGATTGAGGACGGTTTCCCTTCCTTTGTTATCCTCACAAAAGAACCGACAGAAGATCTTTCTCGGATCCATGACAGAATGCCACTCATACTTCCTGAGAGCAAGATCAATGAATGGATCAATCCCGAAACAAATCCTAATAAAATTGCGATGGAAGCTGTCAATGAGATGGTCATCGAGGCGTTAGATTAAAATGAATGCATTATATATTTCAGGTTATTGTGATAAGGCTCAATCGTCCAAAAGGCTAAAAAAGCAAATACATTTGGACGATTTAACTTGACGGCAATGTACTTCAAAGTTCATTAATACACATACACATAGCAGACCGTATGTAACCCATTGACATTATGAGCATAATTCTGTACAATATAAAGTACAGAAAGGAGTGAGTGATTATGGTTGCAGCAAACTATACAGCAGTTAGAAATAATCTTAAAGACTATTGTGATAAAGCATCTGACGAAGGTGAAATTGTTCTTGTCACCAGAAAAGCCGAAAAAAATGTGGTTATCATGAGCCTTGATAGATTAAATCAAATCGAGAAAGAACTGCGAAATGCCCGCTACCTGGCAAAAATAGAAAGAGGTTTTGCACAGATCGAAGCCGGTCAGGGCGTGACACATGAACTTATTGAGGACTGACGCACATGGAGAAAATTTGGTCTGATGATGCCTGTGATGATTATATCTATTGGCAGGGGCAGGATAAAAAGACATTAAAAAAGATAAATTCTTTGATTAAATCCATCGAGAGGGATGGAGCAATGAACGGTTTAGGCAAACCGGAGCCCTTAAAATACAGAGATGGATACAGTAGAAGAATAGATGAAAAAAACAGGATTGTGTATGACGTTGTAGACGGGAAACTGCTTATTGTTTCCTGTAGAGATCATTATGAAGACTAGTCCGAGTTTATCCTATACAGCTGGATTTCTATTTCTCGTTTTTTCCGCCACTTTCTCAACATAAACAAGAAAAGCGACAAGAAAAGAATAAAAAGGAACGACAAACTTCCCGCAACCGATGGTTACGGGAAGTTTGTCATTACAATAGATTGTATGGTTGCGTCCGACGCGGCCTCACTCGTTCGATCTCGAACGTTTCGCTTCGCGAAACATTCTGCCTCTCACTCGTTCGGTTGCGATTAGTTCTTCGAACTAATCGCGGCCTGGAATGCTCATCGGTGCATTGTTCCTGCATCGTATTACGTTGAATGGGAACATACCAAAGGACTCGACGGGAAGATCCACACCGGAAAGAAATGCGCGGTCCAGCCCGTTGGAAGTACTGTTATGAGATATCGTTCCTCTATTTCGCCCTTTTTCAGTACTTTGCTCAGTTCCGCTGCTTCTTTCTTAACGAGTTCCTCATCATCGGCAATAATTGCAGAAATCGTGATGTGTGGCTCAGTGCAAAGGCAATAATCACTCCCACAAACGGGTGCAAGTTCTTTAATCCATTCTTTCACCATCGCGGTCTTTTCTTCGTTCATATACAAAACAACTGCGTAATCCATTTGTACTTCCTCCACAACTTCCGATTAGTCATTCCACATTGTATTCCAAGATAAAGTACAATCACTTATTTCTCAAAACAAACTAAGTTCTTTCCAGCAATCCGATATTGAGAACCGCAAATATCAGAAGATATACCGGCATAATCCCGATACCGATATGCTGCGTAAAGGTACCTGGTACTTTTACTTCGGGATCACGATATGATCGCAGCCTGTCCCGATGACCGGGTCCGACGCCTGTCCAGTTCCGGGGCCTATCTCCAGCACGCTCTTTCCGGGTCCGATCTGCGCCCTGTCATTGAGGAAAGCAAAGAGCTCCGCGCTGTACCTTGGACGGTATTTATCAAACTGCTCAGGGATCGTATCGAAGACTCTGCGGAACTCATCCTGTTCGAGTTCCCGTATGTCATCCTCCGTGATAAGGCGCAGCTGTCTGTTTTCCGCGCGGTAGATATTGCCGACTGCGTCGATCTTTCCGCCCTTGATAAAGAATGCGCTCATGTCCTCCATGGCATAAACGATACGGGTCTCGGACATCTTTAACGTCTGTTCGTACCGCCACGCGTCATCCGGATCATGATGGCAGCTCACGGTAATATTCGTAAAGCCGAGCCCCGGGAAAGGCTCCATGGACTCGAAGAAATCCACCGTGTTTCGCGCCATATTCATAGAGCCCGCGCTCACGCCGAATACCGCTGCGCGGCAGTCGGTCAGTGCCTCATAGCAGCCCTTTTCCTTGATCAGGTCCAGCTGCTCCCTGCATGCTCCGCCGCCCATCAGGAATATACAGTCTGCATTTTCAACAAGCTCCTTTGCCTCGCAGGGTTCGGTACGTTTATCGATCACGCAATGCCGGTCAAACGCCAGTCCCTGTTCCGCAAACATTTCATGCATGCCGTCGCTGTCATCATCGTTTTGCCCATATTCAAGCGGACATGCGCTGATAAAAACGATGCTCTTACGCACCGTCAGCTCTTCGCGCAGCCGTTTTGTGATCTCTTCCGAAAAATGATGCTCCGGAAAGCCGCTGAATACAGCCAGAAATCCTTTTCTCATGATATATTTTTATCTCCTGTTGGAATCATGTTGAAAAAAACAAATATTCCGGAATAACCGGCTACTCCATTTTTCCAAATCTTGTATTTTTTTGATGTTTTGGAAGTTTTCTATGGTGTGATTCTATAATAAATAAAGTTTCTTGTCTGTCAAACAGAAAAACTTCCAAATCTCGCGCGATTTGTCGAATTTGGAAGTTTTCATATTCCTTTAATAAGCCCCCAAAAACTGCATTGTACAATCCTCCTATTTCAGCTGTAAACCATCCTTGAACGCATTTCCGACCTTCTCGCCAAGTGCTACATACGCGTTATTGCAAGGATCAAAGGCTATGGGTTTCAGTTTCTTAAGATCGATCTTGCCGTCAGTAACCACGCTCTCATCTGCAGATACATTAACAATTTCGCCGATAAGGATTCCGTCTTCGAAGCTCTTTACCTTGCATTCGAGAGCCATCGGAAGTTCATCGATGAGCGGCGCATCCACGAATTCGCTCTTTGTAGCATGGAAGCCCGCTTTGGCAAACTTGTCCGGCACGTTTCTGCCTGATTCAATACCGACATAATCGCAAGCCACTACATAATCTTCGGTAGCCATACTTACGGTAAATGCCTTCCTAATCTTGAAATTATCGGTGGTTTTGTGCTCCGAAAGGCTGATCGTAATCTCCTTGAAATCGGTAGTAATACCCCAAGCCGCATTCATCGCGTTTGGTACACCGTTCTCATCATAAGTTCCGATGATAAGTACCGGCTGCGGTAACATGATCGGTTTTGCTCCGTAGTTCACTCTGCTCATAACGTGATACCTCCTTGTTTACAATCGTTTTTTACTTCTCAGCTTCCATTTCTGCATTAATGATATCCTCACTTGCAGCCATAGCCTGAAGCGTCATTTCAAGAAGCTTATCCAACTCCCATCCGAGCTGATCTGCGCCACGCTCGATCACTTCCCTCGAGCATCCTGCCGCAAAACCTTTACTCTTATATTTCTTTTTCAGAGACTTAAGTTCCATGTCCTTGGTACTCTTTGAGGGTCTCATGAGAGCAGCAGCCCAGATAAGTCCGGTGAGTTCATCTGCGGCAAAAAGAACCTTCTCCATCTCGTGGATCGGCTCTACATCTATCGTTACGCCACAGCCGACAGTGATGCCATACCCATGGGAACATACGGAATGAATGATATCGTCACTCACACCGCCATTCTTCAGAAGTTCAGGTGCTTTAAGACAATGCTCCTCCGGATACAGTTCAAAATCTATATCATGCAGCAAACCTACTATTCCCCAGTATTCAGTTTCATCAGCATAACCGAGTTCTTTTGCATACCACCTCATAACAGCTTCCACAGTCAGTGAATGCTGAATATGAAACGGATCCTTGTTATACTTTTTTAACAGTGCAAAGGCTTCGTTCCTTGTGATCATCTTCTTTACCATCCTTTTCTTTATTCCCCAGCTTCACTCATCATCTTCCTGTAAGATTCTCTTGTAAACCTGTGATATTCCAGCCCAAACACACTTTGCTCTATATGATAAACATAGGGATCGATATTATCATCTTTAAAAGAGATTGCCCATTCATCCTCATTTACCTTGCTTATCAGAATATCCTGAGAATATCGGCGGAAAAGCTCCGCAATGTCTTCCAATGTGTTGTCCGGCTTACGGATCTCCTGCACAAATTCTTTCATAAAGTCTGAGGGTTGATAATTCCCATGAACCCAGTCAAACCCCTCTGCTGGAATCTTCACAGCATATCTTCCCTTTTCCTCACCGAGCTCCCCGATCGTGATATTTCCCAATCGTTCTTTCTCGTTTTCCAAAAACTCTGCGATCTTTAAGGGCAGTTCGCCCGCACTGCAGTCAAGTAGCTCGGTAAGCGAACTTTCCGGGTAATAAAACGTGATCGGCGAGCACGCTTGCCCGAGTTTAACCTCACTTTCAAGAATGTTATCTATGAGATTACGCTCCAATTCTTCCATTTCCGCACAAATCCTTTACTATTTCTCCTGCAATCAGCAATCCTGCTACAGCCGGTACAAAAGCCGTGCTTCCGGGAATATCCCTTCGCTCTGTACACTTATGCTGTGCTCCGGGAGGACAGATGCAGTGTGTCCTGCAACTGATGGACATATCTTCCAACGGGCGAATTGGCTGCTCATCGGAATAAACTACTTTCAGTTTTTTCACATTACGTTTCTTTAATTCCCTGCGCATTACCCTGGCAAGCGGGCATATCTTTGTGTCGTAAATATCTGCAATCTTAAGTCTTCCCGCATCCAATTTATTTCCGGCACCCATAGCGCTGATGATCGGAATTCCTTCCTTTTGTGCCCTTATTATCAGTTCTATTTTCGCAGTCACTGTATCAACCGCGTCTACAATATAATCATATTCAGAAAACGGAAAATCATCTGCATTTTCAGGCAAAAAGAAACACTTGTGAATCTCGATCTTCGCGTCAGGATTGATTTCTAGCATCCTGTCACGCATTACCTCCGCTTTATACTTTCCAACAGTCTTTCTGGTTGCTATGATCTGACGATTCAGGTTCGTAAGACAGACCTTATCATCATCAATAAGATCAAACGAACCTATCCCGCTTCTGACAAGGGCTTCGCAAACATATCCGCCCACTCCGCCTATGCCAAAAACAGCAACTTTCTTACCATACAGCGACTCCATTGCATCAGGTCCCAGCAAAAGCTGAGTCCTTGAAAACTGATTCAACATAATACCAACATCCTTTTTTTATTACTTGTAAACAGAAAATGATACCATCATAAACCTACTATGTCAATAGGTTTTAGGGATTTAAGAAAAAATCTGTTCATCGTTGAATGTACTACTTCCTTCGGTCGATCAATTTCTTTATATCCACATTTTTCATAGATGTGAACAGCTGCTCAAGTTTAATAAATTTCACATCTTCCGTCTCCTTTGCGGTAAATCCGGCTCTAGAAAAGAAAACATACTTATAGCAGTTAAGCCCGGTCGCCTTAACCTGATTTATCTCAGTATCGATCACTTCCTTTGACATTTTCTTCTTTCTGAATTTGACCTCATAAAATGCATATCCTTTTTCGTCTAAAGTAACCACATCGAATTCGCCATTGGTTTTGGTCTTCGGATCATCATAATAGTACTTTCCGATCTTCTCAATAACAGGATCTATAGCCCCAAGTCTGTTCTGCCTTATCAGGTATTGCGTACAGATTTCCTCAAATCTATGCGGGATATAGGATTCCTCAAAGTCCTCATCTATGTATTTGTCATAAAACACTTCCGGATCCATTATCTTAAGCTGGGACGAATACTTAAAAACATATCTGTAGTAGAAAAGTGAGAGATTATCGCAGATATAGTAACCGGATTTCCTTTTGCTATTCTCGTCGTTTATCGGCGCCTTTTTCTCCACTACTTCCATCTTTATGAGTTTATCCAAAACATCCGCAAGTGTCGGACTACTGGACACATGTGATTGAGAAAGGACATCGCTGAACTTTGAGAAGCCCCTGGCAAGTGCTTCAAATACTTCGTTGGCATTAACAATCTTTGATATCTCGGCATTAAGGTACGTGGAAACCTCGTTTTCAAGGCGTGCGCCCGGCGAAGCAACAAGCTCGATAATGTTATCCTTCACACTTTTCTTATCATCCACAAGTCTGTTATAATAAGGGACACCGCCAAATACAGAATAAATGCGCACTTTATCCTCATATGTCATATTTGGATAAAACAATGCAGATTCATAATAATCCATCTGTTTAAGATCAATTACAAGATCAGTCCTTCCATATAACGGATTGGATTCTTTCAGAAGGGACTTCATTACCTCTACATATGAGCCGAGTACTATCAGCTTTAGCTTTGAATCTTCCCTGTATTTGTCAACCAGTGCCTGGATAATGCTGTCAAGGCCTTTTACGTTTTCTCTTAAGTACGGGTATTCGTCAAGCACAAAGACAATACTCTCTTCCTTTGAGAGCTTAAAAATGTAATCAACTATCTCTTCCACTTTTGTATACCCTAATTTGGGAAGACCCAGCGAATCAGAAAGGACTTCACACATGCTTTGGACATTGCTCTCCTCAGTTACTTGCTTGCACACGTAGAAAATGCTTTTTGTGCCGGATTCTTTGATAGCCTGCTTCACGAGTTCACTCTTGCCAATCCTGCGCCTTCCGTAGATAAGGCTCATCAACATTCCATCAGATGAAATAAGATTCTTTAACTGCGTTAGTTCTCTTTTTCTTCCGAAAAACGTCATCTTGCTCGCTCCTTTCCGACTCGGTTCTCGTCGAGTTATTTTGATTATAATGCATTAGGCAGCAAAAGTAAAGAATTATTCGGTTGTCACCGAGTCAATTTGCGCCGAGAAAAAGACCTCTATTTCCAAAATGGGCATATGTGAGAACTTTTGTAGCAATACTTTCGTTTCCAAACCCCGATCGCTTTTTTCTCGACTTCCTATATACATTAAGGACACATTGCAGTTTTCGACACAAATAATAACTCCCCGTGACCATTACAATCACGGGGAGTGTTTTCAGTGTTTTATTAAGTTTCCTATCGCGAAACATTCTGCCTCTCACTCGCTCGGTTGCGTCCGACTAGGCCTCACTCGTTCGATCTCGAACGTTTCGCTTCGCGAAACATTCTGCCTCTCACTCGCTCGGTTGCGATTAGTTCTTCGAACTAATCGCGGCCTGTGAGGTCTGCATCGCATGGCGGAGCCATCGTTCTACTAATAAATCACACTTTTATTAGCTTCCCATGAGTCATAAGGTAAGGAGGGACTTGACGGATGGCACATTAAAATGTCTTTCCAATCCAAACACGCTCCGGTCAATGCATACTATTCCGCCATGGGATGTTTTTATGCCAATGGAATCATTACTTCCCACTTTCCATTCCGCTTGCCATTAGCCCTTTTCAATGCACCTTTCTCCTGCAATGCAACCGTTCGTCTTTTGATCGTACGTTCCGAAACGCCTATGACCACAGCCAGTTCCTTTTGCGTAACAGTAGGTTTTTTAACAATTTCACGCAATACCGCCAGTTCCTCCAAAGTGACATTTTGGCACTTTGAATCATCATTTTTGGCACTTTGAATGGCACTTTGGCACTTTGAAACATTTGATTTGTCACTTTGAGTTTGATCATAATCGATATGCAAATAGCGATTTTTCAGCTCATGTTTAGTGCCCAAGAGCATATTCTCAAAGAAGCATACCAAATACGCTGTTGTTGCCTTTACACCCTTTTGTATATCTGTATAGTTGGCTCTTACCAACGCATTTCTAAAATACCAGGAATTCTCTGCAAATATTTCATTGTCGACCTTAAATCCGAATGATTGAAGATATTTCAGCATAAACACAGCAGTAGTTCTTGTATTTCCTTCGCAAAACGGGTGTATCTGCCATATCCCAGCGCAAAATTTTGCAAGATGCCCGACACTCTCCTTCAAAGATAATCCTTCATAAGAGAACTGCTTTTCTTGACCAAAATCATAATCCAGCGTTTCTTTGATACTATCGCAGGAAGAATAGTAAACTGTATCCTCGTTTAGGACCCATTCTTTTTTCGTAATATTGTACGGACGAAATCTTCCGGCATGATCAAATATCCCCTTGAACAGTCGCTTATGAATCGAAGTCAAAAATGCGGGAGAAAACTGGAATGTCTTTTCTTCAAGCAGTTCTGTAATACGAGATGAAACCATATCAGCTTCTTTTGTTCCATCTTCGTCTTCTTTTCGCTCTTTTCTGCTCTCATAGTAAGATTCTATACGCCTCTGAGCTGTCGCAATATCTATCTTTCCTTCTATATGCTCTTTCGCAGTATCTAGAAGGTATTGCGATATTTTAAGTCCATCGACATCCTGCAAACCGATAGCTGTTTTCCACGCATAGCTTTTCTCGGCTCTTCCCGGTTCACCTTGACGGATGTATTCTTCAAGGTCGGATTTCCATTTATCTTTTGGCATATATGATATCTCCTTTATTGTTGCCTGGAAAAGTATATAGTTATCTTCAACAAGATATTCCTATACAAAGAATCTATTCTTTATTCCTTCACAAGAAACATCAATACTATCCGAGAATAACGTTTCTCGATCAATCTCCCAATGAATTATATCATTCTCTCTTTTTGTTTACATTTGATAACCTAAAAATATCCTATATGTTTTATTCTATACCGAATCGCAAATAATCACAATAAAAACTAATATCTAGGACAAAGCGTGGACAATACGTGGACAGAACGTGAACACAACAAAAAAATGATGAAAAAAGATACTGCTGACAGGGTAGCTTTTGGGACAAAAAGGGCCCCATCTCCGATTTTTGGTCGAAAATGGGGCTCTTTTCTCTATAAAATGAACACATCTACACGGATATTTTGATACCTCGAAGCATGGAGGACAGTGCCGCAAGCCTTACGGAAAGCGCGTGCGCGAGTTTCTCCGAGCTCGATTTGGTAGTGGATCAAAAAAGTCCTACCTGACAGCAATAGCGGCCTGAGCAGCTGCAAGTCTTGCGATGGGTACTCTGAAAGGTGAGCAGCTCACGTAATCAAGTCCGATCTCGTTGCAGAACTCTACGGATGAAGGATCTCCGCCGTGCTCGCCGCAGATACCGATGTGGAGGTTCGGGTTCTCCTTCTTGCCGAGTTCGATAGCGAGCTTCATGAGCTTGCCAACGCCGACACGATCAAGCTTAGCGAAAGGATCGTTCTCAAGGATCTTGGCATCGTAGTAAGCTGTGAGGAACTTGCCTGCATCGTCACGTGAGAAGCCGTATGTCATCTGTGTAAGGTCATTTGTACCGAAGCAGAAGAAGTCTGCGTTCTTAGCGATCTCGTCAGCTGTAAGAGCAGCTCTGGGGATCTCGATCATGGTACCAACCTGATACTTGAGGTTAGCGCCTGCGGCAGCGATCTCAGCGTCAGCTGTCTCAACAACAACCTTTTTAACGAACTTAAGCTCAAGTACCTCGGAAACGAGCGGGATCATGATCTCGGGCTCGATGTTCCAGTCGGGATGCTTCTTAGCTACGTTGATGGCTGCACGGATGACAGCCTTTGTCTGCATCTTAGCGATCTCGGGATATGTAACCGCAAGACGGCATCCACGATGACCCATCATGGGGTTGAATTCCTTAAGGCCGTCGATAAATGCTCTGATCTCTTCAACGGGCTTGCCCTGTGCTTCGGCAAGCTTCTTGATGTCAGCCTCTTCTGTGGGAACGAACTCATGAAGAGGGGGATCAAGGAATCTGATACAAACCGGACATCCCTCAAGAGCCTCGTAGAGCTGCTCGAAGTCACCCTGCTGGTAAGGAAGGATCTTGTCGAGAGCCTTCTCACGTCCCTCTACTGTGTCTGCACAGATCATCTCGCGGAATGCTGCGATCCTGTCTGCCTCGAAGAACATGTGCTCTGTACGGCAAAGGCCGATGCCTTCTGCGCCGAGCTCACGAGCCTTCTTTGCATCTGTAGGTGTATCAGCGTTTGTTCTTACCTTAAGTCTTCTGTATTTGTCTGCCCAACCCATGATGCGGCCGAACTCGCCGGCGATGGTGGCGTCAACTGTCTTAACGATTCCCTTGTAGATGTTACCTGTTGTTCCGTCGATGGAGATCTCGTCGCCCTCTTTGAAGGTGATGCCTGCAAGAGTGAACTTCTTGTTCTCTTCGTCCATAACGATGTCGCCGCAACCGGAAACACAGCATTTACCCATACCACGCGCAACAACCGCTGCATGAGATGTCATACCGCCACGTACTGTAAGGATGCCCTGTGCAGCCTTCATACCGGTGATATCCTCGGGTGATGTCTCGAGACGAACAAGAACAACCTTCTTGCCGTTCTCTGCCCACTTCTCTGCGTCCTCTGCGGTAAATACGATCTGTCCGCAAGCTGCTCCGGGTGAAGCGCCGAGGCCTTTACCGAGTGCCTGTGCAGCCTTGAGTGCTGCCATATCGAACTGGGGATGAAGCAGGGTGTCAAGGTTACGGGGATCGATCATCGCAACTGCTTCCTGCTCTGTCTTCATGCCTTCGTCAACAAGGTCGCATGCGATCTTGAGAGCTGCCTGAGCGGTACGCTTACCGTTACGGCACTGAAGCATGTAAAGCTTCTTGTTCTCTACCGTGAACTCCATGTCCTGCATGTCATGGTAGTGATTCTCGAGTGTATTGCAAACGTCCACGAACTGCTTGTATGCTTCGGGGAACTGCTCTTCCATCTGAGTGATGGGCATGGGAGTACGAACGCCGGCAACAACGTCCTCGCCCTGTGCGTTAACAAGGAACTCGCCCATGAGCTTCTTCTCGCCTGTAGCGGGATCACGTGTAAATGCAACACCGGTACCGGACTCATTGTTGAGGTTACCGAATACCATGGGCATTACGTTAACCGCTGTACCCCATGAGTAAGGGATGTCGTTGTCGCGGCGATATACATTGGCTCTGGGGTTATCCCATGAACGGAATACGGCGCGGACAGCTTCCTTAAGCTGAACAACGGGATCCGAAGGGAAATCGCTGCCAAGCTGATTCTTGTACTCTGCCTTGAACTGCTCTGCAAGTTCCTTGAGGTCTGCAGCGGTAAGATCAACATCGAACTTAACGCCCTTCTTCTCCTTCATCGCATCGATGAGCTGCTCAAAGTACTTCTTTCCGACTTCCATAACTACGTCGGAGAACATCTGGATGAAACGTCTGTATGAATCATAAACGAAACGCTCAAACTTGGGATCGGGGTTGCCTGCGATCATCGCAGCGACTACTTCGTCGTTGAGGCCGAGGTTGAGGATCGTGTCCATCATACCGGGCATCGATGCGCGTGCTCCCGAACGAACCGAAACAAGAAGGGGATTCTTGAGATCTCCGAACTTCTTGCCGTTGAGCTCTTCCATCTTTTTAACATATTCCATGATCTGGCCCATGATCTCGTCGTTGATCTGGCGGCCGTCCTCATAGTACTGTGTACATGCTTCTGTGGTGATCGTGAAACCCTGAGGTACCGGAAGTCCGATGTTGGTCATCTCGGCAAGGTTAGCGCCCTTTCCTCCGAGAAGGTTTCTCATGCCTGCATTTCCTTCCGTAAACAGGTAGACCCATTTTGTCATTTACTTTCTCCTCCTAATGATCATATAGTCTGTTTATGCTACACCCAATGTTGACGCCCGTAACGCTTATGCCCACGGCCGGCACATTCACGTCGCAAACGCGATTCCCAATACGTTACACCGCATTTGACGTCTGATACTTCAAACAAGTACCGTACTTATTTATTTTATCACAACCGATGCAGCATGAAAACAAGAAAACTTTTTTAAAACGCCAGCTTCTCTTCAAGATAAGCTTTAAGCTCACCTATAGGGAGACGAACCTGGTCCATACTGTCGCGCTCACGCACCGTTACACAGCCGTCTGTCTCGGAATCGAAATCATAAGTCACACAGTAAGGTGTTCCGATCTCGTCCTGGCGACGATAACGCTTTCCGATGTTTCCGCGGTCATCGAACTCGCAATTCCAGTACTTGGAAAGCTCTGTGAATATAGGCATTGCGCCGTCGTTTAACTTCTTCGAAAGGGGAAGTACCCCGACCTTGACGGGTGCAAGTGCGGGATGGAACCTCAGAACGGTTCTCATATCTCCTCCCTCAAGCTCCTCCTCGTCATATGCAGCGCAAAGGAATGCAAGGACAACACGATCCGCACCAAGCGAAGGCTCAACAACGTAGGGAATGTATCTCTCATTCGTCTCGTCGTCGAAGTAGCTCATGTCCTCACCCGAGACTGTCTGATGCTGGGTCAGGTCATAATCGGTTCTGTCTGCGATTCCCCAAAGCTCACCCCAGCCGAAGGGGAAGAGGAATTCTATATCTGTTGTGCCCTTTGAATAGAAGCAAAGTTCCTCGGGACTGTGATCACGAAGTCTCATCTCGTCCTCTTTGATACCGAGCGAAATGAGCCAGTCACGGCAGAACGCGCGCCAGTACTCGAACCAGTCAAGGTCTGTACCGGGCTTGCAGAAGAACTCAAGCTCCATCTGTTCGAACTCACGTGTTCTGAATGTAAAGTTACCGGGTGTGATCTCGTTACGGAAGGACTTTCCGATCTGTCCGATACCGAAAGGCATCTTCTTACGGGAAGTTCTCTGAACGTTCTTGAAATTTACGAAAATACCCTGAGCGGTCTCGGGGCGAAGGTAAACTGTGCTCTTCGCATCCTCGGTAACGCCCTGGAATGTCTTGAACATAAGATTGAATTGTCTGATGTCTGTGAAATCATGTTTTCCGCATGAAGGGCAGGGCACATTGTTCTTCTCGATGAAGTCCTTCATCTGCTCCTTGGTCCAGCCGTCAACCGAACCTTCGAGTGTGATGCCTTTCTCTGCCGCATAGTCCTCGATGATCTTGTCGGCTCTGAAACGCTCCTTACATGCACGGCAGTCCATAAGAGGATCCGAGAATCCGCCGAGGTGGCCCGAAGCTACCCATGTCTGGGGATTCATAAGGATCGCGCAGTCAACGCCCACGTTGTAAGGTGATTCCTGAATGAACTTTTTCCACCATGCACGCTTAACGTTATTCTTGAGCTCAACACCGAGGTTGCCGTAATCCCATGTGTTGGCAAGCCCGCCATAAATCTCCGAACCGGGGTATACGAAACCTCTGGCCTTGGCGAGCGCTACGATCTTGTCCATCGTCTTTTCCATCTTGTCTCTTTCCTTTCTCTTTATGTAACTTTAATATTCTATAAAGTTTGCGGAATTTTTGCAAGAAATTTATTCAAGAAATTCAGATTTTGAGCGGTTTTTGATGATTTTCTTTACCTCTCGGACACTTGTTTTCTGTGGGTGTACATTTCGGTAAATCTGTATCTTGTTATTCGCATTCGTTTGTCACCTGTTCAGCACATTTTGTTCTCCACAGGCAGACATTTTGATCCGGGTTTCCCGACATATTTATTTAGAAATGGTCTCAAGTATCTCCCGGCTCTTTAAGTTCCGTCCGATACGATATTCGCTCCAGTCCGATGACACGGCCAGAAGTTCGAGTATGGTTGCTTCGGGCACCGAAAATGTAAATATATCCACGAGCGGCGCCGTTATGATATATGCCGCGAGACTCCTCGCGTTCTCACTCACCTCGAAGCTGCTCTCCGATGTATAAGGCGCTCCCGCTATTCCGTAAGGGTTCGCCGTGAGGCCGCTGCCCGTGCGGCTGTACCATGTGCCCTCTGTAAGCGGGGCCTCTCCGAAATCGGCGATGCATCGCAGTTCAAACACCGCTCTTACAAGCCTTGCATCTATCACGTTCTTTGCAAGCGCCGAAAGCGAAAGATAAAGGAGCTTCATGAGGTTCTCCTCGTCCATTCCCTCGCGTGCGCAGGCCGATGCCATCTCGCAAAAATATATGCCGTAGCATGCTCTCTCGGGATCGTCCCTGAGTTCTTCAAAGAATCTCGTCTGATCCGCCGATTTTAATGTATATGCTTCACGTCCCTCATAAAGCGTAAAGACAGCAAAGGTAAAACTTCCCGTACACGCCGAAAAGGAGTTCCCGGGTCTGCGGGCACCCCTGGCAAATACCGTTATCTTGCCCCTTTGCGCCGTGAGCACGACAAGTCGTCTGTCATACTCGCCGCACGGAGCCGAAAGCAGTACTATTCCCTGTGTTCTGATCTCACCGTTCATGCTGTCTTCCTGTAGCGATCATTTTTTCCCGGGGCCGGCCGCGAAACCGTAATCCCTCAGGAACATCTCGCTGTCACGCCAATCTTTCCTGACTTTTACAAAGAGCTTAAGGAATATCCTGCATCCCATGAAAGCTTCCATCTCAAGCCTTGCGGCCGTTCCGATCTTTTTGAGCATCGAGCCCTGCTTGCCGATTATGATCCCTTTATGCGAATCCCTTTCGCAGATTATCGATGCCTCGATATCGAAGATGCCCATCCCTTCGCCCGAAACGATGCCCTCTTCGTCGTCATATTCCACATATCCGCCGCCCCTCGCGCGCTCCTTCATGAGGTCGACGCACACCGCGATCCCGTGGGGCACCTCGTCTTTCAGGAATTTCAAAGCATTCTCCCTGACAAGCTCTGCTGCGATCTGTTTGAGCGGCTGGTCCGTAAGCTCATCCTCGTCGTAGTACATGGGACCCTCATCGAGCAGATCGAATATAACGTTTATGAGCTCTTCCTGATTCTCGCCCGTCACCGCGCTCACCGGTACGACTTCGTCGAAATCGGCAAGCGGCTTGTACATTTCGATCAGACGCGGGATCTCCGAACGCGGCACCGTGTCCGTTTTGTTTATGACAAGCACCTTCTTCGCGGGGCTCCCCTTAAGGAGCTGCGAAACACGCTCATCTCCGGCACCTGTCGCCTTTGCGGGCTCGACGAGCCATAAAACAACATCGGCCTCGCTCAGAGTGCGCTTTGCGGTCTCCTCCATGTGTTCTCCGAGCTTATGCTCGATCTTGTGGATTCCCGGGGTGTCGATAAAGATCATCTGTCCGCGTTCCTCCGTGAGGATCGTCCTGATGCTTGTACGGGTCGTCTGCGGCTTGTTGCTTGTGATGGCAACCTTCTGCCCGATCAACCTGTTCATGAGCGTCGATTTCCCGACATTTGTCCTTCCGACAAGTGCTATAAAACCCGACTTGTACATTTCGTATCTCCTTTAAAACCTTTTGTCTCTTTCCTGCACGTTTTCCCTGCAAAACATTCCGGCGGGGGGTTCCCGCTCCGCTTTCTCTGCGCGCCCTCACTCATGGGAGGTCCCACGCCGCTTTCTCGGTTCACCCTCCCTCGTGGGGGGTTCCCCGCTCCGCTTTCTCCGCGCCCTCCCGCGCGGGATTTTTTCACCGTTCTACAGCGCTAGAATAAGTTGTATGTCTTCTCAAAAAGCGCGTTTTCTTCTTCGATATCGCTCTCGTTTCCGACAACGCAGAAGTTTTTGAGATCAAGCACCTTTTGCACCGTATCGGCGAGTGCGCGGATGTTTTCGCAACCCGCGTCAAGGATCGCACTACGCCTGTCGTTTACCCATGCAGCGTCGATATCGCACATATATGCGCTAAAGGAAAATCTTCCTTTCATGTCGGGCGTCATGGGCGTGTCGAGGATGCCTACGGTTCCGATTATGAATTTGGTCATCTCTCTCTCGTCGACATCAAAATTGCGTATGTATTCGGCCGTACCTTCAAAAACTTCGAGAGTCCTGCCGATCGAAGGGTCCCTGTACGAATAAAAGGCCATGCTGCCGACGTTGCGGCGGAACGAGAAGCCGCATCCGTAGGCGCCTCCGAGGACTCTTATGTTGTTCCAGAGATATTCGTTTGAAAGGATCGACGAAAGGATGCAAAAATGTCCCGCTTCCTTCGCGTCGGTGCACTCGTGGATCCCGGCAAGCGCAACATAGTTGACGTCGCTCGCGCTCTTATACGCGACCCTCGCGCTGCGGGTCTCAAACTGCGGACCTCTGCCCTCGGGGCGGAGGTTACTGCCGCAAATTCCCGGCGCGCTTTCCCCGGCGCCTTTTCCTTCGATTTCCGGTGCGCTTTCCCCGGAATCTTTTCCCTCGATTCCCGAAGCGCTTTCCCCGGCGCCTTCAAATTCTCCGACCTTTTTTAAGAACTCCGAAACGCCCTCGCGGAGGGAGTCGAAGATCTCGCGGGTCGAGGTGATGTTAAACCACAGGCCGCGCTTGCGGATGATCTTGCGAAGAGCGCCTTTTCCGCGTGCGATCGCATCCGCGATCTCCCGGTCGCTTGCAGAGTCGAGCCTGCAAAGGAGGTCGTAATTGCCGCGTCCCGAAAGCGCTCCCGTAAATGCATCTCCGCCCGAGATCGCCGAACGTGCCGCTGCCATCGCCACTCTGTGCCCTGCGGTCGTGAACACGCCGCGCATGTCAGTGATGTGCTCCCTGATCACTTCGCGCACTCTTTCGATCGACGAGAAGTCTGTTTCGAACAGGACTTCCGCAAGAAGACGCATAAGCGCCGCGGACTCGCGCGCGAACGCTTTTCCCGACATTGAGAAGAGCGGTCTGTACTCTTTTGTTCCGAACAACGGATATGTCGCAACGCTTGCGCATATCCCTCCCGTGTGGATACCGCATTCGTTGTCGAGCTCAAGGTACGAATAATTCTTTGTATCAAGGCTTCCGAGAAGCCTGAGCATCAATCCGAGATAAGGTATCTCGTCTTTCTCGAGGCCGTTCACCTCAAAGATGGCGTCTATGTAAAATATCCCGTTGGTTTCGATATCATGCAAAAGTGAGGGAACGCCGCAGATCTCAAGCTCTTCGTTTACAGGCACAAAGCCCTTTCTATCGATATCCTCGCGCCTTAACATCGGCACAGTGAGCATCTCTTCCGGGGTCGAAGGAGCCTGCTGGTATTCCTTTAGACGCTCCGTCCCTAGTTTTATGGCATCGAGTTCGTCCTTCGAAAGGCTGTCTCTGTACTCGCGAAGCTTCCCTGCAAGCCTTAAGTCTTCCTCGCGGTCGAGGCCCTTTTTCGGTTTCAGGACACACCATGCGCTTGTTTTCGGGTTAAGCATATATTCGCGGACGAGATTTTCATAATAACCGGTGTCCACAGCCGCGCGCAGATCGTCGAAACAGCTCCTGACGTTAAGCGACACGAAAGGCGCATTGTCGTCGTAGAGCCATGTGCCGAGCGAGCGGAATATATAGACGAGCCCCTTGGGCATCGTTCCGAAATCTTCTTCGCTGTATGAAAATTCGAGACGAGTGAGCGCGCTCTCCAGCGAGCGTCTGTTAAGCCCCTCTTCCACGGCCTTTAAAAGCGCCTCCCTGACCGTTTTCTTCACTTCGTCAAACTTATCGGCATCGATATTACGGACCGAAAGCGTTCCGAAGGGCTGCCTGATCTCATCCTCAACGAGGAACGAGATCTCCTTGCCGAGGCCCTTCTTGACAAGCGCCTCTTTCACGGGCGCACCGGTTATGTCAAACAGGACCTGACAAACGATGCCGAGCGCCGTATTGGTTTTTATGTCTGTCGAGTCGGACAGCATAAACGCCCAGTTCATGAGCGACGCGTCCTCTTCGGGGTCGTCGTCCGCGAGGGGATAAAGATCCTCGCCGTACTGCTCTCCGATCGGCTTCTGCGCCTGTGTGCGGGGTGTCTCTTCACTCCCGTCAAACGCCGAAAGGTATTCGCGGTCGAGGAATTCGAGCCTCTCCGTAACATCCATGTCGCCGTAGAGGCTTATGTAGCTGTTCGAGGGATGGTAATACTTTTTGTGAAATGCGAGGAAATCCTCATATGTGAGTGTAGGGATCACGTCGGGGTCACCGCCGCTCTCGAAGGCATAGGCGTTATCGGGAAAAATCGCCTTCATGGTACGGCGCGCAAGCCTCTCCTCCGGCGACGAAAATGCGCCCTTCATCTCGCTGTAAACGATCCCGTTGAGGTCGAGCCCGTCGTCCTCATCGATCTCGTAGTGCCAGCCTTCCTGCTTAAAGATCTCCTCTTTCTCGTAGATCGCGGGGTAGAAGACCGCATCGAGATAAACGTCCATCAGATTCGCAAAATCCTGCGCGTTGCAGCTCGCAACGGGGTAGCAGGTCTTGTCGGGATATGTGAGCGCGTTCAGATATGTATTGAGCGAGCCTTTCGCGAGCTCCATAAAAGGGTCCTTGGCGCGAAACTTGCGTGAACCGCACAAAACACTGTGTTCAAGGATGTGCGCCACGCCGGTATTGTCTTTCGGCGGTGTGCGGAATGCTATACAAAACGACTTGTTGGGGTCATCATTCGCGATAACGCTTATGCGGGCCCCGCTCTTTTTATGTCTCAACAGATACCCTGTGCCTCTGCAGTCGGGTACATATTCGGTGCTTATCAAGGTGTATTTGGAAGGTACAAGATCGATTTCCATGCAGGATCCTTTCAAAAATGGATTATAGGCGAATCGCCACATGTGATATTTTATCCTTTTACGGCTCATTTAGCAATGCGCAACTGTTTTGAATAACCACAATTTATTGTGGTTTAGCCACTTTTGACCATCTCTTTATTTGAACATCGTGATAAAAGAATTCATGTAGAAATATCTGCAAAAAATGATAACATTTTCTTTGACATTGGTATGTATGTATGGTACATTAGTTTTTGGGTGTCGAGGGTGATACCCGCGTTGATTTTTATTTTTTTATGGAGGCAATTTATGAAGAAGGGTACTGTTAAGTGGTTCAATGCAAAGAAGGGTTTCGGATTCATCTCCGACGAGGAAGGTAACGACGTATTCGTTCATTTCTCAGCATTAAACATGGACGGCTTCAAGGTTCTCGAAGAGGGCGAGGCTGTAACATTTGATGTGGTTGAAGGCGAAAAAGGACCTCAGGCTGCTAACGTTACGAAGTGCTAATAGTCACAGCTGGTTATGATCCGTCTACTAATCGGTTAGTTTATAACATACAGTATATAAAATAATAATTAGTTTTACAGGTTATAACAAGAGCCGGCCTTACAAAAAGCCGGCTCTTTTACTTGGAAAAGAAGGGGAAACGAGATGAACAGTTTAAAGAAAGGGATACTTGACGGGCTGCCCATTGGTCTTGGCTATCTGGCGGTCTCCTTTTCTTTTGGAATTTTGGGGACAAATTCGGGTCTTAAGGTTTGGCAGACCGTGCTCATATCCATGATAAACGTCACATCGGCGGGTCAGTTTGCCGGTCTCAATATCATGATCGCGATGGGTTCCTATGTCGAAATGATCATTTCCCAGCTCGTCATCAATTCCCGATACAGTCTGATGTCCGTTTCGTTGTCGCAATCGGTCGACAAGGGCTTCACGACCAAATATCGTATTCTTTTCGGTCAATTCGTGACCGATGAGATCTTTGCCGTTGCTTCGAGCCGCGGTGAAGATGTCGGAAGACGTTATTTCTTGGGACTTTGCGTTCTTCCCTACATCGGTTGGAGCCTCGGTACTTTTCTCGGAGCGGTGAGCGGCAATATCCTGCCCGACTCGATATCGACATCCCTCAATGTTGCTCTCTACGGCATGTTTATCGCGATCTTTATTCCGCCCATGAAAAAGGCGCTCAGTGTCACCGTCGTCGTACTCATAAGCGTCGGTATCAGCGTTTTCCTTTATTTCCAGCCGTTTTTCGAGATCTCTGCGGGAACTTCAGTCATTATCTGCGCGGTGGTCGCTTCGTTTATCGGTGCGATCCTCTTCCCCGTGAAAGATTCCGATGACGCTTCCGGTAAAACCCCCGGAGAAGACGTAAGCGAAGGGTCCGGTGCTCCAAAAGCAGCTTTGTGTGAGGGATCCCACACCCCCGGAGAGGAGGTGCGCGATGGGCAATGAGTTCTTCATCTACCTTGCCGTGATGGCGGTTTCGACGTACCTCGTGCGTACGGTTCCTTTTGTTGCCATAAGCCACAAGATCAAGAGCCGTTTCATACGCTCGCTCCTTACCTACGTGCCTTATGCGGTGCTTTCCGCAATGACCGTTCCTTCGATCTTTTTCCAGACCGGCTCGCTCCTTACCGCGACCGCCGGTTTCGTTACCGCGCTCATTCTTTCCCTTTGCGGTCGCAGCCTTATAACCGTAGCATTTTTCTCGTGTCTGGCGGTATTTGTCACCGGGCTTTTCTGAACATCTTTTTCTTTCTATATTTTTCCTGATTTGATATAATAATTGACAGGTATTTTTGTTTCTTATTCATATGATTGAGGAGGTTTATTTGTTATGTTCTGCAAAAATTGCGGTAGACCGATCGAACCCGGCGAAATCTGTACATGTATGCAACAAACTCCGGTATCCGGCGAAAGTTCCGACGATATTCCCGCTTACGGGACCGTCACGGAAGCTGCGCCCGCCGAAGTTGTTGCGGGATCTGCACCCGTTATGGATGTTGTCACGGAAGTTGCACCCGCTGAAGTTGTTGCG
>CAMIZL010000029.1 GCA_946403295.1 uncultured Clostridia bacterium | reverse complement strand
AAGGTTCGTCATAATAGTACGCCATGATGAGATTCTCCTTTCGATGATGTGTTGTGATATTTATGATTGTTAACCGCACAGTCCCGAAAACCGGGAAAGACTGATAATTCAGGCTCTGCCGAGAACTGTGCGGATGTAATACGTGTTATTTGAAATATTTAACGGCACTGATGAACATGTTGTTATTATAGATGCCGGGAACGTTTTTATAAAGACCGAAATCATTACGTTCCGAATGTCCCATCTTACCGAAGATTCTGCCGTCTTTTGAAGTGATTCCTTCGATAGCATAAACGGAATCGTTGGGGTTGAAGCGAATATCCGATGTGGCATTGCCGGCGAGGTCAACATATTGCGTAGCGATCTGGCCGTTTGCCGCAAGTGTCCTGACCATCTCTTCGCTGCAAAGGAATTTGCCTTCGCCGTGGGAGATAGGAACGCTTATGATATCGCCGACCTCAACGCCCGCAAGCCAGGGCGAAAGATTCGATGCGATCCTTGTGCGAACGATCTTGCTTTGGTGACGACCGATCTTGTTAAAGGTAAGTGTAGGAGAGTCGGCTGTCTGGTCGGTGATCTTTCCGAAAGGAAGAAGACCGAGTTTAACGAGAGCCTGGAATCCGTTACAGATACCGCACATAAGGCCGTCGCGATCGTCAAGCAGTCTTGATACAGCGTCGCTTATCTTGCCGTTGCGGAAGAACGCGGTGATGAATTTAGCCGATCCGTCCGGCTCATCGGCACCCGAGAAGCCGCCGGGGATAAAGATCATCTGGCTGTTATCTATCCTGTTGGCGAAATCTTCTACCGAAGCAGTGATATCCGCAGCAGTGAGGTTCTTGATAACGAAGATGTCGGGATCGCCGCCTGCCGTGAGAACAGCCTTGGCGGAATCGAGCTCGCAGTTCGTTCCGGGGAATGCCGGAATGAGAACCCTGGGACGTGCACTGAGCACGGCGGGAGCATGTTTTACCTCGGTTGCCTTATATGTGAAGTTCTCGTAGGTGCGAACTTCATCCTTAAGGAAGCAGGGGAATACGGGCTCGAGCTTTTGCTCATATACTTTGTTTTCTTCGTTAAGATCGATCTCTTCTCCGTCAATCCTGATGACAGGTTTTAAGAGTGTCTCACCGAGAAGTCTTGCACCCTTAACGGGGACTTCCGATTCGATGATGAACGATCCGTATGCATATTTGAAGATATCGTCTGCCGTTATCGAATTTGCGAAATCAAATCCGAGTCCGTTACCGATACACATCTTGAAGATAGCCTCGGCTACGCCGCCGTAGGTAGGTGTGTACATCGAAAGGATGTTGAAATTATCACGGAGTGATTCGATCGTGGCAAAAATCTCTTTAACCGACTCGGGACGGGGAAGGATCCCGTCATATTCGGGAGTGAGGAGGTAAACCTTACTTCCGGGAAGTTTGAATTCGGGTGAAACGATCTTCGAAAGTGAAGATGTTGTTACCGCAAACGAGCAAAGTGTGGGAGGAACCGAAAGGTCCTCAAAAGTACCGCTCATGGAATCTTTTCCGCCGATGGAAGCAGCTTCGTAATCAAGCTGGCAACGAAGGGCACCGAGAAGTGCCGCAAATGTTCTGCCGAAGCACTTGGGATCTTTGCCGGGCTTCTCGAAGTATTCCTGGAAAGTCAGGTAAATGTCATTGTAATCGGCACCGCTGGCGATAAGCTTGCAGATCGATTCCGTAACTGCAAGATATGCACCGTGGTAAGGCGAGATCTCTGTAATGAAGGGATTGTAGCCCCATGACATGAGCGAAACCGTGTCGGTATGCTTCTGCTCGACGCTGACCTTCTGAACCATCGCCTGGATGGGAGTGCGCTGGTACTTACCGCCGAAAGGCATAAGAACCGTACCTGCGCCGATGGTTGAATCGAATCTCTCCGAAAGACCCTGCTTTGAGCAGACATTAAGGTCGCCTACAAGAGCGGAAAGACGTTCTTTAACGGTAGCGTATTTTGTCTTGTTGTAGGGCTCGGGGAACTCTGTAACGGTTCCGGGAAGGATAGCCGTAGTGTGCTTTGTCGCGCCGTTTGAATCAAGGAATTCTCTTGATATGTCAACGATCATCTTGTCATTCCAGGTCATGCGCAGACGCCCCGAATCGCTGACTGTCGCAACGGGAGTAGCCTCAAGGTTTTCCTTGGCGCACAGACCGAGGAATTCATCCATATCTTTGGCTTCGACAACGACTGCCATACGCTCCTGTGATTCGGAGATGGCAAGCTCGGTTCCGTCGAGGCCGGCATATTTCTTCTTAACGAGATCGAGATTGATATCGAGTCCGGGAGAGAGCTCTCCGATGGCAACCGAAACTCCGCCCGCACCGAAGTCGTTGCAACGCTTGATAAGCTGCGAAGCACGCTCGTTACGGAAAAGACGCTGAAGTTTACGCTCCTGAGGTGCATTACCCTTCTGAACTTCGGCTCCGCATGTTGTGAGCGAAGAAGAGGTATGAGATTTAGAGGAGCCCGTTGCTCCGCCGCAGCCGTCACGACCCGTACGTCCGCCGAGAAGAATGATACGGTCGCCCTTAACGGGAACTTCACGTCTTACATTCTTGGCGGGAGCGGCAGCGATAACGGCACCGATCTCCATACGTTTTGCGGCATAACCGGGATGATAGAGCTCGTCAACGATGCCTGTTGCGAGACCTATCTGGTTGCCGTAGGAGCTGTAGCCCTGAGCTGCCGTATATGTGAGCTTCTTTTGAGGAAGCTTTCCGGGGATAGTGTCTTTAAGAGGCTTTAAAGGATCTGCGGCACCCGTTACACGCATAGCGCCGTAGACATACGAACGACCCGAAAGGGGATCGCGGATAGCACCGCCGATACATGTAGCGGCACCACCGAAAGGTTCGATCTCGGTAGGGTGGTTATGTGTTTCGTTTTTGAAAAGAAGGAGCCAGTCTTCGTCGGTTCCGTCAACGCAGACCTTGATCTTAACGGTACAAGCGTTGATCTCTTCGGATTCGTCGAGGCGGGGAAGCTTACCGGTCGACTTTAAATATCTGCAGCCGATCGTAGCGAGGTCCATAAGCGTTACGGGCTTACCCGTACGTCCGAGTTCCTCACGGAGACGGAGGTATTCCTTATATGTGTCTGCGAGAGTGGGATCGGTGACGCTGACATCGTCGATCGAAGTAAGGAATGTGGTGTGTCTGCAGTGATCCGACCAATATGTATCGAGAACACGTACTTCCGTAAGTGTGGGATCTCTGTGCTCGTTCTTAAAATATTCCTGAAGGAATGAGATATCGTCAATGTCCATTGCAAGACCGTAGTCGGCGATAAATTTCATAAGGCCGTCGCGGTCAAGAGCCGTAAATCCTGTAAGAGTGGGCACTTCTGTAGGGATATCATATTTCTGTGCGAGTGTATCGGGTTTTTCCTGAGAAGCTTCTCTTGCTTCGACGGGGTTGATCACATGCTTTTTGATGGCTGCGAGTTCGGCGTCGTTAATGCTTCCATATAAAAGGTAGATTTTGGCTGTCCTGATAACGGGACTTTCTTTTTGAGATATAAGAGAAATACACTGCGCTGCGGAATCCGCACGCTGGTCGAACTGACCGGGGAGATATTCTACTGCGAAGCAGTAAGGTGTATCGGGCTGAAGTTCTGAATAAATGTTGTCAACGGGAGGTTCCGAAAATACGCTTGTACAGCTGTAATTAAACAGTTCCTCATCAATACCTTCCGCATCATATCTGTTAAGGATGCGAACACGGGTGATCCCCGGAATTCCAAGATAAGAATTGATGTCTGATAGCATGGCCTTTGCTTCAAGATCCTGGCCGGGCTTCTTTTCAACATATACCCTGTAAACCATTTTGTCCTCCTAGTCAAAAACTACATTGAAGTGGTAGCTGATTTATTTATAAGCCCAAACGCCGTTACCGAAAGGAACGGTCTGGGAAGATTTAGAGATGAAATTTCATCTATTAAAACATAAAAATTCACAAAAAGCAACACATATAAAAATTTTAGAGACAGTACAGGCATGGGACCCACAAAAACCTCTGAGAAAATCCCATGCCCTTGATTTTTATTTTAGTGCGGCAAGTGCGCGGGCACCAATGTCGCTGCGGTAGAAGCCTTCGTCGAACTTAACCTTCTTTGTGAGGTCGTAAGCCTTGTCGATCGCACCTTTGAGTGTGTCGGCTACGGCTGTAACTCCGAGAACACGACCGCCGTTTGAAAGGAGATTGCCGTTCTCGTCCTGCTTTGCTCCCGCTACATAGATCTCGCAATCCGAGTCGTATTCGGGAAGAGTGATCGGGAATCCCTTTCCGTACTTTTCGGGGTAACCCTTTGTAGCATAGATCACGCAGCAGGCGCTCTTGTTGCTGAATTTTACATCAAGATCCGCGAGTGTCCCGTTCGTTGTTGCAAGCATGATCTCGAAAAGATCCGACTCCAAAAGAGGAAGCACAACCTGTGTCTCGGGATCTCCGAAGCGGCAGTTGTATTCGACTACGCGCGGTCCCTTGGGAGTGAGCATAAGCCCGAAGTAGAGACAGCCCCTGAAAGTCCTGCCTTCTTTCTTTAAACCCTCGATCGTGGGAATGAAGATCTTCTCCATGCATATGTCTGCGAGAGTGGAAGTATAGTAAGGGTTGGGTGCGACGGTACCCATACCGCCGGTGTTGAGACCCTCGTCGTTGTCGTGCGCACGCTTATGATCCATGGATGAGATCATCGGAACAATGACATTGCCGTCAGTGAACGAAAGAACGGTAACTTCGGGGCCGGTCATGAATTCTTCGATGACGATCCTTGAGCCGCTCTCGCCGAATTTCTTGTCGCTCATCATGGAGGTAACGGCTTCAACTGCTTCGTCGCGGTTCTGCGCTATAATAACGCCCTTTCCGAGAGCAAGACCGTCGGCCTTGATGACCATCGGGTAGGTGTCGGTCTTTTTGATATATGCGATCGCGTCGGCTTCTTTATCGAAAGACTCGTAAAGTGCTGTAGGGATGCCGTACTTCTTCATGAAATCCTTCGAGAAGCATTTGCTGCCCTCGATGATGGCCGCTTTTTTGTCGGGGCCGAAGCAGGGGATACCCACTGCATTCAGTGCATCGACCATTCCGAGAACGAGCGGATCGTCGGGGATAACGAGTGCATAATCCACACCGTGACCCTTACAGAATTCGCAAACACCCTCTTTGTCGGTAGCCGAAACATTGACCGTATAGGCGTCGCGTGCGATACCGCCGTTGCCGGGAAGTACATAGATCTCTTTTATGAGAGGGCTCTTTTTGATCGCTTTTACTATGGCGTGTTCGCGACCGCCCGAGCCGATCACTGCAACTGTATACTGTTTGTCGGACATTTATATTATCCTCCTGATTATGATTCTGATTGGTTGTTCTCGCAAAGCTTTCCGGCAACGAGTTCGACCGCGCGGGGGAGAAGAACCCATTCCGCCTGCTCCATGACACGCCTTTGAAGCGTCTCGGGAGTGTCGCCTTCTTCGATGTCGACCGCTTTCTGGAGAATGATGCGACCACCGTCGGTGATCTCGTTCACAAAGTGAACCGTTGCTCCCGTAACCTTAACTCCGTAGCGGAGAGCTTCTTCGTGAACTTTGAGGCCGTAGAAGCCGTCGCCGCAGAAAGAAGGGATGAGCGAGGGATGAATGTTTATGATCCTCTCGGGATATCTTGATACAAAGTCGGCGGAAAGAACCGAAAGGAAGCCTGCGAGGACGATGAGGTCGATCCCTTCCTGTTCGAGCATCTTTATGATCTCTTTTTCGTATGCCTCGCGTGATTCGAAGGTCTTTCGGGGAACGGCGAAAGCCGGGATCCCTGCTGCCTTTGCACGCTCGAGGGCATAGACGCCTTCTTTGCTGGAAATAACAAGTGCCAGATCCGCGTGCGGCATCTTTCCCGCCGCAGCCGCGTCTATGAGTGCCTGAAGATTTGTGCCGCCGCCCGAAACAAAGACGGCGATCTTTGCTTTATCCATATTTTTTCTCCTCTGTGATGCAACCGGAGCTGCATCAGATCTCCCGCGACAGATCGCGTTCTTTGGGGATCACATTATAACGCCTTCACCTTCAACGAGCTCGCCGATAACATATGCTTCCTCGCCGCAGCCGGAGAGGATCGCGATCGCCTGATCGACATATTCGGGGCTGACAACAACGGTCATTCCGACACCCATGTTATAGGTGTTGAACATGTCGCGCTCGGGGATGTTGCCTTCGCTCATAAGAAGCTTAAATATAGGAAGAATTCTTACACTTGATTTGTCTACCTTAACGCCGAGGCCTTTCTTTATGCTTCTCGGAATGTTTTCGTAGAAGCCGCCGCCCGTGATGTGCGAGATGCCTTTGACGGGAACCTCTTTGAGAAGCGAAAGGATAGGCTTAACGTATATCTTGGTAGGTGTGAGCAGTGTCTCTCCGAGGGATTTTCCGCCGAGAGCCTCAAGGGGCTCTTTGATATCGCGGTTCTCGATGTCGAAAACCTTGCGAACCAGCGAGAAGCCGTTCGAATGAACGCCGCTTGATGCGATACCGATCACGATATCACCGACGTTTTGGGTCTCGGGGTTGATAACCTTATCACGGTCAACTACACCTGTAGAAAAACCTGCAAGGTCATATTCGTCTTCGGGATAGAAACCGGGCATCTCTGCCGTCTCTCCGCCGATAAGAGCACAACCGGATTGAACGCACCCGTCGGCAACACCCTTAACGATGTCGGCTATCTTTTCGGGGAAGTTCTTTCCGCATGCAATGTAATCAAGGAAGAACAGAGGTCTTGCGCCACAGCAGATGATGTCGTTAACGCACATAGCCACGCAGTCGATTCCGACCGTATCATGCTTGTCCATAAGGAAAGCGATCTTAAGCTTGGTTCCGACACCGTCGGTTCCGCTTACAAGGACCGGATTATCGATCCCCGTGAGGTCGGGAGCGAGAAGGCCGCCGAAGCCGCCGATGCTGCATGACGATTCGGGAGTCTGGGTACGTGCAACATGAGACTTCATGAGTTCGACCGACTTGTAGCCGGCGGTGATGTCTACGCCTGCTGCTTTGTAACTTTCACTGAAACTGTTCATGTTTGCTCCTTTCTGAGCTGTATGTTGAGCCGTTTTACGGCTTTACGATCAATTGACCCGAAAGACCGGTCATCAGCGCTCGATCTTTTTGTCGAACTTGCTCTCGTAAGGAACGGGAGCCTCGGTGGGGTATTTTCCGGTGAAGCATGCGTCGCAGAAAGTCGAGCAGTTGCAGTTTGCGGCGAGCTTAGCGACCGAATCGATACTGAGGAATCCGACCGAGTCGGCACCGATCTCTTTGCAGATCTCCTCTGTGGTGTGAGTGTATGCGATGAGGTGCTCTCTGCTCGGGATGTCTGTGCCGTAATAGCATGTGTATAGGAACTTGGGCGCCGTAACTCTCATGTGAACTTCGGTTGCACCCGCTTCACGTACGAGTCTTACGATACGCTCCGATGTGGTACCGCGAACGATCGAGTCGTCGATAAGAACGACGCGCTTGCCCTTAACAACGGAAGAAATGGGGTTAAGCTTGATCTTAACCTTGTCTTCACGCGACTTCTGGCCGGGGCTGATGAAAGTTCTTGCGATATAACGATTCTTGATGAATCCGATCTCGTAAGGGATACCGGACTGTTTGGAGTAACCGATCGCAGCGTCAAGACCGGAATCGGGAACACCGATAACGATGTCGGCCTGGATGGGATTCTCGAGAGCAAGGAACGAGCCTGCTCTAACACGTGCCTCATGCACGGAACTGTTCTCGATAACGGAATCGGGACGTGCGAAGTAGATGTATTCGAAAACACAAAGCGCGGGATCGCACTTTCTGCAATGATCCTCGATGGACTTAACGCCGTTTTGGTCGAAGATCATGATCTCGCCGGGAAGAAGCTCTCGGATGAGCTTGGCGCCAACGATATCAAGGGCGCAGCTCTCGGAAGCTACGACGTACTTTCCGTCGGAAGTCTGTCCGTAGCAAAGAGGCTTCATGCCGTGCTCGTCGCGGACCGCGATCATCTTTGAGGGGGACATGAGTACGAAGGAATAAGCGCCTTTAAGGAGATTCATTGCCTTGTTGACTGCCTCTTCGGTCGAATCGCTTTTAAGTCTCTCACGGGTGATGACTGTGAGGATGATCTCGGCATCCGAAGTTGTATGGAAGATAGAGCCCTCAAGCTCGAGCTCTTTTCTTAAGGGGCCGTAATTGATAAGGCTGCCGTTGTTTGAGATGGCAAGACGGCCTTTAACGTGGTTTACGACGAGGGGCTGAGCGTTAGCGCGGTCCTTGTCGCCGGTTGCGCCGTAACGAACGTGACCGATCGCCATATCGCCTTCGCCGAGCGAATCAAGACGCTCATGTGTGAAAACGTCATTAGCGATGCCGTTGTCCGCATACGATGTAAAAACCCCGCAGTCGTTCACGCAGATACCGCAACTTTCCTGTCCGCGGTGCTGGAGAGCGAAAAGACCGTAATAAGTGGTCGCTGCGAGATTCTCTTTCTTTCCGGAATAGACGCCGAAGACGCCGCATTCTTCATGAAGATTACCCATGGTTGTTTCCTCTTTTCTGTTAAAGCATATGTGAGTCCGGGAGCCGTTCCCGGAAAAAGTTCTTATATTAATGTATATGTTTGCTCCGTCAATTACCGGGGCCCGTCCGAAACGGACTTATTGCATGGAAGAGATCTCCTTGTCGGCTTCGAGCACGGCTGCGCTGTCTGCGGCGCGCTTTTGTGCAAGCCTGTCGGCAAGATCGTTGTCTCCCACTGCGATGATCTCGCAGGCAAGAAGTGCGGCATTTGTTGAAGAATCGATCCCGACACATGCCACGGGAATACCTGAGGGCATCTGAACCGTGGAAAGGAGAGCGTCAAGTCCGCCCAGACCCGATGCATCAACGGGGATGCCGATAACGGGGAGAGTTGTGTTGGCTGCGATCGCACCCGCAAGGTGTGCAGCTTTGCCGGCAGCGGCGATCAAAACACCGAATCCGTTCTCACGTGCGGAACGGGAAAAGTTTGCGGCTGCTTCGGGGGTTCTGTGTGCTGAAAAAACATGAACTTCGCAAGGAACACCGAATTTTTTGAACGTGTCGATCGCACCGGTGAGCTTGGGAAGATCGTTCTTGCTACCCATGATGATGGCGGCTTTCTTCATAATAAATAACCTCTTGATTATGCGATAGTGGTTCGGCGGGATAGAAGGCGATACTCCTTTGCTCGCCGGGATATGTTTTGAAGGTACCGGTTGCCCGATTTGGAAAAATTTGGAAATTAATATCGGAACCAACCCCTAAAAAAGGGAACAAAAGCATAATATCACGGTCCGAAAGGGATGTCAACATCAAATAATTGACAAAATTTGGAAATTATGATACCTTTTTCCCAAAAGACAAATTACGACTGTTTAATTTGTGACTTTCGTCAGTTTAAATATTTTTTCAGGAGGTTTATAATCATGAGGAGTACAGGGATCGTCAGAAAACTCGATGAACTCGGAAGGATAACCATTCCGATCGAACTTAGGAAAACACTCGGATTCGATGACAGGGAGGCTCTCGAGATATTTGTTGATGATGACAGGATCGTTCTCGCCAAGTACGAGCCGACAGACATCTTCAGCGGACAGAAGGATGACCTTATCGATTTTTGCGGAAAGAAAGTATCGAGAGCATCCATTCGTCAAATGGCGAGACTTGCAGGTCTTATAGATTAAGGACAGCGTGTAATGGGGCGGAAAAAGGTGGTAACCGAATACTTGATAACGATGTGGTCGGAAAACCGCATCAGAATTAGGAGGAGTTATGTTACGGATTGAACATTTAACAAAAGTCTACGGAATCAAAAAGGCGGTCGATGACCTTTCTCTTCATATCAATAAGGGAGAGATCTACGGATTCATCGGTCACAACGGAGCCGGAAAGACTACGACCATCAAGTCCTGCTGCGGAATTCTCCGCTTTGAGGAGGGATCGATCTTTGTCGACGGCGTATCGGTAAAGGATGACCCGATCGAGGTAAAGAAAAAGATCGCCTATATTCCCGACAATCCCGATCTTTACGATTATATGACAGGTATCAAATACCTGAACTTCATCGCCGATATCTTCAAAGTCGGTCAGGAGGAAAGACAGAGCAGGATCCATGATTATGCCAAGCAATTCGGGCTTTTCGATGATCTCGGATCTTTGATCTCAACGTATTCCCACGGTATGAAACAGAAGCTTGCCGTAATCTCGGCACTCATTCATGACCCCAAGCTCATAATCATGGACGAGCCTTTCGTAGGACTCGATCCTTCGGCAGCACATCTTCTTAAGGAAATAATGCGCAAGATCTGCGACAACGGCGGTGCGATCTTCTTCTCGACACACGTACTTGAAGTTGCGGAAAAACTTTGCGACAAGGTAGCCATCATCAAGAACGGAAAACTCATTCGCTCCGGAACCATGGAAGAGGTTAAGGGAGACGAGTCTCTTGAGGATGTATTCCTTGAACTTGCAAACGACAATCAGTAAGAAGAATCAATAAGGAGATAATTATGCTGGGAACGCTTCTTAAAAAAGAGCTTGCCGGGCTCGGAAATACACTGACTACTTCCGGCAAGAATTCCGGACGAAATCGAAGTAATTCGCTCAGAACCAAACTCCTTCTGGGGTTTGTCGCCGTATACATGTTCGGTTTTATGGGATTCCTTTTCTATTCGCTTGCGGATAAATTCTGCGAACCCTTTGTTATGATGGGAATAGAGTGGGCATATTTTGCGATCATGGGTGTACTGTCACTTACGTTTTGTATCATAGGCGGAGCCATGACTGCTTATTCCACGATCTATAAGGCAAAAGACAATGAATTCCTTTTGTCGCTGCCTATCCGCCCGTCACTGATCCTTTCGACAAGAGTTTTTATATGTTATGCTCTGGACTTCGTTATCAATGCGATCATAACGGTAGTGGCTTTTGTTGTATATGAGATGTATTTCTCGTTAACGGTCCCCATGATAATCGGTGGGATCATCGTATTGTTAGTATTCCCTCTTTTCGGACTTGTGTTATCGCTTCTTCTCGGCTGGCTTATCGGGATCGCGACATCAAAAGTGCCTGAGGAGAAAAAGAGCTACGTATCGCTCGCATTTGTACTTGTCTTCATGGTCGGATATTTTATTCTGTACAGCAAGATGATGGATATCATGGAGATCATAGTAAATTCAAAGGATGCGGTTGCGGGATTCCTCGAAAAATATGTCAAGCCGGTATTCTGGATGGGAAACGCAGCCACAGGCGACCCGGTGTCGATCCTGCTCTTGGCGGTTGTTTCGGTCGCTGCGTTTGCACTCGTTTACATGATCCTTTCTGCTTCGTTTATTAAGGTCATCACAACAACCAAGGGAAGAAAGAAGATCAAATACAAGGAACAACAACTTAAGTCGACGGATGTCGGCGGCGCATTATTGGGACGTGAATTCCTTCGCTTCAGAAGAAACACCACGATCATGGTCAATTTTGGATTCGGCCTGGTAATGCTTGTGGTGATGGGGATCGGATTGATCGCCTTCAGCGGAAAGATCGGGGATATGTTATCCGCCTTCGGTGTTGGACAGACTGACGTCTGGATGCTAGCCGGAATGGGAGCTCTGCTCTATGTCCTCAGTGCCACCCCGATCACTGCACCTTCGATATCGCTTGAAGCATCGACTCTCTGGCTTATCAGGAGCCTTCCCATTTCAACGTGGGATATACTTTCAAGCAAGCTCAAGGAACACCTTTATCTTACGATCCCCGCAACGATGATCGCCATGGCCGGTATCATCGTTGCCACTAAACCCTCCGTTCTTTCGGCAGTACTCGGTGTTTTGTGCATAATCGTTTATAACTTGTTTATGGCCACATGGGGATTGAGATTAGGGGTCACCAAGCCTTCCTTCAACTGGACCAATGAAGCGGCGGTAGTCAAAAGGAGCGCTTCGGTTACGATCAGTATGCTCGCTTCGATGGGAATCGTCATGACGCTGTGCGTTTTATATGTGGCATTCGGAGAAAAGATCTCGACGGAGATCTTCATCGGCGGGGTTACCGTTATACTCGGAGCGGTCTCGTTTATGAATTACAGATGGTTACGGACAAAAGGGGTCGAAATATTTGAAAACTTATGATATAACAATGTTGTAACTATTCCCGACAGAGTTGCTTTCGCGGAGACCGGATCTTCTTTCCGGTAAAGCAAAGCGGGTAAAAATGTAAAGAACCGAAAGGAGATAACAATGAATCAGGACGCAGAGAAAAACAAAGGATTTGCGGTACTTGCTTATCTTTCATGGCTTTTACTTATACCGCTCTTCTGCGCAAAGGACTCACGCTTTGCGAAATTTCATGTAGGGCAGGGAATCACTCTGGCGATCTTTTGGACCGTCTGGTGGGTGATCGAGGCAATCATCGGATTCGCATTCGGATGGATATGGATCGTCGGAAAGATCATTGTGGTCCTCGCGAGTCTTCCGAACCTTTTCTTCGCTGTTTTTGCGATCATCGGTATAATAAACGCGGTGAACGGCGAGGAAAAACCCCTTCCCCTTTTTGGAAAGATTCAGATCATCAAACTTTGATGACAGTCGTTTTCAATATCGACATTTTCTAAAATCATTTACAAAAACAAGACAAGGCATGTCGTTAAAGACATGCCTTGTATATTTCCTGTTTAGTAACTCCGCGGTCTTTGGCCACAGCTTTCATGGCTTCTTTTTTGTCCATCCCCTTTGAAAGATATAATTCCATATGTTCGGGGATCGACATGTCCTGCCATTTCTGTCTTTCCTGCTCGGCAAGGAGAACACTGTCGGCGCCTTTTATCACAAGTACGCATTCTCCCTTGGGAGGGGTTGTTTCATAGAACGCAACCGCTTCTTTTATTGTTGTTCTGAAAACGGTCTCATGTATTTTGGTCAGTTCGCGGCAAACCGAGATCTGTCTGTCCCCGAGCGAATCGAGAAGATCACGGAGGGTGGCGACAAGATGATGGGGTGCCTCATAAACGATAATGGTCCTTGTTTCGTTGATCAGCTGCGTGAGCGCGGTCTTTCGTTCTTTTTTTGTTTGGGGGAGAAAACCTTCAAAGCAGAAACGTCCGGTTGAAAGACCCGACAATGCGAGTGCCGTGACTGCGGCGCATGCTCCCGGAAGAACGGTGACGGGGATCCCGTTTTCGGCGGCCTTTATGGCGAGCTCTTCGCCGGGGTCGGAAACGCACGGCATGCCGGCATCGGTGATCAAAGCGATACTCTGCCCGTCCAACAGTTTGTTTACGAGCGTTTCCGCCTTGTCGTAGCGATTGTTCTTATGATAACTCGTGATGGGAGTATGTATATCAAAATGAGTCAGCAGTTTCATGCTGTTGCGTGTGTCTTCGGCCGCGATAAGGTCAACCTCTTTGAGAGTCCTGATAACCCTCAAAGTGATGTCCTCAAGATTACCTATGGGAGTTGCACATAAATACAATGTTCCGGGTGCCATACCAGCAAGCCTCCTGATGTATCAGCATCTTTGGATAGATATTATTGCATCGGCTCTCCGATAGCAGGAGAGGTTATAAGCGTCGGATCAGAAGCGGTAATTGAGACGAACTTCGTCCGTAAAAACGCCTTCGCTCTTATAGATTATGAGCGGGGCATCCACGTCCATGCCGGGTCTGCCGCCGCGGACGCTCTCTATGAGAACCATGGACGGTTCGCGGTCAACATAGGAATGAACGAAACGAAGGCCCTTGGGTTCGAGCTTAAAGGACCGAAGTTCTTCCATGATCTCGGGGAGCCGGAAAGGCCTGTGTACCATATAGAAACGACCGCCGGGACGAACGAGCGCCGCAGCGGCGCCGACAAATTCTCTGAGCGTGCAAAGAACCTCGTGTCGGGCGATCGCTTTTGAGTCGTTCGGATTTTGGATACCGTGGAGCGCCGTCATATAAGGCGGATTTCCGGTAACGACGTCAAAGGAAGAGCGCGGAAAAATATCAGCGGCGCACCGAATGTCTCCGCAAACGATATCGATCTTGTTTTCAAGACCGTTGAGACGGACGCTGCGGAGCGCCATATCAACGTTATCTTCCTGGATCTCGAGGCCCGTAAAATGTTTTCCCTTCGTCTTGGCGGAAAGGAGAAGCGGGATGATCCCCGTGCCCGTACCGAGATCGAGGCAGGTCTCGTTTTCTTTGACGGACACATAGCCGCTCAAAAGAACGGCGTCCATTCCGAAACAAAATCTGTCCGGGTCCTGAATGCAATAAAGCCCGCAGAGCTGCAGGTCATCCGCGCGCTCGCCGGGCTTCAAACATATCCTTTCACCGGAAGGGGAGAGTAGATAACTAGTCGTCAAGGTGACTGCTTTCCTCCTGTTCTTCAAGCTTCTCAAGCTCGCGCATGGCTTTTAATTCCTCGGCAGAAGCGGTGGTCTTCTTCTTGCGGGCTTTGAAAGTAAGCTCCGAAGGCTTGTAATCACGTGCTTCTTTATCGCCGTTCTCGAGAGTTAGTATAACTCTTACGATCTGCTTGAGGACGTTTACGCTGCTGACTTCTCCCGACAGTCCGTCAGAAGTGGTAACATGGTCGCCGACGCCGGGAAGGTTCGCAAGAAGCTCTTCATATGCGAGCTGCTCGTTGCGCATACAGCACATGAGCCTGCCGCAATTTCCGGAAAGCTTTGACGGATTAAGGGATATACTTTGGTCTTTCGCCATCTTTATGGAGACGAGAGAGAATTCCGAAAGGTATGTACAGCAGCAAAGCGGGCGTCCGCATATGCCTATGCCGCCGAGTGCCTTGGCCTGATCGCGTACACCGATCTGCCTTAATTCGATCCTGGTACGGAAGACTGCCGCCAGATCCTTAACGAGGTTACGGAAATCTATCCTGCCGTTGGCCGAGAAATAGAAAAGGACCTTTTTGTTGTCGAATGTGTATTCGCATTCGATGAGCTTCATCTCGAGGCCGTGCTTCGCTATTTTTTCGAGACAGATACCGAAAGCCTCTTTTTCCTTTTCCTTGTTGGCGAGGTTTGTCTCCTCGTCTTCCGCAGTCGCGCGTCTGACAATGGGAGCGATTCCCGTAGAGTGCTCGCCGGGACGGAGTTCTCTGTTGCCGACGGCAACATAACCGAATTCGACGCCGCGTGTTGTCTCTACGATAACGTGGTCTCCGGGAGAAAATTCTTCTCCGACGGGATCAAAGAAATATATTTTGCCGATGGGTCTGAATCTGACCCCGATTATGATCTGCATGTTTACTCCTAATATATATGATTTATTATTCAACGCATATGCGTATATAGCATGGTTACACGGTCCTGAGGGCCGTAAGGAGCATCTCCATCGCGATATCGAAATATACGAAAGACCTGAGTCTTGCGCGTGTTTCTTCGACCGCTTCGAGAGCTTTGTTTATGTTCTCAAACGAACGTAATGCCGCATGGCGCTTTATCTCGTTGATCGAATCGTGGAAGATGAGCCTGTTTTTATCCTGTGTGGCTTTATACATGAGCAGGTCACGTAACCACAACGAGGTCAGGTCGAGATAATCGTCAACTTTATGCGGATCGTTGCCGCGGGACTTGTCGTCACCGAAGAACGAAAGCGATCCCATCAGTTCGGCATGTGTCATCCGGTCGATATCGGACATGATCCGAACGACTTCGTCGCGCGTTTTCAAAAATTCTTCGTCGCCGGCGTATCGTATGGCTTTCCCGATCGAGCCTCCCGAAAACGAAGCACATGTACGTGCCATGTAATCGGGCAGATTATAACGCGAAGTCAAAAGTTCCGCAACAGCGTCCGTTTTGACAGGCTTTAAAGGAAGTGTGATACACCTCGAGAGGATAGTGGGCAGAAAACTGCCCGTATTTGCCGCAAGAAGGAAGATCACCGCATATGCGGGAGGCTCTTCGAGCGTCTTGAGGAGCGCGTTTTGAGCCTGTTCGTTCATTCTTTCGGCTTCGTCTATGATATAGATCTTATATTTTCCGACATACGGTTTCAACTGGATGTCTTCAACAACCTGTGAACGAATGTCGCCGACACTTATCAGCTGTTTTTCGTGAGTGACATATATGATGTCGGGGTTGGTGCCTGCCTCTGCCTGAACACAGGAAGAGCAGTTTCCGCATGGCCGGCAGGGTCCTTCGTCCGGACACAACAGAGCGGCTGCGCAGCGCGAAGCCAAAAGGTGTTTGCCCGATCCTTCTTCGCCTGCGAGGATATATGCGTGAGAGATCTTGCCGGTGGATATGGCATCATTAAAATGTTTGATGATGGCCTCCTGACCGAGAATATCTTCAAATCCGCGCATATAACCTCCTCTCTCATCCGGTCGTTAGGAGGTTCGTAACGATATGGACGGTATTATAACATTTATTTCGGGGAACAGGACCTTTAGGTGAGGATATCGAGCAAGAGCCCGCGTATCTCGTCGATGTTTCCGAGGATGAGCATAACGTCCTGTTCGTCCTTGATGAGCTCGGCAGCGATGGCATCGAGCTTTTCGTCAACAAGTCTGATCATGCCGTAGACTCTGTGACGACCTCTTTTATCAAGGAAGTTCTCACGGGAAAACTTATGAGAACGGTTCACCACTTCATTCATAAAATCTTTGATAAGAGCCCTGTAATGGCGCATATCCTTGATGTCGCGGTGCTTTTTTATCTTTTCTCCCTGTTCGTTGATCTCTCCCATAAGGGCAGACAGGCGCTCGGAAAGCGCAGAATCTTCAACGGCGCTTGCAAGTGTAAACTTGAAGGAACCGTCGGTCTGCGAAACGGGTGCCTTTTGTTCAACAGGCGCCGCTTGCTGTGTCTGGTTGATGCGCATGTCCATACGGGATCTCCTCTGCAGGGTGACGAGCTATCTTTTTTTGGGCGGATAGATTATCTTTCCGGGCTCGGCCTGCGACGCTTCGTTCTTTCTGCTCTCTTTGAGGATATCTTTAAGATCCTGCGATATTTCGCCGATGCATTTATCAAAATCGGAATTTTGATAACGTTTCTCGATACCGAGGGAAAGCAGTACAGATTCGGAAAAATCGGCTTCGTCCGCAATGTACCGTCTGCAAAGCTCGGTATACCGCGGGATTGCTTCGAGACGTTCTCTCTCGACGGCGCGGGCAAGTCTGAGGCCGTCCTCCACTTCTATGTATATGGGTCTTACCCTGCTGCGTCCGTAGTAGTCGCGCAGGGACTTAAATCCTTCGGGCGTCTGGACAAGGAGATAGGTCTCGTCGTCCTTTATCTGTCCGTCGTCGGCGGTGAAATAGTACCAGTCGCCGTGAACGGTGTGATAGCAACGTTCTTCTATGACGATACCCTGCTTCCTCATCTTGCGAAGTATGTCGGGATTGACAAATTTGTATTCGACTCCCTCTGTTTCTTCGCTGCGGATCGGACGGGTCGTATAAGTAACGATGCTTCTCAGCGAAACGGGTTGCAGATCAAGAAGACGCTTATAGATCGTGTCCTTGCCACTCGCACTTTTTCCCATGATACAGTAAATATTCCCCATATGCATCCCCCTCTCCTGAAGGTTAAACGAGCCTGTGCTCGTTTCGCGATTCAAAACGTATATGTTCAACGACCAAAGAAACACTTGCTCAGTGTTTCCCAACTATATTATATCACATGGACTCAGCTTACTTCCACCTTTTTCTTCTCCAAACGTTTGGCAACTATCCTGCGTGCAAGATAGACAACAACCGCTGTTACGGGGACGCCGAGGAACATGCCGACCATGTTGAAATACGCACCTCCGACAGTGATACCGAAGATTACCCAGAGAGGTGACACTCCCGTCGAGTCGCCGAGGATAAGCGGTCCGAGGATCCATCCGTCAAATTGCTGGATCGCGAGGATGATGATCGCGAAGGCGAAGGCATAGACAGGGTCAATACAAAGATAGAGCAGTATCCCGGGAACGGCTCCGATGAACGGACCGAAGAACGGGATCATGTTCGTTACGCCGACTATAACACTCACGAGCACGGGATAAGGAAGCCCGCCGATCGTGAGGATGATGAACGTGAGGAGCCCGATTATAAGGGAATCTATTGTTTTTCCGATGATAAAACCGAAGAAGATCTGTCCGCATTCGCGTGATGTTTTTATAAAGGATTCGGCTTTCTTCACGGAAAGAATGCTGTATGTGAGCGCGGTTGAAGCCCTGGCGATCCTTCTCTTGTCACATACCATATATATTGAGATCGCGATCGCGAGAAGGAAATTGATGACACCTTTTACCACTGCGAATCCTGCGTTAAGGAGTGAGGGGATCGAATCGCTGAGGAAAGTTCCGAGTTTTTCGGTGATCGAAGCGATCTGCGATGCGACCCAGACATCGAACGATGAAAGGTCGAGAGAGGGGAAAATGCCCGATATCCAGCCCTTGATCGTTCCTGTCACGGAGTTGACGTTCATGCCCGAGAGCTTGCCCATAAGTTCTCTTAAACTGCCGAGGACCTGAGGGATCAGGATCGTGATGGCAAGAGCAAGAAGTCCGAGCACGATGATATAAACAAGGATCACGCTGAGCGCTTTTCGAAGACCCGACTTCTTTATATGAAGAAGCCGCTCAAAAAAGTATTCGTCAAAGAAGTTCACGAGGGGGCTGACTATAAACGCGAGAAGTCCGGCGCCGATAAAGGGCGCAAGGACAGAAAGCAGCCTTCCCGCAATGGAAAGAACAGTAGCGATATTAAAGATCACCAGCGCCAGGATAAGCGCTATAAGGATGGTCATGAGGGAATAAACGCTTATGGAAAAATATTTGGGGTTGCGTTCAAAACGCCTCTTACGACCCTGCTCGGAAGAGCTCTGCCCGGACGACGGGATAGACGCGGAGTCTGCTGCCACAGAATCCGTTCTTTCGGGCACTGTAACCGCAAGGTCCGGGGCGCTTACGGTTGGCGATTCCTCCGCCGCCTTGTAAAAACGGACTATGATAGGGTCGCGGTGTCCTTTTTCTTCTTTTTTGTTACGGTGTTTTCTGAAAAAACCAAACCTCATCGAAAAACCCTTTCTGCGCATCGAAGCGCGATATGCTTCTTTTATTGTATTTTCGCAGATTAGGTTTGTCAATGAAAGCAGATTATTGTGTGTTCGAGTGTGTGTTCGAGGCAGGGTCGTCCGAGGGTAAGAACGGAACTCCCGGACCGGTAATCAGATAATTACCGGTCTCTGTTTCTAGATCAAACATACTTCCATAAATCAGCTTGTTCTTAATTGTCTTATCGAAAAATTCGGGGTCGTCCGAAGCGGTAGAAATAAAATATATATTTCCTAAATAATCGAACTGTGCATATCCGCGATAATTCTGTTTGAATTCATTGGCAATGTTTAGCGCATCTACTTCTTCTGATGTCCTTTCTGTATAGAAAGCGGAATGGTCAGCATTTGCCGTAAAAGACTGCTTGGACCAAACTGTTTTGTCGAGAGAGGACGTATCTCCGTCAAATATGATCAGGTAGTTGATGTAATCTCCTTTTGTGTGATAATTGCTTTTGGATTCATTATAAAGGGAAACAGAAAGAGATTTCCAATTGTTTGAATCATAAAAATCACCCGCTTTTATTGTTTCGAGAATGTATTCGCTTTCATATGATCCGGGCATTGTAATTTGATCAAGGGGAAGGTTGCCGCCGCATATAGCTTTTATCTCTGATATGCTGTCTGTTTTATAATGCGTTTTTTCCCATGGGGTTGGATTATTGAAGACAGAAATGGTTATAACAAAAACAAAAATAATCACAAGGCAAAAACATGCAGCGAAAAAGCCGCGCCAAGGCTTGAAAACTCTGCTTTTAATGCAAGGGTTGTAATCGATTGCTGCAACAATAAGGTCGTCGTCAAGGTAGCTCATTGCTATAAACAGTTTAGGAATAATCATATGTCAACACCTTCTTCCTTCAGGTATGCCTTTAGTTTGTTTCGACAATGAAATAATGCGCTTTTGATCTTGCTTAAACTAAAACCGTATTTTTTTGCGATATCATCCACAGAGTCCATAAAGTAATACTTTCGAATAAAGATGTTTCGAACATCTTCGCTTTCATTCCTTAGAAAATCGCTGATCAGTTTGCCTATGAACTCATATTCGTGTTCGGGAGTATAGCTGGTTTCGGGGTCGTTATCACTAAGTTCGGATAAGGAAACAACCAGATTCTTGTTTCTTTTGGCAGTCAGTGAATAGCGGAGTCTTTTTATGGACAGATTACGGGTTATCCTACATAAAAAGGCTCTAAAATTACAAGGACGTGTTGGAAGAATTGAGTTCCAAGTGTTGATATAAGTATCGTTTACGCATTCCTCTGAATCCTCGAGATTTGATAATATGTTATTTGCAATTGTAAAGCAAAGCTTGCCGTACTTTGAATCTGTCTCGCAAATTGCCAGCTCGTTTCGTTCAAAATACAGGTCAATGATAGCTATGTCATCCATTATAAGTCACCTGATGATTGAATTGTTCACAAGTTGTCGCGTACTTCTGTTTACCATAATACATAAGAGGAGGGTTCGATACAAGCGAAGAGAAGTTAGCCCTGCCTATTATGGAAGCCGGAATTGTTACAATACAATTAAAGCCCCATCTATACTATAAGTACCCTTTTTATTCGTTTTGGTTGCATGAAATGATTGAAAAAAAAATAAAAAAGCACCGACCCCGAAGTCTACGCTTCAAAACCGATACTTTAACTGCACCTTCAGGGGCTCGAACCCTGGACACCCTGATTAAGAGTCAGGTGCTCTACCAACTGAGCTAAAGGTGCGAATTATGTAGCTTTTCGCTTTGCCGATCTGTACTTTCCGCAAAACGCAAGACCGATTATATAACAGGAAAAACCAAAATGCAAGCACTTTTTTAAAAAGAGTTTGCATTTTCTGTTTTTTCTTGCAAAAAGCCCTGTCTGACGGGGGTTCGGACTGTCCTTTTGCCTGCTTTCTTGAATCTGCGATCTCAAAATGATAGAATATTGAGCAGTGTCACGGACAGTAAACCGGCATTATAATCAGAGGAGTATCGATATGAACGACAGCCTTACCCAAGCGGATATCGAAAAAATGCAGGCAGAAATAGAGCACAGAAAGCTTGTGGTGCGTCCGCAGCTGATCTCGGAGGTCAAGGAAGCGCGCGCACAGGGCGATCTGAGCGAGAACTTTGAGTACAAGGCGGCCAAGCAGGCCAAGAACCGGAACGAGAGCAGGATCCGTTACCTTGAAAGGATGATCAAGACCGCCCGGGTCTATGAGGACAACTCGGCAGACGACGAGGTCGGGGTCAACAACTTCGTGACCGTCCTTTTTGAAGAGGACGGCGAGGAGGAAACCTACAAGATCGTTTCGACCGTCAGGGTCGATTCGCTCAGCAACCTGATCAGTTTTGAATCCCCGCTCGGCAAAGCGCTGATGGGTCACAAGGAAGGCGACCGCGTCAGGGTTGAGGTGAGTTCGGATTCAAGCTATTACGTCAAGATCCTTAAGATAGAAAACAACAAGGATGAATCGGGCGACAGGATCAGCAGCTATTGAAGCCGGGAGCTGCGAAAACAACCATAAGGAGACAGTATGAGACTCAAGAACGTACCGCGTGCAGCGGAGGTTATAGAAAAGAGCAGCTATGCGGTGAAGGACCCCGAAAGATTCAGAGGTAAATGGGCGGAGTTCTTCGGAAACGCGAATCCGATACACGTCGAGCTTGGGATGGGAAAAGGTCGGTTCGTCATGGATATGGCGAGGCTGCATCCGGAGATAAATTTCATTGGGATAGAAAGGCAGAAATCGGTAATTTTGAGGGCTGTCGAAAAGATGGAAGAGGATCCGCTCCCGAATGTGGCTCTGGTACTTTATGAGGGTGACAATATCGAGGAGATGCTCGGTGAGCATGAGATCGACAAGATCTACCTCAATTTTTCAGACCCCTGGCCTAAGGACAGGCACGCAAAGAGGAGGCTCACGAGCGACAGGTTTTTTCCGCGATATGACCACGTCCTTAAAAAGGAAGGAACGATAGAGCAAAAGACCGACAACACGGGACTTTTCGCATATTCGCTCGAGTCGGCGGTCGCGTGCGGCTGGAAGATACTTTTTAAGACCGATGACCTGCACGGGAGCCCGTATGCGGAGGGAAATGTCATGACAGAGTACGAGGAGAAGTTCTCGGCGAACGGGAACAAGATCTGCAAAGCGATCTACGGAAGATGACCCACAACCCCCGTCCCCGGTAGACCACAACCATAAGAAACAGGAGGAGAAACATGAAGCAGAAGCTTTTGATCATTATGCTTGTAATTTCGATCATGCTGGGATGCGCGTCCTGTGAGGCAGCACAGCCCATATTGCCGGATCCGGAGTTTTCCGACAAATATCTTGTCGGGATCGATGTCGGAGGAGCAAGTTGGGGATTGATATATGATTGCATCGATGCCAGAGTGATCGTGTGCACCGACGGAGATGTCCTTATGTTCATGCCGACCGACAGCCATGAAAGATCTTATGAACAGACCCTGAAGCAGATTGCCGCATTTAAGCTGACAGAGGAACAATATACCGCGATAAACGAAAAACTCGACAGGAAAAAGCTTTACCATATGCAGATCAACTCCGAGTCGGATGTGCTTGACGGGTATTCGGAGTATCTGTTGCTTTATGATAAAGACGAGAAGATCCTGAAGAGATGCGGTGCATATATGCCGACAACGGAGAGCTTTCGTGAGATGGTCAGGACCGTGATCGATAATATTCCTCTTGAAGAGATCCTGGAAGTCAGGGATAGATATGTGGATGAACTCAGAGAGAAGGAAGAAGCGGAATGGAAGACTCCTGAGGAACGTGAAGGGGACAGCGAAACAGATAAAGAAGGGACGGAACCGGCTGACACTGTTTTTGAAAGTTTTAAACAGGGCAAGGTGGGAGCAAAATATGCCGGAACGGCTGACAGGACTACCGTCCTGTATACAAAAGAAGTCCTTGAGGAGGGTGGAGTATATACATGGGAGCAGATCTCAAAAGCGCTCGGATCGGTTGAATACGGACCGGGCAGTTCTGCCTCGTTCACGCAAACAGACGATGAGTCATACCGGGAGATCGATTGCGGTAACGACGGAGTACGCGAGCTTTGCGTGGAAGGAGTATTTAACGACGAGTACGGCCTGCACATGATCATAAAGTATCTGGACGGTGAGCTCAGGATAGTTTATATCGGCGACAGCTGGAACAGGAGTGATCTGACGATCGAAGACAACGGCGTGATCACAGGGAGCGGATCGGCGGGAGCGACGGTGCATGTTACCGACTACGCCTGCGTTGACGAGAACGGGGATTATCATTTCTGTTATGGTGTGACGCAGTGGCTGACGCTTTATGACAACATGTATGTCCATACGGAAGGAGACGAGCTGACAACGCTCCCGCTAAGTGGGATCGACATGTTCCATCTCGGCCTCAATGAATACTGGACCGAAGACGAAATGAATAACCGAACATACTACTATGAGTATTTCGTGCTCGACGATGACTACAATGACATAACAACCGAAGCCGATTACAGTGATTCGTTTGAACTTAGGAAAAGATTTGCCGATCTGGGGATAAAAACTTATACATCGGAAGAGATCAAAAAACTCATCGAGGCAAAGAAAGAAGAGATACAGTTCCCCGGATGACACCGGTCACTCCGGTGACTTAGTGACGGACAGTGCGAGAAATCGGATTAGTCTTCGCCAGAGCCAAAGAGACGGGGGTGCAGACTGTTTCAAGGTCGGGGTTACCCGGGGAAACGGCTGTGTTTCGTCGCATCTCGGGAGACGTGGATTATGTACAATAAAGATACAGACAATGAGGAAATATGACATATTCGGATGATTTTAAGATCAATAGCATGCAGGACCTTATGGATCTGATAGATAAGATGGGCTTTGTCCCGTTTTTTGCGAACGACATCCCCGGGTTCTCGATTGAGGAGCACATCGGACCCGGAAAATGGTATACCGACGGCGACAACGGCTTTTGGCCCGCATGGGAGTGGAAGGGTCCGATCATCAGAGAGATGCACTGCGCGTACGGTAAGTTCTTTAAGAACAAGGCTGTTTATATAAGCGACAAGTGGTTCCCTGATTTTGCCAATTACAGACGTAATGGCTACGATTTTGACAGTCGCTACGAGGACGGCCTTGCAGCGCACAAGGACAAAGAGCTGTTCGAGCTGATCGACGCGAATGCTCCCGTGCGATCAAAGCTTTTAAAAAAGATCGGCGGTTACACGGACGGAGGGAAGAAGGGCTTCGATACCATTGTAACCAGGCTTCAGAAGCAGTGTTATGTTGTGATCAGCGATTTCCGGTACGAGGTCGACAAAAACGGCAAAGAGTACGGGTGGGGAGTGGCCGAGTACTCGACTCCGGAGAAGCTCATCGGAAAGAAGTTCACCGACAATGTATATAAGCGCACCCCCGAGGAATCACGGGCGCGGATCACAGCGCACTTAATGAAGATACTTCCCGGTATCGATGCGGAAAAGATTGCCGGGGTTCTTAAATAAATAATAACAAAGTAGGCGCCCTGTGAAACCATCCGGGGAGAAATACGCCACAAAGAAAGGGGTACACATGAGAGTTACAGAATTTTTACCACAGGAAAAAGATCTTAAACTTTTGGGCGCAAGACTGCTTACGGCAGCCGAGTACGAAGCATGTCGGAAGCTGATCCCGATCTCTTTCGATGTCAGCCTGTGGCTGAAGGATGCAGGGGAGCGCATGGGTGAAGCAGCGTATGTTTACACTAACAACACGGCTAATCTCAGCGGTATGAACACGGATTATTCGCTCGGGATCCGTCCCGCGATAGAATATGATCCGGAAGGGTCGGCCCTCTGTGAAGGTTACCGTGTCGAAATAAACGGCAAATTGTTCACTGTCGTGAGACAAGGGGTACTTCTGGCCGATGAAGTGATCGGTTGGGGACCGTTCAGGAAAGACAAATTTGCTCCGGATTGCGGAGATTACGACGCGTCAGACATAAAGAAGACTATAGACGAGTGGTACGAAAAAGAGATTGTCGGTTGATTTTGGTGGAATCTACATTGATTGCATCTACATTGATTCTACTGTTGACAGACAGGGGGAGTGCGTGCTATTATGCTTTATAGCGTTAAAGCGTTGTGCTTTAACGCGGCAAAGCAAAAGACTATGCACAAAAGAAAGAGGTAAGGAAGAATGGCAGTCAAGATCGCAATTCTTATCGTGTTCTTCGCGGTTATGATCCTGGTTGGT
>CAMIZL010000028.1 GCA_946403295.1 uncultured Clostridia bacterium | reverse complement strand
ACCTTGCCGAGAAGCTCCTCAGCAAGCTTTCCTGTCATGCCCATGTTCTGAAGATCGAGGAGCATGAGGTGGTTGTCCGTACCGCCCGAAACAAGATTGAAACCGTTCTTTACGAGCTCCGAAGCAAGTGTCTGCGCGTTCTTGATGATATTGCCCGCATACTCTTTGTATTCAGGCTTAAGATCCTCACCGAAAGCAACGGCCTTTGCAGCGATAACGTGCATAAGAGGTCCGCCCTGGATTCCGGGGAAGATCGCTTTGTTGAATTTATGCTCTTTAGCAAATTCCTCGCTCGAGAGGATGAGACCGCCTCTGGGTCCGCGAAGAGTCTTGTGGCATGTAGCTGTGGTAACGTGAGCGTAAGGGATGGGGCTCTCATGGTAGCCTGTTACAACAAGGCCTGCGATATGAGCGACATCGGCCATGAGATATGCGCCAACCTTATCGGCGATCTCCCTGAAGCGCTTGAAGTCGATGGCTCTTGCATACGCGCTGGCACCGCAGATGATAAGCTTGGGCTTATTCTCAACCGCGATCTTCTCAACTTCGTCGTAATCGATGAAGCCGTCACCGTTAACACCGTAAGGTACGCAGTTGTAGTACATGCCCGAGATGTTTGCGGGCGATCCGTGTGAAAGATGTCCGCCATGAGCGAGGTTCATGCCCATAAACGTGTCACCGGGCTGCAAGAGTGCTGTGATGACAGCCTGATTTGCCTGGCTTCCGGAATGGGGCTGAACGTTTGCATATGTACAATTAAAGAGCTTCTTTGCTCTCTCGATGGCAAGTTCCTCAACCTGGTCTACAAATTCGCATCCGCCGTAATAACGATGTCCGGGATATCCTTCCGCATACTTGTTGGTCAGAGGGCTGCCCATAGCTGCCATAACTGCCTTGCTGACAAAGTTCTCGGAAGCGATCAGCTCGATATGAGCATTCTGACGATCTGCTTCGCGGGTTATGATTGCGGCCACATCGGGATCCGCTTTTCGAATCTCTTCAAATGAATACATCTTGGTTCTCCTTTACCACTCAACTGAAAATGCAAAAGACTATTCGGTGAGTCCCCGAATACGTCACTAGAGAATAATAAAACATCCTTCATAAAAACGCAAGGGTAGGTAAAAATTTTCTGCTGTCAGATTCTATTTCATGCGCATTTCATGCGTTCCCCCCGTCTATTCATATATCCCGTCAAAAAGCTTTTCGCACCCCGGATAACGTTTTTTTGCTTCCTCGACCTCTTTTTTGAGTTCAAGTGCCTGTCTCAATCCGTCATCGAGCAATTCCCTGAGTTTTTCGCGGCTTTCCTCAAGCGACTGCTTATACCTCAACATCTCGCTCCTGTTAAAAAGGATATCGGGCTGCGTCACAAGAGGCTGGGGATGAACGAATCCCGCGCGGTGAAGCTCGTCGAGAAGTGACTGCTCGTAACCTGCGAGAAGCCTCGTATTGCTGGCATACATTTTCTCGGACTCTTTCTCGTGCACATATTCTTCCCAGGTATTCTTAAGCTCGCTGTAGCCTTTAACATGGTATTTTTCATACATGTACTGAAGGGTGCTCGAGGTGTTGACATATTTGATCTTTACTTTGTTTAGGAGCTGCAGGGCCCTGTTTGTCGTGATATCGCACCTGTGGATTATCGACGCGCATTCCCTCATTGAAATAAAATAATATAATGCAAATCCGATAACGGCGACCCCCGTGACAAAGAATGCCGGCATGAGCTTATCGTTTCCGTTCTTCATGAGCACGAGAAGAAGGATGAAGATTATGAGTGCCGCGGATGCGACAAATGCCGAAAATTTGCCGAGGAACCTGCGCTTTTCTACGGCTCTTTCCCTCTCGAAAGCAATGATGCCCTTCTCCCCTTCGAGCTTTCGCATGTCCTCCTCAACGAGCAAAAGATATTCTTCTTTTTGCCTGATCTCCTCGAGTTTTTCGGGAAGGAGCGCATCATATTGGGCCATGCTTCTCTTCTGCTCGCCCGAGATCTTCTTCTCCTGATTTAAGAATCTTGTCCGCTCGTCACCGAGATTCATGATGAGTCGCGCGGAATCCACAATATTCGCCCTCGTCTTTTCCGGCAGCAGTTCAAATCTCTTTACATCGCCGAGAAGTTCCGTGTCGAGCGTATAATCCTGTTTGATCTCCTCCTGCTTTTCGGAAAGTTCTCTCGCGAGGATCTTATATTCATATGCGATCTTTCCGACCGCTTTTTCAAGCACCGATGTGTCACCGCCGCTGTAGGCAAGCGCTTCATCAACGGTCAGCCACCGCAATACCGGATCCTGATCGTCCAAACGCTCTTTTTTCTTCTTTCGACTGAATAAACCCATCCTTTTTCCCCTAAGTGTCTTTTCCGGCCATCCGGTTATTCTTCGCTTTCTATGTCGGCTCTGTACGATGTCTTAAGCTCCGCTATCTGTTCATGTGCGATCCTGTCGAACTCTCCGGGTCTGTTCTCTTCCATGAGTGTCCTGAGTCTTTCGACGCCGTCCAGTCCGCCGCTCTCTTCGAATCTTTCAAGCAATTCGCTTATCTCGTCCTCAAGAGTCTTTAGCATCTCTCCGTTGTCGAAGAGTCTCATCGCTTCCTTGATGTAACGCTCTTCGTCACCGAGCAGCTTGAGCGCGAGCAGATAGCAGCGTACCGTTTCCTTTTCGTCGCTGTGCGCATATGCCCTCAGGAACAGAGATGCCGCCTCCTCGGGATAACCGAGCCTCATTTTTATCACGCCGCAATTGTGGATGATCGTCGAAAGCTCGCTGTCCCCGAGTTCCCCGATCCTCTCGTCGGAAAGGATCTCCCTGTATGCCGCGAGCGCGGTCTTTATACGACCCTCCGCAAGATGTCTGTCCGCAACCTTCTTTGCGCGCGACAGCGGCGTCATATTAAGATTTCTCTCGAATTCTTCGCATATATCGTTTATCTCGGGTGCCGTATAAAGGTCGCTCGAGCAGAGGACCACGACAAGTCTGCTCTTGAGATCGCTGTTCCCGTCAATAAGCTTTCTGAGCGTTTCCGCCCTGTCCGAAAGTCCGAGCTCCTTTCCGAGAAAAACTGCCAGTTCCTGTCCGAGAACATCGCCGTCAAGTGTATCGAGTTCGTCACGAAGGCAATAGCAAAGCTCCTCCACGGTGTAAACTTTACGCCCCGAAGCTTTCATAACGAAGGGATTTTCCGCCCTTTTGCCCGAACACAAGATGACTCTGCTCATATCTTTAATATCTGCTCCCAGATCCTGTAGGTCGTTTCACGGATCTCTCCGAATCCGATGTCCCTGACTGTGATCACACATGTATCGCGGTCTGCGAATTTCAGTGTGATACTGACCTTTACGGATCTGTCATTTCTTTCTTCCAAATTGTCAAGCGTCATAATGGCGCAAACAAAATCCTTCTTTAATACATTATGGACGATAAGATCGAGTTCGTTTGTTTCGTCCATGATGACTTCGACTCTCCTGCCGGCCTCCTTGTAGGGAGTGCTTATGTCGGCAAGTATCGCCTCCTCATAACCTCCGTCCTTATAGGCCCTCAGCGAAATACTGCTCTTGAGGGCATCCGGCGCGATATATACGAATTCTTCATCGTCCTCCGCCGGCGAGAAAGTCCTGCGGGCTTTATAACCCGCCCCCTTGACGTAGAGGTTCTGACCCCTGAATATCCTTCTGCCCGTGCAAAGTCCTTTTAAGACTTCGTCTGCCCAGGAATTTTCAAACCCCGGCCCCGTAAAATAAAGCGCCGAGACCATCTGCTTATTGATCATCTTCGAAACAGCTTCCTTAAAACCGGTCAGAGCGTTCGTCATATCGCCGCTTATGACCGCTGCCGGATCAAGGTAGGATCTAAGGTCGGTCTTTTCCGTGACAACGCATATGGGTCCCTGTTTCTTTCCGAAGGTCAGCCTGTAAAAATCAAAGGCGTCTTCGGACATATAAAAGAGTCCGACATCGTTTATCCAAATGTCCTTTTTCTGGGATATAACATAATTCATAAACGCTTCGGGATGAGTTATCAGCGAGAGTCTGTCGCTTTCGATCCCGAGCTGTGCGAACGCTTCTTTGATAACGGGTTCGGCCGCCTTGTCTTCCTGCTTTATCGAAACGGTAAGACCTTTTATGATCCTGCCGCCTGTTTTTTCACGAAGCGCCGTAAGCACAATCCTGAAATAGTGCGTTAAAAGCGCGGTCGGTGTCAGGCCCCCGAGTGCGGGTTCGCCGTCATCGTTTTTCGCTCTTTCGATCAGATCGTCGAAGCATACGATCCCTTCTTTTCCTTTCATCTTGAGCGCATCATGTCCGCAGTACCATTCCTTGTACCGGGAGTCTGTGCAGATGGCGGTCGGGATCCTGTATTTTCCGACGTCATTCGAAAAAGGAGAAACGCTGACCATATCACCGCGCTCGTCGATATACGCAAGCTGCAGTGAACCGTCACAAAGGTCCATTCCCAAAATCAGTGTTCTTTCCTCATCCATTATGTGCTTCCCCACGTCCGTCAAATGATCGGATTAAATAATTTTCTGCAAAGATGATCGTTTTTCAGATAATCCTCAAGTGCCTTCATCAAAGTCTCCCTGTCATGAACCTTCTCGGCTTCTATGATCAGGGAAAGTCTTCCGTACCGGGACATGTTCTTTTCCGTTCCCTGAGCCGGAACATAATCGATGCAGGACTGCGTGATCTGCCTTGTCTCCCCCGTGCCTTCCGTAATGTAATACTGAACGGATTCGTCACAGAACAGCGTCACTTCCTTTACAAAGATACCGTATCCGGCATCATGCATCTGTTCATGTATGAATTCATCCGGCTCTTCGCCCTTGCAGATCCTGTAATCGATAAACACCTGCTTGCCGGGCTCGGTGTGATATTCGATGTAATACCTGTCTCTGATGGTATGCGGAACGGCGATCTTTCCCGAGAATTTCGAGAAGAACGGGAATACGCGGTTCTTTCCCTCCATGCGCTCAAGTTCTTTCTCGATAAATACCTTCTCCTGATCGGTAAAAGAAGATCTGGACGAGTATATCTTGAGAAGTGCAAGAACGCACACGTCGTTACGGTCGTATTCGCACTCGCGCATCATAAGCATGAGCATCTCTTCATCCGGCGGTCTGTCATAAAGCAGGCAGCCATATGCGTAATAGGAAATAAACGCTTTCACGAGCTTGCCCGAGCCGCGGTGCGAATAATAATGCTTGAAAACGGTACGTGAATAATTCATATCGCTCTCGGTGAATAGCAGCTGGGCGAGCAGCCTCTCTTCGATATCGGTCGTATCGACGCCTTCGTCGACAGACTTCTTCCAGATCGCATATGTAGTTTCGCAGTCTCCGTTATAATGGGTTGCCAAAAGGCTCAGCACGTTCTTGTCGGCGTTGCCGGCCTTAAAAACCTTCGCACATATCGCGAGGAGAAGGTTGTGGTCGTCAACCTCGCTGCGCGACGAGATAAGCTTCGAAACCAGCCTTGCAAGCTTTCTGATGTCGATATCGTAGCAGCCGTAAAGTTCTATGTTCTTAAATGCCAGACTGTAGAGCTCCCTGTTGATCATAAGCTCTATCATTGTCCCGCGCTCTTTGCGAGAAAGGCGCGACAGATCGAGCCCGACAAGATAGCTCTCCATCATGTCGCCCTCGAGATTGTCGTAGAAATAACCGATCAGCCTCTTGGTGCAAACAAGCCTGAATTCTTCACTGAGCCTGTCGTTTTCGCGGCAACGGCGCGTGGCTTCTATGGTTTTCTTTGTAACGCATATATTGAGCGCGACAAATTCATCGTCCGTGCAATTTTCGATGCAGAACTCGACGAGTTCGTCGTTTGTGATCAGTCTCTCCGTCTCGTGCTCACACTCAAGGAGCCTTGAGCCGTCGGCATCCTCGAAGCAGAGGATATGCTCGTCGGTATAGATGTCGATAAGCGCTTCCCCGTTCACTACGGGATAATGCTGCTCGCCCGCGATCTGTCTGTGGATGACGACAACGTTTGCCACACGCGGCATGCCGATCTGCGAAACCTTCCATTTGAAGACGATCTTCGGAAGCATGGCAACCGCATCGGCCGGAAGCTTCTCGAGTCCGTGAAGATCGTTGTAGAGTGCCGCATAGTTACGGTCGGTACGGCCTTCTCGCATTCCTTCGATGGCAAATTCTCTCATCAGCATGTTAAATGCGGGCGATACTCCCGGGATCTTGTCCCTGTGACGCGCAACATTGGCAAAGAATGCCGCTTTTACCTCATCGCTCACATCGATCCCTTTTTCAAAATATGCGGTAAGTATTTGATCGGCCGGTTCTTCGTCCTCAGCCGCCGCAAGCGACTTGACGCATTCCTCAAAGATACCGACTTCCCTGACATGCTCTCTGCAGCCCCTCAAAAGTATCCCGTAAGTCCTTGCGCTGCGCTCGTCCGAAACCATGACGATGTGGCAAAGCGCCTCGAGTACCTCGGGAAGCTGGAACTGTTCGTAAAGCTTTTCAAAAACGTTTATATGAAGCCTGCCGGCTTTCTTGCATCTTGAAGCCACGTAGGAAACGGTCTGGGCACCCTTCTTCTGGAGGGCTCTGTTTTCAAGAGCCATATCAAGGGCTTTTATATCGAATATCCCGATCTCCCTGATCACCTCGGGCCTCCTCGTAAGGATAAGCGCCGCTTCGGTAATGACGGGTATTGAAAGGATCGTGGACTGAGCGCTTTCCTTAAGCATCTCGTAGGCGTGCTCGGGAAGGATCGTGCGGAATTCGTCCGAAAGGACGCAGAGCACCATAACGAAAGGATCGCCCGACTGCTCGTATACGCGTCTTAAGTGTTCCGTTACGGCACGCGGATCCTCTCTGCGGATCATCGCTTCAAGGAAGAGGACACTGCCGTAGATCGCAGGTTCCGAACCTCTCCACTCCTCTTCATCGAGAATGTTTCTGAGGAGCGTATCGGCTCTGAAAGCCTTACCCGACACGGCGAGCGCATATATATCAAGGAGTCTGTCGTATATAGTCTCGGATCTTAACGGTTTGAGACCCTCGAGGACTGTTTCGACTTCAGAGGTGAAGCGTCCCGCAGGGATCTTTCCGAATCTGTAGCGGACATATGCCACGGCCACTGAGATCATGTCATGCCTGATCCTGCTCTTAATGAGGAGCGTACGACGTTTGGCCGATTCCTTACGGCAGGTGATGTCGATGACGTTGTCGCCTCTCAGGGACGAAAGCGTGAGCGAACCAAAATTACGACCGGGTCTGAGTTTTTCTTTATCTATCTCAAATGTCAGATTGCATGTATTGCCTTCAAAATCATCCGTCCAGATAACTCTCGCCCCGGGCTTCACAAAATCGCCCTCGGCCTCACAGCCGAGCTGTACATAGCCCCATGAATCCTTTGTAAGGGTAACTGTGCAGCCGCCTTCGCATTCTTCGGGCGAATCAAATTCGAGTTCTTCCCGATCGACGCTCACGTTAACGACGCGTTTCTTCCTGAGCGCGATAAGGAATTCCTCCACCGAAAGTGAGATGTTGTTGCATCCCTTGAGAGCTCTGATCGCTAGTTCCGCCTTCTGGGATGTCCCCGAGAATACGGTCGGGAACATGTCCGATTTGAACAGATTTTTTGCCTCCGTCCAATCGGTCTGGGCAAGGTTTGCGAATTGGAAAATATCAGAAACGGGACCAAGCGACGAATTACACGAAAGGGAGCTTACAAGGCATGTAAAAGGAACGTGCACCTCACCGAATTCGGTGACGACCACGATAATCCCCTTGATCTTATCGCCCGCATCAAGATGCGTTGCGTCGATCGTAAACGTCAATGTGTTCTCGACTCCGTGGAAGGCGGGATCATCAAAAGTCAACAGACTTTCATCGCAGAAAGCGATTCCCTTGAACGGACGTGCGCCCGTCGAAGATACGATGAAAGACCCCCTCACCTTGCTTCCTGTTGAAACAGACAGATTCAGCTTTTCAACAGACAAGGAAAGAGCGGGTCTCTCGTAGGAAAATATCCCTTTGGCAAAAAGACCGATTTTTTCCTTCATCCGGCACCCCGACAGACAGCATTTTGGAAACTTTTGAACGCTGTTTCCATGATATATTAATTCTATCATTCGATCTGTGGTTTGGCAAGGATGGCATCAGTTTAAATGGTCCACAAAATATCGATCGCGGATATCGACGTCAAGCGGCATGGATAGTACATCTCCTTTGCGGTATCCCCCACCGGTATCATATCCTTCGAGGCTCCACATATCGGCAGGTCCGCAGTCGTATCCCACTTTTACGGGGTCGCCGGCAATACGGTATGTTTCTTCTATCGTTAAGTTTATGACGAGCATTCCGTTCTTAAGCCATTTTTCGGAATTCGCGGTCAGCCCGAGCCCGGGGGGCAGACTGTTCATGGATCCTTTCTCCGTCAACTTTAGGGTTGCCGGGATAAAAAGATCAAATCCGAACTTTTCTTCACCCTGCCCCAAAAATGTTTCCGGGTATGCGTAGACTATCTGCGGTAAGAACCGCACCAGACCCTGCCGTCCCGTAAAAGGTCCCGGGTCGTACCACAGGTCTGCCGGAACGGCTTTGTCCCTTAAGATCTTTCCGGTCAAGGGATCGAGCGGCACAAATAAGAATTCGGGCGTTACCTTCAATCCCATACCGGTCTCCTGCGCGGATCCGAGATTCTTTATGATCTCCCGCCCGGCTTTGACACCGGAAGATATAAGCGTAAAATGCACCGTCACTCCGGGCACGGCATTTTCCTTTTCTCCCGCAGGGAAGTTTTTTTGCGGGGGATCGTCAAGTAAGAGGCCCGCGGCGCTTTTCTTTCCGACACCGATGATCTCGGGTCCGTGCGTTTCGTTCCGCTCCGTTGGAAAGAGCGGCAGCTCCGGGATCTCAGCCTTAAGTCCCCACACTCTTCCGACTACGTTAAAGAACAACCTGTCGTAGGCCGCATGGCTCAAATAATATGTATTCGCTGTCTGCATGGCGGAAGAGAGCGGTTCCCCGGGGTCCTCCTTATTTGTCGCCACGCTCGCAAAGGTAATTCTGTGTCTGCCCTCTGGCGTATCAAGGGGGACAATGAAACGAACGGTTGTATCCGCGGGGATACTGATCCACTCTCCGGCTTCAACGATGATATCGGCAGAGTTCTCCGTGTGATCCGGCTCCCAGGAAGCCTTCCCGATTCCGGGGCTCCTGTCTATCACGACCCTGATATCAAAAGAGATCCTGTTATAAGGCAGCTCTTCCCCTTCGGGCTTATAAATATCTTCATCGAACGTTCTCACCCCGTATCCCGGGTACGGCAGATGAGGATGACTCTCGTCCGCTCTGTTGGTCAGCTTTGCATAGAGGTCACAGGTACAAAAAGTGTTTGCCGCAGCGTTTATGTCATAACCCACGTAAGAGCGTTCTTCTCCGAGAACAGCCCATATCTGCGTGGTATCCGCTCCCTCGCGCTGAACATATCCGATATTGTTATCCGCTCCCGTTCCCATCGAAAGCTCTCCCTTTACGTAGACCGGAGTCTGAACCACCACGGGTGCGGGATTCTTTACACTTCTGTATTTCGTTTCGTCGCATGATCCTACGGATCCCGGCATCAGGCGGTAATTCACCGTCGCGGCGTAAACGGGATATGTCCCGTTCTTTTTGAGGACCGGGATCTTTCGGTCTGCGGAAAAAAGGGTGACCGTCCCGCCGTCTTTCGGGCGGTTTGCGACATCCGCATATGACGCGGGCGGTCCGTTCGTCTGCGGCGCGGAAAATCCGCTTTGGGGCCCTCCGATCACTTCCGTCCCTTCAAAAACGAGGACATCATTAAGAGCCCTGATATCCGGGACCGCTTCATAGGCGATACGTTCGGCATATCCTTCATCAAGCTCCGGAACACCCGGAGCCACACCGTTACGGTAAATGTCTTTATAGAGCCCGTCGACGGTTATCACAAGGTTTTCTCCCTGCGGACATCCGACGAGGCGGTCTTGTACGGGTCCGCGCCTCAAAGCCGTAAAACCGGGCTTCGAAATATCGGAAGCGGCAGCCGTGATCCTAACGTATCCCGCATCGTCTTCCGACAGCGCATTGCAATAGGCCCACGCTTCGTCGATGCTCCACACTGCAAATTTTTCGATGCTCCAATAAGCGTACGGTCTCATGACGGTCACCGTTCTCTCTGAATATCCCGTTTCTTTCGGTGTTTCTCCCAAACGCGCCTCTCCCGCCGACCCGTAAAAGGCGTAAGGGTAGCGCACCGTTACGGGTATTTCCGCCATGCCCGTTATGTTCACAAGCCTTATGTCATAGAGATATTCTTTCCCCTTCGCCTTTAATCTCACATTTCTTCCCGAGGGGATCGAAAGCGAAGCGTCATATGTGACAGTGTTGTTTCCCGCTATGAGGGATATCTCGCAGCAGTCGGTATCAATATCGGTGAAGACGATATCGGGCTGCCTCTCGTACGGATCGGGCGGTCTTATGCGCTCCTCCGGTCCGGGCATGGGGTCCGGCTTCCACTCCGTATAAAGTATATAGACATCCGTGGCCTTATTCCCCGAATCGTTCGGAATATAGACTTCAAAACCGATGTTCATCCCGCCGCCCGCGGTCGGTACCGGGGCTTCATTCTTTCTCCCGACAAAGGTCCTGTTTTCAGTGTCGGCAACCGCCATATCGTAAGATGCGGGTGTATACAAAAGAGACCTTCCGCACTCCGAATGGTTTTCGACACTGCCGTACGGCTCTTCCACGACCCTCACGGTTCTGTAGGCGTTATCGCAGATCACACCCGGATCGTACGAGCTTTGAGGCACGCTATTATATACGGTAAGGGCATATCTCCCCTCCGGGTCTTTTCCGAACACAAGCGTTCCGCCCGAAGGAAAACCGGCCGAGAAAATATAGGTGTCACACTCCGCGCAGTATAATCCCCCGCACATGAATCCCGTGTTTTCCCTTGTTTCGACATAATCGCCGGAATCGTTATAATATCCGCTCCATGAACCTCTCGAATAGGCCCCGTCTCCCCCGGCAGGGTCGGTAATATAACTTTTCTGAGTACATGAGCATTTTATCTCACCGCTTCCCTTGCGATATTCATAATGCGCCGCCGTGATCAGATAAAGCGTTTGACCGGATATCCCCCACTCGGCCTCTTTCCGGTAGCGCACTCCTCCGCATGCGGTGCACGGAACGGAATGACCCGTTTCATCCTGCGCATTCAGCCACCCGCTTCCCTTGCAGGAGGGACACAAAGAGAAACCCTTCCCTCCGCAGTTTTCGCATATGCCCCGATTACGTACGGTATATCCGCTTCCGTAAGAAACGACGCTTCCGTAAGACGACCCGCTTTTTTCAAAGAACCTCACCACCTGACACCGCTCGCACAGGTCCGCATCAACGAGCCCGGATCCGTCACACGTTTTACACGTATATCCGCCGCTCCCGTCGCAAAATGCGCAGTCCCGGTATTTTATGACCGGAACGACCTGCGTACCGTATGTCCCGTCGCCGTTCATGAAAGTGCGGCTTTCCCAATCCGTATATTGTATCTTTTTGTTTCCGCCGCATGCGGGGCAGATCTTTAAAGGCCCCATGCCGCTCCTGTTGCATTCGGGACAGTTTTTCTTTTCGTGCGAATGCATATCCTGTCCCGGATCGCGCCCCGTCCCGAGGCATGTGCCGCAGCGGTATTTCACTTCGGTGACTTGCCTTTTTAAGGCGTCGGCATAGGAAAGCTCGTCATAATTCATGGCCGTGACATAGATCCCGCTCCCGTCGCAAAATGTGCATTTCTCTTTCTCCCCGGATGCGCCTTTTCGTCCCTTCACGCTCATCAGCCCCGTCCCCTTGCATAAGGGGCAAAGTACACCGCACATGCCGACCCTTTGAAGGACTCCGTCGCAACAGCTGTCATGGTGGATCGCGACCGGGTCGTCATCCGCGATCGAATATGATATACCGTTTATGTCGCAGATCTCATCCGGCACTTCAAACCTGAACCATCCTCCCTCTCCCGCCGTTTCGTTATCTTTTTGCCGTAGTACCGAGCTTTCAACGCTCCAGTACGATCTCGACACGTGATGGATCTCGTGTACCACGGCTGCTTCTTTCGGAGAAATGTGGGTCTTGTCGTCCGTCAGAAGATAGACATTGACCGGTGACGATGTCCTGAAAGGGACATAAACAGCCACCGTATTGCCCGACGGGATCCCGAGTCCCGAAATGTTCAGATAAACATTTCTTGTTCTGAAACCATCCTCCCCTTTTGTGCCGACGACGCCGTCAAACAAACGACACACGGGATTTACGATATATGGCGATGATGTCTGCATCGTGGGAACGATCCCCGATATTATGTCTCTGATGGCATACGATACCGTTCCGAACGGATATATCTTTTCCTCTTCAAGGCTTTCTCCGACCATGACATAGGTTTTTTCGCCGAAGGTCATTTCTTCGCACCACGAAACGTCTATAAGACCCTCCGCTCCCGAGATATACGTCGTGGACAAAGGATCGTTTTTTAACAGTCTTCCTGTCGATGCGTCAAACGCATATATGACAACAGGGTTATTTCCCGTCCTTATCTCGCACGGGACAAAAACCTCATAAGTGCCTGCCCCTTTTGAAAGCATGATCCCGATACTCACGCAGTCCGAAAAGATCTCTCTCGAAAAGAGTTCCGTTTTCCATTCTTCCTCGTCGCGCGGACCCGGATACCGCAGATCTCCGAGAGTCACGCCCTGCTTTTCGTTTGAGACCACCGTATATGCATAGTCACCCGAACCGGGCTCGGAAAGCGCCTTCCAATGCACTCCGGTCGCAACCTCGGTAACATCTGTGCGTACAGCCAGATCGTATCCCGAAAGACCGTTACCGTAAGCAGCTTCAAAAGCTTCTGCCGGGACGGTTCTTTTTTCCGTTGCGAGGACCTTATAATTTCCTTCTTTCGCACCTTTTATGTAATAGATATTGACATCCCTTCCGAGGGTCACGATCTCTTTTTCTTCGTAAGGAATAAAAAGCATCGCATCACGCGCACCGGCGGGGACGGTAAAAACAACCTTCCCGTCGGGTCTTAATCCAAGCTGCACGTTACTGTATCCATCCTGCGATACCACTGTCCCGTAGGAGCGCGGAAGCTTATCGGCGATCGTTGTAATGACCCCGAGGGGCGGCCTTTGTATCCCCTCCCTGAGGGTCGCGGGCTCATAATTCTTACCGTTATATGTGACATGCTCCACAGGTTCATGAACATAAACGTAGTTCTGCGCGGAGGGGATCACGATAGGACCGATATCCTTTATTATGCGCGCTTCGCCGTCTGCGGGAACGTATCTCACATAAAGTCTCCGGACCGTAACGGACGGTTGGGTTTTTTCGACCGGTACGAAAAAAACAACATCGGTAATATGCCTGTCATAATCAAACACAGCATTTCCTCCGGTCCCTTCACCCATGACGCCGAACCTCCTGCCGTCCGTTTCTTCGCCCGTAAGCGACAGCGACGCGATCGTCCGATTTGCGGAGCCAATGCTGTTTTCCGCGGACACGGGTGCATCCCTCAATATGTCCCATCTGTCCGTACCGTAGAAATACCTTATCCTCCCGTTCGTGACCTTATATTCTGCCCCATCGACGGTCCTTGCGGGATCGCAGAGCATCGCCTGCGTATCGCTCCCGTTGATCATCCCGCCGGGTGCCATGAGACTCACCACTCCCGACGAGGCGATGTTATATAATCCCGCATCCCTCACCAAAACAGGCTTTTTGTCTTCTCCCGTCACATACATAAACGTTACGCGGACCGCAGGCCTCAACGGGGCCCATATGCACACGTAAGGAGCCGTCACACCCGCAGGCACGCTTTCCGATACGATATCAAGCGGTGTTACGCACGGTCTGTCCGCCGTTCCCGAAAGGGCAAACCTTGTTCTGTAGGCATGAACGTCTTCTTCCCTGCCTTCGGGCGCATAGGCTTTTTCGTGATTGCCGGAAAACACGAATATTCCGTCATATGCGTCATAAACCCCTCCCGCGCCGTTCGAAAATGCCGAAGCGTTCAGGGCGAGCCGCAGATTTTCGTGCCGTTTCCCTTCCTCACTTTCATATAAAAGTACAGCGCTTCCCCCGGCGGAAGCATCCGTGATGCGGCGGGATCCGGCAAGCCCTGCCTGCGGGTCGGTGCCGTATATGTAATAATTTACAAGAGTGGTGGTCCGGACAAGGTTTTCGCCCGTAAGCTCAAGATATCTGTTAAAAAGAGCGGGCAGATACTCGTCTCTCGTAACGGAAGCCCAGCCCGCGGCCAGGAGAACATCAACAAGAGTCGTGCGCACGTCGGGCACGAAATTCCCCGAACCGTCGCTAACGAGACGCTCCCGCCTGTTGCTTAAGACATATCGACCGTCCGGCAGCTTTTCCCGTGTCGCCGTCATGATCTCGATAATGTGCGAAGCGTAGATCCTCCATTCTCCCATCGGAAGCGTATCGCTCCCGCATTCGAGCTTTATGAGCCGACCGACCACGCAGTCGTCCGTGATACTATGTTTCTCGTCCCTTTTTAAGAAATTTCCGATATGATAATGCCCCTCGATCACGCCGCTTCCGTTCGTGATATCACGGTTTACCATTGTTTCGTTACATACGATCCGCCGTCCTCCCGCAGTTGCTCCCGCCGCAAGGAGCTTTGAAGTCGCGTTCCTGACATCTCCCGAAACACCGTCCAAAAACACATCCACGAACCTTACGGAGGGATCGTCCCAGACCTTGCTGTTTTCATCCATGCCGAGCGTCACGACATTTTCTTCTCCTTTTGAGATGTCCTCGATCGTAAAACGCATCCCGACCGTTCTGTAGTATACATACTCTGTCGTTTCGGACGAAGTGTAGGAAAGGGGGCTTTCGGACTTCTCCCCCGGTATATTTAAGGATTCACGGTTCCTGCTTCCAAAAGAAAGGGATGTGAGCTGTAAAGGATTGTGGTTCTGCACCCACCAGAGCGTTCCCTCCTCGAGAACGACCGAACGGTCGGCACTCCAGCGGTCGTTTCCTCTGTCCTTATCCTCACGCGTGATAACGTTGCCCCTGATAGTATCACCGTATCTGTATATTCCGTCCGCCGCAGATCCCGGGATCACGGGATCTGCGATCTGCACAAAAAACATACAAAGGATGATAAACGCTATGGGTCTTTTTATCCTATTCTTCCCGACCATACATCAAAAGCTCCTCTTTTATAGTCAAAGATCCGTTACGGGGGATCACTCCCTTAGCTTTCGCTTCTTTACCGAGCAATATCCCGTCATGAGGGATCACTCCCTTAGCTTTCGCTTCTTCACCGAGCAATATCCCGTCATAAACATCCATAAGTTTGTTATAGTCTTTGGGCCCTTCGGCAAGAACCTCCGCCGCCGTTGCGGAATCGTCTTCTCCCGCGTGCCCCGAGGAAACGGTTCTCACAAAGAGATATGCTATTATCTCGCCGAGCAGAAAAATCCCCGTAACATCCGCATCAATACCTGCGATAAATATGGAAACCGCGAGGAAGAACGCGCATTCAAACAAAGGTCCCATCCTTATCAGCAATAACGGCGATCTTTTGATATCCCCGGTACACATGACCGTATATCCGCCGAATCTCGCCGTCGGATCGTAACTAAACGATCGTTTCCCTTTTAATGAGAGTACAATCCCGAAAACACAAAAATGTGCCGGACGATAACCTTTGATCACGCCGCCGATAAGATGGCCGAGCTCATGAACGATGATCGCCGCCAAAAGAAGCAGAAAAAAGATCCCTATCGAAAGAAGTGCTCCTCCCGTCGCGTCAAAAGCTTTTTTAAGCACAAGAGAATCGACATCCCCTTCGGGTCCCGGCGAAATGCAAAATAGCCGCTGCGATGAGCCGTAAAAAGAAAAAAGAAACAGGAATAAGACAATAATAAGAGCGCACATATACGCCGAATCGATCAACAGATCGGATTTTTGATGATCCATAGAAAACCTCGGAATGAAAAAGAACTTTCATGAATTTTCAGATACATGCATATATTATATACCTCACGTAAAACAGGGCAATTGACGAAGTGCACAAAAATACCTCCCCGGATTTGTGCAATAAAACGATAAAGATTTTGCTCCGGAGCAGCATTACACGTATCAAAAATATACTTTTGTAACTTCACGTTATTGCAGATTTGTTTCAAGGGATATATTGCGTTTTATCATCTTGAAAAATTTTTTTATTTTTTTTGAAATTTAGTGTTGACATTTAAGAATGGATGTGTCATAATACAGACATCAACAAGGAAAGTTGATTTTAAAAAACCAACAACGGAGTTTCCGGCAGACTCCTCCCCCTCATTATCTGCCGGAGAACAAAACTCCTCCTCCCTTACATCAGGGCGTAGATTCTCCCCAAATCTACGCTCTTCTTCCTTTCCAAGGAGATTGCGTTTGGTTCTATCAAACGCAACCGAAACCCGAAAAAAAAGAAGTGCAATGAACCACTGCACTTCTTTTTTGGTTGAGGCGCGAAGCGTGTCTCCGTCTTTGCAAGCACAAGGCGCAGCCGCAGTGCGCGCAATGTCAAAGGAGATTGCGTTTGGTTTTTTCAAACGCATAAAGAACCCCCAATCAAAATCTGATAAATCCGGGTGCAAATTTCAAGAAGAACATCTCTCCGGCAAAATAGTATATTACAACCGTACGGACTACAATATCGTGTCCCGTCCGTGCAGACGGACGTTTTTTTAATTTGAAATCTTCTACCAAATATTTGTGTCCAGACCCAATTACCAAGCAAAAGCCCCGACTCACAAGGTTGGGGCTTTTTGCTGTCTGTTTATGTCTTTTTTTCGTCGGTCAAAACCGCGTTTATTCGCGCGCCTTATTGTCTTTGCCGCCTATGAACAACGAGCGATATTCTCCGGGCGCCATGCCTTTTTCATCACGAAAAACTCTGTTGAAGCTCGGTATGCTTTGAAATCCCGAAAGCATCGCGATCTCGGTGAGCGTCAGATCGTTCTGTGCGAGCAGGCCGGTCGCCTTCTCCAGTCTTATCATATTGAGCCATTTACTGTAATTTAAGCCCGTGACGTTCTTAAATATCCTGGAGAAATAATCCTTACTTATCCCGGCAAGCTCTGCCATCGCACTTTGCGAAAGATCGTCGGCCGTCAGATTGTTCTTGATGTAGTCGGTCACCATGATCATCCGTCGCATGACATCGTCCGTATATCCTGTGTGTCCTCCGCCGTCAAGCTCGGGAGCGAATTCCTCCCTGTGCTCGTCGAGCGCGAGCATGAACTGCATGAGAAGCATGCAGCACTTAAGCTCTCTGTCGGCGCTGTCCGAGAAGAAGATCTCCCTCATCTTGTAAATGATGGTCGTGAGTTGAGTCACCAGCTCCCTGTGCGAATTGATACAGATCACATGAAGATTTCTGTAAAAATGCATGATCCTTTGCAGATCAAACAGGGTGTTCATGAACGCATTACTGAACTGTATCACGAGCGCCTTCTCCCTGTCGGCGTCAATGATCGCGTGCATTTCCATGGGCCAGACAAGAACAATATCGCCTTCGACAAGGTCGTATGTGTTCTGATTGACCTTATATATATTGGTCTCTCCGGGTCCTACAAGAAGGATCTCGCCGTATGAGTGCCAATGCACCTTGTAACTGCGCTCCTTCCAGCCCGTTGACATATTGAATGCACTGAAACTGTCAAACCCGTAACTCTCGTATTTGCTGTAATCCATGTGATCCACCTTTCAATCCACGCATCTCTATATGCAGGAAATGCGGGTAAACCGCCCCACATCCCTGCATTCATCTGAATGTGGGGCTGCTTTACCGCCGATTTTTCGCCAAACCCTTCAACGAAGTTTACTCTTTATGATTATATAATAAAACATCCGCTTATAAAATGTGCTTTAGACACATTTTTAATCGGATGTTTATTTTTATCCGTGAGAAAAAGTATCCTTTGACGAAATTCTCCTGAGGTAGATCTTCTCCCCGTAATCCGTTTCACCCGGTACTCCGATCGCATCAGCTCTGCAATGCTGACAATGTCGGAATACGTTGATGTATTTCTCTGCCCTTTGTCTCGCCTGATCGATCTGGCTGCAAGTCGGAGCCGGAACATCTTTAAGCTTATGTTGAGGTATCAGCGGAATTATGTTATAGATCGATGCTCCGCATTGCTTCACTGTTCTCGCGATATCCTCGATATGCTCGTCATTTATACCGGGTACGAGTACTGTATTGACCTTGACGGTCACTCCTCCCTCAGCGACCTTTCTGATACCCTCGAGTTGGTTGCGGATCAGTATCTCTGCTCCCTCGACCCCCTGCAGATATTGCCCGTGGTAATGGATCCCGTCGCACAGCCGGGCTTCGATCTCCGGATCTACTGCATTGACTGTGACGGTCAGAGAATCGATCCCAACGCTTATAACCTCATCTGCCTTTTCCGGCAACATCAGACCGTTGGTGCTCATGCACTTGATAAGCTCAGGGTACTTTTCCTTCACAAGTCTGAATGTCCTGAGGGCGTTGTCGGTCGCAAGCGTATCTCCCGGTCCCGCTATTCCCACAACAGTCAGCTTCCCGCACAATTCAAGCGACCTTCCGATAATTTCGGGGGCCTCTTCGGGGGCAATGATGCTGCCCGTCACTCCCGGCCTGTTCTCATGGTCGTTTATCTGTCTGTCGCAAAACCTGCACTCGATATTGCATCCCGGACTGACCGGAAGATGTATCCTTCCGGTCGTGCCTTTCTTCCCCATTGCAAAGCAAGGATGCAACAGCTTTAATTCATCGAAATCTCTCGCCATTTATCTTCCTCGTATAACCTGTTTTTCTTAATGCTTTCAAGTACGTCATTGATCGCAGAAACCGACTCGTAGATGACGTATCCCCTGCTCTCGACAAGCTCCGTGGCACCTTTCCCGATCCTGCTTATGATCAGCGCGCCGACATCCCCCAGTTTCCCGAGTACACCATCAAACGCATCCTCAATTCCGAGGCTGCATTCACAACGCGCATCGACAAAACGTTTTTCCACAAACCCGCAAGAATTGTCTTCCGAATCAAACTCGTATATATAGTATTTCTGCGCGTGACCGAAATGCTCATCCACGTACTGTCCGTCAAAACTTGCAAGTGCCGCTCTGTATTTCATGTTTTTACCTCAGATCCTGTAGTCATCTTTCAGACTGTCCATAAGGCCGTACTCCATCAGGATCTCCTCAAGTCTCTCCTGCGAAAGAGGCGTAGGGATCACAAAATCCCGATTGTTTTCAATCGCATCGGCGAGCTTTCTGTACTCATTGGCCTGATTACAGTCAGGTTCATACTCGATAACAGTCTTTTTATGGATTTCCGCCCTCTGGACCACATTATCTCTGGGGACGAAGTGGATAAGCTTTGTTCCGAGCTCTTTTGCGAAAGCCCTGACAAGATCTTCCTCTCTGTCAACTTTACGACTGTTGCATATGATCCCGCCGAGTCTTACCCCTCCTGTTCTGGCATATCTTGCGATACCCTTTGAGATGTTGTTCGCTGCGTAAAGCGCCATCATCTCACCGCTCGCTACGATGTAGATCTCCTTGGCCTTGCCTTCTCTGATGGGCATCGCAAAGCCACCGCACACTACGTCTCCCAGGACGTCATAGAAGACGTAGTCAAGGTCTTCGGTATAAGCGCCAAGTCTCTCAAGAAGACCGATCGAGGTTATGATACCTCTGCCGGCGCATCCCACTCCGGGCTCGGGACCGCCCGATTCAACACATCGTACTCCTTTAAAGCCCTCTTTCAGTATCGCGTCAAGGTCGATATCCTCGCCTTCTTCCCTGAGCGTATCGAGAACCGTCTTTTGGGCAAGTCCTCCGAGCATCAGTCTCGTTGAATCTGCTTTGGGATCACAGCCCACGATCATTACATGTTTTCCGGCGTCAACGAGTCCCGCCGTAAGATTCTGGGTTGTCGTAGACTTGCCGATCCCTCCCTTTCCGTATATGGCAATCTGTCTGATGTTGTTTTCTGACATTGATTTTCTTTCTCCTTTTGTTTATTCGTAGGATGAGAGCACCGTGTTATAGATGTCCTCTATCACGTGGAGGCCTCCGGTGTATCCGGCCCAATTGGTTGAAAGTGTAAGTCTGTATTGAACCGGTGCAAAAGCCGCCACAAAATCGTTGTTTGTTTTCTTTGCAAGCTCTCTGTCCCATCCGCTTCCGATTATAAGACCCCTCTTGCTGTGATCGAGCGACAGGATCGTTTTCTGTGCCTTTCCGGCATCGGGATCGAACACGGCCGGAATATCCCTCTTTGCAGAGATCCCCGCAAGCTCCGACTCGATCTCTTTTTGATATTTCTTTGGAGTATTATCCACTATGAACTGTTCCTTCGGGATTATCCCCGTCTCGGTCAAAAGGAACTTTGAAAGCCCGACAACATAACCGGCGTCACCGATCACGTGAACATATCCGGGAAGTCCATACCTGAATTCTGTGATAAACGTGGTAAGGTTATCGATCTCCTCGTAAAATGCCAACTCTTCTCTTCTATAGAACGCTTCCGCCTTGTTTTCATCGATATCGGCTCCGTTTTCCTTCGCAAATTCGATCACGCCTTCAAGGAAGCGTGTCGTTTCGTTACCCCCGATCGGAACATAACCGAATTTATAGAAGGGCTGTCCGTAAAGACTTTCAAGGTGTTCAACGATGGGTTGTCCGTACCACGGAGATACAAGGATGTTGAAATTGGCCGCCGGGATGGTCTGCCATTCCCTGACTCCTCCCGAGAACGGTCCGAAGAGGATGTTCACTTCAAGACCGATCCCTTCCAACAGTCTCTTATATTCCTTGAGATTTTCCTTCCAGAAGATATCCTGAAAAGGTATGGATGCAAAGACATTTACAAGATTTTTCCTTGACCTTGGGGGATTCGCATCCTCAAAATCGCTCACATACTGATCGATTATCGCATTTACGACTTCACTGTGTGACCGGTAGTTGTTCATCTTAAAGCCCGGAGTATCAAGGTATACGATCGGTTTTCCCTGACTCTTGAACTCTTCGGCTATCGAACCGATGTCATCACCCGTGATACCGGCCGTACATCCGCTCAGTATCACCTGAAGATCCGTATCAAGGACCTTGTAGGTATTCTCCACTATATTTTTGAGCTTGTTTATTCCTCCGAAGACAACATCTTTTTCCCCGAAGTTTGTGCATGGCATCGTATTTCCGCCCGCATATCCTGTTGATCTCTCAAAGAAGCCGCCTATCATCGTTCCGCACCCCGGCCCCGAATGCAGTATCGGGACAGCTCTCGGTATCGCCACAACGGTCTGCAGAGCTCCAATCGCGCAGGTATATCTCTCCTGTTCTATAAAACCAGACATTCTAATCTAATTCTCCTTCCAAATCAATTCACTTCATAAAAGTATCTACAGGCTGTTCAAGCCACCATTTCGTGTAAGGCACAAAGGCATGTTTTTCAAGGTTCTTCACGAACTCGTCGTTTTCAATGGTCTCGAGTATACGTTCACCGTACTTGACAAGTCCCTCGTAACCCATTCCGAAATGTTCGTCTCCGATCAGAAGTGAAGGTATACCGAGCTTTGCTCCCCACCTCGACATTCCGCCATGTCTTGCCAAAAGAAGGTCCGGCTTCAAAGCATGGAGCCTGTTGACAAGCTCAAACTCCTGCTTGTTGCATACATTGAAGTTCGGAACATCTCCGTAATTGGTTACCACTTTCCTGAGGACGTCTGTTCTTTCCGATCCGTTGTCAAACCCCGGTTCATGATGGAATATGCCCGCACCGATCGCTTCCATACCGAGTTCTCTGGCGATTGCAAGAAGATTGTGTCCGTAAGAAGCCCCGGCTGCCACATATACTTTCTTGCCCCTAAGCTTCTCCCTCAAGGCTTGGATCTTCGGAAGGTATTCTTCTTTCTTCTGTTTTATGAGCTTTTCTATCTCATCAGAGATTCCGAGAACTTCGCCGAGATTTCTGAACCAAGCGTCGGTCTGCGGTATCCCGTACGGCGGAGCTTCTTTGATCTCCGGAACTCCGTACTCTTCTTCAAGGACGTGCGCAAGATATGTTCCGAGTGTCGGGCATACCTGCATGGTAGCGGCTGCTTCAGACGCAATCCCAAGCGACTCGACCGTTGCATAAGGAGCTATGTAATTTGCCTCATATCCCAGCGGTTTGAACCATTCGTTAAACAGGTCGTAGCCCCAAAAGTTGATAACGTTGATCATCTTTCTCTTCTGTTTGGGCGGTTTGACGAGTTTTCTCGCTATCGCGTGGTACGCAGCATCAAAACCTGTTGTCCATACTCTTGATCTGAAGCCTTCACAGTATACCGCACAGACCGGAATCCCTATCTCTTTTTCCATCTCGTTGGTGACCGACTCAACATCGTCACCGATGATTCCCGCCGCGCACGTCGTAACGATAAATATCGCATTCGGGTGTTCCCGCTCATAAGCAGCCCTGATGGTATCCCTAAGCTTCTGCAGGCCACCGTAGATAGTCTCTTTTTCTTCAAGATTGGTTGAATAAACGTGTCGTTCCTTAAGATCGGTCAAGCCCCTGTTTGCTCCGCTCACTCTGTAGCTGAAGGCAAAATCGTGAAAACAGGATGAACAACCCACCGGACCGTGACTGATAAGCACCGAATCCTGTATCATGATGGTCTGACAAGCTCCGTGAGTGGTTGAACATCCCAAACACTGTGAGAAAGAACGCTCCCTGTCCTTAAGACTACCGCAAGCAGACTTCTCTACAAGCTCCGCGGCGCTTTCACCGTGCCATGTCGTAATGGCACCGAGCCTTTGTTCTCTGACCTGAACTGTTTCAATGTCGAGATTCACATTTGTCTTACTCATTTTCTCTCCTTCTGTGTAAGATTCTTTTCTTAACTATTATGACGTTCAGTTTATCATCCTGTCCCAAAGAAGAAAAATCGATAAATCTTATTCCCCGTAATAACTTTTGGTTATAATCGAGTAGGCTGACTCCTACTCGATGCGACGGGACATCTCGCGTACAAGTCCGCTCGATGTCCGTTCACTCAGCCGTCTGTTCACAAACAAGCTTGCAACAGACGGCCTTCGCTTATCGCAATCGAGTAGGCTAACTCCTACTCGATGCGACGGACATCTCGCGTACTAGTCCGCTCGATGACCGTTCACTCAGCCATCTGTTCGCAAACAAGCTTGCAACAGATGGCATTCGTTTATCGCACAAAAAAAACAGGTATCCCGGCGGATTTCTGTTTTTCTCATATATTATACGATCATCGGGCAATAATACGGATATTACGATCGTTCTTCGCCGTACCGGTCTACAAAAGCTTTATTGAGACCGGAGTGTCGTCATGGAGAACAAATTTACCCTTGGCGCCGTCAGCGCTTACACAGTAGTCACCCTTGAAGCCCTCAACAGTCACGCGGCCCTCGCTGTCGGTCACCGCCGTGATGTTCGTGTGCCATTCTTCGCCGACAAGCTTGCGGAGCATCTCATAGGAAGGCTTCTCCGAATTGTCGAGCCGCAGGAACCCCGCAGGAGCCTTAAGCCATGCGCCGTCCCTGAAATCCCATGTGGTGATCGCTTCTACGAGCGGATGCTCGAAGAGGATCCTGTACATCTCTTCGATCTCCCTGCACTGACGCTCCTCACCTTCGGGAGTCGTCGGCCACTCGTCAACCTGCCAGTCGTTGAGATCGACGATATAAGAAGGCATGATCTCGCCTGATATAAGCGTATTCTCGGTGAAATGGATCGGAAGTCCGAAAACCTCGTATCTCTTAAGTATATCGAGAACCTTCTCCCTGCCCATATATCCCTGATGCTGATGAGTCTGGATCCCGATAGCGCTTATGGACACGCCTGCGTTTAACAGTCCGTCGATAAGGATGCGGTATGCCTCGGAAAGATTGAAATCATTGATCAGAAGCGTCGCATCGGGATTCGACTCGCGGGCTGCCGCAAATACATCTTTAACAAGAGCGATCCTGCCCCTGTCGTTACAGATCCTGGTCACCGCGTTGTCATACTTGTCGAAAACAGGCATGATGACAACTTCGTTGATGACATCCCACATATCGATGACGCCCTTAAAATTCGTCACTTCTCTGTGTATCCTGTCGAGCTGTTTTTGAAGGATCGTTTTGTTGTCATATTTCATGAGCCAGTCCGCACAAACGGTATGCCAGCAAAGGGGATGACCCTTAACCCTGACGCCGCGTTCCTGTAGGTATTTTGCGGTCTTCATGAGGTTTTCCTCATCGTTCTTGCCCTCTTCGGGTTCATATCCTCCCCAGTAGAAAGGGAGCGTTCCGTAATTGAATATCTTAAGCCACTTGTTCGTGATATCCGCTGTTTCCTCGTTTCCCTCCTTGATATGGCGAAGGAATTCAAACGCACCGCATCCGAAAAGGAAGCTGTGTGATATCTGATCGATATTCACCTGCCTGTTCGCGATCGGATTACCCTGTGCATCTTTGATAATAAGCTCTTTTTTTGCTTTTCTGTGTGAAAGACTCATCTCGTTTCCTTTCTTATACGCTCTGAGTTATACCGACATATAACACAGTTCTTTGTCCGGTTGATGTTTATATCGTTCTTCCGCTCTTTGACTTTACCATTTTAAAATGGATTGCTTCTTCTTATGAAACGCAAATACCCATATCAGATTTTGTCATCTCGCAGGAAAACAGGGCCCGCCTTAAAGGCAAGCCCTGTCTCATCAGTAATTTCTATATGATTTCAGGTATTAACGCTTATCTGATATTTTCGGCGAGTTCCTTAGTGAATGCTTTACCGTCGAGTTCACCACGGAAAAGCTTCGAAAGGCTATCAAGGTAAGGATCCTTTTCATAAGCGGGCATAGCCGTATCACCGAAAAGGACAAATCCCTTGGCACTGTCACAAAGCTTAGATACCTGTCTTGTCAATGCGTTTACGCCGCTGTCATCATAACCGATCTTCCATGTAGGAAGTCCGGTACCCTGAAGGTAGCCGTACTTGCTGATAAGCTTTCCGAGCGCTACCGCGTACTCCGCAGCAATTCCCGTATTCTTGGAAAGTGCCGATACAGCGAGTGTATCCGAAGGTCCTCCGATAAGCTCTCCAATCTTAGAGTTCTTGGAATTGATAACGGGGAATTCGGAAACGGTAACCTTTGATGCAAATTCGGGATCGCCTGCGAACATACCGCAGTTCCATGATCCGTTCATGTAGAATGCGATCCGGCCGTCCATGAATCTGCCCGATACTTCACCGTTATCGAGAGCGCGCTCGTTTCCAAAATATCCCCTGTTGAGCATATCTGTGAAAACATCCGCAGCTTCAACCACGCCATCGTTATCAAACGAAGCTTTTCCCGAGAAGATCTTGTCAAGAGCCTTAGCTCCGATGGTCTTTTCGATAATGGGCTCAACGTACTCGGAAATACACCAGGTTTCTCCTGCGCATCCGAAAGGCGTGATGCCGGCTGCAACAAGCTTGTCACAGCAATCATATAAATCGTCAAGCGTCTTGGGAACAGATTTTATACCAACCTGATTCAAAAGATCCATATTTACATAAAGGACAACTACGCTCATGCCCATGGGTATACCGTAATGCTTGTCGTTGTAGGTTGTGTTGTCAAGCATTACCTGAGTGATGTCACCGCTCTTCATGTATCTGGCCATGATATCATCGAGGCAATAAACCATACCCATATCGGCAAATTCTCCGAGGAACGCTCCCGACCATGTGAAGAAGATGTCGGGGAGATCGCCTGCCATTGCCGAATTTCTGATCTTTTCCTTATAATAATTCTGCTCAAACGTCTGAGGATTAAGTGTAACATTGGGATATGCTTTCTTGAGGTCGTCGATAGCTCTGATAAAAGCGTCGGAAAGACCATCTCCGGTGTCAATGGTCCATAACGTAAGCTCAACAGGCTCGTCGGTTACGTCAGCATTCGCAGCTACGGTAACCTTGCAGGTATACTTCTTCGATCCGACCTTGGCTGTGATGGTTGCCGTGCCCTTCTTGAGAGCCGTTACGGTTCCGTTGTTGACGATTGCCACGCTCTCATCCGATGAGGTCCAGTCCGCAGGGGTATTGCCCTTAAGAGTAAGGCCGGCAGACTCGCCTGCTTTGATCTTTAAGGTCTTGTCAGACAATGAATTCTTCTTTACTGTGATATTACATTTATATGTTTTATTGGTTTTTGAGTCCTTTGCTTTGATCGTTGCTTTACCGGTCTTAACGGCAGTAACAAGGCCGTCCTTAACGGTTGCGACCTTCTTGCTTGAAGAAGACCATTTAACTGTTCCTTTTGCACCTGTAAGCTCAAGTCCAAACTGTTCTCCCACATACACAGTTTTCTTTGTTGCGCTGAGCTTAACCTTGGATGCAGCATTTGCTCCCACCGGGCCGGTGAGACCGATAACAAAAACAATTGCCATCAGCAGTCCCAGTATCATTGATAGTTTTTTGCTCATATCTTCGTCCTTTCCGCAATTATATTGCATAAATAATTGTTTATTATACACCAAAA
>CAMIZL010000027.1 GCA_946403295.1 uncultured Clostridia bacterium | reverse complement strand
GGCAGTCAAGATCGCAATTCTTATCGTGTTCTTCGCGGTTATGATCCTGGTTGGTGTCAGAGCCCGCAAGAAAGTTTCGGGAGTTAATGATTTCGTTATGGGCGGTCGCAGCATCGGCCCCTGGATGACGGCTTTTTCATACGGAACATCGTATTTTTCGGCCGTTGTATTTATCGGTTATGCCGGACAGTTCGGTTGGAAGTTCGGTATCTCGTCCACATGGATCGGTATCGGCAATGCGCTTATCGGCAGCTTGCTCGCATGGATCATCCTCGGAAGAAGGACAAGAGTCATGACGAAGCACCTTTCGTCGGCAACCATGCCCGATTTCTTCGGAAAGCGTTTTGACAGCAAGGCACTCAAGGTTGTTGCTTCGGCGATCGCTTTTATTTTCCTTATCCCTTACACCGCATCGGTATATAACGGACTTTCAAAGCTTTTCGCACTCGCGTTTGATATCCCTTACTGGGTTTGCGTTGTTGCGATGGCAGTCCTTACAGGTGTCTATGTTATCCTCGGCGGATACATGGCAACCAGTGTCAACGACTTTATTCAGGGTATCATCATGCTTGTCGGTATCATCGCGGTAATCGGTTCCGTGCTTGCCGGCAAGGGCGGCTTTACACAGGCTCTCTTCGGACTCGCACAGATCGCACCCGAAGCAAGCGACGGCCTGGCATCGGCACCCGGTATCTTTTCGTCGTTTTTCGGACCGGATCCCGCAAGTCTGCTAGGAGTTGTAATCCTCACATCCCTCGGTACATGGGGTCTTCCTCAGATGGTTCAGAAGTTCTACGCTATCAAGGATGAGAAGGCAGTCAAGAAAGGAACAATCGTTTCGACAGCATTTGCATTCATCGTTGCGGGCGGTTCTTACTTCCTCGGCGGTTTCGGAAGACTTTTCACCAGCGAGGCGGTAGCAGCGGGCGTTGTTACGGAATCCGGTGTTGCTTATGACGGGATCATACCGCTTATGCTTCAGAGCGCACTCTCCGACATCCTTATCGGTATCGTGGTAGTGCTCGTGCTTTCGGCTTCCATGTCGACTCTTTCCGCTCTCGTTCTTACATCAAGCTCGACACTTACGCTTGACCTTATCCGCGGAACGATCGTTAAGGACATGTCCCAGAAGAAGCAGCTCGTATTCATAAGAGTATTCGTCCTCTTCTTCATCGCGATCTCGGTTATCATCGCGCTTGATCCTCCCGCATTTATCGCGCAGCTCATGGGTATTTCGTGGGGTGCACTCGCAGGAGCGTTCCTCGCACCTTTCCTCTACGGTCTCTACTGGAAGAAGGTTACACGTGCCGCTGTTTGGGCAAGCTTCGCTTGCGGTGTCGGCGTTACCGTATCGAACATGTTCATCAGCTATATGTCACCCATTGACGCCGGTGCAGTTGCAATGATCGCAGGACTTGTAGTAGTTCCTATCGTTTCGCTCATCACGAAGAGTACCCTTTCGAAGGAAACCGGTCGTATCGACGGAATCTTCGAATGCTACAACGAGAAGGTTCTTGTTCGTAAGGCAGAACAGCTCGCTTCAGAAGAATAAACGTTTCGATAACCCATACAGAGGATCCCCCTGTTCGGATTGCCCGGACAGGGGGATTTCTTTGGATTATGTATCAATCAGTAAAAAAAGTATTATAATAAGAGCAACAGATCTTACGAAGGGAAAGATAACCATGAAGGAAAAATACAGACACTTAATAGCTATAATTACAGCCGTGATCATATGCGCCGTATGTGTTCCGAACGCACCGGCCGCTGCCAAAGAGAGCGTTTCCGACTCCGAAAATGAATTATGGTCACATGCTCCCTACGAAAACAGTATCAGTTCCTACTCCCCCGGCGTTTCCATCGGTGAAGTCTTCGACCCGCAGATTCAGTTTCTCTGGCTTGAGCAAGATGATTTTGAGTATAATGAGGACTATCTTTCTTATTGCGACAGATACGGAATTGATCCGGAGGCTTTCTGTCCTATGTCGTTTGACAAGTTTTGGGACAAACTTGTCAAAAAGAGCTCTTCGTCCGATAGCGATACCACTAAAGAAATTAAGATTGTTGATCCCGTGAAGATCAAAGGTATTGCGGACAACTACATGATCAAGTTTGATTTCAGGCTTTATCCCGGAAGGCAGAAGAGGCTCTGGGCGTACACATATTCGTCAAGCAAAGACACCGTCAAATGGGCCAGTTCGGACGAATCGGTTGCAACCGTTGACGACCGGGGGCTTGTGACCGCTCTTGCGGCCGGCACAACGACCATTACAGCAAGTCTCGGTGACTTTTCTGACGCTTATGAGCTCACGGTGAAGGATCCCGGCGACCGCCTCGCAACTCCCAAGAATACCATTGCCAAATATTACGACCTCACCGTTAAAGAGAAGTACAACAGCTACGGTCAGAAATCGTGGAGAAAGGGCTCGGGCGACCTGCTTGATACAAAATGGTCATACAAATATACCAAGTCCGGTCTCCCGTACAGTCATGAGTACGTTTTTAAGAACAAATCGGATGAGCCTTTCGAAGACTATTCCGATTGTGACAAGATCTATTACAACAGTGAGGGCGGAATCCGAAAAGTCCTCAGGTACGAGAACGGCAAGCCTTACGGCAAGGTACTGCTCTACTACGACAGCAATAACCGCCTGAAGAAGATCAAACGCTACACCGCGGACGAAGAAGGGAAATGGGTCATTAAGTGGAAAAAAACTTGGTAATGTTATAGACAAACATGATACACCAAGAATGGGGTATCGTTCAACAAACAACTGGGGGAAAAATAGATGAAAGAGAATAACCTTAACGAATCCAAACCGCAAAAGCACGGAAGGTCAGTTTTGTCTAGGACTCTCATTGGTGCGGGATGCCTGGCTATAATTGCCGGTCTGTGTATTTTGACGGTCTTTCTGATAAATAAAAATCGTCATGTTGTGATTGAACCTTACGACATACCCCAAAAGGTAAACAGGACTTCGGAACAATGGGAAGAAGAGATGATCGTTTCGGGCAATCTAAATTCACTCTATAGCAAGCTCCGCAGTCACTGGGGAGGCGATTGCCCGGATTATTATGGGGGTGCGTATATCGAGGACAGGATCCTTTACATCGAGGTCACTTGTGATCCGAGAGACGTTCGAGATGAAATAATCTCAGCGACCGGTAGTTCAGATATAGACATTCTGCAGGTTGAGTACTCATATAATGAGCTTATAGAGCTCAAGAACAAAATGAGCAAAATATGGAGCGACCTGGTCCGCGAGAATGACGAGCGAGCAATGTACCTTTCAGGAATGGGACTCGACGAGAAAAGGAACAGAATTCAAATTGATTTGTTCGAAAACGACCAGGAAAAAGCGGATTTAGTGGCTTCTCTTTTGGGTGTCAGAAGCGATAACAGAGTGCGGTTCGTATACGCGCCGTATAGGGTTTCCACAGACTGAGATTGCCAATAAACATAATCGTCCCAGGCATCTGCATCCCATTGTAGTTTCCTGTTCTGCGGCATATTCAGTCCTCCGTCAGATTGTGCTCGGTAAACTTAAGAGACCCTGATTTATATTCGTCCATCTTTTGGTTAAGATACCGCATATTTCCGTCGGAGTAGAAAGGATCAGCGGAAACCTCAAAGGGAATCCTACGCTCTCTGCCTACTTTACGTGCAAATATCGTAAAAGCGGCACTTAGGGAAAGCCCCATATCTGCGCAGGCATTTTCCATGGCTTTTTTTACGTCTGAATCAAGTTTGAAATTTACGTTAACGGTCTGAGCCATCTTTGTCCACATCCTTTCGGTCGTTCTGATAGTTTGTATTACCATTTGTGTAATTAGTATACCACGCACGAAAGAAGAAAGCAAGAAAACACATTATTTTTTCTTGATTTCTTCTTTGTTGTTTCTTTTTTTGCACATGAGGTAGGTAAATAGCAACCCGAGAGTCCCGTTTGTACTCCAAGAATCCCATTTTGTAAATGAGATTCCTGTTTTGTAAGCGAGATTCCCCTTTTGTAAACGAAAATCCCGTTTTGTAAGCAGTCAATGTCTCATGGTGACAAAACGATCAAAATATGATATCCTCCCTCTGAGGCAAAAAAGGGTGAAGGCTTCAAAGAAAAAACATTTAACGAGGAGGATTAGTAATGTTAAAGAAAGACTTGTTGCGTAGGGCAGTCGCGATTCTTACGCTTATCTGTGTTGTCATGGGAATGATGCCTGCAGGGTCGGCAAGTGCCGATGAAAAGCCCGGTGCGCCTTCTATCTCCGTGAAAATGGTGAACGACACGGATGTTGAAGTCACGATCTCTAAGACAAAGGATGCAGATGGTTTCTTTGTCTGGGTCACATCGGATTATGCGGGGGTTGCTCCCGGTTCATACGGACAAACGGGTGACGTCTACGAGGGCTACATAAATGCAGCCGAAGTTAAAGAGAACGGAACGGCGGAACGTAAAGTGACGATCAAAAACCTTACAAAAAGTGAGGTTTCCGTTATGGTTACGGCATATAAACTTGACTTCAGTGGGTTTAAAATGTGTGGAAAACCCAGCGAAGCAAAGACCGTAACGGTTAACAAGGTAGCACAGACCGGTTATAAGTCATCTTATGACTTCTCGGATGCGAAGAAGGGTGACGTTATAAAGTTCGGTTCTTATGAGCAGGATTATCCCGTCGATGGAAAGGACGCTATTGAGTGGGTGGTTCTTCAAAAGAAAAAGGACAGCTTAATGGTTATGAGCAAATACGCTCTCGATAGCCTACCTTTTAATGAGGAACAAGAATACATAACTTGGAACAGGTCGACGATCAGAGAATGGCTTAACTCCGTATTTTATGATGCGGCATTCAATGAGACCGAAAAAAGCATGATCAGGACGACCAAAGTTAAGAACCCGCCCAACATATATGCAGGTAACAATGGCGGAAAAACCATAAAGAATAAAGTATTCCTTCTTTCCGTCACTGACGCTGTAAATAAAAAATACGGCTATAAGTCTGATTATGAAGCTATAGATAAAGCGAGAAAATGCCAACCCACGGAGTATGCCAAGGCGCAAGGGTTGGAAGAAGAATTCTTTAATACCAAAGGGAGCGACGGAACCGTCGGAAGCTGCGATTGGTGGCTGCTCTCGACCGGACTTTCCCTCGAGCGGGCTGCGTATGTTCATGCGCGGGGCAACGTCGAATATAACGGCGAATTAATCTACCGCGAAGGCGGCGTACGTCCTGTTATGTGTATAAATTTAAAATCCGAATAAAATTACAAAGCGTCCATTGCGGTAAGCAATGGACGCTTTTGTCTATGAAAAAGATGAACTTTGAAACGGAAACGGGGATACCGAAAACCGCCTTGACAGCGGGTTCTGAGGGTGTATAATCATTATATCTGTGCATTTTTAACGGATTCGATAAAACGGATTTAGTAGTTTAGGAGGAAATCATGTCAGAGAAAAAGCTTATGCTTGGCAACGAAGCCATAGCAAGAGGCGCTTATGAAGCGGGAGTTAAGGTTTCGGCCGCTTATCCGGGAACCCCGAGTACCGAGATCAGTGAAAATATCGTTAAGTACGATGAGATTTATGCGGAATGGTCACCCAACGAGAAGGTTGCGATGGAAGTAGCGATCGGTGCATCCATGGCAGGTTCGAGAGCACTCGTGTCCATGAAACACGTTGGTGTGAACGTTGCGTCCGATCCCCTTTATACAGTCAGCTATATCGGTGTTACAGGCGGACTTGTGCTTGTGGCAGCCGACGACCCCGGCATGTACAGCTCGCAGAATGAGCAGGATTCACGTGCTGTAGCACGTGCTGCGCATATTCCCGTGATCGAGCCTTCGGACAGTTCGGAAGCAAAGGAATTCGTGAAATTCGCTTTCGACCTTTCCGAGAAGTATGACACACCCGTTATGCTGCGCACAACAACCAGACTTTCACACTCGCAGGGTATCGTTGAGCTCGAGGAAAGATTTGAGCCCATCGACATCCCTTATGAGAAGAATATAGCAAAGAACGTCATGATGCCCGGCAACGCCATCAAGCGTCATCCCGTAGTTGAGGCACGCGAGAAGCAGATGGCGATCGACGGCGAGGACTTCCCCGTTAACCGTATCGAGATGGCAGACAAGTCGATCGGTGTCATCACCTCGGGAATCCCTTATCAGTACGTTAAAGAAGCGCTTCCGAACGCTTCCGTCCTTAAGCTCGGAGTGGTCAATCCGCTTCCCCGCAAGATGATCGAGAAGTTTGCGAAGGAAGTAGACAAGCTTTATATCATCGAGGAACTCGATCCCATCATTGAAGAGCAGGTTAAGTCTTGGGGCATCGAGTGTACCGGCAAGGAGATCCTCACGATCCAGGGCGAGTACAGCGCCAACATGCTCCGCAAGGCGATCCTTGGAGCGGAGGGTGATCTCACGGCACCCGCACAGGTACCCATGAGACCTCCCATCCTCTGCCCCGGCTGTCCTCACAGAGCCACATTCTACGCGCTCAAGAAGCTCGGACTCCACGCTGCGGGCGACATCGGATGCTACACACTCGGTGCCGTTGCACCTCTCGGGGTTGTTGACACCACCGTATGTATGGGTTCGAGTATCAGCACGCTTCACGGCATGGAGAAAGCCGGCGGTCGCGAGTTCATCAAGGACTGGGTGGCTGTTATCGGTGATTCAACGTTTATGCACACAGGTGTGAATTCCCTCATAAACATGTTTTACAATCAGGGAACCGGTACAGTTCTCATCCTTGACAACTCCACAACGGGTATGACAGGTCATCAGGATCACGCGGCCACAGGAAAGACCCTTAAGGGAGAGACAGTACTTGCGGTTGATCTTTATAAGCTTTGCCACGACGGCATCGGCATTGAGAATACAAGAATTGTAAGCGCATTTGACAGCGAGGCCCTGACTGCAGCCATAAAAGAGGAAGTGGCGAGAGAGAAAGTTTCGGTCATCATTGTTCAGGCGCCTTGTGCACTTCTTAAGAGCAATAAGCCGAAGCCGGCGTTTAAGATCGATACTGAAAAATGCGTCAGATGCGGCATGTGCATGAAACCCGGATGTCCCGCGATCACCAGGAAGCCTGATGGGGCAATAGCGATCGATGCGACATTGTGTAACGGATGCGGTTTGTGTGAAGGCCTTTGCAAAAAGGGCGCGATCGTAAGATGATTGATTTCTTAAAAGGAGTGGCAAAATGCAGACAAAGAATATAATGATAGTCGGTGTCGGAGGACAGGGAACTCTTTTGACAAGCAGGATTCTCGGAGGACTTACTCTTCGTGCGGGATTTGATGTTAAGTTGTCCGAGGTTCACGGTATGGCGCAGCGAGGCGGAAGCGTCGTAACTTTCGTTCGCTACGGAGAAAAGGTTAATGAACCCATCGTTGAGGAGGGACAGGCAGATGTCCTCATCGCATTCGAGAAGCTTGAAGCCATGAGATATGCTCATTTCCTCAAGAAGGACGGCGTTCTTATCGTAAATGACCAGAGGATCGATCCCATGCCTGTCGTTATCGGGGCAGCAGAATATCCCGAAGGCATCATCGAGGATCTCGAGAAGAAGTACAAAGTACTTAAGATCGATGCACAGAAGGCAGCCGCTACGCTCGGAAATCCGAGAACATTTAACATAATCGTTCTCGGCCTTGCTGCCAAGCACATGGATTTCTCTCACGAAGACTGGATCGACGTGATCGCCAAGACCGTTCCCGAGAAGACTATCGAGGTTAACACCAAAGCTTTTGAACTGGGGTATGGTATGTGAAAACTCCAAGGTCTCTTGCCCCGGAAGCTTCCGGGCCTGGGAATAAAACAGAGAGGGGAATCTTAAATGATTTGGAATGAAAGCAAAGAGTGCATGAGCCGTGATGAAATGATGCACCTTCAAAGCACTCGCCTCGTAAAACAGGTAAAGAATGTTTACCACAGCGTGGAACATTACAGAAAAAAGATGCAGGCAGTCGGCCTTGAGCCCGGTGATATCCGCGGTATTGAGGATATCGACAAATTACCGTTCACAACAAAAGACGATCTCAGGGACACTTATCCCTGCGGACTGTTCGCAGTTCCGAGATCGGAAGTTGTCAGGATCCATGCTTCTTCGGGTACTACGGGAAAAGCAACCGTTGTAGGTTACACAAGAAGAGATATCGAGAACTGGGAAGAGTGTGTTGCGAGAATCCTCACGATGGCCAACATCGGAAGCAGCGACACTGTTCAGGTTTCATACGGCTACGGCCTTTTCACCGGCGGTCTCGGTGCTCATTACGGAGCAGAGTTCCTCGGTGCGACGGTAGTTCCGCTTTCAACAGGAAACACAAAGAAGCAGCTTACAATGATGCGTGACCTCGGTGTTACCGCCATCTGCTGTACGCCTTCTTACCTTATGTATCTAGCCGAGGCGATCGAAGAGCAGGGTATCTTGAACGATCTTGTATTAAAGAGCGCTATCTGCGGCGCGGAGCCCTGGACAGAGAACATGCGTCGTGAGATCGAGAGACGTCTTCATATCGACGCTCATGATATCTACGGCCTCAGCGAAGTTATGGGACCCGGTGTTGCGGGTGACTGCAAATTCCATACGGGACTTCATATCAATGAGGATCACTTCTTCGCAGAGATCGTTTCTCCCGAGACACTTCAGGGTATCCCGGACGGCGAAACGGGCGAGCTTGTATTCACAACACTCACCAAGGAAGCACTTCCCCTCATCCGTTACAGGACAAAGGATCTTACAAGCATCACTCACGAGAAGTGCGAGTGCGGACGTACAACCGCAAGACTTTCGAGATTCAAGGGTCGTTCGGACGATATGCTCATCATCCGCGGCGTAAACGTATTCCCTTCACAGGTTGAGGCAGCCCTTCTTGATATCAGCGAAGTAAGCCCGAACTACCTGATGATCGTTGACCGCGTGGACAATCTTGATACTCTTGAAGTTCAGGTTGAAGTAGATGAGAGATTCTTCTCCGACGAGATTAAGGAACTTGAGAACCTTACAAAGAAGATCACACACGTTCTTCAGCAGGCACTTCTTATCGTTCCCAAGGTTAAGCTCGTTGAGCCCAGAACTCTTCAAAGAAGTGAAGGTAAGGCAGTCAGAGTTATCGACAAGAGAAAACTTGTGTGAGAAAGGGGTGTGCTTATGAGGATGAATCAGATTTCGGTTTTTATCGAAAACAAAGAAGGAAATCTCCTTACGGTATCGAAGATACTTAAGGACAACAACATTGACATCAGGACACTCAGTCTTGCCGACACATCGGAGTACGGCATGCTCAGGATGATCGTTTCCGATGAGGAACTTGCAAAGAAAGTTCTCAAAGAAGCAGGATTCCCTGTCAGCATCACGCCTGTTATAGCGGTCCGTACAAATAACAAGGTCGGATATATGCATGATCTTCTCGAGAAGATCCCTGCAGAGATAGCAAATATCGAATATATGTATACACTTCCTTCAGAGGAAGGATCGATCCTGATCCTTAAAGTTGCCAACCCCGATAAGGTTGAAGCAGTACTCGGAAATTAAGGATCATTCAAGCAGTTTATATAAGCATTATGGGATTCCCCCGCTCTTGCGTTTTTGCATGGGCGGGGGAACTCGAGGCCTAAGCGGTAGTTTTAAGCCCGGAAAGGAAAAAATGCTCCCGAGAGAAGACAAAAATATGTTGGTGAGTGTCATAAACATGAAACTCAGAGATTTTTACGGTTCTTTCGAAGAACTGTGTGATGACCTTGATGAGGACAGAGACGGGTTAATACAGGAACTTGAAAGTGCGGGATACCGCTATGATCCTGCCACCAATTCGTTTAGATAAGGATTGGTTGTTATGTGAGCGGAGTTATGTTATCCTAAACCTAAAGCATGAGATAATAGGGAATATGAAAGGAGAAGAGACAACATGTATTGTGCAAAATGCGGCAATTTGCTCCCCGAGGACGGAAAGTTTTGTCCCGTGTGCGGTTCACCTATCGTAAAAGAGGCTGTGCAGCCGGCACCCCAGCCCGCGATGCAGGCGGCACCTCAGCCCGTGATACAGGCGGCACCCGAGCCCGTGGCACCCCAGCCCGTGATACAGGCGGCACCCGAGCCTGTGGCTTCTCAGCCGGTACCTCAGCCCGCGATGCAGGCGGCACCCGAGCCTGTGGCACCCCAGCCCGCGATGCAGGCGGCACCCCAGCCCGTGGCACCCCAGCCTGCGATACAGCCGGCACCTCAGCCTGTGGCACCCCAGCCCGTGGCTTCTCAGCCGGTACCTCAGCCCGCGATACAGGCGGCACCCCAGCCCGCGATGCAGGCGGCACCTCAGCCCGCGATACAGGCGGCACCTCAGCCCGTGGCTTCTCAGCCGGTACCCGAGCCCGCGATACAGGCAGTGCCTCAGCAATACCCCGGAGCAGTATATCCTCAAAACGGAACCGTACCCGGTTCCGAAGCACCCGTTAAGCAGAAGAAAGCAAAGAAGTGGGTCATCCCCGTGGTGATCCTTGCAGTTCTGGTTATCGGACTTGTTGTTTTCCAGTTTATATATATCTCAAGACCCGCGTACAAGGTTAGCAAAGCGATATCAAAAACCTTTGAGCCCGACGGTCTTATTAAGGCTCTCGGTTGTCTGAACACAAGCGGAATGGATTCGGTATCCATTGAAGCCGAAATGAAGATTGGCATGGGAAACGATGTTGATTCACTCGGCGGTACCGAAATTTCCGGCGATAAAAAACCTACCATAAATTCGAAATTTTATAAAGACGATGAATCAAAGAGCAGAAGAGTCGATTTCTCGATTGATCTTTCTCCGGTCAAGGATCTCGAGTTGAAAGGCAATTTATACATTAATGAAAAAGAAGTGGTGTTTGCTTTGCCCGAAATCCTTACCCGTAATGTTTCGTTTTCATTTACGGAAGATAAGGACGGATATATAAAGAACAAGCTCGGCGAATATTACGATCTGCTCAGATCGTCGCTCGAGCAGGCCGTAAAGGATGAGAATTCCATTGATTACGAAGAGGTCGGAAAGGAAATAGTCGCTCTGTTCTGGAACATGCTGAGCGAAGTGGGTTATGAGCCCATAAACCCGCTTGACCTTGAAAAAGGCGAAACAGGATATGTCGTATCAGTGCCGTGTGACAGAATTGCCATGTTGGTAGACCAGTCTCTGGATGTCATCCTGGAGGCGGTAAAGAAAGCCAATGCGGAAGAAGCAGCCAATGCTCTGATAAATAGGGTTACCGGATCGCGCATGACAATTGAGGACTACTTTGAAGATCTGTCCGGAAAGATGCATAAGAAGCTTGATGAGGACGAGAACAACCTCGAGTTCTATTTTGCGATAAACGGCGGAACCATCTCAAACATCAGGATCATCCAGCAAAATGCAAGGAGAGAGATGTTTGAATTCCTTGGAAATACAGGGGATTATCCGCTTCAGAACTGTGTGTTCCTGATCAACGGAAGCGGAATCGGGCTTAAAGGAAAGACAAGGCCTGACGGAGTGGAAATATGCTCGTTGTTTAAGGCTGTCAAGAACGGCAACAGAAGCGTCCGTGCTTCCGAAGACGAAGACGGATTGAGCTGGACATACAACAAAGACAAGAAAACTTTTACGCTGGAAATCGGAGATTGTGACAGCGGATATCACATCCGTTCATATAACGGTAAACACGTCAGCGGTATTTCTATAAAGGGAACGATCGTCGATTCTTCCGATGTCAAAAAAATAGACTTTAACAAGATCTCATTTTATGACGACGGTTCGGAAGTTGTCGCGATTGAGGGCTTCCTGGCTGTGAAGGAAGAAAATGCGGATCCCATACGCGGAGAAAAGATCGATTTGAACGGCATGACGGAGGATGAGCTTAAGGCCCTGGTTGAAGATGCATTCAAAAATGCAACGGAGCTTTTAGGGTCGGATATTAGCTTCATAAACAGTTATATATCCCGTGCATCGGGTTATAACAACGTCTACGATTATGACGGATATGATAATGATTATTATGATGATTACGACGATTATTATGATGATTATTATGACTATTACGATGATTATGACTACGATGACTACTACGACTACGACGATTATTACTACATTTATTGATAACGACGCTGTAAACAAAAGGGAACGGATGCTCTGATACGGGATATGTCACTGCTAAGAAAGGAAGAAAGATGTTCTGTACGAATTGCGGAAATAAGCTGACCGACAATGCATTGTTTTGTCATGTTTGCGGCACTCCTGTCGGAGGAAAGGAGCCGCAGCCTTCGCCTGCGGAGGGCGTGCCCTCTGCAGTACCGCAGTTTGTGCCCGCTGAGGCTGCGAATGCACAGCCTCAGCCCGCTCCCGCAGAGACACCCGCGGAGGGAGTCGCTGAAGTGAAACCTCAGCCCGCTCCCGCGGAGACACCCGCAGAGGAAGTTACTGAAGTGAAACCTCAGCCTGCTCCCGCGGAGACACCCGCAGAGGAAGTCGCTGAAGTGAAGCCTGAGCCCGCTCCCGCGGATGAGGTCGCCGATGTTACTCTTATAGCAAATAAATGGCTTCCCGACGATGCAATGCTTCCGCAGGAGGAGCATGAGCCGGAGAAAAAGAAGAGCAAAAAGGGACTTATCATCACGCTTTGTGCGGTCGCTTTTGTTCTTTGTGCCGTTGTTTTGTCGGCATTTCTCATCTCGGGCAGTTATTCGGGTAAGGTCAGGGAGTTTGAAACATATCGTGAAAGCAATCTTATCAACGACATGGCTGATGACTATTTCGACCTGCTTGATCGTGCGAGAAAAAGCGAGGGAGTTCTTCATGTGTTCGAAACGTTTTCGCTTCGCGGCGAGATAAACGACTTCCTCGAAAGGATAGAGCTTTATAAAAAAGAATTACCCGGAAAGGCTCTGAAGGAGCAGCAGGATCTCGAAAACCTCGGACAGAAATATTATACGGCCGATTGGGAAGAGCAGATAAAGAATAACGGTTTAAAGATAAGATCTTTGATCGATGAAGAGAATTATGAATCGCTTTTCGGAATGATCAGGGAAGACGCGACATTAAAGAATGAGATCATAGACAAAAACAATGCTTTAAAGGACGACCTTTCATCGATCCTGACCGAACTTAAGGATATCAGGACAAAACTTCCCGCATACGGACTTTACAGAAAAGATGTGGACAACTTTATCGAACAGGCCGGGCTTGCTGTTAATACCGGTGAATATACGGTTGTTCCGGGATATGTAAATAAGGGCACGTTCCTTATCGAATCCATAAAAGAAGCGAACCGCCCGTATAAGGATGCGTGCGACAGAAAAGAGTATTACGACGCTCTTTTTGAGGATGTTGAGATCATCGATCGCGATCGATACGACAAGATCCTTTTGGATTTCACAAATGCACTCGCGGGTCCCAGCGATGTGACACGCGTTAACGAGATCGTTTCCGAGTATGCAACCCTTTATGAGGAAACACATGAGGCAAATCTTGAAGAATACCTGATATTAAGAGATAAGATCGATGCGTTTGATCTCGGCCAATTGACGTCGGAGGAATATACGGCATTTAACGACGCATACAGCCGTATGAGAGGCGGAGAGGCTCAGGATAAGCTTTCGGTATCGCTTCCGGCGGCAAGGGAATGCATGGCGTATGTGGAAAAGTATACCAGACAGATAAATGAGTCTGAAGTGTTCCTTGAACTTGTTTCGGCGCTTCCCGTACTTGAAGTCCTGTTCGGCGAATATACGGGTGAGCTCAGCGAGGAAGAAGTTTATTACATATGCGAATATATGCTTTCGGACGAGCAGATAGAGCAGATGCGCGAGACACTCGGCTGGGGTGCGCAAAACCCCGACGGCACCGAAACGCCGGGATGGAGATGCGGTTTCTCGCGCTCCGAGTGTGAAGAACTCGCATATTATATTACCGGCAACAGGCACTATTTCTACAAAGAGATCAGCTCATACGCTACCGATTCGCCTGAATACGCAGACGCGGATTGCGTCAGAAAGAGCGATTTTGACGTTTATGAACTCGAGGAAGGGATGATCGGCCTCGAATACAGCGTTCAGATAATGGTAGACGGACAGCTCTATAACGCAGTCATACAGGCGCTTGTCGCAAGCAACGAGGACAGCTTCTTTGACAATTATTCCGTTCTCGAAATGTCGGTAGCGGACGTTGAAGACGTGAATTACGAAGAAGTATTCCTTAAAGCATTAAAGGAACTTTATGATGCCGAACCCGATAAATACGGCGATGACATATCGTATTCGAGACATATGTCGCTTGTCTATATAGATGAAGATCACATTCCCGAGCTCTACGTGAGCCTTGTGCCGGGAACCGATTCCTCTTATATCGTGACATATGTCGACAACGACAATTACCGTATCAATATCCTTGAGAGAACAGCCGGTTTCTGCGAATATATCGAGGACGAAGGCGTGATCCGGATCCATTGCAAGCACGGCGGATATGGGACCACGGACTATTACTACGACATCGTTATGGGGATCGCGATGGACGGAAGTCTTGAAGAATTATTCACCGGAAAATACTGCTATGTTGATGGCACCGATTATAACGAAGTCATATATTCGATATCCTGCCCTGAGGAAAGCGATGATGTCGACGAGCAAGTTTATTACGGATATTTGGATGAGTATTATTCCTCAAAGGGCGAGAGCCGGTATCTGACCGCCGATTATACTTATGAGGAAATGACTACACTTCTTACCGAGGAGGACTAGGGATGAAAACACTACTCATAATGGCTGCCGGAATGGGAAGCCGTTACGGAGGGAACAAGCAAACGGACGGATTCGGACCCTGCGGCGAGTTCATCATGGACTATTCCCTTTATGACGCACGCCGTGAGGGATTTGACAAAGCGGTATTTGTTATCAAAAAGGACGATCTCGGTCTTTTTGAAGGAACGGTAGGAAAAAGGATAGGCGATTCTATGTCTGTAGAATACGTGTTCCAGGATATGAATGATATCCCCGAAGGATTCGCGGTCCCCGAAGGAAGGATCAAACCCTGGGGAACAGCTCATGCCGTATATGCCGCAAGAAAAAACATAGACGGTCCCTTTGCGGTGATCAATGCCGATGATTTCTACGGAAGAGGCGCTTTCAGAAATCTCAACACGTTTCTTTCAAATGCCGGCAAGCACGAATATTGCATGATCGGATATGAGCTTATCAACACACTCACCGAAAACGGCGGAGTTTCGAGAGGTGTTTGCGGAGTCGATCCCGAAGGTTATCTGACAGCGATCGAGGAGCATAAAACGATATCGTCGGAGAACGGGGTCATAGCCAATGTTTATGATGACGGAACAAAGAAAGTGCTGGCTCCGGAAACGATCGTATCAATGAACTGCTGGGGCTTTGTGCCCGATTTCTTCGAGTCGATCGAAAGATCGCTTAAGGATTTCTTTGTAAGAAACAGTGCGGATATGTCGAAGTGCGAGCTCTATCTTCTTGAGCCGGTGGCAAGGCAGATCGCTGAAAAGAGTGCCACGGTAAAAGTCATTCCCACGAATGAAAAATGGTTCGGTGTGACATACAGACAGGACCGTGACAATGTAAAGGAACAGATAGCCGCACTCATAAAAAAAGGCGTGTATCCCGACAATCTGTGGGGAAAATAATAAATTAATTCGACACCAAACAGTGTTTACAAAAAATATTTAATTTGTTACAATTTCATACAGTTCTGTGGCAAAAGCGCGGGCGACCGCGCTTTTCCATTGATAACCTGTAAGGAGGGAACAAAGTGATAGAGATTAAAGACTTAACCAAGATTTACAAGCTTTCAAACAAAAAGAAAGCGGAGCTGAAAACAAAGGACAGCGAAAAAGTTGCGGTAGACGGGGTGTCTCTCGAAGCCCATCCGGGTGAGATTTACGGGCTTCTTGGTCCTAACGGTGCAGGAAAAACCACTACACTCAGGTGTGTGGCTACTCTTCTTAAACCTACGAAAGGGGAGATTTCGGTTTGCGGGTTTGACACCGTAAAGGAAGGAAAGCAAGTACGTGACAAGATCTGCTTTTTGACAAATGAGATCAAGCTTGATCCTCATTTCTCGGCAAGTTATATGTTCGATTTCTTCGGCGGCCTTCACGGAATCGACAACGAGACTCTTTCAAAAAGAAAGGAAGACTTCTTTAAGAGATTCGATATCATGGATTTCAAAGACAAGAAGATCGAAGACCTTTCAACCGGTATGAAGCAGAAGGCTGCCATAGCAGTAAGCCTTGTGCATGATCCGGAAGTTATCATCTTTGATGAGCCCACTAACGGACTCGATATCATCACGGCAAGAGTGGTTACGGATTTCTTAAGGGAACTCCGTGACAGCGGAAAGACTATCATCGTTTCGACTCATATCATGAGCGAGGCTCAGAAGCTTTGCGACAGGATCGGAATGATCATAGACGGAAGAAAGGTTGCCGAAGGAACTCTCTCCGAGCTTCTTGCGGAAGAATCGGCCGAGGATCTTGAAGATGCATTCTTCAAGGTATACAAGAGAGTTAAGGGCGAGGACAAGATTAGTTAAGGAATGAGAGGATAATCATGAGAGGTGCAAAAAGAATCATAAAAAAAGAGCTCGCAAGAGTTTTTAAGGATAAAAGGCTCATCTTTACGATGTACATAATGCCTGCGATCCTGATGTTTGCCATCTACGGACTGATGGGCAAGCTCATGTCGTCGATGAACAATGATATCACCGAGCATACGGATATCGTAACTGTTGTAAATGCGACGGAAGCTTTTAAGCAAGTGGTTACAACCACGGGATACGAGAAAAACGCCAGCGTGACATATGTTGATCAAAGCGAATATGCAAGCAACAAACAGCAATACGAAAACGAAATCTTAAACGGTGAGAAAGATCTCCTTGTTGTTTTCGATGAGGATTTTGAGGCTGTGTTTAACGCATATGCGAACAAGGGCGACAAGATCCCCAACATAAACGTTTCATACAACGACACCGAGAACTATTCGTCAAAGGCTCACAACGTATTTACAAACCTTGTGGCCAACACATACAGAGAAGTACTTCAGACGGTCCGCCTCGGCGATCTTGAACAGCTTGACGTATTTAACGTTACGGAAAACCAGATCGTGAAGGAAGGAAAGAAGGGAACGGAATTCCTTTCCATGCTGCTTCCTTACATGATCGTACTTATGCTCTTCTCGTCGGCAATGAGCATCACGGTTGATGCGATCGCCGGTGAAAAGGAAAGAGGAACGCTTTCGAGCATGCTCCTCGCTCCCATCAGCAGAACGGAGATCGTTGTCGGAAAGCTCGTTTCGCTTTCGATCCTTTCGACACTTTCGGCACTTGTTTATTGCGTGAGCATGATCTTCGCAATGCCTTTGATGCAAAAGGGTATGGGCGGAGGAGACGTTAACCTTTCGTTCATCGGAGTTGATACCGGTCTCATGCTCCTCGCTACTATCGTGCTTATGAACCTGCTCTTTGTTTCGCTTCTGTCGGTCATATCGATCATGGCAAAAGACACAAAGACGGCAAGCTCGCTTGTTGCTCCCATGTACATCATTGTGGTCCTTGCAGGTGTTATGACCATGTTCTCGGGTGGCGGAGACATGCCGCTCTGGAGATATGCGATCCCCGTATACGGTAATGCGCTTGTTGTCCAGCAGATCTGCTCGGGCGAAGCACAGATCACATCGTTCCTTGCAACGGTTGCGGGACTTGCTGTTGCCATCGCGGTATTCGTCGGTCTTACTAGCAAGGCGTTCAACAGCGAAAAGATCATGTTCAACGCATAAAGCGGACCCATGTACATGAAGGAATGCGTAATGCGTTCGTAAATTGAGAGGTACAGATGATTAAGACAGATGTCGACCTTTTTAATCCGGACAGAATATGTGACAGCGGTCAGATATTCAGAATGTACCGGGCCGGGGGGGAGGCGTCTGTCTTTTTGATCTACTCGGGGGACAAAAGACTTGTGGTCTCAAGGGAAGGAAGAGAAGTCTTTTTTCACTGCGGGGATGACGAATACGAAGCGTATTGGAGACATTATCTCGACATGGACCGCGATTATGGATATTTTGCCTCACAGATCGATCCGAAGGACGACTTTTTGGTAAGGGCATGCGCCGCGGGAAAAGGATTAAGGATCCTGAATCAGGATCTCTTTGAGATGATCGTTTCGTTTATCGTTTCACAACAAAAGCAGATACCGTCCATTCGGAAGTGCGTCGAAGCTCTTTGCGAGAGGTTCGGAACTCTTCATGAGGATAAAAGTGAACCGGACGGGCAGGGAACATCGGACGGGAGACAGGCACCCCTGCGGATGGGGACAGATAAGTCCTGGTACGGTTTCCCTACGCCCCAAAGCATAGCGGCGGGCGGTCCCGAAGGACTAAAGGGACTTTCGCTCGGCTACAGAGAGCGTTATATCTACGAGACGAGCTGCAGGTTTATAGAGGTCGAAAAAGACCTTAGGGATGCCGTGGCAGAGAAAGATTTCGAGACGGTCGGAAAGATCCTTCTTTCCATGACCGGGATCGGCGAAAAGGTTGCGGAATGCATCAAACTTTTTGCCTGCGGCGATCTCGATTCGTTTCCGGTAGACACACATATAATCAGCATTATGGAGAGAGAATACGGGGAAAAAGAGGCAAATGTTCATTCAAAACAAATGCAGGGAAGCCTTCCGAAAAAAATGACTCCCTCCCGGGCAAGGGAGCGAGTCAGGGAAGTATTCGGGAAATATAAGGGTTTCTCGGGACTTGTACAGCAATGGATATTTGCGTACGAAATAAGTACCCAAAAAAGAAGATGACCCCCGGAGATCACGGGATAAGCGTTATCTTATACAAGAGACGTAAAGGAACCGCTCGGGAGGTATTTCCTTATCATTGCCTCAAATTGGGCAGGGATTATGGGCTTCAACAGGAAGTCGGCAAATCCCTCTTTTAAATAGTCTTCACGCGCACCCGCATCGGAGTTGGCCGACAACGCGATGATGGGTGTCGTTTTGCATTTGTGGTCTGTTTCGTGGCTGCGGCGGATCGTATCGATACCGCTGAGTCCGGGCATATAGTGATCGAGGAAGATCAGGTCGTAGTGGGTATGTGCGATCATGTCGAGCATCTGGTAACCGCTGTCCGCAAGATCGATCTGAAGGCCCGTTTCACGGAGCAGGTCGCGGGCGATGGTCCTGTTGACCATGTTGTCGTCAACGATCAATATGCGGCACGAGTCGGCTCTGAACGAAGGAGCGTACTTTGCGCCCGCACGATTTGCCGAAGGAGCGACAACGGGGGGATCGTACCTTCCTATGGGATGGTAGTCTTCAACGCTTTGCGGGATATAAACGGTAAAGGTCGAACCGACACCGTATTCGCTCTGGATCTCGAGTTTTCCTTCCATGAGCTCGAGGAGTCGGGAAATGATGGTCATTCCGAGACCCGTTCCGACGGTGCCTCTTGTATTGGGGTCGTCGATACGCCTGAAGCGGTCCGTCAGATGAATGATATCCTCACTTTTGATACCGATACCGGTGTCCGTAACGGTGAATTGCAATTCCGCACGGTTGCGGGGAAGAAGCGAGAAATCGGTCGTGAGAGTAACGGTGCCGCGCTTTGTGTATTTGATCGCATTTGAGAGAAGGTTCGTGAGGATCTGACGTACTCTGACGGGATCGCCTTTAAACATACCCGGGGTACGTTCATCGATGTCCATGATGAATGCGAGCTTTTTGGCATTGGCAAGGGGACGAAGGCATTCGTCCACGTCGTGGAGCATATCTACGAAGCTGTAAGGCGTCGAGGCGATCTCCATGCTGCCCGATTCGATCTGTGACATGTCAAGGATGTCGTTTATGGTCGCGAGGAGAAGGTTGCCCGAATTCATGATATCGTTCGCATAGGAACGGATCTCTTTATCGGAGGCGGTTCTGAGGATAAGCTCGTTTGAACCGAGTATCGCGTTGATGGGGGTACGTATCTCGTGGGACATATGCGTAAGGAACGCGTCTTTTGCCGTGCTGGCTTTCTCTGCATCCTGTCTCGCGCAGTCGGCTTCCTCGGCAAGCGTGTGCATGGATTCACCGATGCAGAACGTGTCATATTCGCGAAGGAATCTGATCGTCGATACGAGGATCGCCACAAATAAGAGCAGAACGAGGTCGGGCCATTTGTTGGGACCGAGATTTATGTCGATAAAATGGAAGAGTGTTGCGCATCCCGAGAAATACAGAAGAAGGAAGGTAAGCGAGTAAAGAGGGAGGATACTTATACCGCCCGAAAAAGCGAGGATGCCGATCGCCCATATTATGGGAGAATAACCTTCTTCGCCGGAAGGGAGCAAAAGAACGAGGAGCGTCCATACAGGAAGGAACGAAACCGTTACATAGGAACAGATCTCAAGAAATCTGAAATGGTTATCGCTGTCTTTTCGGTATATCTTCATAAAGAAGATCAGGGGAACGGAAACAAGGAGAGGAAACAGATAAACCAAACATGTCGAGAAAAGGAGTTCGCCGGAGGAATACGGGATTTCCGAAAAGAGTCTCATGGTAAAGCCGGCACATGAAGTTATGCAAAGCAGAATTAGCAGGCTTATGCAAAAGGATGCCTGCTTTTTGACGACATGACGACGGAACGGTTCATATCGCTTTACCGAATAGATCTTTGACAGTTTAGAGAAAAAGCCACGTAACATAAAACTTTAAGTCCCCCTCCCCGAAGGATAGCCGGTTTTTCCGACAAAAATAAGTTTAGAAACATAATCTTTTAAATCTCAAAAAACGTGTTATAATTATATCACCCGTCGCGAATGATAACAAGTCATACACGGGTTTCTGGGCAAAGTGTGTTTTTTGGAAGCGAGGTGTTTACAGTTGGGCATCGCAAAAGAAGATCTGATCAAAGCTTTGGGAAATGCTTTTGAAGCAAAAAACGGAACCAACGATGATTCGGCTCGTCTGGTTACCGAGAGTACCAGGTGTGACGGCCATAATTACGCATCCCTGATAAAATTACACGATAGGGAAGACTTCGAACAGAAGGCATATGCTGAGCACGAAGATTCCTACATGATCAAGGACATAATCAATTGCCTCCGGGAAGAAAGAGGCGCCGAGTATTCGGCTGCGGCTGAGGCTCTTTCGCGTAAATTCCTTAACGCGGTAGAGTGTAATGACGAGGGACGTGTCAAAATGCTTACGGACAGCGCCCGAGAATTCTCATTAAAGCTTCGCTGCACTTCAAAAGGCAGCCCTCAAAGGGCGGTAGTTTTACTTTATATAGCAAATCAGATTCCCTCACTCTAAGGCAGGGAATCTTTTTCTTTGTGCCCGTGAAAAAATTTTTTTGATTGAATTTGAATCTGTTATTGAAACAGGAGGATATTTGTGCTAATATCTTTCGGAATGAAAATTGATCGGTTATCTAGATGAGGAGGAAACCATGGCAAAGAGGACTGACATTAAAAAAGTTCTTATTATCGGATCGGGCCCTATCATTATCGGACAGGCATGCGAATTTGACTATTCCGGAACCCAGGCTTGTAAGGCGCTTCACAAGCTCGGTTACGAAATAGTACTTGTTAATTCCAACCCCGCAACCATCATGACGGACCCGGGTACAGCTGATGTTACTTATATTGAACCCTTAAATGCAAAGAGGCTCGAACAGATCATTGCAAAAGAGAGACCGGATGCTATCCTTCCTAATCTTGGCGGACAGTCTGGTCTTAATTTATGCTCGGAGCTCGGTGCGAAGGGGATCCTTGATAAGTACGGAGTTAAGGTCATCGGCGTACAGCTTGATGCGATCGAGCGCGGTGAGGACCGTATCGAGTTCAAAAGGACCATGGAAAAGCTCGGTATCGAGATGGCAAGGTCTGAGGTTGCTTACTCCGTAGAGCAGGCGCTTGAGATCGCCGACAGACTCGGATACCCCGTTGTTCTGCGTCCCGCTTACACGATGGGCGGCGCCGGCGGCGGACTCGTTTATAATACAGAAGAACTTAAGATCGTTTGCGAGCGTGGTATCCAGGCCAGCCTTGTGGGACAGGTGCTTGTTGAGGAGTCGATCCTCGGCTGGGAAGAGCTCGAGCTCGAGGTTGTACGTGATGCGAAGGGACAGATGATCACGGTCTGCTTTATCGAGAACATCGATCCCCTCGGAGTTCATACAGGCGATTCGTTCTGCTCGGCTCCCATGCTGACCATCAGCGAGGAGTGCCAGAAGAAGCTCCAGGAGCAGGCATACAAGATCGTAAACGAAGTACAGGTCATCGGCGGAACAAACGTACAGTTCGCGCATGACCCCGTTACAGACAGGATAATCGTTATCGAGATCAATCCGAGAACCTCGCGTTCCTCGGCACTTGCTTCGAAGGCAACGGGTTTCCCCATCGCACTTGTTTCCGCGATGCTCGCTTCGGGTCTTACTCTCGACGAGATCCCTTGCGGCAAGTACGGTTCACTTGACAAGTACGTTCCGGACGGCGACTACGTTGTTATCAAGTTTGCAAGATGGGCATTTGAGAAATTCAAGGGTGTTCAGGACAAACTCGGCACACAGATGCGTGCTGTCGGCGAGGTAATGAGCATCGGTAAGACATATAAGGAAGCATTCCAGAAGGCTATCCGCAGTCTTGAGATCGGCAGATACGGACTCGGATTCGCAAAGAACTTCCATGACCTTTCGCTCAAGGAGCTCATGACCATGCTGCGCGAGCCCAGCAGTGAGAGACAGTTCATCATGTACGAGGCACTCCGCAAGGGCGCTTCCATCGAGGAACTCTTTAACCTCACAAAGATCAAGCGTTACTTCCTCGAGCAGATGAAGGAACTCGTTGATGAGGAAGAGAAGCTTCTCTCCATGAAGGGCAGCGTTCCCGCGATCGACGTTCTCGAGAGAGCAAAGAAGGACGGCTTCTCCGACAGATACCTTGCAATGCTCCTCGATGTTAAGGAGGACGACATCAGAAACGCACGTCTCAAGGCAGGTATCGTTGAGAGATGGGAAGGCGTTCATGTCAGCGGTACACAGGACAGCGCTTATTACTATTCGAGCTACAACATCCCCGCAGACGCACCTGCTACAACAGCAGACCACGGCAAGCAGAAGATCATCATCCTCGGCGGCGGCCCCAACCGTATCGGCCAGGGTATCGAGTTCGACTACTGCAGCGTTCACTGCTCGCTTGCGCTTAAGAAGCTCGGCTTTGAGACAATTATCATCAACTGCAACCCCGAGACTGTTTCGACAGACTACGATACATCGGATAAGCTCTATTTCGAGCCCCTTACTCTTGAGGACGTTCTGAGCATCTACAATGAGGAGAAGCCTGTGGGCGTCATCGCTCAGTTCGGCGGACAGACACCTCTTAACCTCGCCGCTTCGCTTAAGGCAAACGGCGTGAAGATCCTCGGAACATCACCCGAAGTTATCGACCTCGCAGAGGACAGAGACATGTTCCGCGCAATGATGCAGAAGCTCGACATCCCGATGCCCGAGGCAGGCATGGCAGTCAACGTTGAAGAAGCCATCGAGGTAGCCGAGAAGATTGGATATCCCGTTATGGTACGTCCTTCGTACGTACTCGGCGGCCGTGGAATGGAAGTTGTTTACGACCGTGAGACACTTGTAGAATACATGGCAGCGGCAGTCGGTGTTACACCCGACAGACCGATCCTTATCGACAGATTCCTCCGTCACGCTACGGAGTGTGAGGCAGACGCTATCTGTGACGGCTCTCACGCTTATGTTCCCGCGGTTATGGAGCACATAGAGCTCGCAGGTATCCATTCCGGCGATTCCGCATGTATCATTCCTTCGCTCAACCTTTCGAGCAAGCACATCAAGACGATCGAGGATTACACCAGAAAGATCGCCGAGGAGATGGGTGTTAAGGGTCTTATGAACATGCAGTACGCGATCGAAGACGACAAGGTGTTCGTTATCGAGGCGAACCCCAGAGCTTCTCGTACCGTTCCGCTTGTTTCCAAGGTCTGCAACACGAATATGGTACCCATCGCTACAGAGATCATCACACAGGAGCTTACCGGCAAGCCTTCGCCCATCAAGGATCTCAAAGAAAGAGACATCCCTTACTACGGCGTGAAGGAAGCGGTATTCCCCTTCAATATGTTCCCTGAAGTAGACCCGATCCTCGGACCCGAGATGAGATCGACGGGCGAGGTACTCGGTATCTCGAAGAACTTCGGCGAGGCATTCTTCAAGGCTCAGGAAGCAACACAGACACTTCTTCCTCTTGAAGGCACGGCACTCATCAGCGTTAACGACCGCGACAAGACTGAGGTTCTTGAGGTTGTTCGCGATCTTGCCGAGGCAGGCTTTAAGTTCGTTGCAACCGGCAGGACATACCAGCTCATCAAGGCTGCCGGCTTCGAAGTGTCCGAGATCTACAAGCTCGGCGCAGGTCGCCCGAACGTTGAGGATGTCATCATCAACAAGAAGGTTCAGCTCATCATCAACACACCCGCGGGACAGCGCGGCGCAACGGACGGAAGCTTCATCCGTAAGTCGGCTATCCGTGAGAAGATTCCTTACATCACAACAATGGCCGCAGCCAAAGCAGCAGCCAAGGGTATCCTCTCCATCAAGCGCGGACAGATCTCCGACATCCATTCGCTTCAGGAACTGCATGCGATGATCAAGTGATGCGATAGTTTCGGGATTAAATAATTAAAACAATATCATTCGAAAAGCGGCATAACTGCAAAAAGTTGTGCCGCTTTTTTAAAATTCTTGTTGACAATCAACTGTTTATGTGTTATACACTGTATATGGACAACATGAACAGTTGAAAGGAGGCTCTCATGAAGATCTTACAGAACTCCGCAGAACCCATATATAAGCAGATCTACGCACAGCTGCGCGGGGACATTCTGTCCGGAAGACTGAAAAGCGGGGAGGCGCTGCCTTCGATACGCGGACTTGCGAAGGATTTGAAGATAAGCGTTATCACCACGATGAAAGCGTATGAGGAGCTTGCTGCCGAGGGACTCGTCGTTTCGGCACAGGGCAAGGGATACTTTGTGAGTGCTCTGGACCCCCGCTTGATCGCGGAACAGCACCAACGTCGTATCGAAGAAAGCCTTACCGAGACGATCAGGTGCGCCAAGATGGCAGGCATAACGCTTGAAGAAGTCCGAAGCACGCTGGATGCACTCTGGAATCTGGAAACATAACTCGGCAGAATTCTGAAAAGGTGCTGAGTTAAACCTAAAAGCAAGATACATTTCCATGAGGGAAACGAGAACGAAGAAGCATAATTCGTTAAAAAGGAGAACGGGAGATCATGAACAAAGCAGTAGATATTGTCGGATTAAAAAAGGAATACAAAGATTTTACCATGGACGTGACTGCGACTGTCCCCAAGGGCTTTGCGACCGCTCTTATCGGAGCAAACGGAGCCGGAAAGACCACTCTTATCGACAGTCTGTGTGGCGTTAATGCGGTCAGCTCGGGAACGGCAGTCTTTTTCGAAAAGGATTCTATTGATAACAGTGAAAGGCTTGAAAGAATCGGTTATTGCTCGTCTGGGAACTTCTTTCCTCTCAATTGGAAGCTGAAGACTATCGCGGAGTGTATGGCGATTGGGTTTGACGGCTTTGACAGGGAGAGATTTGATACGCTTTGCACTGAATGGGGGCTTGGCAGCTCGAAGGACAAGAAGCAGAAGTCTCTTATGAAGATGTCGGATGGCAATCGCGTTCGCGCAGCTCTCGCAGCGGTTTTTGCACGAGAGACGGATCTTCTCGTACTCGACGAGCCCGCCAGCCCGCTCGATCCTCTCGCCAGAGACAGGCTTTGTGACATGTTCCGCTCATATCTTTTGGAAAAGGACGGGGAGCGCTCGATCCTCTTCTCAACACACAACATTGCCGATATGGAATCCGTGACTGATTACGCGATCTTTATGGCGGACGGAAAGGTAATCGAGCAGGGATTTGTAGAAGACCTCAAGAACAAGTACGTACTTGTCCATACAGATGCGGGGGACAGTGAAAAAGCAAAACCCCTGTTACTGACATACACATCGAGCGACACCGGCCTCGAGGGGCTGGCTCTTTCGGAAAACTCATCCGTCCTCGAAGCAGTCGGCGCGATACTCGAGAGGCCCACTCTTCAGCAGCTTAGTGTCGGAGTTTTAAGAAAGGCGGAAAACAATGAAAAATAAAAAAAACGGGTTGACCTTGTTCCAATCATACCGGTTGTACTCGGGCGGCGGATTCTTGAGTAGCTTCTTGGTGTTCGCGATCGGTGAAATCCTGGTGTACCTTTTTTGCGTGTCCCTTGAGCTGGGGCTGGATTCTTGTTTTGACGGACATTCGACCGCCGATGTACTACATGATTTGTCTTCAAACCTTTCGCAAAGAGGCAATTCGGACCCGACCCAGTGGATTTTTGCGACTACGCTTAGCACAAGCATTCTGCTTCAGCAATTTGACAGAAGTAATCCCGGGGGGAAGTTCTTTCGAACGGTCAAGGGTGGTTTCAGTACGTACAGGAAATATCGGTTCGTTGTAAATATGATAATTCTGGTTTCGGCTGTTATATGTGCAACAGTGGCGTTCCTGCTCGATTATTTCGGGATCATCGGGCTGAAAGGAGGAATAGTTTCTTCGATCGCTTGTGTAACAAGCGTTGTATATTCGACGAGCGTTTACTGCATTGCGATCCGCATTAAGAACAAGGTTTTCTCATCTGTGACCAGCATACTGACCGTTGTGATCTGCTCGGGTATCTTTGGGTCTCTTCCACTGAGGGGAACGGAAGTTATGATCCCTTTCATTATCCTGCTTGCAATCGGTCTGGTGCTGTTTCCGATATCAATGAGATCTTATTTTTCCTATTATAAAAGAGTGTTTTGGGATTAAGCAGTCTGTGAGGTATAAGCCATGAATAATATCAAAAAAGCCGTTAAGATGTATCTTAAGATTACGATCAGACCGTTTTTTACGTCGTGCGGATTGTTTATGCTCGCGCTGGTATTGTTATTCTTTCTGACTGTCGATCCAACCGAAAGGAACCTTTGGAGATTGATGATCATAATGTCGTGCAGTACCAAGCTTTTTGGGATATACACTCTCCTGTTTTTTGGGACTGTTTCGATGACCGGAAACAAATTTTTTGCTTCACTCCCGTTCTCTAAAGAACTGTTTATGAAGGTCCATCTCTTGGCTGTGATAGGTGTTGCTTTTGTGATTGACATTCTGATCTTTGTTATTACGGCATTCAGATGGCCTGAAGGAGAATTCATGAATCTGTTGATACTCCTTCCGATAGGCAGTTTTATGGTGAATATGACTATATCAACGATAGGAAAACAAAAGATTGCCATATTGTCTCTGATAGGGTTTATTTTCGTTTTGTTCGCCGCATGTGTTCCTTCATCATTACTGGATATATTATGCATTGATTCCTTCGTATCGACAGCGGCAGTCATCGGAGCCCTCATATACATTGTCGGATTTGCAATTACGCTTCTGCTTAATCTTTTCTGGTGGAAGCACTGCGATCATGTAAATGCCAAAAAGACGGTGGCTATCAATTGACCGGACAAAAGGAGAAATTATGAACAAAGAAATGTACAAAGCGGATTGTCAAAAATATCTTGTGGTGGAGATGGGGCTCCTTACCTTACCGCAATTGATCAGAGTGATCGTTTCGAGGAAGGGTGATTTTATTGAAAACCTGATCTGGTTTGGAGTGTTGGCCGTCATTTGGGGAGTGTTTCTTTTAGGGATGTTTACGGTTCGTTATACTTTTGAAGAGGACCATCTTGCCCTCAGAACGATGATTTTTAAGAGAAAGGTACCATACGAGTACATAGCACGAGCCGAACTTGTTCAAAAGACAAAAAAAGGACGTCCCTTACTTAATCCTTACGTGTATCTGTATGACAGGGACAATGATGTTCTGGCACGCTTGTTGCCGATAGACAAGGAAGGGTTCCTGAGTGCAATAGAAAACAGAATAAGCGCGGAAAATAATCCTGCGAATAAGCATGATTGAGATGAGCTCGGTGTAGTTGATGATCACATTTCCGAGGAAGAGGAGGAATCCTCTTTCTTTTTTGTGCGATAAGCGAAGGCCGTCTGTTGCAAGCTTGTTTGTGAACAGACGGCTGAGTGAACGGACATCGAGCGGACTTGTACGCGAGATGTCCCGTCGCATCGAGTAGGAGTCAGCCTACTCGATTTTCAACGACCGCTGCCTCCTTGCGCTTCCGGTAGCGGTTGTAGATCACGAGTCCGATACCGCGTTTTCACGATCCTTTTAATACATCAGAAACAATATTTCAACGATTTCATGAGCGAGTTTGAAAGGATTTTTACGATTTTATGAGCGAGTTTTTGTGAATTGGCACAATTTCATGAGCGAGACTCGTCGTCGATGTGGGGATCATGTGCCTCTGTAAGCGCAGCCTCCTTGCGTTTCCGGTAGCGGTTGTAGATCACGAGTCCGATACCGCTCACAAGGAGCGTAACGCCGAAGATTATAACCGCGAAGGTGTAGTCGCCACTGCCGACAGCGTCGCCTCCGATGATGGAAGTGACAATGGACGGGATACGTCCGAAAGATGTGATAAGGATCAGCACGAGCATCGGGATAT
>CAMIZL010000026.1 GCA_946403295.1 uncultured Clostridia bacterium | reverse complement strand
GTATAACGATAAATGGTGGAAAAGTGACGGCCACCGGCATAAATGGAGCCGGAATCGGAGGCGGATGTGACGGAGCAGGGGGAATTATAACGATAAACGGTGGAGAAGTGAAAGCCCAAGGAAGTGGTTACGGAGCCGGAATTGGAGGCGGAGATTCCGGAGCCGGGGGAAGTATAACGATAAACGAGGGAAAGGTAGAAGCAACCGGAGATATCGGAGGAGCCGGAATTGGAGGCGGAAGTTCCGGAGCCGGGGGAAATATAACGATAAACGGTGGAGAAGTGACGGCCACCGGAGGCGGTTTTGGAGGCAAAATTGGAGCCGGAATCGGAGATGGATATAACCCTCCAAGTTACGGTACATACGAGTTTAATTCGGGAATGATATGGTTCTCTTCGGCAAACGAGACATCTGAGTATGTTGGGACGACAGGTACAGGAACATTTGGAGCAAACAAGAGATATGCCCTTGTATACAAAGACCAGAGCGCTTTTATGACCGCATCAGGGAGTGCTATAACTGCGAAATATATAAAAGACGGGGAAAAGAAAGACACGGAGCTGATTATACAGGCACCTTCGGAGGTTCTCTATGGTGATGATACCACGGCTCAGGCAAGACTTATTGGGTGGGAAAACTTTAATTCAGAACTGGGCAAAACGGGCAATAAGCAAGTCTCTGTGTCTCAGATAGAATACTACAAAGGGAACGGGGAACTACTTGCCGGAGGTGCATCTACCGCAAAGGGTCGTTACACTGCCAAGATAACGGTTGACGGTGTAACTGCATCAGTTGATTACGAAATAACGAAAGATGATCCTGTTATTACTGCACCCCGTGTAACAAGTTATACATACACCGGAGATGATCTGCAACTGATAACAGCTGGTTCAACCTCGGGAGGAACACTTAAGTACAGACTTTCAGAGAATGCCTCATTTGATACAGATATTCCAACGGGAAAAAATGCCGGAAATTACACTGTCTATTACAAGGTAGAAGGAAACAATGAGTATAAAAGTTCGAAAGTATACAGTATCGATGTCGAAATAAAAAAAGCCAACCTTAATCTCTCTCTGACGCAGAGTGGCTGGGTAAAGGGCGAGCAGTCGGTTTCACCTGTGCTCGTTGGCAATGCCGGTAACGGTGCTGTCACATATGCATATAAGAAGCAGTCAGATGATGACAATACTTACTCGGAAAGCAAACCCGCAGAAGCCGGTAACTACATCATAAAAGCCACTGTTGCAGAAACAGCAAACTATTTCGGAGCTGCAACAACGGCGGCATTTACGATATCAGAGCCTGCGGCGCCTGATCCCGGACCTGAGCCGAATCCTGAGCCCGACCCTGAGCCTGACCCTGAGCCGGAACCTGAGCCGGAACCTACTCCTGTTACACCTCCGGCAATAGTTATTTCAACACCCGTCAACAACCCTGAACCGGTTGCAGAGAAGAAGACGGAACAACCGAAGTCCAGCATCTTCACACGTAGAAACAAAGACGGTTCGGTTACGACGATAGAGATCATTTGGAATGCGGACGGAACCACGACCGTCATAACCGAAAACAAACAGGCTGACGGAACGGTTGAGAGAAAAGAAGAGACCAGAGACTCGAAGGGTAACGGCACGTTAAAGATTGAGAAGAGGGATGCTTTAGGCAATCTTCTAAGCTCGACCGAAGGAACGATCAAGGTTAACAAAAAAGGCACTGAGACCATTAAGTCCACAACCCTGAACTCGGACGGCTCAAAGGAAGAGAAAACACAAAAGACTTATAAGCGTGACCCCGAAGCGGACAATGTCAAAAAGGTCACCATAAGCGTTAAGAAAACGGACGCCGCCGGCAACACGGAAGTGATCAAGACGACAGCGTTTGTGGGTGTTCTGGGAGATGCGACCGTTACAGAGAAGAGCACTTATAACGGCGCCGGAGCGGAAGGAAAAACGGCGGTAACTGTTAAAGAGGAAAGACAGTACTCTTTGTCGGTTAACGGAAGATTAAAGCTCATGTCTCTTGCGTCAGACGGAGAGAAACTCATTATCCCCGAGAGCATTGAACTCGACGGGATGACGAGAGTGGTCAAAGCTATCGGTAAGAATGCCATGAAGGGGAACAAGACCGTGAAAGAAGTCGTGATTGGAGAGAACATCACGACGATCTGCACGGGTGCATTTAAGAACTGCAAGAACCTCGAGCTCATCGAGCTCACCGGTTCGATCAAAACGATCTACAAGAACGCATTCAGGGGCATCGCGAAGAACGCTAAGTTCGTGATCAGAGCGTCCGAGGAGGATTTCGCAGGGATCGTTGAACTCATAAAGAAATCAGGTGTCGACGAGAGTGTGACATTTGAAAGAGCAGAATAAGTAACGTAACCAACACAGAAGGGGACAGCAGAAAATGCTGTCCCCTTATAAAGTTTATTTGTTAAATATATCGCTGTGAGTTCCGTTTCTCACCAAAGACAGAACAAGAACGTCTTCTGCAATATGATACACAAGAAGCCAGTCCGGTTCCAAATGCAGTTCACGATGATCTTTCCAGTTGCCTGACAGGGGATGATCATCATATTCATCTATCAGTTTCTGTGTCTGATCGCCCCGGGCTATTAAGAGAACAACCTTTTTCAAATGGTCTATATCCAAGCCTCTTTTTTGGGCCTGCTTATAATCTTTTTTGAACCTGGATGTCCATTTTACAAGATATTTTTCTTTATGTTCACTCATTTATCAAGCTCCTTAAAAGCGTCGTCTACAGTATATGCTTTCACTTTGGAATCTCTGGCGATACGCTCTGCCTCAATCATTGCTTCAATGGTTTCTCTATTGGGGCTGTCAAGATTAACATCAAAGGGAAAGCCACCGACTCTTATTGATTTCCTTAGGAATACATTTATGGCCGTTCCGAGATTCATGCCCAGCGCGCTGAACAGCGCTTCACTTTGAGATCTCAGATCTTTGTCTATCCTGCAGGTGTAATTTGATGTAGTGGTTGCCATACCTATACCTCCGATTAGCTTAACAAAGAAGATTATGTGCGGAAGAAATATCATAAAACGACACATCCCTATTTCCCCGCTTTTTCTAAAAATCATTATTATATAGTATATACTACACTATTTGCACCGAAATTGCAATGCAAAATATCCATCCCGAAAACTTGTTTTTTTTGCTTTTTCAAAAATTTTTTGCTATACTTACCACAAAAGGTGTTGACATCAAAGTAACGCAATGCTAGTATGTATGAAAATTGGTAGAGGCGCATCGATTATAAGTAAGCTGCCTGATGTTGCAGGACAGGTGATGACAGCTGAAAGGATGAGATGCCGAAATTGTGTTTCCGCCTGCCGGGTGCACAGTTGGTTGTGAGGTTAAGAGCCGCACGACTGTCATCAAACCGGGAGCCGGACTCTTGAGGACGGTTTCGGGTGAGTCGGGGATTCGTTCTTCGATGATGGAGCGCTACTTTAAATCCGTAACACCGGGTCTAAATTTGTTAGCATATGTTCCTTTTTGATGACTCCCTACCGGGAGTTTTTTCGTGTGTAAAAACACGAGATCGAGCAAATCTTTGATTTGCGAGATGACACTATTTATTCAAAAGGAGATTTTATTATGAGCAGGAAACCAATCTTCACAGGATCTGCAGTTGCGATCATCACACCCATGAATGCCGACGGGTCGATCAATTACGATGAGTTCAAGAGGATCATCGACGACCAGATCGCAGGTGGAACAGACGCTATCGTTGTCTGCGGAACAACAGGCGAGGCATCGACCATGACTCACGAAGAGCACATCGAGACCATCAGAGTGTGTTGCGAGCATGTAAACCACCGTGTGCCCGTTATCGCAGGAACAGGTTCAAATTGCACGGCAACATCCGTTTACCTTTCACAGGAAGCCGAGAAGGCAGGAGCCGATGCGGTACTTCTTGTATCACCTTACTACAACAAAGCCACACAGGGTGGTCTTATCAAGCATTTCGGCGACACGGCAGCCAGCATAAGCATTCCGGTCATCCTTTACAATATCCCGAGCAGAACGGGCGTGAACATCCTTCCCGAGACCGTAAAGAAGCTTGTTGATACATACGATAACATCGTTGCCATCAAGGACGCTACGGGCAACGTCGGTCAGACAGCCACCATGGCAGCGCTTTGCGGCGACAAGCTCGACATCTACTCGGGCGATGACAACATGATCACACCTATCCTTGCACTCGGCGGAAAGGGCGTTATCTCCGTTCTTTCGCACCTTGCTCCCAAGGACACACATGACATCGTTGACAAGTTCTTAAGCGGCAAGGTACAGGAAAGCATCGACCTTCAGCTTCGTTACATCCCGCTCATCGCCGATCTCTTCTGCGAGGTTAATCCTATCCCCGTTAAGACGGCTATGGGCATGCTCGGCTACAAGGTAGGCCCCACAAGAAGCCCTCTTACACCCATGGAAGCTGCTCATGCGGAGAACATGAAGAACGAGATGAAGAGACTCGGAATCCTCAAGTAAATGCAGACGGTTCTAAGCTCTACCTCGGTAGAACAAGATGGAGACCCACTCGAAAAATGCGTTTCTACTTGGACAAGAAAACGCATGCGATAATCTCTGTATGAATGAATGCGGTGAATCGGGTGGTTGATTATCCGATTTTAGAGGAAAGAAGTGAATCGGGTGGTTAATTATCCGATTTTAGAGGAAAGAGGTGTAATTATGACTGATATAATTTTCTGCGGATGGAGCGGAAGAATGGGCAAGATGGTTGCCTCCGTTCTTGAGGAAGACAGCGACGCTCGCATCGTCGGAGGAATCGACGTAGTGAGAGGCGAGGCCGCTTTTCCCACATATACGTGGGAGGACAAGATCGATGTTAAGGCTGACGTCCTGATCGACTTCTCGTCCCCGAAGGCACTCGATGACATCATCAAGCTCACCACTGAGACAGGGATGCCCGCGGTTCTTTGCGGAACCGGCTACAGCGACGAGCAGATCAAGAAGATCGAGGGGCTTTCCGCGAAGGTTGCGGTTCTTCGCTCCGGCAACATGTCGCTCGGTATCAACACGCTCATGAAGCTCGTCAGAGATGCAGCAAGGATTCTTGCCGGCAGCGGCTACGACATCGAGATCACCGAGGCACATCACCGCAACAAGCTCGATGCTCCTTCGGGTACAGCGCTTATGCTGGCAAAGGCGGCGTGCGAAGGCGCAGGCAAGGATTACAAATATAACTACGGTCGTTCTGAACGCCGTGAGATCCGTCCCGCGGATGAGATCGGTATCTCAAGTATCAGAGGCGGCAGCATCGTCGGAGAGCACGACGTGATCTTCGCCGGACTCGACGAGGTTATCGAGATCAAGCACACGGCATATTCGAGAGCAGTGTTCGCGAAGGGCGCCGTTCAGGCCGCCAAGTTCCTCAAGGGCAAGACGGCCGGGATGTACTCGATGACTGACGTTATAGGGTGACGGGGTGCGGTCATATCACAATAGCAGAGTTTTTTTTGCCGCAGTCGGAGAATTCGGTTGCGGCAATTTTTTTGATATACTATTTTAATGTATATTTAAAAATGCGATAATTTATGAAAACACTAAAGGGGAAAATGGGATGGTAAAAACATATCGTTGTCCGAACTGCAGTGCAAACATTACGTTTATGCCCCAAACGGGCATGATGCACTGCGAATACTGCGGAAAATCATATCCGACTGAAGAGATCATAAAATATGAAAAGGAGCGCGAAGCTTCATCGGAGCAAAAACAAGCAACTGTCAGGATGCAGATACTTCATTGTAATTCATGCGGGGCGGAACTCGCGTACAATGGTGTGGAAGCGTCGTCGTTTTGTGCATACTGCGGGCAGTCGACCGTGGTGCTCGAACGCGTGGAGGAGTGCCTGAAGCCGGACTATATACTGCCGTTTAAGATCACACGAGAACAAGCGGAAAAGACAATTCGTAAAAAGCTTTCTTCCGGTTTTTTTGTACCCAAAGAGATAAAAAAATTTACGGTTGACAGGCTCTATGGTATTTATATCCCTTATTGGTTCTATGATATATATTACGGCGATGAGCAGTTCTGGAGGTATAAAGAGGGAAAAGCAGAAAGATTTGTGCGTAGCGTATCGGAAACGCGATGCCGGAATCTTACGATAGACGCATCCGAAAACCTGAGCAACGAATCATCGGAGTGTCTTGAGCCATATGATACCGGCGAATTGGTAGAATTTGATCCGTCGTATCTTTCGGGGTTTTATTCGGACAGATATGATTCCGGGCATGAGAAAACGGATGCGATCGCGATCGAACGTGCCCGAAAGCTATTTGATGAAGAGGTGAAGGATCTGCTTGAGTATGAAATGAACGATACCAGCCTTGAACTAGATTATTCGGATCCGGTGTATCGTATAATCGGAGTTAAATATGCATTTCTTCCCGCGTGGTTTTTGACGTTTAGAAACGAGGAAAAACCGTACACGATCATGGTAAACGGCCAGACGGGGAAAATGGTGGGCTCTGTTCCTTGCGACAAGAAAAAGACATGGATCATTTTTATCCTGCTCACATTAGTGACAAGTAGTCCGTTTCTCACCTTTTCATGGCTTTTTTTATATGCAATGGAAAAAAATGTGACAGGAAAACCGGGATCCGATCTCTCGGGGTTCGGTATAGCCGGCGGCTTATATGTGTTGAGCCTCATGGCTTTGGGAAGTGTTGCTTTGCTGTGCAAATCAATAAAGAAATTGAAAAGCTTTAAAGAAAGCGTTAAGCGTACACAATCATCACGCACCAATAAATATGTTAAAGAAAGGCAGGACAGATAATGGAAATTTTAAGTTGCATATTAGCTTTAACATGCGGATTGGGACTGGCATGTATGGGAATGATCAGCATAATCAAGAGATCCAATGAAATAGGCACTGATTCGGGAAAGATTGAGGATTTCGGTGAGGTTAAGATCATATATTATAAGGACAGGCTTTGTGATTATGAGATTACCGGAGACGGAAGGAAAACCCTTTGCGATCGGGGTATGAAAGAACAGCCGTAAAACGGCATAAAAACGGAACAGGAGATTATTTGTGAAGATGGAAGTTGATCACAAGCATATCTGTAATACAGGGAATTCCGAACCAAACGTCAGTACCAAACTCGGATTTCTCAGCTTTAACAATACCAGAGATCTCGGCGGGATGAAGACCGCAGACGGACGCCGCATCGTGAAGAACAGGCTTGTCCGTAGCGGTAATCTGCACGGCGCGACGGAGGGTGACATCAAGTTCCTCTCCGAAAATGTCGACTGCATTGTGGATCTTCGCACCGACACCGAGTGCGGCGGGATGCCCGACCCGGAGGTCGCCGGGGTGAAAAACGTCCACATCTCCATCCTTCCGAACCTTGCGGCGGGCGTGTCGCGTGACAAGAAGTCGGACGATGAGGCGTTCTTTAAACTGGGGGACGATCCCGACGGCGCCGGAAGGTACATGGCGCGTATCTACGACAGCTTTGTGGCCAATGAGTTCTCGGTGGGTCAGTACCGCCGCTTCATCGACCTTCTGCTTGAGCCGCGCGCGGGGGCGATCCTCTGGCACTGCACGGTCGGCAAGGACCGTACGGGGGTCGGGGCTGTCATTATTGAGCACATACTCGGGATCACGAAGGAAGATATCATAAGCGATTATTTGCTCACGAACGAGTATATCAGGGACGAGCAGATGAAGATGGTCGAGTCCGTCGGTTTTAAGACCGGAGGAAAAGTCGATGACAGGCAGCGAAGAGCTTTCGACTGGCTCTTCGGAGCGCATAAGGAGTACATAGATTCCCTCTACCGCAAGGCTGAGGAGCTTTACGGCAGCTTTGACGGATTCCTCTTAAAAGCACTCAGAGTCACGGAGGAAGAAAGAGAGAAGCTTAAGGGGATGTACCTGGAGTGAAAATTTACGGGGATGGTCCCTCGGGGACCATCCCCTTTACTATCTAAAGTCAGTTTTTCTTCATAAAATCTCTGAAATAATCCGGTCCTTCTTTCCACATTCCGGTATCAAAATCATAAAGGCATTCATATGCTTTTGACTCAAGGATTCTGTTTCTGGCTTCTTCAATGGAGATATTTTCAGCGGATGCCATGTCTTCTATTGCGTTCGCCAGCGTCATGTCTGCGCAAAGCTTCATTTTTTCATAAGGCGTATAGCAGTCTAATTTCATACAGCCACACCTTTCTTGGCGATGATCTCTTCTATATCGTTAAGCACACAATTATCGCCATTCATATGCAATGTATCATAGCAGGCCTCTATGTAGTCCCAAATACCACATTTGTTAAATATGGCGTTTGCTTTCGTAGCGGATAAATGTTTCAGATTGCAGTAATCACTGAAAATCCTGGCTTCCATAAATAACACTTCGTTTATCATAACTTCGGCCTTTCTTGTTGATAGAAATGATTTCAATATTTTTATGTGCAGCGACAAAAATATAAGTGTGTTTTTTCCTGATACTGTAATGATAGCATAAATTCGTTTTATACGCACGTTTATTTGATGACCCGTTGATAACATTTCAACCACCTGATAATATCAAAGATAATAAATCTGCCAACCTTTCGGTTTTACCCTCCACTGTATAAGCGTAACCGGGAGAAGGAAGTGTCGGTCGCGAGGACCTTCCGAGAAGCGAGGAATCAATGGACAAACAAAAAGCGGACAAGTTAATAGAGGAGTACTTTCAAAAGATCTACGGATTTGCGGTCAGGAAGTCATATTCGAGTGAAGAGGCGGAAGAACTGAGCGCCGAGATGGTGAAGGAGGTCTATCTTTCATTCCTCGGTTCGGCCGAAATAGCCAATCCCGACGGCTATGTATGGCGAATCTGCTCCAACGTCTTTTCGAAGCATGTGAATTCGAAGAAGAAGCAGGCCGTGTCCATAGACGGTATGGAGATCCCCTATTACGCTGATTTTGATCTAAGTGAAAGAGAGGAAGAACTCGCAAAGCTCCGCAAGGAGATCGCGTTCCTTTCAACGAGCCGCCGAAAGATTCTCTTGGCCTTCTATTATGAGGGCAAGTCCATATCAAAAATTTCCGCTGAAACAGGACTCCCGGAAGGAACGGTAAAATGGCACTTGAATAAGGCCAGAAACGACCTGAAGGAGGGTTTTAAGATGGAAAGGAAGATTGGAAACTTAGGGATAGCGCCCGTTGAGGCTATAAGCATTTCGCATAACGGAAGACCTGAAAACGACGGTGGTCCCGAAAAGTATCTGGGGGATTCGCTGAACATCAACATTGTGTATAGCGTCTATGAGGCACCCAAGACAAAGGAGGAGATCGCCGAGGAGCTGGGGATGACGCCTGTCTTCATTAACGAAAAGATCGATTGGCTTGAGGAAAACGGCTTCCTTGTCAAGACGACCGGGAATCGTTACATGACCTACGTGCTTTTCTACCCGAGAAAGATCTCGCTTGAGAGACATGACAACATCCTGCGCGAGAAGATGAGGGTGGTCGGGGAGCTTGTGAAGAGGTACGTTCCCAAGGTGCGTAAGGCGATCGAGGATTATGATAACGTATATATCCCCGATGGCAACAGAGAGCTCTTTGAGGCAGCGGTGATCTTTTATGCTATTTCGAACAAGTGCACTCTGCCGATCAAAACCGATGTTTCGAAGTATTACATCAAAACACCGGGCGGGGCGGACTACGCGGTGAGCGTTCAGCTCAAAGGGGAGATCGAGGATCCTGATTATACGCCTTTGGCAAAGCCTGCGCATGACGATTATAATGCATGCGGTGACATGTACAGAGATTCGAAAAAATACAAGAGCCTCAACTCATGGTCCTGCGACACGAGACTCTGCAGCAGGCAGGGGATGTGGCAGAACAACAAGGCCGAGGATTACGAGGCACTTTACGAGTGGATCTGCGGAAGCCTTACGACCGGGCCCGAAAACGAGGAAAAATTCCGGAGGCTCCATGACAGGAGATTCATTTCAAAAGACGGAAAAGTGATGGTCATGGTCGTAAAAGAAGAGATGCAGAAGTTCTTCGACAGGATCCCTGAGCTTGACAAAGAGATCAAGGACGAGATCGCCGGCTTTGCGATGGAGCAGGCGGTAGAGAGCGCCAAGAGCTACCCGAAGCACATGCAGGATTATCAGATCTACAGGTTCTTTAAAGGCTTCATCACGCCCTCGGAAGCGTTGATGGCAGTGGACGAACTGTATGACAGCGGAGTCTTCAAACCCCTCACCGAAGAGGAGAGGATAACAAGCCAGTTGCTGGTGTTCAGCGATAAACTGCCGGGATGATGGTCCCCAAGGGACCATCTTGACAAAAATGATTCTTAATGATATCATAATGATATCATAAGCATTATTGTTTGATTTGATATTAAATTTGATAAAATTCAAAAGGAGGTTCGTATGACAGAGAAGATTTACACTGAAAACCGTATGGGAATGGTAGTTTTATTGCTTGACATTCTTTTGTTCCTCGGATCGGTCGCAATTCTTGTTTATGGAGCGGTAGAGGAAATACCGTTTCTTATTTTGCCCGGATTTCTGATCTTGTTTTTCGCAATTTTCCTGATCCCCGGTCTGAAAATAATTAAGCCTCAGGAGGCGCTTGTTTTAACGCTTTTCGGAAAATATAAGGGAACGATCAAGGGAGAAGGTTTCTATTTTATCAACCCCTTCTGTAGCGCAGTCAATCCCGCAGCTGAAACAAAACTCGCGCAGAGCGGTGAGAATGAGGGTTCGCGCAAGGTTCCGATCCGTGCGGCTCAGACCCCCGATGCCGCCGCTAATGCTGCTTTTGCGAATAAAAAAATCTCTCTTAAGGCTATGACACTCAATAACGGCAGACAGAAGATCAATGACTGCCTCGGTAATCCCATAGAGATCGGAATCGCTGTTATCTGGAAGGTTGTTGATACCGCAAAAGCCGTATTTAATGTAGATAATTACAAGGAATATCTTTCGCTTCAGTGTGATTCCGCACTCAGAAACATAGTAAGGATCTACCCTTACGACGTATCGAAGAATGTAGATACAACAGGCGACGGACAGGCTGATGAAGGCAGCCTGCGCGGATCTGCGGAAGTTGTAGCTCAGAGGATCAGGGAAGAGATCCAAAGCAAGGTCAATGATGCAGGCCTTGAGATTATTGACGCAAGGATCACCTATCTCGCATATGCGCCTGAGATCGCATCTGTAATGCTTCAGAGACAGCAGGCGTCCGCAATCGTTGACGCACGCAAGATGATCGTTGACGGTGCGGTGGGTATGGTAGAAATGGCTCTCGAAAGGCTGAATGAGAAGCAGACCGTGGTACTCGACGAAGAGAGAAAAGCAGCTATGGTTTCCAACCTTCTCGTGGTATTGTGCGGCAACCACGATGCACAGCCCGTTGTAAATTCGGGAACTCTGTACTAAATAAGGGTGCTGTAAATGGGTGAAAAAAAACAGGTTCCGCTTCGTCTGTCGGAAAAGCTATACAATGACATTGCAGCGTGGGCTGAGGACGATTTCAGATCCGTAAACGGACAGATAGAATATCTCCTCTCGGAGTGCGTCAGACAGAGGAAGAAGAACGGAAAATATGTAGGTGAAGAAATAGACAAGCCGCCGGAATTTGATCTTCACTGAATGAGGGGGTGCGGACCATCAAATGCATGGTCCATACCCCTGTCGTTTTGGTTATGGCGAAGCAGCAACCGTTTTCTTGCCGCAAACTTCACCCAATTGACACATGGACCATTCGGTATAATGCTGTACTTGCGTATTAATATATGTTGTAATATACTTCATTGCGATGACCAGCACCCGCAGTTACCGCGAGTACATGCCGCAGGATAAGGTCAGAGCGGAAATTGAGAAGAACAGCGGCACACAGTTCGACCCGAAGGTGGCGGAGTGTATGATCTCGATCATTGATGACGACAAAAGCTACGTGCTGTATGAGTGAAACCACCCAGTGATCATTTATCGTATCCGTCGAGTATTTCAAATACTTCTTCCATCGACTCGCACGTATTTATCGTCCTTCGCAGAGAGGCGCTCCCGGGGAGTCCGGCGGTATAACAGGACATGTGAGTGCGCATCTCGCGGACCGCTACGGTAGTGCCTTTATGCCCGGCAAGCATTCTGTAATGTCGTTTGATCATAGCGAATATCTCGTGAACCGGAGGTTTCTCTTCGATAACACCCGTGTCAAGGAAAGTCTTGATGCGGTGGAAGATCCAGGGATTTCCCTGTGCGGCGCGCGCGATCATTACGGCGTCGCAGCCCGTAGTCTCGAACATGCGGAGCGCATCCTCGGGGGTCTTGATGTCACCGTTACCGATGACCGGTATCCTGACGGCTTCTTTAACATCTCTTATTACGCCCCAGTCCGCTGTACCGTGGTAGTATTGCTCGCGAGTCCTGCCGTGAACAGTCAGTGCGTCCGCGCCGTTCGCTTCAAGTACCCTGGCAAATTCCACGGCGTTAAGATAGTTGTTATCAAATCCCTTTCTGAACTTGACCGTGACGGGCTTATGGGTTGCGCCTTTTACGGCCTTTACGATCTCGCCCGCGAGAGCGGGATCCTTCATAAGAGCGCTTCCCTCTCCGTTATTTACGACTTTGGGGACGGGGCACCCCATGTTTATGTCATAAGCGTCAAAAGGGAGATCTTCGAGCTTTGCGGCGATTTCTGCCATGATCTCCGGATCGCTGCCAAAGAGCTGCAGAGCTATCGGATGCTCGGCGGGGTCGCTTTCAAGCAGTAAGTTCGAGCCGGGGCTGTTGTAGTGGATGCCCTTGGCGCTCACCATCTCGGTGACCATATAGTCGGCTCCCTGCTCCTTGCAGAGGAGTCTGAAGGGCATGTCCGTAAACCCGGCCATCGGGCCGAGCACGAGTCTGCCTGTTTCAATATTACCTATCTTCAATCAAATCGTCCTTTTTAATTTATTTTGCCGGTTATGTGCCGGTTTCAACGGTTCTTGTCGTAGATGATCTTAAGACCCTTCATGGTGAGGGCTCTGTCATAAACATCGATCTTGTCCGTCGCGCCCGCGATGAGTTCGCCGAGTCCGCCTGTCGCAACGACCTTCATCTCTTTGAGGCCGGCTTCGCGTTTGACGCGGTCGATGATGTACTCGGTCTGTCCGATAGTGCCGTACAGAAGTCCTGCCTGCATGCTTGATATCGTGTCGTTCGCGAGGATCGTGGGAGGCAGCGCAAGCTCGATCTCGGGGAGCTTTGCGGTGTCATGCCAGAGCGCATTGGCGCTGATCCTGATGCCGGGGCAGGTAAGGCCGTACATAAAAGTGCCGTCGGCGTCGATAAGATCGTAGGTCGTGGCGGTTCCGTAGTCGATGACCATAACAGGTCCGCCGTATATGTTGTAGCCTGCGGCGAGATCGACGATCCTGTCGGCTCCGACCTCTTTGGGATTGGCGAGCTTGATCTTGACACCCGTCTTGATCCCTGCTCCGACCTCGAGGGGATGCACACCGAAGAGCTTGAAGATACCGCCCTTTAAGTAGTACATGATCCCGGGCACAACACTCGAGATGATGCAGGAGTGGATATCCTCGGTCGCGATCCCGTTCACGCGCAGAAGCTCGCGGAATGTGGCCGCGAATTCGTCGGCGGTACGGGGGGTCTTGGTGGTGATGGCCATGTCGGACACGATCGTGTCACCCTTAAACACGGCAAGGTTGGTGTTTGTATTTCCTACGTCTATAGCAAGAAGCATATTGTTCCTCCGTAAATGATTAAAGCGTTTTTCCGGTGCACGTGATGTTTCGCAGCGCGGAAAGTGTCAGAACGTCATTTTAAAAAGGTTCTGCAGTAGAGTTCGAGTGATTTTAAGAGCTCCTGCTTCGTGGTTTGTATCTTCTTCACGAGCAGTCCGCTTCCGACTTCATCGTACAGAAGATCGCCCTCATCGCTGTGAGTGCGAAGAACAAGCGTTTCGTCGGGTTCGTCGTACTCGATCGTGATCACGCCGCCCACCTCTTCAACAAAAAGTGTGCACATGATCCTCAGCTCGTCCTTGACGGACTGAGGAAGCCTCTCGCAGAACGGATCGAGAAAATATTTCTTTTCATATGAGCTTGCAGCACATAAAACCATGGTTTTACCTCTTTTGATCGATTGACCGGGTGTCACATAAGCGTCAGATCTCAGAAAAAGAGACCGCCCCGGGCTTTTCTCAGTATAAAGCATATATACATATAAATTCAAGAAAAACCCTTGGGAATGAATGATATGTACCCCCTTTTACGGGACAGACGGTGTGAATATGTTTGTTTTTTTCGGAAGAGAATCTTATCATGTATATAAGCGCGGAAAGAAACATAGCAAGAATCCAAAGAAAAAGGACCTGACATGAACATAACAGAGATCAAAGATATAAATGATGAGAGAGTGGCTGTTTACACAAGATACAATGAACCGCAGCTGCTTCACATAAACGAGCCGGCACCCGGCATATTTATCGCGGAAACGCCAATGGTCATTGAGCGGGCGATAAAATACGGGGCTCGCCCGCTATCGTTTTTTGTGGAAGAGGAGACGCTCGGAACGGAGGCGGCGGTCGTACTGCTCGAAAGCGTGAACGGCGGTACCGATATCGGTTCTGTTGTTTACACCGCGGCGCACTCCGTGATCGGTGCCATAACCGGATATAACCTCACGAGAGGAATGCTTGCGGCTTTTGAACGTCCGGAGCTTCCCGACGTGCGAAAGCTTCTTGGGGAGGCGTCATGCGTTGCGGTTCTTGAAAATGTAGTCAATCCGACAAATCTCGGAGCAATATTCAGGTCGGCGGCGGCGCTCGGTGTTGATGCGGTGCTTGTAACAAGGGACTCTGCGGATCCTTTCTACAGAAGAGCGGCGAGAGTGTCGATGGGCACGGTCTTTCAGGTGCCGTGGACATACCTGCCCGTTGACAAAAACATGACGGATATCCTTCATGAGGCGGGCTTCTGCGTGATATCGATGGCTCTGACACCCGATGCGGTACCGCTCACGGACACAACGCTTCTTGAAGGGGATAAGCGTGCAATAGTCTTCGGGACCGAAGGAACGGGACTTACCGACGCAACGCTCGTGGGAAGCGACCGTATCTGCATCATCCCCATGCATAACGGTGTGGATTCGCTTAACGTGGCGGCGTCCTCGGCGGTGGCGTTCTGGGAGTTATGCGGCAAACATAAATAATGACGCGTATTGACAGAAGAGAATATATGTTGTAAGATATGAACACATGAACGAACATTCATGTGTTCATATCTTATTATACATAATAACCATAGAGATACAGGAGGAACAAGATGAAAAAGTCGTACAAGATCGATGTGGACTGCGCGAATTGCGCCAACAAGATGGAGGAGGCTGCCAAGAAGACGGAAGGCGTAAAAAACGCCGTTGTCAATTTCATGGCTCTAAAGATGGAAGTCGAGTTCGATGAAGGAGCGGACGCTGCTGCCGTTATGAAGACAGTTTTAAAGAACTGTAAGAAGGTAGAGGAAGACTGCGAGATCTTTCTGTAGTTTTATGATGATTTTGCTGCACCGACCCGTGGTGCGCCAAGTATCACCCGGCCGGGTCCGGGGCGAAAGTAGTCACGCCCGGTTGTCGGGATGTACGAAGGGCAGAGAAAGGTGATCTGATATGAATAAAAAGCAAAAGAAGATGCTCGTAAGGATCCTGGTCGCAGGAGTGTTGATGATTACATTCGCACTCATACCCATCGAGGGGTGGGTGAGGTTCGCCTGCTTCATGCTCCCGTACCTGACAGTCGGCTACGACGTTTTGTGGAAGGCGCTCAAGGGGATCAAAAACCGTCAGCCCTTCGATGAGAACTTCCTTATGGCAGTCGCAACGATCGGCGCGATCGTTCTCGGCGATTACACCGAGGGCGTTGCGGTAATCCTTTTCTACCAGATCGGAGAGCTCTTCCAGAGCATCGCGGTTGGAAAGAGTCGCAGGTCGATCGCAGCGCTTATGGACATCAGACCGGACTATGCAAACATCGAGGATGAAAACGGCAGCCTCACACAGGTTGATCCCGGGGAAGTCCCCGTCGGAAGCGTGATAGTCGTCAAACCCGGGGAAAGGATCCCGATTGACGGCGTGATCGTGAGTGGGACTACGTCGCTTGATACTGCGGCACTCACCGGAGAAAGTGTTCCGAGAGACGCAGGCGAGAACGACGAGGTCATCAGCGGCTGCATAAACATGACGGGCGTTATCAAGGTCAGAACGACCTGCGAATTCGGCGAATCCACCGTTTCCAGGATCCTTGAGCTTGTTGAGAACAGCAGCAGCCGCAAGTCGAAATCCGAGAATTTTATCTCGAAGTTTGCGAGAGTGTATACTCCCGCTGTTTGCGGTGCGGCTCTCGCACTTGCAGTGATCCCTCCCGTGATCGGCCTGATCGCAGGCTCGGAGCCCGCGTGGGGCACATGGGTCTACAGGGCACTCACCTTCCTTGTCATCAGTTGCCCGTGCGCACTGGTGGTGAGCATCCCCTTAAGCTTCTTCGCCGGGATCGGCGGGGCGAGCCGTGCAGGTGTCCTCATTAAGGGTTCGAACTACATGGAGGCTTTAAGCCGTGTTAAGACCGTCGTGTTTGATAAAACAGGTACTATGACAGAAGGTGTCTTCGAGGTTGAGGGCATCCATCACCGTGATGATGAAACAGGGAAATGTACGTGCCAGGCGGATGGAGTGGCTTTCTCAAGGGAAGAGAACAATCCGGATCACCCGCATAAGCATGGAAGTGGTATCTGTGACACCTGTAAGGGTCATGAGTGCAAGCTCCTCGAGCTGGCCGGCCTGGTCGAAAGCGCAAGCAGTCACCCCATAAGCAGGAGCCTTCTTAAGGCTTACGGACATGAGCCGGATCGCTCGCGTGTGAGTGACGTTCGGGAGCTGAGCGGTAAAGGTATCACGGCGACAGTGGACGGGATCCCGGTTGCTGTCGGCAACGCAGGACTCATGGAAGCACTCGGGATCGAGGCGATCCCCTGCCGTGAGGTAGGAACGATCGTTCATGTGGCGATCGCGGGGGCGTATGCCGGCCACATCCTGATCGGCGACCGTATCAAGCCCGAAGCTCGAGAAGCTATTGATCTCCTTAAGAAGAAGGGCGTTACGAAGACGGTCATGCTTACGGGCGACATTAAACCTGTAGCGGAGAGAGTCGCTGCAGACCTCGGGATCGACGAAGTGAGGAGCGAGCTTTTGCCGTCAGAGAAGGTTGAGGCGGTTGAGGAGCTTCTTAAAGAAAGAACATGGAAAGGAACGCTTGCGTTTGCGGGAGACGGAATCAACGATGCTCCGGTACTTTCAAGAGCCGACATAGGCATTGCTATGGGCGCTCTCGGATCGGATGCGGCGATCGAGGCTGCGGACATAGTCCTTATGGATGATAACCCCGTGAAGATCTCGAAAGCGATCGGAATAGCACGCAAGTGCCTCAGGATCGTTTACGAAAACATCTGGTTCGCGATCGGGATCAAGGTTGCCTGCCTGATACTTGGAGCGCTCGGTATCACGAATATGTGGGCAGCTATCTTCGCCGACGTGGGTGTTATGGTGATCGCTATCCTGAATGCGATACGTGCTCTTTCGACAAAAAGGGCGTGACATGGTATAATGATCATCGGTGACAATATGACAAATAAGCAATATTAATGGACATGAGCAATAATTATATCATGATATAATTATTGCGGAAAGGCGCTATAATTGCGGAAAAGCGCTATAATTCAGTGAAAGCGCTATAATTGCGGAAAAGCGCTATAATTGCGGATAAGCGTTATTATTCAGGAAAAACGCTATAATTGCGGATAAGCGTAAAAATTCAGGAAGAGAAGGTATTACATGAGCAAAGCAGAGTGCTGTGAAACAAACGAGATCCATGAGGAACTCCTTGCGATCGTCAGGGACAAGATGCCCGGTGAAGAAGAGCTTTTTGATCTCGCGGAGCTTTTTAAGATATTCGGTGATTCGTCGCGTATCAGGATACTTTTTGTACTCCTTGAGGCGGAAGTCTGTGTCTGTGATATGGCGGCAGCTCTCAACATGACCCAGTCGGCGGTGAGCCATCAGCTCGCGCTTCTCAAGAAGTCAAAACTCGTGAAGACGCGTCGCGACGGTAAGAGTATCTTTTATTCTCTCGCCGATGACCACGTCAGGGCCATAATCAGTCAGGGTATGGAACATATTTTGGAATGATTCTTGAATAAAGGAAGTGATCTGATAATGAACACAGCTGTTTTGGCAGGACTCCTCATTCCCTTTGCGGGAACAGTGCTCGGATCGGCTTGCGTATTCTTCATGAAGAAGAATTTCGGCCCCCGCGTGCAAAAGGCGCTTAACGGCTTCGCTGCCGGAGTGATGGTGGCGGCATCGATCTGGAGTCTTATCATTCCCGCGATGGAACAGTCCGAAGATATGGGAAGATGGAGTTTCCTCCCCGCGTTTGTCGGGTTCTGGATCGGAATCCTGTTCTTACTCCTGCTCGACTCGTTGATCCCTCATCTGCATCTGAATGCCGAGAAGGCAGAGGGTCCGAATTCCAAACTCAAAAAGATGACCATGATGGTACTTGCGGTCACACTTCACAATATTCCCGAAGGCATGGCCGTGGGCGTGGTCTACGCCGGATTTATCTCGGGCAATACGACCATCACGGCGGGCGGAGCACTTGCGCTTGCGATCGGTATCGCGATCCAGAACTTCCCCGAGGGAGCCATCATCTCGATGCCCCTCTGTGCCGAAGGGAAGAGCAAGAAGAAGGCGTTCCTGTACGGAGCCATGTCGGGCGCCGTTGAACCCGTCGGAGCGGCACTCACTATCCTCGCCGCCGAATTCTTTGTCCCGGCGATGCCTTACCTATTAAGCTTTGCAGCCGGAGCGATGGTCTACGTCGTGGTCGAGGAACTGATCCCCGAGATGTCCGAGGGAGAGCACTCAAATGTGGGTGTAGTACTGTTCGCAGTAGGCTTTACGCTTATGATGGCACTTGATGTCGCACTCGGATAAAAGAAGATCGGTTGGATAAAACCCGACCGATCTTCTTTTTCAGAAATTAAATTCAAACCAAAACCAGTGATCCGTGATCCTTTCCGTGTACTCGGTTATATGAGTGTACAATATCTGATCGCATTTCCACCCATCTCCGTCTTGCTCAAAATACAGCATTGAATCAAAGTATCCCAAAGGTTTGTCGTTTGGCGAATAATAGAATCCTCTGTGGGTGTTGGAAGGAAGCGGATCCTTTAGCTCAAACTCTGCCATCCCGCTGCCTGCAAAATAGCGAACTTCAAATCCGTTAAACATTTCGGTATGATCGGTTTCGTTTTCTGCTTTCAAACTATTAACATACTCACCGAGTTCGTTTTTATGATCGATTACATATCTGTAAAAAACGGGAGTTTCATCATAATTCAGAAGGATTATGACTCCTATGGACAATAGCACGATGATCAAAACACACCCGATCATCGTTTCTTTTTTTCGAAATAATCGTGTTTTCATATAATATCTCCCAGTTAGTAAACTCTAATTATGTTAATAATACCGCAATAATGATTAAAAATCAAATTATAAAAGCAACAATTGTGACAATCCCACACTCGTTGCCCGATATAACAGTGTCAAAGCGAAAGGTGCGCATAAGGTGAGAAAGGGGCATGCCGACCAATAAAAATTTACCAAAATCCTTTGGGATCATCACGTTTATGAGGTAAGATGCGTATTTTTATGTAGTAAACCGTCTGTACCTATAACGCGAACCGTGAGAAACTCTTAGGGGAAATTTTTAAGCTGTGTTTGACAAACAACCCTGCATGAGATAAACTTAGACACGCTATAAAACAAAAGGAGAGTTTAGTACCATGAAAAAGAAACTCATTTCTTTCTTCATGATACTGCAGATCGTCATCGCGGCAGCACTGTGCGGTTGCACAGGCGGCACGACCGGTGACGGCCCGGAGCAGCAAAGCGGCTCTGATTCTTCGGTCAAATATGGCGGAAAAATTACGGTAGGAATAACCCAGGATCTTGACAGTCTTGACCCACACAAAGCAGTAGCGGCAGGAACAGAAGAAGTCCTCATTAACATTTTTGACGGCCTTATCAAGGTCGCAAGCAATGGTGATTTTGTTCCCGCTGTAGCTTCAGCCTATGAAATTTCGGAAGACGGACTTAAGTACGACTTCACTCTTCGCAAGGGTGTGAAATTTCACAACGGCAAGGAAGTTACGGCAGAAGATGTTATATATTCGCTTAAGCGTGTAGCCGGTCTTGACGGTGCCCCGGATCCCGAGGTACTTGTCAAATCGGCTTTTTCCGTTATTAAAGAGATCAATAAGACCGAAAAAGGCGTTGAAGTCATCCTTTCCGAGCCTGCTACCGAGCTCATCGGATTCTTCACCTGCAGTATCATTCCGTGCGATTATGACGCACAGGAGACCGCACCCGTGGGATGCGGACCTTTCAAGTTCGTTTCGTACGAACCCATGAGGAGTATCGTTCTCGAGAAGAACGAAGATTATTATGTTGAAGGCGTGCCTTACCTTGACGGTGTGACATTTAAGATCAGTGCCGATACGGACGCCGCATTCCTTGAACTGATGGCCGGAGGGATCGATATCTTCCCTTACCTTACGGCAGATCAGGCAAATCAGTTAAAGGGTAATTATCGAATTGAAGACGGAACAATGAACCTTGTGCAGGCACTGTTCCTCAACAATGCACGTGCGCCTTTCACGGATGTGCGTGTACGCAAGGCAATCTGTTACGCGCTCGACAGACAGGGTATCATAAACGTTGTTGCTGAGGGCAAAGGCGAGGTTATCGGAACAAACATGTTCCCTACCTTCGGTCGTTACTATGATGCCTCTCTCGTCGACAAGTATCCCACCAATGTCGAGAAGGCTAAAGAACTTCTTGCCGAGGCAGGTTACCCCGACGGTATCTCGTTTACGATCACGATCCCTTCGAACTACGATTTTCACGTAAAGACGGGAGAGGTGATCACGCAGCAGCTTAAGGCGGCCGGAATCGACGCAAAGATCAAATTGATCGAATGGTCATCGTGGCTCTCCGACGTTTATGCCGGAAGAGATTTCGAATCCACCATCATCGGTCTCGACAGCGAGCTTGCACCCTCGGACATCCTGAGGTTCTATCCTTCGGACTCGAGTAAGAATTTTATCAATTATTCGAACTCCGAATTTGACGAGATATATGTCCGTGCCAAGAAAACATCGAGTGAGGACGAGAAGGAGAGGCTCTATAAGCAACTTGAAGCAATCCTTACGGACGATGCGGCTTCCGCATATATACAAAGTCCCGCCCAGCTCGTGGCAGTAAACAAAAAACTTACGGGATACACGTTCTATCCCGTATATGTACAGGATATGAGCACCGTTGCATACCTGAAATAACGGTATGCCGTTAAAGGGATACATATGAATTATTATCTTCGCAAAACCATAATATTCATCGTGACGTTGCTTTGCGTTGCCGTGATTAATTTCCTTCTTTTTACGGTTATTCCCGGCAATGCGGCTTTGTCGCGCCTCGGAACGGAAGCTACGCCCGAGAAGATCGAGCAGCTTTCCAAGAGTTATGGTCTTGACAAGAGCCTACCCGAACGTTTTGTATCCTGGCTCGGAGGCGCAGTGACGGGTGATTTCGGTATGTCAAGCGTCTATCCGACCAGAACGGTTTCTGAACTTATAGGCAAGCGCCTGCCGGTAACGACAGGCCTTGCCTTTATATCTTTATTCATGATCATCGCGATCAGCATCCCGGTCGGTCTGGTGGGCTCCAGGCGTCCCGGCGGCATCATTGACAAGGTAACGGACATATCCGCGCTCGTGTGCATGTCCGTCCCCTCTTTTATTCTCGGAATCCTTATCACGGTAGTGTTCGGAGTTATACTCAAATGTTTTTTTCCGGGGCAATACGTGGCTCCCTCCGAAAGCTTTATCGGCTACATCGGCTGTCTGATATTTCCGGCTCTCAGTATAGCGATCCCGAAGACCGCAATGACGGTCAGGTTCCTTAAAGCATCCGTAAGACGTGAACTTACAAAAGACTACGTCCGCACCGCACGTGCCAAAGGAAACACAAGAGAAGAAGTACTTGCACGTCATGTGCTCAAGAACTCGCTCCTGCCCGTAATAACGTTTATCGGCCTTATCGTGGCTGAAGTAATGGCAGGCAGCATCATCACAGAAAAAGTATTTGACCTCGACGGAATAGGAATGCTCCTTGTTTCGTCCATTTCGAAACGCGACATGAATGTCGTGCAGGCGGTCGTAATGTATATTGCGGCTACCGTTGTGACAGTGAATTTTATCGTAGATATCATATACAGAAAAGCAGACCCGAGAACCGGTTCGGGAGACTAAGTGACAGACCGGTCGATCGGGGGACATCCGGTCAATCGGGGGAATGCCGGTCAATCAGGGACAGACCGGTCGATTGGGGGACATCCGGTCGATCAGGGGACAGACCGGTCGATCGGGTGACATCCGGTCAATCCGGGGATATCCGGTCGATCGGGGGATATCCGGTCGATCGGGGGACATCCGGTCAATCGGGGGAATGCCGGTCAATCAGGGACAGACCGTTCGATTTGGGGAATGCCGTTCGATCAGGGACAGGCGGTCAATCGGGGGACATCCGGTCGATCGGGCAAACGATTTCGGGATTAAAAACAAAAACGGAAAGGAGATGGAGAATGGACGTCTCGGGCATCAAGTACAATAAATTAAATATAAAATTAATAACTTCTATAGTGCTCCTGGCTCTAGTTTCTACTCCTGTCGTACTGAGCGTTTTTTGGCAGCCCTGGGATCCAAACTTCATGAATTATGAAGAGATTTTGGCGGCTCCTTCGGCCTCTCATATCTTCGGAACGGACAATTACGGAAGGGATATTTATGCAAGGATAACGGATGGCGCCCTGCTTACATTCGGGATCGCATTTCTTACCGTAACGATCGGTGCCGTTATCGGTACGATCGTCGGAGCCGTGACCGGATATTTCGGAGGAAGGATCGATGAACTCTTTATGAGGATCAATGATGCGCTCGCATCGTTTCCGAGTGTTCTACTTGCCCTCGTGGTTGTGAGCGTACTCGATCTGGGAACCCTCAATGTCTGTATCGCGCTCGGTATTGTCTTTATCCCGAGCTTTGCCCGGGTTATGAGAGCTGAATTCCTCGCGGGGCGTGAACGTGATCATGTTCAGAATGCGCGTCTTATGGGTGCGAGTGTCCCGCGCATTCTTTTCTTTCATATTTTCCCCGGAACTCTTCCGGTGTTCATACCGACAATAATGCTCGGGTTCAACAATGCGATCCTTGCCGAAGCGGGACTCGGATTTCTCGGTCTCGGCGTACAGCCGCCCGATCCGAGCCTTGGAAGGATGCTTTCGGAATCAAAGACATATTTGATCTCCGCGCCCTGGTATGCGTTCTTCTCGTGCCTATTTATGGTTGTCTCAATTCTGGCTATAACGATGCTTGCGGAAAACATAGGCACGCAAAGCATTAATTACCGTTCCGTGAGAAAGCGTATCAGCCGTTTGATCATAGAAAAACTCAAAAAGATCGTTCCCGATCCCACAAAGCTTCTTGAGGTTCGTGACCTCAGGGTTGGATATATAGAAAAAGACGGGATCGATGAAGTCATAAAGGGTATCTCGTTCAGCCTTGCGAAGGGCGAGATCCTCGGCATCGTCGGCGAATCCGGTTCGGGGAAGAGCCTTTCTTCATACAGTATCATGGGTCTGATCCCCGACAAGGCCTGTATGACCGGAGGAGGAGTGTATTTGAGCGGCAAACCGCTTAACATGTCCTCGTCAAAGGCTAATTGCCGAATAAGAGGCGGGCGTATCGCCATGATCTTCCAGGAACCTCAGACCTGCCTCAATCCTGTTCTGACCGTGGGTCAGCAGATCATGGAGATCATTGATCTGCATGATCCGGAACTCGGGAAAGATTCAAAAGATCGCCATCGCCGGGTGTCGCGAAACAGAAACAAAAACCAAAATGATGTCAGAAAAGAGCGCGTTCTTCGCGCGATGGAAGATGCGGGACTTGAGGAGTGTGAGATGCTTCTTGGCAAGTACCCCCATGAGCTTTCGGGCGGTATGCGTCAGCGTGTCATGATAGCGATGGCGCTTGTGAGCCGTGCCGAGGTCATCATCGCGGATGAACCCACAACCGCACTTGACGCGGAGGTGGCGGATGAAGTACTTGATTCGTTTGTGCATATCAACAAAAAATATGATACTTCGATCATCCTTATCTCGCACGATCTCAGAGTGATCGAGAAAGTATGCCGGCGCGTGCTGATCATGCAGGACGGCATGATCACCGAGGAGCTTTTGATAAACGGACAGGAGTTCTCTCATCCCTCATCCGAATACGGAAGAAACCTTTTGGATGCCGCATTTTCAACTACCCGTTACGAGGCCGGCGCGGTAGCGGATAACGTCCTTTGCAAATTGAGGGACGTCGATATCTCGTATCCGCTTCAGGCCGGAAATATCATAAGAAGAGGTAAGCTGCGCGAGGTGGTCCATAAAGTCAGTCTTGATATATATGACGGTGAAACTCTCGGGATCGCCGGAGCGAGCGGCTGCGGAAAATCAACTCTCGTCAAGGCAATAGCGGGACTTCTCCGGCACGTTAGGGGTGAGATAACGCTTAATTGCGAAGGACCCGCAATGGTATTTCAGGACCCGCAGGCAAGCCTTTGTCCGACCATGACGGTTCGTCGGATACTCGAGGAACCGTTAAAGCTTTCGGGTGTAAGATCGGAAGAAGAAAGAATGAAACGGATCAGGAAGATATTGGCCGACACAGATCTCTCCGAAGAGCTTCTTTCGAGACGTGTCTCGGGTCTTTCGGGAGGACAGAAACAGCGTATTTCCATTGCATCTGCATTATTATTAAATCGAAAATTAATTATTCTCGACGAGCCTGTTTCGGCCATCGATGTCACCCTCAGGGAGCAGCTCCTTGAACTGCTTCATAAGCTTAAGAACAAACATGGCCTTACGTACATTCTCATCTCTCACGATGAGACACTTCTTGACCGATTCTGTACGCGTGTTGTGCGCATGCGTGACGGAAGGATAATAAAATAACACGGTAACGGTAGATCCGTGACCTTATCCCACGGGTTCATATCCGAAGGGTTTATATCCGAAGGTTTATATCCGAAGGTTTATATCCGAAGGGTTCATATCCGAAGGTTTATATCCAAAGGGTTTATATCCCAATGGTTCATATCCCGGGGATTCGCCCCGTTAAACAACCGAAAGGATCTTACATATGAAATTATTTATCATTCGCCACGGCGACCCCGATTATGAGCATGATTCGCTGACACCTACCGGAAGAATGGAGGCGGAGGCTCTTTCGGAAAGAATGAAAAACATCCGTGCGGACAAGTGCTATGTCTCTCCGCTCGGACGTGCGAAAGAAACGGCGGCTCCCTGCCTTGCAAAGATGAATATGCAGGCAGAGGAATTGTTGTGGCTTCGCGAATTTGCGCCGAGGGTACAAAGAACAGAGAAGATCGGCGTGGCATGGGACTGGCTTCCCGAGGACAGGGAAAAAATGCCGTATGCCTTTGATCCCGAGCGTTGGACGCAGTACCCGGCTCTCGAGGAGGCACATGTCAAAGAAGAGATCGAATGGATCCGGAACGAGTTTGGCGCATTGCTGGAAAAGCACGGTTACCGCAAAGAAGGAAACTTTTTCAAGGCAGTAAGATCGAACAACGATACCATAGTTTTATTCTGTCATTTCGGACTAGAATGTGTGCTTTTGTCATATCTTTTAAACCTGCCTGTTTTCACACTTTGGCATACGACGATCGCAGCTCCCACGGGAGTGACCGTTGTCGCTACTGAAGAGAGAAGGGAAGGGAAAGCGCAGTTTCGAATGCTCACTTTCGGCGACACTTCGCATCTTTACGCGGCCGGAATGCAACCCTCCTTTTCGGGAAGGTTCAGGGAGTGCTTTACTAACGATGACGAGAGAAAGGACTAAGTGATCGGGGAAAAAATTGCGCAGATGGACGGCAATGACGGGGGCGGTGACGATGGCTGTCACGATGGCTTTTACGATGAGTGTCACGAAGGCTTTGACGATGGGCTGTGACGATGTCTATCACAATGGCTTTTACGATGGCTTTGACTGTTACGTCACACCATTAAATTTGTAGAAAAGAGAGCCGGTTCCAAGAAACACGAAACCGCTGATTGCGGAACCGAGCGGTTCCTCCGTGGTTAGCCGAATGATTTCTCGTGATTTGAGGTTTTTCACCGTAGCGAAAATAACGTTTTTTGACTAAAACCGACTAATTTCCGCGTTTAGTCAAATGATTTCTCGTGATTTGAGCTTTTTCACTGTACCAAAAAATGCGATTTTTGACTAAACCCGACTAATTTTCGTGTTTAGTCAAGTGATTTCCTCGCGATGTGAGCTTTTTCACCGTACCGGAGATAAATATTCTTGACTAAAAACGAGAATTCCTTTGTTTTAGATTAAATATCTTTTTCTGGACTATTTTTTTCGTTGCACATGACCGTTAAAGTGTTGACTAAATTGCGTGTTATCTCAGTTTTAGTCAAATTTGCGGTCTTTTTCGTTCCAAACAAGGGATATACAACCCGGTGGTGAGCGCGCTTTCAACTCGACCGCGCGCTTTAAGCGCGACCGCGCGCTTTCAGCTCGGCCGCGCGACTTCAACTCGACCGCGCGATTTCAACTCGGCCGCGCGCTTTCAACTCGGCCGCGCGCTTTCAGCTCGGCCGCGCGCTTTCAACTCGACCGCGTGCTTTCAGCTCAACCGCGCGCTTTCAGCTCGGCCGCGCGATTTCAACTCGGCCGCGCGCTTTCAGCTCGACCGCGCGAGTTCAGCCAGACCGCAAGTTTTTACCCGCAAATGGTTTGCAAAGTATCGCTCGAAATAGTTTTGCCTCGAAATAGTTTTGCCTCGAAATAGTTTTGCTCGAAATAGTTTTTCACAAAAACACTTGACAGAGCGAAATCATTAGTGTAATATGCTCTTTGTGTGGTCGTGCGAGGATCGCGGGACCGCCGGGAACCATCATCAAGCAGAGTGTCCTCTCACCCCAGGCGCACAAAGGATTGCAGCCGAAGGGTTCATAAATGGAATGGGTTCGTTAGGAATCCCTTGTATTTGTGTATGGACTGCTTTGCGGTCCGTTTTTTTATGGCAGAGGAGGTAACGACCATTAGCGAGTATTTGATTAACGATCAGATCAGGGACAAAGAAATCCGTCTTATCGGAGAGCAGGGTGAGCAGCTCGGGATCATGCAGGTTCGTGATGCTCTTAACATGGCGAAAGAAGCGGGACTCGATCTCATAAAGATCGCACCCACAGCAAAGCCGCCTGTTTGCAAGATTGCCGACTACGGTAAATTCCGTTATGAGCAGATGCGCAGAGAAAAAGAAGCGCGCAAGAAACAGAAGATAACTGAGATCAAAGAAATAAGACTTACTCCCAATATCGATGAGAACGATCTGAAAACAAAAGCTAATCAGGCTCGTAAGTTCCTGACACATGGGGACAAAGTCAAAGCGACTCTTAAATTCAGAGGACGAGAGATGGCTCATATGACTGCGGGTAAGGAAATCCTTGATATGTTCGCAGCCAATCTTGAAGATTGCTCGACAATCGAGAAACCGGCCAAAGTTGAAGGCAGGAGCATGATCATGGTTCTTACCGAGAAGAAATGATCAATCTAATGTATATTATTTGAGGAGGAAACACATATGCCGAAGTTAAAGACTAACAGAGCAGCTGCAAAGCGTTTTAAGGCTACCGGAACAGGTAAGATCAAGAGAATGAAATGCGGTAAGCAGCACATTCTTACAAAGAAGACCACAAAGATGAAGAGAAGACTCAGAAAAGCAGCCATGATGGATTCTGCAAATCTTGCAGCAACCAAGAAGATGCTGCCTTATCTGTAATCAATAGCGAGGCGTAGCCTAATACATAGTTTAGTGTTTGGCAAAGAATCAACTGCGGTCAGGATCGCAGTTAAAGAGGAGGAACAAAGAAATGGCAAGAATCAAAGGTGGCTTAAATGCCAAGAAGAAACATAACAGAATCTTAAAGCTCGCTAAAGGTTTCAGAGGAGCACGTTCAAATCAGTACAGAACAGCCAAGCAGGCGGTAATGAGAGCACTTGCTGCTTCATTCGCAGGCCGTAAGCAGAAGAAGAGAGACTTCCGTAAGCTTTGGATCGCACGTATCAACGCTGCATGCCGTATGAACGACATTTCATACAGCAAGTTTATGTACGGACTCAAGCTCGCAGAGATCGATATCAACAGAAAGATGCTTTCGGAGATCGCCATCAGCGACGCAGAAGGATTCAAGAGCCTTTGCGATACAGCAAAGAGCAAACTTGCATAATCGGCGGGTTTTAAAGTGAGGTATTGAGACAGAACAACATGTGGTTCTGTCTCTTTTTTCTTATGTAACTCTGTTGACACGAAAAGGGATATTATATATAGTTATATTAATCGTGCAGTACAATATCCGGGGGAATGGGGCAATGGACAAACAATTGAGCACAGAGGAATTGTTGGTATTGTTGTTTAAAGAAAATGAGCCGGGGGAATTCTTTAAGGAGAACGAACCGGCATTTTTGACATTGTCTTTCTCCGAATATCTTGATATGTGGTGCAAGAAACACCTTGAGGTGCCCGAGCATGTCATACTCAGGGCCAATCTTGACAAATCCTACGGACATCAGCTTTTCACAGGGAAACGTAATCCCTCGAGGGATACGGTCCTTCAGCTTTCCTTCGCAATGAACGCCGATTACAAACAGGCACAGGAGATGCTCAGGATCGCCGGCAAGAGCCAGCTCTATCCCCGCATAAAAAGAGATGCCGCGATAATCTTTTGTTTAAACAATCATAAATCACTCGTTGATTCACAGATCCTCTTGCATGATCTTGGGTTACCGCTGATCGGAGGAAAGAAGAATGAACGGGATTGAGACCATAACCGGAAGCTTGGACGCTATTGCGGTCGAAAGCGATTATCCGGAAGATTTCCTTGAAAACTACTGTCAGACTGAATGCCTCGCGTCCCATAACGGTCGGGAGACATTTCTTGTGCAAAGAAATTCCGACGGCAAGAAGGGAATAGCGACTTGCTATGATCGTTCGAAATATCCTTTCAGCACCGATATAGGGCTTTTGGGAGAACTTGATCATCCGGGACTTCCCCACTATTACAAGCAGTTTGAGAACGGGCAGATGGTCTGCATCGTTCGCGAATACATCGAAGGTGAGACCCTTAACGCTTATGCCGCAAAAAGGCAGCTCACTCTCAATGAGATAGTGGATATTTCCGGGCAGCTTTGTGATATTCTCGAAGTCCTCCACAGCCATGAACCGCAGATCGTGCACCGTGATATAAAGCCCGAAAACATCATCGTAAGACCGAACGGAAGGATCGTTCTCATTGACTTCGATATCGCGAGGACATATAAAGAAGGCGAAGAGACCGATACTGTTTTCTTCGGAACAAAGGTTTATGCCCCGCCGGAACAATACGGATTCGGACAAACCGACAGCCGTGCGGATATATACTCCTTCGGAGTGCTCCTTCGATGGCTCGTGACCGGAAATGCCAGGAAAAATCCCAACATTAGTGCGGCACCCGGGATCGAAAGGATAATCGAACGTTGTACGGCGTTTGACCCCAACCGCAGATACAACAGCATCACGGAAGTGAGACGTGCTCTTGACGGTGGCCTTCTGCATAAGAAAAACAAAAAATCAAGAACTGTCATCGCTGTCGCCCTCGTTGCGGTCGTGACCCTTGCGGCAGGCTTTTTTCTCGGCAGGCTGACGCCTGAGATTAACGCTTATGATGCAGTCGTGTTTAGTGAACCCCTGATCGAACAGGCCGTCCGCGCGGCTGTCGGTAAGGAAGAAGGAGAACTCACCAAGGAAGACGCTGCGGGGGTGTCAAGGCTCTACATATACGGCGACCGCGTATTTAACGACCCCGAACAATTCTACGAATGCACGATAGAAACGAGCACTGAAGGATCGATACGCAGTCTTGACGACATAAAGAAGCTGACCGGCCTTAAAGAGATGCGTATCGTGGATCAGGGATATGTTGACGCAACCGGACTTGCCGGTCACGGAATGCTTGAGAAATTGGAGCTTAAGCATATGAAGCTCTCAAATCCCGCCGCGATCGCGGACATTCCGAACCTTAGGGAAGCGGAGCTTTTTGATTCGGGGATCACCGATGTGACCATGTTTCAAAAATGTTCATGGCTTGAGGTACTCAATGTCGGATATAATAATATAAACAGTCTCGAGCAGATAGGAAGATCCTCCGGCGTGAAATATTTCTGGATTTCGTACCTTAAGATGGATAACGTGGATGATATAGCCGAGCGTTTTCCGAACATAAAGCTTATCGGGATCAACCATTCGGAGATCAACGACCTGTCGGGACTGTTAAACCTCAGCAAGCTTGAAGAGGTAGACGTTGTCGAAGAACAGGCCGATGAGGTGAAAGCGCTGTTCAAAGGAAAAAATGTCGAGGTAAAAATTGTTCCCTGATCGTCAATGCAAAATAATAACAAGGTGGGCAGACTGCCCACCTTGTTCTGTTGATTTTGGTGTATAATAAACAATTATTTATGCAATATAATTGCGGAAAGGACGAAGA
>CAMIZL010000025.1 GCA_946403295.1 uncultured Clostridia bacterium | reverse complement strand
AATTCATCCCACCACCTATAGAGGTGGGGGATTTCTTGCTCACGGCGTGTTAAATATCCATGGCCACGATCTCCACGCTGCCTCCCAATTTTCTTATCTTTTTGTCGAAATCGGGATATCCGCGTTTCAAATGGATAACACCGTCTATGATCGTTTCTCCTTCGGCTATCAGACCCGCTCCGATCAATGTCGATACCGCACGGATATCATTGCCGAAGACATGACAGCCTCTGAGCTTCTTGCCGCCGTGGATGATAAGGTTGTTCTCGGACAATTGCATCAAAGCGCCCATTTTATTGAGCTCGTCAACATATTGAAAACGCTTTTGAAAAACGAGGTCAACTATAGTGGAATCGCCTTTTGCCTGCGTGGCCATAAGCGCTATCGAAGACTGCAGATCCGTAGCGATCCCGGGGAACGGCATCATCTCTACCTCAACCGGTTTGAGATTTCTGTCGCTGATTATCCTGAGCGATTCGTCGCTGGCTTCAATCTTAACGCCTATATCCTCAAGCAGCGATATGATCGGGAAATTATGATACGGTATCGCATGTTTCAAAAGAACATCTCCGCCGCAAACCGCCACGATCGATGCCAATGTGCCGGATTCTATCCTGTCGGAGATCACTTCGTGTTCAACTCCGCCGTGCAATTCATCCACACCGCTTATGGTAATCTTATCCGTACCTGCGCCGGTTATCCTTGCTCCCATCTTCGAAAGCAGGTTCGCCATGTCTACTATTTCGGGCTCTTTGGCGACATTTGTCAGCACCGTCCTGCCAGTGGCTTTTGTGGCCGCAAGCATCAGGTTACATGTTGCTCCGACACTGGGATACTTCAAATATATCGTGCAGCCCTCGAGTCCTTTCTCGGCTTTTCCGACTATGATCTCTCCGTTTTCCGAAGTGAAATTTACGCCCAATTTACGCAGCCCGTGAATATGGATATCGATAGGTCTCTTTCCGATCTTGTCTCCGCCGGGTATTCCGCAATAAATCTCACCCGTTGTTGCGGCAAGGATTCCGAGAAAATACATCGATCCTCTGAGTTTCTTGCTTTTTTCCGGCAGAACGACCGAATTGTTTATTTCTCCGGACATTGAAAGGATTCCGTTTTCAAAAATCACCTTTTTCCCGAGCGATCTCAATATATCGATCATTGTCTGAATATCCGATATGTCCGGGATGTTTTTCAGGACAATGGGATTTTCGTCCGGGGTTATGCTGGCGGCAGCCAGACATGCCAGCGCAGAATTCTTGGATCCGGCAATACTGACCTCTCCTTTCAATTCTTTGCATGACACTACTTTTATTACTTCCTTCATCACTTTCAATTATCCTTTCAACCAAGCTGCATCTCAAAGGTAATTATACACCAAATATTTCTCAATGGCGATAATTCTTGTCAGCCGTTTCCCGGTCTGCTAAGACCTCCCGGATTACGGATCACTCCGTTCATCTCATATGTAGCGTTCTCTGCCACAGAAATTTGATCTGTGTCGCTTACGAAAATGGCACCGCCTATGCGTTCTCCGTTTACTTCTTCTCCGCAAACGGTTAATCTGCCTTCGGCTTCCACGACGATCCTGCCGTCATCAGGTATTGAAAGGGCGCCGTTTCTGACCACTTGATTTCCGTCGTTGTCCGTTACGATATCATAACCGATCTCAATCGCTCCGCGTGAAGCAACTGTAACCACCGACGCTTTAAGCAATGAACCCGGATCGATCTTAAATACTTTATCCGCGGGAACAAGTATTGTCCACCCTGCTTCGAGTTTTTTCCTCAGGCTTAATCTGTTACTTTCGGGATCCAAACTTTCGAGAGGAGCGATCTTTATTCTGACATTCTCTTCTCCGTCAGTTCCTTTAACCTTCAAATAAACAGCAACGAGTTCGTCTTCGGTTGTAACATTATAATATCCGTCGTCAATCCCGGGAACCTTCACTTCCCTGATCGTATTGTTCTTTTCTCCTCCGGGTGCACGTTCCACAAACCAATATATATCCTCAGATACTTTGACGTGCTCGGTTCCGTTCTCTCTTGCCTCTTCGTCACAAGCGATATCAAAAGAGATGTTATTGTCATACATCCATTGGTTAACCTCGGCAGCCGTAGCAGTCTCTCCGGTTGAAACTGTCGTAAACTTGGCACATTCGGGAACCTGAAGTCTTAAGTATCCCTTGAAAATATTTTGCGAGCTGTCCTCTGTTCTGGTACCATCATATTCGGCAGAAAGCGAGATTCCGGGTTGTCCTTTATCAGGATCACCCGACCGGTTGTCGGGAACGGAAACCTTAATGTCACCGATCTGAAGGGCTCCGCCGAGACAAACATCGATACGGGCATTGTTCTGCTGTTGCGATGCATTCTCATCATAATCGAGCACAAGGGCCTTCTGATTTAAATAATTGCTATTCTTTGAGTCAGCCGTTACAGATTCAACCACAAGTGTTCCGCCCATACTCACTTTAAGAGAAGCTCCCTGCCTAAGTCTCATCGAACAATATTCACCGGCGGAGTAATTATTGACCGTAAGCTCCACAGCGCCTAATTCCCAGGGAATCAGGTTTCCGTCCGATGATGTGACGGCAGGTAAAGTAAGGTACATCTCTGAATTCGTTGTAAACTTGTGCCAACCAATGTTCTGATACGTATCGATACCATCAAACGAATTCTCGGCTAATTTACTGTAATCAAGATCAATTCCACCGTCTGAAGTCTTTACGGTTTCAAGTTTTTCCTCTGCATAAAGCCATGCAACACTGCTTGACCAGTCAAGAAATCTCACAAGCTCATGCCTGTTATCTATAACTCCTATATCAATTCCCTTCCGAAGATCTTCAAGCGATATGAAATTGTCTTTGAAAGGATGATTTACAACCTCTACACCGGTTGTATCGGCAGCACCCTTTGTTTTCCTGTAAACCATCCAGTGAGGTGTTCCTTTGGTGGTATCCTCGGGGATATAGATGTATTCCCATATTGATTTTATATAGGTGTTCCCGTCTACCTCGTCTCTCCATGTTTCGATCGCCAGACCCTGCTGTTCGGGATCGATCTTGTCATAATTGACCTCACCATCAGAATATGAGTAGTTAAAGAAATACTCTCTGTACTCACTGCTTTCTTTTAAAATCAGTCTTGCCTGAGGACCACACATCTCCACGATGAGGTGAGGAACACCGGCTTTTTCTTTGGATGAACCAATCACCGAGCTGTGAACACCAAGACCATCATAATAATTTACTTGCGATTCAAAGGTTCCCATGATCTTGAGGACTGCGCCGTACTCATACATGTCAAGCGGAATATTTGTAATAAGCTTTGAACCCACAGGAATACGAAGCTCGCCGGTAATCGATATCGCTGCGCCGTTTGAGTTGTCCGAAGGTATAGTGACAGTCCTGATCTCGCCCTCATCAGATTTCACAACAAATAAAGACGGGAAAATATTTGCTGCCCTCGCTTCCTCTACCTCCTCGTCTCTTTCAGGATCAAGAAGCGCATTCAGCCAGTCTGTATCCGAGATTGTCCATTCGTACTTTTTATCATTATCATTAAACTTTGTAATAAACTCCCTAAACCTGACATCTCTGTGATATGTAAAGTTCAGCGAGGAAAGTGTCTCGTCTTCAACAAGGTTGTTCCTGGCTGTTTCATAATTGTCCCGATTACCTGCCTCGTTGAATATGTAGTTATCGACACCGAATATATCGGTTACGGCATCAAAACCGACATTAGGGTCGCCCGACATGGTTATTGTTCCGCCATTGTTTACGATCTCAACCCCCGAGAAGTAGTTCGAGATCTCACGGCTGTTTTTATTTACGCTCTGATCCTCATAATAATGCTTATCCGTGTATCCAAACCAGTTGATAAAACCGGGATTTGTGGAGTCAACCGTAAAGAGCACACCGCCATACTTGAACTCGGATCCGGGTTCAACTTCAATGCAGGCTCCGGTCCAAGTATCTTTCCGGTCAGGAGCATATACTACGTTCTTTGCGGCAACAATAAGCTTACTCTCGGATGAAACGTTGATACGTGCATCCTCTTTAAGTGTGATCTTAAACGATCCCGCGTCAAGTTTAGCGTTACTGCTATCATCTCCGATGAACAGATAAACACCCCTGGGAACGGTAATATCCGCCGTAAGTGTAAGGTCGGTTGTTCGTCTTACAGCAACAAGCTCACTGTAACCGTTATCCGAAGCTGTCTTTGCGGCAGCCTTAAGTGCTTCTGCAAAAAGATCCGTTTCGGTAGGAACTTCTTCCGTCTCGCCGGTGTTTCCGCCTTCATTGCCGGTGTTTCCGCCTTCATTGCCGGTATTACCGCTTTCGCTGCCGGTATTGCCGCTTTCGCTGCCGGTATTGCCGCTTTCGTTACCGGTATTGCCGCTTTCGCTGCCGGTATTGCCGCTTTCGCTGCCGGTGTTATCCTTGTTCTGCTCTTCCTTGTCTCCCGCGGTATCTTTCTCTTCTTCCTTCTTCTCTTCTTCCTTCTTTTCCTCGTCCTTAGGCTGCTCTGTTACGGTTCCGTCGCCGCCCTCGGGAGTTTCGGGCTCATCAGGCTTGCCGACGAAGTTGTCGGTAGTGAGGTCCTCGCCCGTTTCAACCTTTTGGGTATTTCCTTCGGTATCCTTTACGGATATCGTCTCTTCAGTTTTGTTCTCAAGCTTAACGCCCGCGGTCTCTTCCTTCATTGTGACCTTTGAGCTCTCGGCACCCTTCTCGAGTGTAAGATCAACGTCAGCATAGGCGTTAACACTGACCGGAACTTCGGACTTAACCGACGCACCGACTGCATCCTTCTGAACCGTAACCTTAAGGCTCTCCTCGGACGTTCCGCTAACGCTTATGTCAGCGGCTGCACCGACATAAACACGTCCCATTTCACCGTTCTGTGTTAAGTCGACCTTAACTTCGCTCTTAACGGCAACTTTCTCGATCCCACCGTTGTTGACAACCTTAACGGTACCTGTCTCGGAGGCGATCGTCAGCTTCTCAACCGAAGCATTCTCCATGGCGGTAAAGGTAAGCTTCTCATCGTTGACGGTGATCTTGTTACCCGAAGCATATTCCTTAACGGACTTTGCTTCATTGATGGTAATGCTCGAAACCTTTGCCTTACTCTTAATGGTGGCATTGGGAGCATCAACTACGATCTGAATACTGTCCGAGCTGTACTTTGCGCTGAGTGTAAAAGTACTTGCTTCGGTAGTTTCAATCTTGATCTTTACCTTTGAATTTGAAGAACCGTACTTCTTAAGTGCAGCAACAAGTTCTTCCTGTGTTGTTACGACGATCGTCTTCTTTTTGCTCTTCTTCGAAGCCGCCTCTGCACTGCCGGCAGGAAGCGATCCGATCACCAGAGCAACGATCGCAAACAATACGACTAACCTGGTAGCAATCCTATTCATGGTAACCTCCTGTTAGATGCGGTTTTAACCGCATCTGATTCCCGGCCATACACTTCAGCGAAGCGAATGGCTCCTTAAGAAGGGTAAAATACATGCGCCCCAACAAAGAGCGCATCAAACCCATATCTATTTAATAATACCTTTTTTTACCCGGAAGCGCAACTTTCCTTTTTCAATTGGCATCTCGCGTACGAGTCCGCTCGATGACCGTTCACTCAGCCATCCGTATGCGAGGCTTCGCCTCTCTTTGGATATCATTCGTTTATCGCGCAAACAAGAAAAACGGTGAATTTCCTTTTTAAGGAAATTCACCGTCGCCTTATGGTTACCACCACAACCAGTCCCATATCCAGCTCCAATCAATAATCAATACTGACATGGCCTCTATCCTCCTTTCCTAAACATTTCCTCTATATACAGATTACTCTGTATCCCCGACATAAACAACAAAAATTTGTTTAGAGACCAATTTTTTTGTTTAAAGATGATAGTTTTCACTTTCCGTGATTTTTGTTTGACATTTTTCTTTTTGTTTATTAAAATACCTTTCAGGAATACCTTGGGATTTTTCGTACTTCGGGTGAACGGGAAGGAACTATTCGGGAGGGATCGCATAATGAATGAATCGCAATTAAGAATCGCAATCTGTGACGATAACGCTTCCGACAGAAAAAACATAAGATCTCTTTGCGATGACTTTTTTTCTTCTCAAAACATCGACACCCTCTACTCCGAATACTCCACGGGATCGGCCATTTTGGAAGAAAAAGAAAAAATAGATCTGCTCTTTCTCGACATAGAGCTCGGGGATATGAACGGTATCTACATAATGAAAGAGCTCGAAAAAGGCAATAATGTTTGGAAAATAATCTTTACCACCGGCCATGACCGTTTCATGCCCGATGCGTTCGGTTCAAGGACGCTCGGATTTCTTGTCAAACCCGTAAACCCGAGCCAACTCGGCAGATATCTCTCTCTGTTTCAAAAAGAACTGCTTCTGCTCGCTCAACCCGCGATCTCGCTCCCGAAACACAGATCGGTCTCCCTGACGGATATTTTGTATATCGAAAGCTCCGGATCGTATTTTTATCTCACTCTTGCTTCCGACAGCGAAAAGATCACATGCAGCGGATCGATCAAGAATTTTATCAAGTCGCTCAATACAAACATTATCGTTTGCGTCAGAAAAGGCTCTTATGTGAACCTTTACCACGTTGTAAGCAACACCGATCATTCGGTAACACTCAGTAACGGAGAGACCAAACCGATCACCGCGACCTACTACGATGATTTCAAAGACCAATTAATGCTTTTTATCAGAAATTACAAAAGGTGAACCGGATATGTTGACAAATATTTTTCTTTCTCTGGCCGAGGTTATTCTCGCTCTCACTCTGTTTATCTATGTGTTTAATATCTCGCTGACAAAAAACAGATTAAAGATCGCCGCATTCTTCGTTTTTGTCGTTGTATTGTCAGTGATCACTTCTTTTATCCCGAGTGATAATTCATATCTTCTTTCGGCTTTTTTGGGCACCTTCGGGATCGTATTTATTTATCGGGGATCATCGCGAAGCAGACTGCTCGCTTATATCCCTCTGATCATCTTCGCGCTCGCGATCATAAGCATTTCGCTTGTCGACCTGATCATTTTTATCCTGCGTCTGACCGATTTTGATACCATAGACACGCTAACGGGCAATCTGATCATTGACCTGCTCCTTATCATAATTCTCTGCTCCGTTATCTTTTTCAAAAGAAGAAAGCAGAGTAAAAAGCAACAGGAATCGATCCTTTCTTCGGGACAATATGTTTTCACACTGTCCGGCGAGATCGTTTCGTTGCTTCTTTGTTCATTTATTCAGGCGATCGCCAAAAACGGGTCAAACGAGAAGATAATAACTCTTTTGCCCATGATCGGCAGCATGTTTGCTTTTCTCGCGCTCCTGTTCCTTTTTGCCTGTGTTCGCCAGCAGATAGCGACGAACCGCTCCATGCAGCTCGAACGCGAAAAAGATGAATATACCCTGTTCGTCAAACTTCAATCCGAACATTATCTTGAAATACTCAAAAAGAACGAAGAATTACACAGTTTCAAGCACGACTGCGATTCTCACCTGCGTGCCTTAAGCGGATATCTGGTCAACGGCGAAACCGATGAAGCCCGTATCTATCTCGACAAAATGCTCGAGTCCCTCAACGCACCCCAAAACAAGATCTATTCGGGCCTTGTTTCGCTGGATTCGATAATCGGAGACTACGAAAAATATGCCGAAGAGAACAACATCGCCTGGCAGTACATGGGACGCCTTCCCAATCTGCCCGCCAACGACTGTTTTGCCCTCTGCACCATTTTTTCAAATTTGATGAAAAATGCGCTCGAAGCATGTCAAAAAGTGCCCTCCGGTTCTTTCATCGACACTTCCGTTTTTACGATAGGAAACTATATTTCAATAACCATCAGGAACTCCTGCCTGCCCGATTCCTCACTTTCAGAAACCTCCAAGTCTTCACCCGAAGAACACGGTTGGGGTTTAAAGAACGTACGAAGAACGGTGGAGCACACACACGGTTCCTTTAAGATTTCCATCGAAAACTCCGTTTGTACGGCCGAGGTCCTTTATCAATTATAAACTCAGCCGGCCATAAACGCGGAACAAAACTTCCTCATTCCGCAGCAAAGCCCTGCTTTTCAAGTGATTCAGCCACTATTGTCGAAAGATCTTCAACGACTGCATCAAGGTCATCACATATTGCGATTTTTATATTGCCCGTTATTTGTTTAAAAAATTTTTTGTATTACGATTTTTTCACAAAATCGAAAATCTATGATATAATATTATAAAAAGAGTTTTCGAGTTTTTAGCAATAATTGATATATTTTTGCAGAGGAGACTTATTATGAGAGAAGCCGGCATATTACTCCCTATTTCATCTGTGCCTTCGGACTACGGTATCGGAGGTTTTTCCAAGGAAGCGAGGAAACTCGCGGATCTTTTTGAGAGGAGCGGTCTCGCTTATTGGCAGATACTTCCGCTCGGGCCCACGGGCTACGGGGATTCTCCTTATCAAAGCTTTTCCACTTTTGCGGGTAACCCCTATTTTATCGACCTCGAAACGCTTATAGCCGACGGTCTGCTTACTCGTGAGGATATCGTGGCTGTCTGCGGAGCGGACTGCCCGTTCGCTTATCCCGCGATCAGTCAAAAGCAGGCATGGGAAGCACCGTGGGACGGCCTTACCGTTGCCGTTGAACCCGGTCTTTCCGTTCTTCGCGAAGCTCTCCTTGAAGGAAGCGACAAAAAGAAGAAAGGATTCCTCCACAGGAAAGACTGCGATCCTTCCTGCGAGAACACCGACGCGGGCGCTCAGGGTAATTCTGCGGAAAGTGCCGAAGGCAACGAGAAAAAGCCCGAACCCGTATATGTTCACATTCCCCGCGAAGCGATCGAGAATTGCAAAAAAGGCTACGACCCCAACAACTATGCCGAATACGGTTTCCTTTACGAAACAAGAATGGATATCCTCAGAAAGGCACATCGCCGCTTCAGATCTCTCACTGTCGGTGATCTTATCGGAAAAGAGGACCTTCCCTCCGGTCTTACTCCCGGCATGACCATCAGAGAAACGCCTCTTTACAGAAACTTCCTTCGTGACAATGAGAACTGGCTTGAAGACTATGCTCTCTACAGAACGATCAAGAAACATTTCGACGGCAAGAGCTGGAGTGAATGGGATGCCCCCTATAAGAAACGCGATAAGACGGCTCTTAAAGATTTCCGCGAACAGCATGCGACAGAACTGGATTTCACGATCTTCGTTCAATTCATGTTCGCTTTGCAATGGCATTCTCTCAAGAGCTATATCAATTCAAAGAATATAAGGATCATCGGCGATATCCCGATCTATGTTTCATTCGACAGCTCCGACGCATGGTCGCGTCCCGAACTCTTCGAATTCGATAAAGAACTCGCGCCCGTTGAGGTTGCGGGTTGCCCTCCCGATGCTTTCTGCGACGACGGTCAACTTTGGGGCAACCCGATCTACGACTGGGACGAGCACAGAAAAAGCTCCTTCCGTTGGTGGAAAGAGCGCACAAAGAAGAGTCTTGAGCTTTACGATGTGATACGTCTCGATCATTTCCGCGGATTTGACGAATATTACGCAATTCCCGCCAAAGATGAAAACGCAAAGAACGGTTCCTGGAAGAAAGGTCCCGGCATGAAGCTTTTTGAAGCCCTTCGTCACGAATTCGGTGATCTTCCCATCATCGCCGAAGACCTCGGTGTCATCACCGATTCGGTACGCGAACTCCTTAAGGAGTCGGGCTTCCCCGGAATGAAGGTCCTTCAGTTCGCCTACAACGCCGATGCAAACAGCTGCTATCTGCCTCAGTTCTTTACGGACACGAACTGCGTTGTTTACACCGGAACACATGACAACGACACCACACGCGGATTTATCCGCAACCTCAGCGAAAATGACAGAAAGATGGTCGAGGACTATTTCGGAAGCTGGAACGACTCCGAGGAGAACAAGACCTGGGATTTCATCCGTGCAGCATTCTCAAGTATCGCAAAACTCGCGATCATCCCCGCGCAGGACTTCCTGCTCGTGGGCAGCGAGGGCCGTATCAATACTCCCTCGACTCTCGGCAACAACTTTAAGTGGAGGATGGTAAAGGACCAGTACTCCGAAGGTCTTGCCGATTATGTGAAGAGACTGCTGTTCATTTTCGGACGGCAGGGGAATTGAAAACAGACATATATACGTTTATAGCGCAACAGGGAGGGATGACCCACAGGTTCGAGTTTGTCAGATTTAAGGACAAGGGACACAACTATATCCTTAACGACAGCAGCAATACCTACATGGATGAATTTAATGCGGAGTGGATGGAATGGCTGAACGCTCAGGGCTACGATTACAACGCAGAAGAGAATAAGCCGCGCCTCGCAGAGGACAAGGCAAACTACCTCCATGAACATTTGGATCGTGAGAGATATGCCGGCAGGTCCGATATGGAACTGGTAGAAAAGATCGTCGGATTCTATGATAAACATATAGGATGACAGAATAAATCCCCCGGTTCGCAGAACCGGGGGATTTACTATGTACGAACATTCTATTAATTCTTTACTCTCTTAACTTTAGCTGCATACAGGCCTGCTCCGAAGAGTGCCACCGCGAAAAGGATTTCGATCCCAATGGGCACAAGGACTGAGGAAAGGTTCCCGGGCTTGTAGGAATTGATCGCTTCGGCGGCTCTCACATACCAGTAAGTCGGGAGGAAGTGAGCTACCGAGAGGATCGACTCGCTCATCACGCTCTGAGGAACGAACATGCCGCTCAGGAAAGCCATTCCGAGCGAAACGAGGTTTCCGACAAGTGAGATGACCATATCGCTCTTTACGAACTTGCTGAAGAAGAATGTGATGGAAAGAGCAACCAGCATCATGCTCAGCATGTTCATGACGTACAGCCCGGTATTATCATAACCCGGAAGGAGCATCTTCGAAAGGATGAACAGTACCGCACACACTGCGATGCCGACCACTATCATCGCCAGGTAGATCTCGCCGTTCATCTTGGTGAACTTGTAAGGCGAAGCGTAGATCCTCTTTCTGATACGCTCCTCATCGAGTCGTACAAGCACGGGTGTCAGAGCGACAACGATCATGAGCACGAGGATCCAGGGCATGTAGAGGTAGAAATAGTAAGCCTTGCTGTAGCCCGTTGCTCCCGATCCGTCGTCAAGGAAGCTGACTTCAACACTTCTTGAGAGTTCCTCTTTGGCGATCTGCGCCGCATCACCCACGCTCATTCCGGAATCGGTCAGCCCACGCACATACGACAGATACTCTTGGATCGCGTTCGAGAAAACGATCGCGTAATTGTTGTCCGGTATATCATAAACGCTTATGTAGTCCTGTGTGTCTTTTCCCAAAAACGCGTCTTCGAATCCGGTTCTCAGAACCACCGCACCGCCGATGTACCTGCTGTAAAGGTCGTCCCTTAAGACCTCCGGGTCAAATGTTCTGACTTCCTTGAGCACATGCTTCTCTTCGAGATAGGAGGCAAGTCCCTTGGAAAGCGCGGATCCGTCTTCATCGAGAAGCGCGTAATCTACCTTGGGGCTGACGTACTCGGCTGCGACGTCTCCTCCGGCATTCGGAAGAACTCCGCCAAAGAGCACGCCGCAGAATATGCCCATATACATGGTGAAATTGTAAGTGTACTTTCTCATCACCATAAAAAACGCTTTAAATATCTTCACACCGATCTCCGTTCTGTGCCGGCTGTTCCGACACAAATAAAGTAGTTAGTCGTTTCCCTGACCGTCAGGTCTTCAGCATCATCTTGCCCGCTCTGCATCTCGAAAGGATGAAGATCGCGATCGATGTACCCACAACCGCCATTCCCACGAGTGTGAGGAGGTTTTGGAAGTACTTGCCGTAGTCCTCATAAACGTAGATGGTCATAAACGAATCCGAGATAAGGGCTGCGGGCGAGATCCTGTTGACGATCGGAACCGTACGCTCGATCCCGGCCTTGATACCCGTTGTGCACAGGTCAGCGAGAAACGAGAGGAGCATCGTGCTTCCGACACAGATCCCGACCTTTATTCCCTCCGAGATCTTCGGAATCGCACCGATCAGAACGCCCTTGGCGACTCCGTAGAGAGCACCGGCTGCGATTATGCCCGCAACTGCGAGGACATCACCCGTAAGCTCGATCCCGATCAGCCTCATGTAGAAGTATCCGGCCATCTGTGCGATAAAGACCACGAGGAAGTAAACAAGCATCTCCGAAACGACCATCTTGAACTTTGAGGTACCGCAGACATTGAGTCTTCCGGAGAGCGATGTCCTTCCGGGCATGAGCTTGCTTGTCAGATTAGCAGCGCCCATCGTCGAGAAGAGACAACCCATTGCAAAGATCGCATAAAAGAAATTGTTGTAAATATTCTGAGGTCCCTTGGAAAGAGACTTCTCCACAAAGAAAACCTCGGGTTCCGCTGCCGTTTCGTCCATGAGCACTACCTGCATCTCATCGGTGCCTTCGCTTACCGTCATAAGGCGGATCGCTCCTGCTTTTCTCATGTTCCTGACAAAGGAATTGATGACGGAAACCACGATCTCCTGTTTAAAATCCTCACCGCCGACGATCACGGAAGGCTCGGCTCCGGATGTAATGATCGCGGAGACTTCGCCATTCTCAAGGGCCTTCCCGGCTCCTTCTTTATCAAGGATCCTGACCTCGAAATAAGGGTCACCGTTGTCCTGAGCGAGTCCGCCGAGGAATTCCGAAAGAACTTCCTGCATCTCTCCCTCTTCGACAGCGACCGGAATGCTCTTCATCACGAACTCTTCGTTGTAGATGTTCCCGAAAGCGAGGTACATAAACGTTGCGAGAGCGATGGGGAAGATGAAGGTCCAGATGAAGGTGTTCCTGTTCTTGACCGCGGTCTTGATCGCATACTTAATGATGTGCAGCATCAGTCCCTCAGCTCCTTTCCGGTGATCTCAAGGAACACGTCGTTAAGTGTCGGTACCTTGGAATGAACGTTTGTAAACGCGATATCTTTCTCCTGAAGATAATTCACAACCCTGACGAGATTGTTGCGGCCCGCGCTGTAGTAGAGTGAGAGCACACCGTTCTCGTAGCTGATGTCATAAACGTGAGGCAGGCCCTTCATGACCTCAAGGTCCGCATCGGTGAGCGCATCGGTTTCAAGTGTGATGGTCTCGCGGTTCTTGGTCATGTTCTTGAGCTCCTCCGCGGTTCCTGTCGCTACCGCCTTGCCCTTATCCATGATGAGGATCCTGTCGCAGATCTGCTCAACCTCTTCCATGTAATGCGAGGTGTAAACGATCGTTGCTCCGGCGTCCCTGAGCTTAACGATCCCTTCGAGGATGTTGTTACGGCTCTGGGGGTCTACCGCTACCGTGGGCTCGTCGAAGAAGATGAGCTTCGGCTTGTGCGCTATTCCGCACGCGATGTTGAGACGACGCAGGAGTCCGCCCGAGAGCTTCCCGGGAACGAACTTCTCGTAGTTCTCGAGGCCGACGAACTTGATCGCCTCGTCAACGTACTGCTTCCTCAGCACCTTGTCATCTACATAAAGCCCGCAGAAGTAATCGATATTGTCCCTGACAGAGAGTTCGTCAAAAACCGCAACTTCCTGGAAAACAACTCCGATCTGCTTCTTGAGCTCGTAATCCGAAGGCTTGATCTCACGACCGAACACTCTGATCTGCCCCTTGTCATACTTAAGAAGCGAAAGGATGCAGTTGATCGTGGTGGTCTTGCCCGATCCGTTGGGTCCGAGCAGACCGAATATCTCGCCCTCCCTGATTGTCATGTCAAAATGATCGAGAGCAAGCAGTTCCTTGTATCTTTTCACGAGTTTACTGACTTCTATTGCGTATTCCATGTCAAACCTCCGGGTGATTTTTCTCTTATTTGATTATGTTATAACGCTTATGTTCCCTCATTTGAAGTTACCCGTATCACAAAAAGGATGTGACAAATGTCACATCCCCGAAAGATTGTTGTTATAAAGCTTCATCCGGTACTGCTTCGGAGTCAGACCGGTTCGCTTTCGGAACACCTGAGCAAAGTGGCTCTGCGAGCAGAATCCCAGAGAATAAGCTATCTGAGAATATGAATAATCCGACTTTGACAGTAACGCTTTCGCCACATCGATCCGGTAATCCGTAAGATAGTTTCCAAAGCTCACCCCGGTCTCTTTTTTAAACAGAACCGCCAGATAACAGGCGTTTAGCCCTGTTCTGTCGGAAAGATCCTTCAGCGTGATCTTCTGATTGAAGTGCGTATCGATATGATCCAAACAAATGTACACCGCTTTCGAATAGCGTTCCGATCTTATATGTTTTCTCACAAGGTCAACACAGAATGTCCACAGCTCACGGTTAAAGCTGTAGACCTCATCGATCGTTCTCGCCATGTCCACCTTTTGAATATACAGATCGCTGGTGGCATATACTGTTTCCTGCGGGATTCCGCCTTCGATCAGATATCTTGTCAGAAGTCCGGTATTTACCACAAACAGATATTTTGCGTTTCTGAGGGGATCCTTGGAAAGTGTTCCCTGAAGGACCGAGGACAACATCCTGTCCGATTCCTCTACCGCTCTTTTGTCGCCGTTGAGCAAAAGGTGAAAACGCTCGGATTCCTCACGATAGGTTGTGTGCTTAAATCCGACCTCCGCATTGTCATGAAGAAGTCTGCTGATCTCTTCATAATCTATCAATCTTTTGTCGTTCTTTTCCATGATCCGTTCCGTCCGTTCCGGCCGGACCGCTTCTCCGAAATCTCTTAGAAGCTCCGTCTGCCGTGTCTGTTAAGGTTTAACGATTATGCAAAGATTTTAACACAATTCCAAAGATTTTGATATATAATTGTGTCAGGAATATATATTGTTATCGCATGGACACAAATATCGGGTCGAAGATATTATCATGACCTAAAATTTCAGGAGAAGCAAACATGAGCGTCAAAAAATCAAAAAACATTCTGGGTATTTTTTCCGTTTTGATCATGCTGCATCATCTGGGACAGAAAGCATCGGCTTCCTGGGTACCCGATGCTGTAAGAACGCACGGTCTTGAGCCCTTCGTTCCGATCGGATATCTTTTGGTCGGATTCTTCTTTTTCTGCTCCGGCTATGGTCTCATAAAAAGCATGCACGGCAAAGAAAACTATTTTAAGGGTTTTCTTGTCAAGCGCCTCAACCGTATCCTCATGGTCTTCATTTTCACGGAGATCATCTGGCTTATCGTCCGTACCGTAAACGACGCATTCAGTACACCTCTTAACCCTTATTCATGGTTTATTTATACTATCATCATCCTTTATTTCGGTTTCTTTTTTGCTTACAGGAAAGAAAGGAAATATTCGTTCGCGATCATGGTCATGTGGATCGTCATCTACAGCATTGTCTGCTACATACTCGTTAAAGGTAATTGGTGGATCAATGCCACTCCCGTTTTCCTTCTCGGTATCATAGTCGCAGACAAAAAAGAAGAGAGCAGCACCAAACGGATCATTGTGTCTTCCGTCCTTTTCGCGATCACATTTGCCGTTTCGGAGTTTGCCGACCCCATTTATCGTGCGATCGGAATGACCGAATACGGCATCCTCAATGCGATAAAGCTTCTTCTCCAGATCGTTGCCTGCTCCTCGTTCTCGTTCCTTGTATACTGTGTAAGCCTTAAGTTCAAAGAGCCTTCCGACGAAAGCAGGCTTCAGAAAATACTTGCGTTCTTCGGCAGCTTTACTCTCGAAATGTATCTGATCCACGGTCTGTATGTTCAGATCTTCGGACATCATTTCCTTAATGACACGAACGCACCGATCCTTTATATCAAAAACATAGTGCTTTATGTTATTGTTGTGTTTGCCCTTTCAACGGCATCCGCATTCATACTCAAGAAGATATGCGATTTCATTTCAAATCTGTATAAGCGTTCCGAAAGCTTCCAGAAATTCGGACGCGACATCAAGAAATTCGCTATCGTTGTCCTCGCGCTCATAGTTGCTGTCACCGCGATCTTCATGATCAACAGACACGGCTATTCAAAAGATGCCGAGCCCATAATCAAGGAATACAAAGACACCTATATAACGACGGTCGATGTAAACGGCACTGAGGTCGCCGTGTACACCGCAGGCAAAGGCGATCGTACACTTGTCGTTTTAAGCTCGAATTGCTTCCCCTGCTCGACTTTATATTTAAAACCTTTAATGGATAAGCTTGCTGAAGACTACAGGGTCGTCACTCTTGATTTTCCGGGAACGGGTTACAGTGAAGACTGCGATGACGATCGCACGATCGATTTCTACGCCGACATCATCAAAGATACGCTTGAAGGCTTGGGCATAAAAGATAACATTGTCCTGATACCGCATGTACTCAGCGGCCTTTATGCATACAGATTTATCGAGAAATATCCCGAGCGTGTTTGTGCTTTTATCGGTGTGGATTCGGTTGTTCCCGAGATCGGACCGAGGATTCTTGACGGCACGTTCGGTTCGGAAGAGGAATACGCCTGGTATCTGAATCGTTATGCAACGATCATGGGTCTCGAACAGACTATTAAAGCAAAAACGTTTATAGATCTGTCCCTTCCTCCGTTTGATCAGGTTTATCCAAAAAAAGAAATGCTTCATTTCATCCCTGCAATGGAAGAGATGTTTGTTGAGAATTACTACAGGGGAGCTTACCTCGAAGAGCTTAGGTTTGCTTACGGGAACTGTCTGGCCGAGATGGATTTTAAACTTCCTTCGGATCTGCCCGGTGTCTTCCTCTTAAGCGCTGCGATCAGGAATTACGATCCTTACGGTGTAAAGTGGGAAGACGAATATAAGAACATGATCTCAGATCAGAGTATTCAGTCCGTTACGGTTACCTTCGGAGACAATTATTCCATCTACTATAACCCGAGCCTGATATCTCAGATGATCATTAATTTCCTGTCGGTACACTGATCACCGCAGGTTCTTGTAGAAAAAGACTGCCAGTTGTGTCCTGTCGCGAAGCTCGAGTTTCTCAAGTATCACCGAAATATAGTTCCTTACCGTGCCCTCGGAGAGGAAAAGCTCCTCCGAGATCTCTTTGTTACTGCAGCCGTCTGCGACGAGTCTGACGATTTCAAACTCTCTCTCTGTCAGACCGAAGTCGAGATAAGCCGTGCTCTGTGATACCGCTGCGCCGATAAGCCCGGGGAGCTTGTCCATGACGGTATCGCAGAAAACGGTCTGCCCGTTGTAAACAGCCCTGAGGGCCGGCGCTATCGATTCAAAATCCTGCTTTAGAATATAGCCCTTGGCGCCTAGCTTGATCGCGCGGATGATGTACTCGTCGTCCTGGAAGGTGGTCAGAAGGAGTACCTTTGCTTCCGGATGCGCCTTCAGAAGTTCTTCGGCACTGTCGAGTCCGTTCATATCCTTCATCCTGATATCCATGAGCATAACATCGGGCTTGTGCTCCTCGTAAAGAGCCATCGCCCGTCCGCCGTCGTCTCCTGTAGCGCACACGCTTATATCCCCGCTCGCTTCGAGGATCGTCTTAAGCGAGATGGACACCAGCTTGTCGTCGTCTATTATTACGATATTCATAAACAATTCCTCAATCTGTGTTATATTCCTATGTGACATAATCACCAAATGCATTCTTCCCGAATCACTTGTATTCGAGTCTCACTTTCCACTTTTGCCGGCACACTTGGAAGCTTTTATATCAAATGCCCCCTACTGCTTTTTCTTGAATGCCGTCACGATCACCCGAAAGCCTGCACTGTCGTCGATACGCAGGATCGCCCCGATACTGCGGGCACGCTCCTCCATTCCCTCGAGTCCGATGCCTTTGCCGCGCGCAATGCGTCCCTGACCGTTGTCCGCGACCTCTAATCTCCAGTAACCGGGGTGTTCCCTCACGGACACAGAGATCTCGTCACCGTTACTGTGCTTGATGCTATTGTTCACTGCTTCGCGGGCTATGGCTATAAACGCATATTTGATCTCGCGGGGTACGCTGCTCCCCGACAAACGGAACGGCCCTGCTCCTTTTCCCTCGGGGTCTTCCCCTCCGTCCGGGTCAAGATCAACGTCGAGCTTGGTTGAAAAGCCGTTCACTTCAGACAGTATCCCGGAAAGCGCACCGGCCAGGTCGACGGACTCGTCGTGAAGATCGTGGACCGATTCCCTGATACTGTTCATCGCGCTGTCAAGCGTTTCCTTGAGACCCCCAAGCGCCGCATCGACCGTCTCGTCTTTGTTTATCACGCGCACTGCACCAAGCTGCAGGATCGAACGGGTCAACATATGACCCACATTGTCATGGATCTCGCGCGCAATCCTGTTTCTCTCCGAAAGAGTGGCGTTCCTCACCATCATGTCGCGATTGCTCGCGAGAAGTCTGTTCTCTTCCTCAAGTCCGATCTCCCTCTCCTTTGAGGTGTCGCGAAGCGATATTATCTCCTGCTTTTCTTTTTCGGAATCCTCAAACATCAGCTCGGCTATTACCGCGAGCACACATAGGATGAGTGCCATGATCATCTGCGGATCCTGCTTTGAGAAGAGGTAGTACGCGTACATCGCGCATGCCACCGCCGCCGATGCGAAAAGCCTCTTCTTCGCTCCGAAGAAGCACGCGATCGGGAGCAGAAGCGATACCGGTTCAAAAGCAAAGGCACAGCATATCAGCGGGATGTTGATCAGCTCGAGCACCAATACACCGAGCTTCTCGAAATACAGTTCCGAGAACATAAGGTAGCAGACCCCGAGGAGCATGACAACAATATGTCCGGTCTCGATACCTGTCAGAGCAACCCCGACCAGACACATAAGCGTTATCAAAGATTTAAAGATCAGAAGCTTCATAAGTCTGCAACCCCTAGTGAGTCATTACCTTTTAAGGATACCACCTTTTTATGATTATAAAAAGTCCCGAGTGATAATCACCCGGGACTCTGAAATCTGATTAAACCGATCAGGTTAAGATCAAGCCTTGCCGTCCGAACCAAGAACGTTCTTGATCTTGTGAGCAACCATGTCTTTAACAGCCTGACGAGCGGGCTTAAGGTACTGACGGGGATCGAAGTGATCGGGATGCTCTGCAAAGTACTTTCTGATGTTACCTGTCATTGCAAGACGGATATCGGAATCGATGTTGATCTTGCAAACAGCGAGCTGAGCTGCCTTACGGAGCTGCTCCTCGGGGATACCTACCGCATCGGGCATGTTGCCACCGTACTGGTTAACCATCTTAACGAATTCCTGAGGAACCGATGAAGAACCATGAAGAACGATAGGGAAGCCGGGAAGTCTCTTGATGCACTCCTCGAGTACGTCGAAACGAAGGGGAGGGGGAACAAGTACGCCGTCAGCGTTTCTTGTGCACTGAGCAGCTGTGAACTTGTATGCACCGTGCGATGTTCCGATTGCGATAGCAAGTGAATCACAACCTGTCTTGGATACGAAATCCTCAACTTCTTCGGGACGCGTGTAGCTCTCGTGACCTGCCTCAACAACAACCTCGTCCTCGATACCTGCAAGAGTACCAAGCTCTGCCTCAACTACTACGCCGTGAGCATGAGCGTACTCAACAACCTGCTTTGTAAGTGCAACGTTCTCCTCGTAGGGCTTGGAAGAAGCATCGATCATGACCGATGTGAAACCGCCGTCGATACAGCTCTTGCAAAGCTCGAAGGTATCGCCGTGATCAAGGTGAAGAGCGATCGGGATGTCGGGATTCTCTGCAACTGCTGCTTCTACTAACTTAACAAGATATGTGTGGTTTGCGTATGCACGTGCACCTTTGGAAACCTGAAGGATAACGGGGCTCTTAAGCTCGCCTGCTGCTTCTGTGATACCCTGAACGATCTCCATGTTGTTAACATTGAATGCGCCTACGGCATAGCCGCCGTTGTAGGCTTTTTTAAACATCTCAGTGGTGGTAACTAAACTCATATTATGCCATCCTTTCATTAAATACGATAGTTTCATGCCGAAACACGCAGTATTATAGCACACATACCCACTGCGGTAAAGTACCGCGTCTCAACTATTGACATGACTGAATACCAAAAATGAAGTGAAACCTGTATTTTCCTTCTCCAAGACTCCCGTATAAAGAAGACCAATTCTGTGAGAACCGAGCTTTCGATAATGGTTCTACCTCAAAAGAATCAAAGTATTGACATACGTATATTACACGTATATATTTGACTCAATAACAACTGCAGAAAGGAGTTACCATGAAGTACATATATCCTGCTGTATTCTCTCCGGAGGATTCCGGTTATTCAGTTGAATTTCCTGACTTACCCGGATGCTGCACTTGTGGAGATTCACTCGAAGAAAGCCTTAGTATGGCCAAAGACGCACTCTCTCTTTTTCTCGTAGAACTCGAGGATGAAAAACAGGACATCCCCGAACCCTCTCCGATCCAGTCCCTTTCATTGGAAGAAAACAGTTTTGCTTCTCTTATCAATGTGGATACTACAATTTACCGGCAAACATTAAGCAACGTTGCTGTAAAAAAGACTCTGTCTATACCTCAATGGCTCAACCAGGCTGCCATCGCTAATGGCATTAATTTTTCTCAGGTTTTGCAGGATGCCCTGAAGCAAAAACTCAATATGTTATAATAGGTATCATACATCATTCGGAAAGGAAGACATAAAATTATGAAGATCGGTTTTATAGGACTCGGAAACATGGCCGGCGCTATGATCGGCGGCCTTATAAAGGACGGAACCACACCCTCCGACATCATCGGATACGATGTCAGCGAAACCATATGTAATAAGAGAAAAGAGGAATTTGGTATTACTATTGCCGAAAACAACGATGCTGTCGCTAAGGCTTGCACAAGAGTGGTTTTAGCAGTAAAACCCCAATTTCTTACATCTGCTTTATCAGAAGTCTCAAAATTCTCACAGGAGACTGTTATCATCTCCATCGTTGCAGGGAAAACACTTGAGTTCCTTTCAGATGCTATAAAAGGCACCAAAAAGATCATCCGCTGCATGCCCAATACGGCTGCTCTCGTCGGCGCCGCAATGACAGGCGTTGCTCCCCTCGAGGATGTCACAAAAGAGGAACTCGAGAGCGCAATTTCCATTATCGAGAGCTTCGGAAAAGCCGTCATTGTTCCCGAAAAGCTTATGGACACGGTTACCGGCGTCTCGGGAAGCTCGCCCGCCTTCGTATTTATGTTTATTGAGGCGATGGCTGACGCAGCAGTCCTTGAAGGAATGCCCCGCGCCATGGCTTATGAATTTGCAGCCGGCGCCGTTTACGGAAGTGCAAAGCTTATGATGGAAACCGGAAAGCACCCCGGCGAGCTCAAAGACATGGTGACATCGCCCTCAGGAACTACCATCATGGGTGTCAAGGAACTCGAAGACGGTGCCTTCCGCTCTACAGTCATGGATGCGGTGATCGCAGCCACAGAGCGTTCCAAAGAGCTGTAAGTCAAACTCGCGTACAAGTCCGCTCGAATAAATAACACTTAACACAACAGGCCCCGGCAAATCGCTTTGCCGGGGCCTGTGATCATCTTAACCTCTTACGAGAAAGACATTATTCTGCATCTTCGGGTCCAACGTCCTCCGACTCGGAATCTTCAAAGTACTCTCCGTCATCCTGGAAATCATTTGAATCATCCTCGTAGTACTCGCCCTGATCTTCTTCGTAGTATACTTCTCCGTCATCAGAGAATTCGTCTTCTACGTAGTAATCATCATAAACATCATCCTCGAGAGTATCCGTGCTGAGGCTGACATTGCGGTAGATCTTCATGCCGGTTCCGGCAGGAATGAGCTTACCGATGATGACATTCTCTTTAAGACCGATGAGGGGATCAACCTTACCGCGGCTCGCTGCTTCCGTGAGAACCTTGGTTGTCTCCTGGAAGGATGCTGCGGAGAGGAAGGAATTGGTAGCAAGCGCTGCCTTTGTGATACCGAGCATTACCTGCTTTCCGTCCGCGGGTTCCTTACCTTCAGCCTTCATCTTTTCGTTGATATCGTTGTATTCCAGGATATCAACCATGCTTCCGGGAAGAAGGTTTGTATCTCCGTTGTCTTCGATGCGAACTTTCTTGAGCATCTGACGAACGATAACTTCGATGTGCTTGTCGTTGATCTCAACACCCTGGAGTCTGTATACGCGCTGTACTTCCTGGATCATGTAATCCTGTACGGCTCTGATACCCTTGATCTTCAGGATGTCATGAGGGTTGACCGAACCTTCTGTGAGCTCGTCGCCCGCCTCGATGATCTGTCCGTCCATAACCTTGATCCTTGATCCGTAAGGGATAAGATAGGTCTTCGAATCGGGATTTTCCTCATCGTTGGAAACGATCGTGATCTCACGTTTCTTCTTTGTATCCTTGATCTGTACTGTTCCGCCGAATTCTGCGATGATCGCAAGTCCCTTGGGCTTACGGGCTTCGAAAAGCTCTTCGACACGAGGAAGACCCTGTGTGATATCATCACCGGCAACACCACCCGTATGGAACGTACGCATCGTAAGCTGTGTACCGGGCTCACCGATTGACTGAGCAGCTATGATACCGACTGCTTCGCCGACCTGTACGGGTTCACCGGAAGCCATGTTAGCGCCGTAACACTTAGCACAGATTCCGAGATGAGATTTACATGTAAGTACTGTACGGATCTTGATCTTGGCATCCGCACCTTTTTCTCTGACAGCCTTTGTAGCGCAGATCGCAGCCGCACGCTTGGGTGTGATCATATGATTTCTCTTAACGATGATATCGCCGTTGTCATCACAAATATCATCACACGCAAAACGACCTGTAATACGCTCCTGAAGGGATTCGATCACTTCTTTTCCATCGGTGAAAGCCTTAACTTCCATTCCGACGATCTCTTCTTCACCTGCGCAGCAGTCATCCTCACGGATAATAAGCTCCTGTGATACGTCAACGAGACGTCTTGTGAGGTAACCCGAGTCTGCCGTACGAAGAGCCGTATCGGAAAGACCCTTACGAGCGCCGTGTGCGGAGATGAAGTACTCGAGTACGTCAAGACCTTCACGGAAGTTAGCCTTGATGGGGAGCTCGATAGTCTTACCTGATGTATCTGCCATAAGTCCACGCATACCGGCAAGCTGTTTGATCTGCTTATCGGAACCACGGGCACCGGAGTCAGCCATCATGTAGATGTTGTTAAACTTATCAAGGCCGGCCATCAGCTTCTTGGTGATCTGATCATCCGCAACCTTCCATGTATCGATAACTGTCTTATAACGCTCTTCATCGGTAAGGAGTCCGCGACGGAACTTCTTGCTGATGATATCAACCGTAGCTTCCGCATCGGCGATGATCTTCTTCTTTTCCGGAGGAACGGTCATGTCCGAAATGGAAACTGTCATGGCTGCTCTTGTCGAGTACTTATATCCGAGAGATTTGATGGCATCAAGTGTCTCAGCAGTCATTGTTGCGCCGTGTGTATTGATACACTTCTCAAGGATTCCCTTAAGTTCCTTCTTCTTTACAAGGTAGTCAACCTCAAGGTCAAGGAAATGCTCGGGATCGCTTCTGTCTACGATACCAAGATCCTGAGGGATCGCCTCGTTGAAGATGAATCTTCCGAGAGTGGTGAAGAGGAACTTCGAGATCTTGCGCTCTGTTCCGTCAGCATCCTTAAATATGCCTTCACGCTTAACGTAAATATATTGATGAAGTGTGATCTCACCGTTCTCGTATGCAAGAAGTGCATTGTCCATCGAGTAGAACTTTCTGCCGAGCAGGTCTACCATTCTGCAGACAATTCTTCTGTCACGTTCGGGATCGACACAAACCTTAACGATCGAATCAAACTCGAGCGCCTGGGCCTTGATCGCTGCAACTGCCTTCTGTGCAGCTGCTTCGTCCTTAGCCTTGAGAACTGCCTTGCTCTTCTTGGTCTGGTAGTCCTGGTAAGCGGCAACAGCCTCTTCGGGACTCTCAAACTCAGCCACAAAGCTGTCCTTCTCATCAGCATGAGCAGGATTTGTGAGATAATCCTGATACTTATGTATTGTCAGATAGTAGATACCGAGTACCATATCCTGCGAAGGAACGGCAACGGGACCACCGTCTGAAGGCTTAAGAAGGTTGTTGGGTGAAAGCATAAGGAATCTTGCCTCTGCCTGTGCCTCAACCGAAAGAGGAAGATGCACAGCCATCTGGTCACCGTCGAAGTCGGCATTGAACGCCGTACATACGAGGGGATGAAGCTTGATCGCTTTACCTTCTACAAGGATGGGCTCAAATGCCTGAATACCGAGTCTGTGAAGTGTAGGAGCACGGTTCAGCATAACGGGATGCTCATGAATAACATCCTCGAGCACGTCCCATACCTCACGATCGAGGCGCTCGACCATCTTCTTTGCCTGTCTGATGTTATTTGCTATCTGTCTCTCTACAAGCTCCTTCATAACGAAAGGCTTGAAAAGCTCGATTGCCATCTCCTTGGGGAGACCGCATTGATAAATCTTAAGTTCGGGTCCAACGACGATAACCGAACGTCCCGAGTAGTCAACACGCTTACCGAGGAGGTTCTGACGGAAACGTCCCTGCTTTCCTTTAAGCATATCGGAAAGAGACTTAAGAGGACGGTTGCCGGGGCCTGTTACGGAACGACCGCGTCTTCCGTTATCGATAAGGGCGTCAACCGCTTCCTGAAGCATACGCTTCTCGTTGCGCACGATGATATCGGGCGCACCGAGTTCAAGAAGTCTGCGAAGACGGTTATTTCTGTTGATGATACGTCTGTAAAGATCGTTCATGTCAGATGTTGCGAATCTTCCGCCGTCAAGCTGAACCATGGGGCGCAGATCGGGAGGAAGTACGGGGATGTTCTCAAGGATCATCCACTCCGGACGGTTTCCGGACTCACGGAACGCTTCAACGACCTCAAGTCTCTTGATGATCCTTGCGCGCTTCTGACCTGTTGAATTCTTGAGCTCTTCCTTGAGGGTTGCGGACTCTGCTTCAAGGTCGATAGCCTGAAGGAGCTCCTTAACAGCCTCAGCACCCATGCCGACACGGAAAGATCCTGCGGGATACTTCTCGAGCTCATCAAGGTATTCTTTCTCGGTAAGGATCTGCTTATATGTCAGATTGGTCTCTCCGGGATCGAGAACGATATATGCGGCAAAATAGAGGATCTTCTCAAGCACTCTCGGAGAGAGGTCGAGCATGAGACCCATACGGCTCGGGATTCCTTTAAAATACCAGATATGTGATACGGGAGCCGCAAGAGTGATATGACCCATACGCTCACGACGTACCGACGATTTTGTAACTTCAACGCCACATCTGTCGCAGACGATGCCCTTGAAGCGGATCTTCTTGTACTTTCCGCAGTGACACTCCCAGTCCTTGCTGGGTCCGAAGATCTTCTCGCAGAAGAGACCGTCCTTCTCAGGTTTCAAGGTACGGTAGTTGATGGTTTCGGGCTTCTTAACCTCTGCTCTGGACCATTCGCGGATCTTCTCGGGTGACGCGAGCCTGATGCGGATCGCGTCATAGTTTATCTCTTTGGGATAGTTCTCTGACCTGATATATGAATTATCCATCGTTATGCTCCTTTATCTGTTATTCGTTCGAGTCTGAGGGATCATCAAATGTGTACGAATCCTCGCTATAGCTGTCGAATTCACCTTCCGATGAGAAATCGTCTTCGTAATATTCGTCGATCTCTTCACCGTCAACTGTTGAGAATCCTGCGGACTCAACGCTTCCTTCAAGACCATCGCTATAGGCGTCATTGCCTTCTGCCCAGGCAGCACCTGCATTACCGTCCATTGAGTAATCAACAGACTCTGCAAGCTTGACCTCGTTGCCGTTCTCGTCGAGGACGGTAACATCGAGCGCGAGTGACTGAAGCTCTTTGAGGAGCACCTTGAACGACTCGGGAATACCGGGTTCGCTGATGTTGTCACCCTTGATGATCGCTTCATATGTCTTAACACGACCTGTCACATCATCGGACTTGACTGTCAGGATCTCCTGAAGAACGTGAGCTGCGCCGTATGCTTCAAGAGCCCAAACCTCCATCTCACCGAAACGCTGACCACCGAACTGAGCTTTACCGCCCAGAGGCTGCTGTGTAACGAGCGAGTAAGGACCGGTTGAACGTGCGTGGATCTTATCATCAACCAGATGGTGGAGTTTCAGGTAATGCATGAATCCGATCGTAACGGCTCCGTCGAAATATTCTCCGGTACGTCCGTCACGAAGACGTACTTTACCGTCACGGTTGATCGGAACGCCTTCCCATTCTTTTCTGTAATCCTGATTCTCGATAAGGTAATTCATGATCTCCTTATCAAGTACTTTACCGTATTTCTTTTTGAATTCCTCGATAGGCGTGTTGACATAATCATTAGCCATTTCAAGAGTATCCATGATATCAAATTCGTTAGCGCCGTCAAATACGGGCGTTGCGATATTAAATCCGAGCACTTTGGCCGCGAGTGAAAGGTGGATCTCAAGGACCTGACCGATATTCATACGCGAAGGCACACCGAGAGGATTAAGCACGATATCAAGCGGGCGTCCGTTGGGAAGGAACGGCATATCTTCAACGGGAAGAACGCGGGAAACAACACCCTTGTTTCCGTGACGACCTGCCATCTTGTCGCCGACCTGGATCTTTCTCTTTTGTGCTATATAAACGCGAACGCTTTCGTTAACTCCGGGAGGAAGCTCATCGCCTGCCGCACGTGTGAACACTTTTGCGTCAACGATGATACCGAACTCACCGTGAGGAACCCTAAGAGATGTATCACGAACTTCACGGGCCTTCTCACCGAAGATCGCACGGAGGAGTCTCTCCTCTGCTGTGAGCTCTGTCTCGCCCTTAGGCGTAACCTTACCTACAAGGATATCACCGGCACGAACCTCAGCGCCCACACGGATGATTCCGCGCTCGTCGAGATCCTTAAGTGCATCATCGCCGACACCGGGAACGTCACGTGTGATCTCTTCCGGTCCGAGCTTGGTGTCACGTGCCTCTGCCTCGTACTCTTCAATATGAACCGATGTATAAACGTCTTCTTTAACAAGTCTCTCCGAAAGGAGAACAGCATCCTCGTAGTTGTAACCTTCCCATGTCATGAAACCGATAAGCGGGTTGGTGCCGAGAGCAAGCTCTCCGTCATGAGTCGAAGGACCGTCGGCGATAACCTGACCCTTAACGACCTTCTCACCCTTGTTAACGATAGGTCTCTGGTTGATGCATGTACCCTGGTTACTTCTGGTGAATTTAAGAAGATTGTATTCACGTACGGTACCCTGCTCGTTACGTATACGGATGATGTTTGCGGTAGCCTTCTCAACCGTTCCGTCTTCCTCGGCGATAACACAAACGCCCGAGTCGATCGCAGTCTTAAGCTCCATACCTGTTCCGACAACGGGTGCCTGAGGCTTAAGAAGCGGAACTGCCTGACGCTGCATGTTCGAACCCATGAGGGCACGGTTTGCATCGTCGTTCTCAAGGAACGGGATAAGTGCTGTAGCAACCGAGAATACCATTCTCGGGGATACGTCCATCAGATCGATCTTCGACTTAAGGAACTGGGATGTCTCATCCTTATAACGACCTGAAATGTTGTTGTTTACGAAATGGCCCTTTTCATCGAGCGGCTCGTTAGCCTGTGCAACGATGTATTTGTCCTCTTCATCGGCTGTGAGGTAGATAACCTCATCGGTAACCTTGGGATTTTCGGGATCCTTCTTGTCAACGATCCTGAAAGGAGCCTCGATAAATCCGTACTCGTTGATCCTTGCATAGGATGCGAGCGAGTTGATAAGACCGATGTTGGGGCCTTCGGGTGTCTCGATGGGACACATACGGCCGTAGTGTGTATAGTGAACGTCTCGAACTTCGAATCCGGCACGGTCACGTGAAAGACCGCCGGGGCCGAGTGCCGAAAGACGACGCTTATGAGCGAGCTCACCGAGAGGATTGTGCTGGTCCATGAACTGTGACAGCTGTGAACTTCCGAAGAACTCCTTAACAGCTGCTGTAACCGGCTTAATGTTTATGAGGGACTGAGGGGATACCCCGTCAAGGTCCTGTGTTGTCATTCTTTCACGCACGGTTCTCTCCATACGTGCAAGACCGATACGATACTGGTTCTGAAGGAGCTCACCGACCGCGCGGATACGTCTGTTTCCGAGGTGATCGATATCGTCCTTGTTTCCGACACCGTATTCAAGATGTATGTTGTAGCTTACGGAAGCAAAGATATCTTCCTTTGTGATGTGCTTGGGAATAAGATCACCGGCGTGACGTCTGATCTGATCCTTAAGTTCTTCTTCATCACTGTACTGCTCGAGAAGTTCCATGAGCGCGGGATAATAAACGCTCTCGTTGATGCCGAGCTTCTCACGAAGCTCTTCCGTCATCTTGAAAGGAACATGTTCGGCGATATCAACCATAAGGTTCGAAAGAACCTTAACATTATGCTCTTCCGCCTGAACAGTGATCGAGAATACACCGGCATTCTGGATCTTGTCTGCGATCTCTGTGGTGATCTTTGTGCCTGCTTCGGCAATGATCTCACCTGTTGAAGGATCTGCAACGTCTTCGGCAAGATTAAATCCCACAACACGATTATGGAGATGAAGCTTCTTATTAAATTTGTAACGTCCAACCTTGGCGAGGTCATATCTTCTTGCATCAAAGAACATGCTGTGGATGAGTGACTCGGCACTCTCAACAGACACGGGCTCGCCGGGACGAAGTTTCTTGTAGAGTTCCTTGATACCTGCTTCGTAGGTATCGCTCTCCGAAGGATCCTTTATGAAGGACTGGAGAATCTTGGGTTCTTCGCCGAACATTTCAACGATCGACTGCTTTGTTCCGAGCCCGAGAGCGCGCAGGAAAACAGTGATCGGAACTTTTCTGTTACGATCAACCCTTACGTAGAAAATATCATTACTGTCGGTCTCGTACTCAAGCCATGCGCCACGGCTGGGGATAACGGTGCAGGCATAGAGTTTCTTACCAAGTTTGTCATGTGTTATCTCGTAGTAGATACCGGGAGAACGAACGAGCTGGCTGACGATAACACGCTCAGCGCCGTTAATGACAAAAGTACCGGTTTCGGTCATAAGCGGGAAGTCGCCCATAAAGATCTCGTGATCCTTAATAACGTCTTCATCTTCCTTATTATGAAGTCTGACCTTTACTTTAAGAGGTGCCGCGTATGTCGCATCTCGTTCTTTACACTCTTCTATAGAATACTTGACATCATTTTCACAGAGCTGGAAATCGATGAACTCAAGACTTAAATGTCCGTTATAATCCTCGATAGGAGAAATATCCTGGAATGCCTCCTTAAGCCCCTCTTCAAGGAACCAGCGGTAAGACCGCTTCTGTACCTCGATGAGGTTGGGCATTTCGAGAACTTCCTTCTGTTTCGAATAGCTCATTCTTACGCCCTTACCCAGCTTAATGGGACGTATTCGGTTTTTTTCGATCATTGACGTCACCTCATTATTTATTTTCAATTGCCAAACAGACCGGCAACTCATCGGAGTTTGTTTTATATGACAAAAGACGATTTCTTTCATAATTTTCGCGCAAAATCCATAGGACATTCCCTTTTTCAATCAAATGGGAACACCCTACTTCCTTTGTGAAAAAATTATTAGAAAAAGCTTTGCATTATCGCTCCAATGTGCTATAATATATCCAAAGCGGCATTTGTTTGGACAAATGTGCATCTTCCATATTACCACGTATTTTTCAAGGCGTCAATCGTTTTTTTCTTTTTGTGTCCGTTTTTTACATCCCCTTTTATTTCACGGTATGTACGATTTTTAACGCTGCGTTCTTATATGTATATACGGCAGCCCTTAATCGACCGGCTTATGTTTCTGTCTTATGTTTCTGTCTTATGTTTCTGTCTTCTGTTTCTGTCTTCTGTTTTTGGGGGAGGTTTTGTCTATGAGTTGTTCCCTTTTTGATATTCTGCTTTCTTGCGACACGGTCACCCGCAGCATAGTATCCGGGCCTCACGATATCGGCCCCGTCCTGTTTTCAAAGGTTGCTACCGCCTACTTCCTCATAACCCTCGTACTTGCAGGAGTTTGCGACCTACGGTACAGAAGCGTTCCCGCGCATATCGAGCGCGCCTGCTTCTTCTTTGCCGTCGCCGGAGCATTTGAAAAGGCACTGCCGCTTTTCATCCTGAAGCTTTCGGGCAGTGCCTTCTGTTTTCTGTTGTTCTTTGTTCTCTATGTGATCTCGAAGGGCAAGGGTATCGGCGGTGCAGATGTAAGGATATTCGCCGGCTCCTGCGCTGTTCTTGGTTTTTTCCCAACCTTTGAAGCTCTGCTCATCGGATCATGTCTTGGTTTGTTCTATTTGATAACACACCATCGATTCCCAAATGCACCCAAAACTACCATTCCGTTGATCACATTTTTTGCTCTGGGGTGTTTCGTTTCAAAGAGCCTCTCATCATCGATACTCCATACATTTTTAACGATGTCCGTTCACTCATCCGCATCGACCCTCAATTGACAAGTTCCTTATATTCCTATATAAATGGATTAAGATTTATATAAAAATGAGGTTATGGCATGAACGAAATAAGACGCGCCACAGAGGCGGATATACCCGGAATTCTTAAGCTTCTTGTACAAGTGGATATGGTCCACCATAACGGACGTCCGGACATCTTCAAGGGTCCCGCCACAAAATATAACAAAGAAGAGCTTTTAAAGATCATTAACGACGACACTACTCCCGTATTTGTATGTGTAAATCCGGCCGGAGACGTCCTCGGGCATGCTTTTTGTATTCATCAATGCTCAAAAGAGAGCTCCGTTCTCACCGACATCAGCACGCTATACGTGGATGACATTTGCGTTGACGAAGCTATTCGCGGTTCGGGCATCGGTCGAAGCCTTTACGAAGCCGTGATCTCCTACGCCGGGGAACGCGGCTTCTACAACGTTACTCTGAACGTCTGGTGCTGTAATCCAAATGCAATGGCCTTCTACGAAAACATGGGTATGAAGCCCCAGAAGATAGGGATGGAAAAGATACTCAGGGAGGTCCGGTGATGCAGCACAACAGGGCCATACTTCCCATAAAAACCTCACTCTGCTACATAGAAAAAGACGGCAAATATCTTATGCTTTACCGTAACAAAAAAGAAAACGATCCCAACTCGGGCAAATGGATCGGAGTGGGAGGCAAATTTGAAGAAGGTGAAAGTCCGTTTGAATGCGTAAAACGCGAAGTTCTTGAAGAAACCGGTATCGTTCTCAGAGATGCTCACTTTTACGGAGTCATCGAATTTCGCAGCGACGGATGGCCCGACGAAGATATGTATCTCTTTTCAAGTACCGATTACGACGATTCCGCCTTCCGCCCCGAGGACTGCAACGAAGGAGAGCTTGCCTTCGTAGAGAAGACCGCTGTTCTCGATTTAAATCTTTGGGAGGGTGACAGAGTCTTCCTGAAGAAAATGATCGAAGGCAACAAACGTATCTGCTTGCGCCTCTGCTACACAGGCAGTACTCTTTCCGATATTAAGGAACTATAAGTTGTTCCGCTCTGTTTTAACCCGAAAAAATCTGCCCCATTCCTTGTGGAACGGGGCAGTAAAAATTTAAACGATTGCTTATTATTTAAGAGTAACCTTAGCGCCTGCTTCTTCAAGCTTCTTCTTAGCATCCTCAGCTTCTGCCTTGGAAGCGCCTTCCTTGATAACCTTGGGAGCGCCGTCAACAGCGTCCTTAGCTTCCTTGAGGCCAAGACCGGTGATCTCACGAACAACCTTGATAACCT
>CAMIZL010000024.1 GCA_946403295.1 uncultured Clostridia bacterium | reverse complement strand
ATGGGTGCAGTAGGAGCGCTTTCATCTCGGCAATTGAATTACCGAGGATTCCCGCATGTTATCCTAAACGCTCCCTGTATGAGTACGAGCTATCTGTTATTTGATCTTGACTTTGATAGTTACATTACAGCCTGTTCCGTCGGTTGCGGTGGCGGTCACTTTGACGGTCTTGCCTTTGCCTGCCTTGAGGGCTGTGAGTTTGCCGGTCTTGGTGATTTTGGCATATTTCTTGTTGCTGACTTTCCACTTGAGTTCGCGGGTTAACGCGTCTTCGGGCTCGAGGGTTGCCTTGAGCTTTATCGACTTGCCGACTTTAAGAGTCTGAGGAGCGTTTTCAATCGTGATCTTCTGTACCAGGAACCTTGAATCGGCTTTCAGAAGAAGCGATCCGCCCCAATCGAATTCGCCTGAGGGGTCGTCATAGGTCCAAAGATTTCCGAATGCGGTTGATGTCTGGAAGGTGTCTATCTTGGTAAGAGTCTTTATAAAAGCTTCCAGATCCTCGGGAGCGGTCTCGGTATCGCGGTCCGGTCTGAACTTAAGGACGATGATCCCGCGGATGTTATTGAGATCTTCGATAGTTCCGATGATCCCCTCGGGGTCGTAGCCCGTCATAAGGTCGGCAGGCACATCATTGCCGGTGTCTTTTTTTACCTCGAAGTTCCAAACAGCCTTTAGTTCGCCGTCTGTGGTGCGGTAGAGGATATGCACGGATTCTTTGTCGCCGTCTGCGCGAGCGGCAACGGTGTCAAACGGCGCAAATACTGTAACGATAAGCGCGAGTGCGAGAACCGCGCTGAGCAGGATTTTGGTAATTCTATTCATAAAATGTACCTCCGATTTGCTTATCTGTCTTTGAAATGTCAGTTAAGATTATATCACATAAGCGTTAAAAAATCAGGCGTAACTTGTACCCGGAAGAGGAGTGATCATGAGATGTGATGATCTCTTCAAGGGATAGAACGATCCCGCAACAGATTTACATGGTGCCGAAGTCAAAGAGCAACGTGTTTCCGTCAATCCACACGGTTCCGACATATCCCGCGGGAATTATCTCTTTAGTGAAATCATACGAATATTTCCAATTGCCCGTGCGCTCTTTGATCGATTCGAACGGAACTTTCGCTTCGGTCGCGGTAAAATTATAGGTGTTTGTGTACAGCCCGGCCTTTTCGTCGGAAAGTACGATATATCCTCTGTAGATATAGTCGGTGGGTCCGGGCAGCTTGTCAGTACCCTCGCTGCCTCCGTATTTGAGTTGCTCCATCTCCAGAGAAACAGCACCTTCCAATGAAGGGAACAATCTTTCAACAAGTTTCAGATCTGTACTTGTGCTTATAATCGGGTTCATCAATGCCTCCTCGTTATCGTCCTTGCCACATCCGATCATACAGATGCAAAAAAATACACACAGGGTAAATGCCAATGCTTTTTTGTAGGATCTCATGTCTTCTCCTTTTCCGTCGCTCACATCCAACTCTGTTTCATCTGTCGGATGATGTCATCTCAGGTACCGCGATCTCACTGTTCGGATCAAAAGTTTGCAGACCATAGCTTGGTAAGTCCTCTTATTTATGATAGAGTGAACAGATACTGAAGTCAGATTTGGTGATTTCTTTCGGAACAATCCGGTCGCGGTTCAGTCCCAAATAGCACTTTCTTTTGTGACTGCCTCGCCCCAACGGCTTGCCCAGGATTCCACAAAACAAGCGGTGTAGGGGATGTGTTGTTCCTTGCGTTTCTTGACAAAATGCGGGTGATTTGCCCAGATCACGGAGAACAACGCGACGATCAGCATGAGCGGTCCGAGAACGATGTTCTGAACGGAATGCCCATATTCATGAACCCGCACTTTCAACGTGTGTTCCGGGTTTACATTTGGTGTAAAGATGAACAATCCGAGGCTGAGTCCCGCATAAGGTTTTTCCCAACATGTTTCTATCGCTCCCCGGTAGATCCGGTGCGTGCATTTCCTGTGTTTTATGAAGAAGAACAGACCGACTAGTGTTGCGCCTATTCCCCAGGTACAATTTAATACAATAAAAATAATACGTCGTAGTGTCATAACTTGATCTATGCTTCCCTTGTTTTGAAATGTTATGTTTTTGGCATAAGCGTTAAGCGCTCTCGTGTACGGATCATTATATCACATTGCTTGGAATAAAATGCTATAATAATATGCATCTAAAGATTCGGAGAGGAGATAAAAGGCATGGACAAGAGTGATCTGATTTTTGATACTGCAAATAAGGATGATATTCCGGATCTGGTGAGGCTTCGGATTGCGTATATAGAGGATGATTTCGGTTCGGTCAGCGAATCGGAGCGCCGTGCGATGGAGGAACAGCTGCCCGGGTATTTTGAGAAGAAGCTTGGAAGAGAGCTTAACGTTTTTGTCGCGAGAGCGGAGGGAAGGCTTGTGGCAGTGGCATATCTTTTGATCATTGAAAAACCGGCAAATCCGAACATGCCGAACGGCCTTGTCGGAGAGGTCTACAGTGTGTTCACCGAGAAGGAGTACAGGGGCAAAGGGATCTGCACGCGGATCATGAAAAATCTGGTCGAATTTGCACGGGAGAAGCACTTGAGCTTTGTTGACCTGAAAGCAACCGATAAGGGGTATCCGGTTTACAAGAAGGTCGGGTTTGCCGACAAGAATTCGAAATATAGGGATATGCGGCTCGACATGTAAAAATCATGGCCGGATCCGAGGTATGCGGCTCGACATATAAGAACCTCATATCAGGCCGGAAACAAGAGTATCTGCTGATAAAGGTATACTCTAAGGTTCGATCATTCCGGTGCCGAGGCATATTGCGCAAACGCCTTTTTTATGCGCGCCGTTTTCCGTACACATTCCGCAAGGAGTGATGCCTGTGCCCTCGCAAGCGGGGCAGGTGTGGATATAATCGCCGTTGCAATGATTGCAGAGGAAAGTCCCCTGACCCCGGCAATAAGGACACCAATTGGGATTATCGATCATCACTTCCGTGGGTTCGTTTCTAAATTCATGCATATCGCCGGGGTGGTTGCAGTATACGGGACAGGGTTCCGGCTCATAACCGGTACCGTCACATTCGTTGCAATGCTTAAGACCCGTACCGCCGCATCGGCTGCATTCGGCTTTCGAGTTGTCTCTGTCGAGTATGTGGTAGCCCTTGCCGGAGCACTCGGTACAAAATGTTCGTCCCACGCCGCCGCACATATGGCAGGGAGCCTTGCCCGAACCTTTACAGATAGGGCATATGTGGTCGGTCTCGCTTACCGGGAAACCGCAGAGTTTGCAGTATTCGACATCCATGTCTATGATTTCGGTGATGAATTGCTCGGATTCCGTAATGCCGTTACAAAAAGAGCATGTGACATAACCTTCGTTACAATGTTCGCAGATCATATCGCCCACGCCGTGGCATAATTCGCAAGGGTCGCAGGTATCGCAGTAGATGCACTTGCCCGAGCCGTGACATTCGAAACAAAGGACCTTGCCATTTTGATCGAAGTCGGAAACCACAACGTTTATGGACATATCATGACGGGATGCCGTTTCGTTTACGGATTCCTGAGCTTTTTCCTTGATCGTGCTGCTGTCGGCGCTCTCGTCGAGCACTGCGACATCGACTTTGACTTCTTTATATGAGGTAAGGTATTTTTGATCGATCGCCGCTTCGATGACGAGCTTGGTACATTCGTCTATTGTTGTACCATAAAAGTTTATGCCCGAATATGCTTCGCGGGCATCGTCATTAAGGCAGTCACCGCATATGACGAAATTGTTTTCATCCACATAAAGGGCAACTTCGGGATTTATCGTGAGGTAAACAACAGCACTGCTGCGACTGAGCACTGCCTGCCAGTCGGTCTCGCCGGACTCCGTAACGGGAGGTGCGGCAGGTGAAGGTACAGGGGACGGCTGCGGTTCCGAAGTGGGTGTGAGCGCTGTTTCATCGATCGGAGCTTCACAAGAACAGGATATGAGCACAGAGCAGGAGAGCACGATGATCAGTGATAACGCTATAGCTTTAATGAATGTTTTTGTTCGTTTTGTTTCGGCATGATTATTCATAAGCGTTAATGTCCCCTTTCGTAGTATTTACCGATAATTATACCATATGGACGGTAAAAAAAATAAGCGTTGATGAAAAAACGATAGCAAAAACGATACAGAAGAGCAGAATTAAAGGATAAAAAACAGACAATTTATTTTGATAAAAAAAATAAAAATTTACACTTGCAAAAAAGTAAAAAATACGGCATAATAACATTGTCCTGATTAATCAGGACGCTCCCAGACGGGTCGGTGCTATTCTTGCTACCGGCCCGGTACCCTTTTTAAGGCAAAAAATATGCGACCCCGGCGGGTCGCATTTATTAATTTTGGTACATATCGGGAAGGTTTTTGTTCTATCTTGGCATATATCGGGAAGGTTTTTGTTCTATCTTGGCACATATTGTGAGAGTTTTTGTTCTGTTTTGGCTCATTGCGCGATGTTCCCACTGATACCTTCACCGGAGTTGAATCCAAAGACGATGCAGAATATCAGGTCGGCAAAGAACAGACAGCAAAATCCTATCGCAAGGGCTTTCCTTGTGTGGGGCTTTAGTTTTTCGGCGAAGGCTGAGACGGTCGGAGCCAGCAGATAAACGGCTGCCAGACCTCCGATGCCGAAGGCGGTGAGTCCCGAAATGCAGATCCTGCCGTTGATGTTTAGAAAATCCTCGTCGTAGTTCCAATATGAGGAATTGAACACAAATTCAAGCATGAAGCTGACAAAGTATTCAAGCACGGCACTGATGCCTGTCCCGATCAGGAAAACGCGGATCTTATTATCTTTAAAACGATCGAGAAGAAATACGATCAATACGCCGCCAAAGCCATAGATGGGGATCCACGGACCATACAGTGACCCGCGGTTGACTATCATGTGATCGCGGACGACATACAGTCCGCATTCCCATATCCATCCGCCGATCCCAAAGACAAAAAACATGTATATGAAATCCGTGAGCGAATACTCGGTAAAATGTCCGACATGCAGTTTGGGCGCGAATTTCACGTTCTTAAGGACATAGGCGTCGGCCTCCGAAGAGGAGAGCTCGGTATTCCGGGTCGCAAGGGCACCGGCCTCCGAAGAGGAGAGTTTGGTATTCCGGGTCGCAAGGGCACCGGCCTCCGAAGAAGCGGATGATGCAAGCGAGCCGGAGGCCTTCCTTACGACATAGGCGTCTTCATCAAAAAGCGGCTCGACAAAGTGAGAACGGTCGATATCGGATCTCGCGCGAAGAGTAAAATATATTTCGGTATCCAGCATAGTGAGCGTGGGCAGACCCGTAATAAGGCCGAGGAACGGCACAAAGAGAACTATGAAAAGATAAAATACCGAAAGATGAGTCTTGAAAATCTTGAATTTATAGCCGTCAGTCATGTCGGAGGAAAGCTTTTTCGCTTCTTTCCAGCTGATGGACGGATCCTCGGCGAGCAGATAGGGGACCATCATGTACTTGTATGTGTAATAAAACCACCCGACGATCGTGAAGGACCACAAAAGAAGAACGAGCTCGCGTGTAAACATGACCTTGAATTCATTTTTCTTTAATCCGGCCTGAAACGGACTGATCAGACGGCGTAGCGGCACATTTTTGTCGTGCCTGCATTCCATGCAGTATCGGTAAAGACCCAGATTCACCCAGATCATTACAAAAACGCGCACCACAATGGATATAACCGCGGTCATTATCAGCGCGGCTATGACTTCCCCCAGATTCTGCGCATAGTAGACGTTGTTTAGCGTAAAGAATCGGATCACCCATGAAAAGCTTCTTGTGCAGCCGTCAAATATGGTCAAAAGATATTCCGAAACGAAGGACGGAAGCGAGCTTACGATCCCTGAATTTGCGGCATATTCGCGAAGCAACTCCACGTTGCTGGCAGACGGCGCATAATCAATGCCCACCCAGTGGTCGATACGGTTTACAAAAGTTGTCTGCAAAGGAGCCCTGATCCCGATGTAGGAGAAAAGAAACACAGCAAAAATAAGCATCAAGCAAGCCTTGACACCTTTGCCGTATACAGTTTTAAAAGCATTTCCCACAATGCTCTTTGTTTTCCACTCCATGCCATCCGATCTCCTGATCAGTGAATTACTATATTATATCAGTGATTTAGGATTTTTCAATCCGTTGCAGAAGAGGCTGCCGACCCTGAAGTAGCGTTCTTTCAGGAGATCGATGATCTATGGAGTGTAATTATTTTTTCAGATCAAGCGTTCAATATTTTCGGATGATGCCTTCGATCATGACGGGGTACTGCTCGAGAATGTTGGTCATGTCCTCGAATATCAGGCTCTTCTTGGTGATGGTTCGCTCCATCTTGTCAAGATTTTGGCTGACATCTTCGAAGTAGGACTGTGAGGAGTCGATGGTCTTGTCGACGTCGATGAGGCACTTGCGGCATTCGTTGAAAGCCTCGTCCATGTCTCTGTTCTTCTCGCTGATGCGGGAAGCTACTTCGGTGATGCTTCCGACTACCTGCTCGGTGTGGCCGATGTATTCAAGCGATCTCGTCATGGCCTCCTGGGTCTTGCCGATCGAATCAAGGAGACGGTTGTTGTTGCTTTCGAGTGTCTCCATGGCAGTCTTTATGGTTGCAACGAGATTCTTCGTGTCGGCTGCAAGGACGTTGACCTGGTCCGCAACGACAGCGAATCCGCGTCCGGCCTCGCCGGCACGTGCTGCCTCGATATTGGCATTGAGTGCGAGGAGGTTGGTCTGGTTGGCGATGCCGTTGACCTTGTCTACCGTCTGAAGGATCGTGTCGAAATTCTCGCGGAAATCCTTGATAGCTTCGCTTACGGAAGCGATCATTTCATTAACCGAATTCGAAGAACTTCTTACATTGTTGATATTCTCACCGGTGCTCGATACCGATTTATGGATATCTTTTACGATAGTGTCGAACTGGGTGGTAACCTCGCTGACTTCATCAAATTTCTTCCTGAAATTGTCGACGGAATTCTTGACTTCCTGCTCCTGCTCGGCGAGGATATCGAACGAATCGCTTATGCTTCTGAAATCATCGCCTTCCTGCTGAAGACGGTCTTTCTCGGAGAGAAGGTACTTGCTCGATTCGGCGATGGGAGACAGACTCCTGCTCAGATCGACGGAAGAAATGTTTGTGGATTGTACAGCCGCGGGTTCAGTCTTGTCAGTTTTTTTATTCCAAAACATACATGTCCCTCCTTTAAATCAGTCAAATACCGCGCATACCATGGTCTGGTTAACGTGCTGACGGTTATACTGCTCGCCTCCGCCGATATAGCCGACGAACGGTCCGAGCTTAGCCATGCCGGACAGGAAATCCGAAAGATAACCTTCCTGCTTGAAGAGCAGATAGCGGTATATGCAGTTGACCGAGAAGATGAGCGAAGGCTTTGAGACCTTCTGCGAGATCTGCTTTCTGGTCTGTTCGTTGATGGCACGGTAATCAAGGAGTTTAAGGATGTACAGGGCATCGTTCTGGTTGATCTTCTTGTAGTTGGTGATACCGCCGTGAGCATCCACGCCGTTCATCGAAGAAATGTATATGTCCTGATCCACGACTCTTCCGAAAGGCGCCTGCATAACGTTATTGACGATGTTGTTACGGTCTACGCCGGTTTCTGCGGCATAAACGTCGGCTGCGGGACGATGGTCGAGTTCGGTAACTTCCTTCTTCAAGAGATTAACCTTTGTTGCGATGTGAGCGGGCCCGTCCGCACGGTCGTATATGTTCTCGCGAAGGACGTATGCCTTTCCGGTAAGGTTTTTAACGACAATGTACACGCAGGCATCCTGTGTGACCAGGCCGTTGTAGGACACAAGTGAGGGCTGACCCTCGGGCGCGCCGAAAACAGTTCCGCCCGCGAGAGCAACGTTGCTCTGCTTGAGAACGACGTTCATCGACGAAACGAGAACTTCCTCATTTGTTGTACAGAATTCGATGCAAACGGTGTCGTCGCGCTGGGGATTTACACTGCGAACGCTTTCCGAAAGCTTGTACATGTCACCGAGGGGACATTTGGAAAGATTTGTGATAACTCCGGCGGAAACTGATGCGTCGCCGGTGATCATGGTCACGATCAAAATCGAGGTGTCGTCGATCTGACTTCCGTGATAAACCGTTCCGGCAGTTCCGATGATCTGTGTGTCGGGGAATCTGTCACGGAGAGCTTTGGAAATGTCGGCAAATCTTGCGTAGTCTGACATAAAAATTATTCCGAGGGGGCGGGAATCGGAAACGGCTGTTTCGGAAACGGCTGTTGAAACATTCCCGGCCTTGCTTGATCTGACGATACTTTTCATGGCGAATGGACTCCTTTCTGAATGACATGCAAATCGTGAAATTTGATACGATAGCACGCATATACGCAATTCATAACGTCAAGTTTTGCGATAAAAAATATTAAAGTCTAGTAACTCTTATATCATACTACACAAATGAAAATAAATCAAGAAAAAACCACAAAAAATAATTAGGGCGACAAATCCTTCCGAACCTGATAAAATAATACATATGTTATCGCGCGGAAGATCCGTACTCGGACGAAAGGAAGGTAGACATGAAAAATCTCAAAGATCTGTTACTTAGGACTTGCTCTGTAATGGCGATCGCTTCACTGATCGCTTTGATCATCGCACCTGTCGCAGGGAGTTCGCAAGACGCGCAGGCAGCAGGGGGGTATGTTTCGTCACTCACGCTCTCGGATAAGAATGTAACATTGATCGAAGACGAGGTAGAAAAAGCAGTCGTCACGGCAACCGTCAAGGTTTCCGGCGGCGCAAAGCAAACCGTCACTGCGAGATCTTCCGATACGGATGTTGCTACCGTTAAGGTCGGGAAAGCAAAGTCGGGCGTCACAAAGATAACTGTCACGGCCGAAGATTCGGGATCTTGCGTGATCACCGTTAAAACGAAAGGAAAGAATTCTTCCGGCAAGAAACTCAGTCAAAAGATAAAAGTCACCGTCGAGGATGATGAGGACGATGATGATCATGACGACGATGACGATGATGACGACGATGACAGAGAGTACGCCGGGAGGGATGACAAAAAGGACACCGCTTCACCCGTAACTTCCGACAAAGTCACTGTGACCGTGACCTCCGAGACTTTCTCCGGCAAGTATGAAACAAACGAGAGCGGGAAGCCTCAGATCAAGGAGGCAAACGACCTCACCAGAAAATATGTAAGCTTCGATCCTTGGCCTACGACGGTTGAACAGGTTGAATATATAATAAGAAACTACAGTGATCCCTATGTGACGGCGGCGCTTTTCATCGTTGCGCTCGAGAATTACGAAAAAGGCAAGGACATGAATGACCGCACCGGAACGACGATCGCGATGATCGAATCGATCTACACGGGTGCGGGCATACTCGACAAGTCGGTCTACAGAGTGGATAATTTCGCGGTTCAGCGCATTAATGTAAATTACGGAATGGGAGAGGCGGTTCCGGACGGTGGAGCGAAGGTTCCGATCAGCAGTTTCGCACCCCGCGCCTACATGAAAGGAGCTACACCGGAGAACGATTATACCCCGGACGGCGGCAGTGACAAGACAAAATGGCAGATCGTCGTAGATGAATATGTATATAACGGCGATATCGACAACGGCTATATAACCGTTTGCCCTCAGAGATACACGCTTGAAAAGGCGACCGAGCTTTCAACTCCCGTTTATGTCGAGCACAATGCGGTCCTTCGCATCGGAATGCGCAGGCACAAGGCGACAGGCATCTGGGTGCCCACGCCGGCTTCGGCACTTTCGGGAGAAGTGAGCGGCAATGTAAAGGCGTTCGATATCACATCGACAGTGCTGTTCTCAAATAATTATGTACCGCCCGTGATCGATCAGGGCTTCTGATCGCGCGGAGATCTTTACCGGACGAATTTTTCCGGAGAATTTTGCCGGACGATAGTTCGGCGTTGTAAAATTGCAAGGCGCTGCAAAACATTTCATGAATTACGCAAATAACTTGATATAAAACGATTTTTGGAGTATCATATTCACAATAGGGAGAGCGCGACACGTCGTACCCTTAACCAACACGATAAAACAAAGATTTACCGAAAAGGTGGAATAAATACTAAAAACCGGAAGGGCGTAATGCATGGAAGATCTGAATAAGGAAGACAGTATCATCGGCAAGGTGTCGGAATCGATCGACCCGATGACAGGTTTCTTAAACCGCAGCGTTTTCTATAATTTTGTTACCAATATGCTGGCTTTGGCTTCGATTGAGAAGAAAAGCCTTGTTTTGCTGAGTATTAAGCTCATCAACTATAAGCGTATAAGCGAGCTGTGGGAGAAGTCGGAGTCGGCCGGGATCATAAGCGCAAGTGCGAAGATCATCGCCGATGTTATGAGAGGGCGTGCCGTGTGCGTGAGGATTTCAGAGGACGCATATCTCATAGCGACGGTCGTTGATGACGACGGTGTCACCGCGGTCAATTCCATTAAGGAAGAGCTTGCTTTCCGCTTCGAGAGATATAACAAGATCTCCGCAAAGGATTATACGCTCAATCCGATCATCTCGACCATGACCATTGAGCCCGGGTCGCAGATGACTCCCGAGGATGTGCTGGTGTGCATGCTCGCGAAGAACAGGGAGATCATCGACGCCAATCCTCAAAGCCGCTATGCCGTTGTGCCCGAGGGCGAGAACGACCCCGAGCTGCGCAGCGTCGTGAACAAGATCCTTGATAACAATTACATCGATTATCATTTCCAGCCCATCGTCAGCGCCAAGACCGGCGATATCGTGGGCTATGAAGCACTCATGCGTATGCCCCGCGAGTACGGCGTGAGCCCGCTGACTCTGCTCAAATATGCGTCGGAGCTTAACAGACTGAGCGATGTCGAGAGATCGACGATGTTCAATGTTATGAAGAAGATGATGGAGCTCAAGGACGAGATCGGGAACCGCAAGGTGTTCGTGAACAGTATCCCGGGGCACTATCTCAATGATGAAGAATTCGGCGCGCTCACGGAAAAATACGGCTCGCTTTTTGACAGGGTGGTCATAGAAGTTACGGAAGAGACCAACATGGAAGAGGGCACTTTGAAAATACTCAGCTCGAGGACCGCGGACTGCGGAATTCAGGTGGCGGTCGACGATTTCGGTACAGGTTATTCGAATGTTAAGAACCTGCTCAAATTCCTGCCCAATTATGTTAAGATCGACAGATTCCTTATCTCGGAGCTTCAGCTTGATCCGAGAAAGCAGCATTTCGTCAATACGATCATCCAGTTCGCGCATGATAACGGATTCCAGGCACTTGCGGAGGGCGTTGAGACATCGGAAGAGCTGAACGCCGTCATATGCATGGGTGTCGATCTTATACAGGGATTTTATACCGCGAAGCCTGCGCCCGAGCCTTTGCAGATGCTTCCCGCGAACCTCCTTTCGGAGATCAGCCGTGCGAATCTCGATTCGGTTTCCAATAATTCGAGGCAAAAAGTCTTCATCGTTAAAGACGAGACGCAGCTTTCGCTCGTTGACCTTTCGCTTCAGAAATACAACGCGATCCTGCTTTCGGGCGGGGACATAACGCTTGTCGGAAATCCCGATTTCACATCGGCCGTTTCGATACGCGTTAAGGATCATTGCAATTGCAGACTTACGATAAATAATGTAAATATAGGAGATGTCGATACGACGCCCTGCATAGACCTCGGAAAAGAGTCGTCGCTCGTCCTTAATGTCAGGGGATACAACGTCTTCACGGGCAACGGCATCCGCGTTCCGAGCGGATCGGAGCTGAGTCTTGAAGGCAGCGGAGTCCTCTCGATCAGGCCGACCTTCACCAATGCATACGGTATCGGAAACGAGTACCGCAGTGCATTCGGCAGGATCGTTTCGGAGATGACGGGTACGCTTGAGATCGTCATAAGCGGAGAAAACTGCATATGCGTAGGAGGAAGGTCTTCCGAAAGCGAAAGAGCGATCGACCTGCGCAGCGGTGTCTTTAAGAGCGTGTGCTCCGCATCGAATTGCGTATGTATCGGCGCATATCAGGAAAAGCCGTCCGTATACATCAAAAACATGGATATATCGATCGATGTCAGGATCGACAAGGGCTCGATGGTCGGATCGATGTTCGGAGAGCAGGATACGCACATCAGCAATACGCTGTTGCGGATCTTCGGTTCGGGAAACAAGGTTACCGGCATAGGCTCGAACGACAAGACCGGAGGCGGGATCTTTGTGAACGACAGCACGATCGACGTGTCTTTGAAAGGCTGGAACATAAACGCCATCGGCGCGGAAGAGGGCGATGTCTCGGTGGATTGCAGGCACAGCAGATTGCTGCTTACCGGCGAAGCAAATATCGCGACCGGCATAGGAAGCCGCGATGCGCTTGCGCATCTTACGCTCGACAACGTGGGCATAGACATGTGTCTGTTCTCGGCCAATTGCATGCTTTTCGGCTGTACGGACGAGAATTTCAACGAGAACCAGAATGCATATACGATAAAGCGCGACGGCATGATAGCCGACAGAACGAAGTGGTTCACGAAGCTGTGATCCCTATGGGGATGGGGCTCACGGACCGTGACGGCCGTGTGGGACAGGCAGAAACGGGAGAAACAGAGATCATATAAAGAAGGCGTCGAACTAAAAATGGACTGAAGATTTTACAGCAGCGCTGTGGCTACGGCTATCAGCGCTGTTATTGTGATCAGCGATACCGTGGTGGTGATAGCGACGGCGGTGGAGAGGATGGTTGAATCCATGCCTTTCTTCTCGGCCTGGATCATGGGCAGGTTTCCGACGGGAACGGCTGCCATGAGGGCGATACCGAGCGTAGCTGTCTTATCAAACCCGAGCACGTGCATGAGGAGCACAACGATCACGGGGAAGATGACAAGTCTTAACACAATGAACACCCAGATGCGCACATCCCCAATCCTTTTGAGGATATTCGAGCGCGCGATCGACACGCCGAGCATCGTCATCGACAGGAAAACGGTTGCGTTGCCGACATATTCGACTGTATTTGCGATAATGGGCGGAAGTTCGAGGTTGAACCAGAACACTACAAGCGCAAAGATCGCCATGATCGTTCCGGGGTTAATGATGTGCTTAAGGGGATTTTCCTTCTTTTTGCCCTCGTCCTCCGGGCCGTTACCGAGCACCGTCAGGCCGTGTGTGTAGAAGAAAAGGCTGTAAAACACATTTATAACGATAACGTATATGATAGCGTTCGCGGGCAGGATGGCTTTCGCCACGGGAATCCCGAGAAAGCCCGTGTTCGTATAAACGCACATGAGATTATAGAACTTACGCTTATCGCGCTCGACGCGGAGGATGTGCGGCATGATGATGCCGATGACCACGAGAACCGCGTAAAATACCGCTCCGAGGATGATGGCGTTAATGAGATCCGCATGACCGGCCGTTATGTTCCCGCCCAGGATCGAAGCAAGGATCATCGCGGGATTGCACACATCGACAACGATGGCGGACAATTTCTTCGAAGTGAGGGAATCTATAACGTTCTTCTTCTCAAGGAAGAAACCTATCGCAACAAGAATGCAGATAACGCCCATCTGCTGCAGCATGATCGTTAAGCTCATAATAACTCCTCTGTATATGTGATCCGTTCGGGGCGGATCAAACTTCTTAATGTATATATGATCCGTTCGGGGCGGATCAAACTTCTTAATGTATATATGATCCGTTCGGGGCGGATTAAACTTCTTAATGTATATGTGACCGATTTTTTTTCACAGCCCATTATTCTATACGTTGCACGATAATTTGTAAATACACGTGTCGTCTTACTTCCTGATTTTTTTCATGACGGGCTGCAAGTGCAGGCGGCGGATGAATCAAGATCCCCCGTGTGTCGGGCGGACGACGGCCTCCCGCGGGGAGGCTTTTATTTTTGCCGCGTTTGTAGTATAGTAGCAGAGTAATGCGGTGGTGAAAGCCGGGACGCTCTGCGAAACCGGGAACGGGCGCACGGGGAGAGCCGGGATGCTCTGCGAAACCGGGAAGGGGCGCACGGGGAAAGCCGGGATGCTCTGCAAAACAGGGAACGGGCGCACGGGGCGGGCGCAGTGCTTTCACTCAAAATGAAACACAGAAAGGTATATACGAAATGAAAAAAGTTTTGGCATTTTTACTCGTTGCAGTTATGGTTCTCTCACTTGTTGCTTGCGGCAAAGAGGAGGAATTTACATTTAAACACGGATTTGATCTTGATTATCCGCCTTATTCGTTCCGTAACGATGACGGTTCGGTCGGCGGATTTGACGTTGAGTTCGCTCAGGCAGTTTGCGAACACCTCGGATGGAAGTATGAAGCAGTTCCTTTCCTTTGGGACGTAAAGGATGCCGAGCTCAATTCGGGCAGCTGCGACTGCATCTGGTCGGGTTTCACGATCAACGGCCGTGAAGACGATTATTGCTGGAGTAAGGCATATTCGGACAATACACAGATGATCATGGTCGCTGAGAACAGCGGCATCGAGACACTCACAGATCTTGCCGGCAAGAGCGTCGGCGTTCAGACCGCGACATCAGCATATGACCTCCTGCAGGACGAAGAAGGTCAGGCCGAGCTTGCGAAGACATTCGGAAACCTTGGCATCTATGAGACATATACGATCGCATTCAACGATCTTAAGGCAGGCGCCATCGATGCTATTGCGATCGATGTTACAAGCGGCAACTTCCTTATGAACAACGAAAAGGGATATAAATTCCTTGACGAAGTACTCGGCAGCGAACAGTACGCCATCGGATTCCGCAAGGACGATACGGAGCTTCGTGACAAGGTTAATGCAGCGATCGACGATCTTGTTAAGGACGGAACATATGACAAGATCGGAAAGAAATATCCCGACATCTACGAATATCTTTGTCTCGGAAAATAAAGAGCCGGTCCGTGTGATTTAGAGTGAGGCGGAACCTTTTTTTGGAAAACAACAGGAGAATTTTATGACTTTCGGTACAATGCTCACAACCATGGGCGAAGGCATGCTGGCCACCATCGGGATCTTCCTTTTGACTCTTCTCGGGTCACTCCCCCTCGGTGTCGGGATCATGCTTTTGAGGACCTCGAAGAACAAGGTCGTTTCCGGCATAACCAAAGCGTTTATCGCGGTGATCCGCGGTACACCGCTTATGCTGCAGCTCCTTGTGTGGTACTTCGGACCCTACTATCTCTTCGGCTGGTCCATCAGAGGATGGAGATTCCCCGGTCTGCTGCTCGGCTTTGTCGTTAATTATGCATGTTATTTCGCGGAGATCTACCGCGGCGGCATAGAATCGATGCCGATCGGCCAATATGAAGCGGCGGAAGTGCTCGGATATTCAAAAGCGCAGACGTTCTTCAGGATCATCATGCCTCAGGTGTTTAAGCGTATTCTCCCCTCGATAACGAATGAGGTCATCACGCTTGTAAAGGACACCTCGCTCGCATATACGTTAGCGTATTCGGAAGTATTCTCGATCGCAAAGCAGATCTCGGCGTCGCAAACAAGCTTCACGCCGTTCGTGATCGCGGGCGTATTCTATTTTGTTGCAAATTATGTCGTGGCTTTCGGTATGGAACGTATCGAAAAATCGCTCAAGTACTACAATTAAGGAGTCCTCTATGGTTCTTGAAATGAAAAACATACAGAAAAGCTTCGACGGACAGGAAGTTTTAAAGGACATTTCGTTGTCTGTAGATCACGGCGAGGTTGTCAGCATAATCGGCCCTTCGGGATCCGGAAAATCGACACTCCTGCGCTGCGCGACATTCCTTGAAACCATTGACGGCGGTTCCGTAACGTATATGGACACAACAGCAGCCTCCACCGACTCCTCGGGAAAGGTTTCATACCTGCCGAAAGAAAAAATGAAGACCGTCAAGGAATACTTCGGTCTCGTGTTCCAGCAATTCAACCTCTTTCCTCATTTCTCGGTGCTCAAGAATATTTGCGACGCACCGGTCAAGGTTCACGGCCGAAACGAGGAAGAGGTCAGTGCGGAAGCCGTGGAACTGTTGCGCTCCATGGGTCTTGAGGACAAGGCAGACGCCTATCCCTGCCAGCTCTCGGGAGGACAGCAGCAAAGAGTCGCCATCGCGAGGGCGCTTGCGATGAAGCCTGAGATATTATTCTTTGATGAGCCTACATCGGCGCTCGACCCCGAGCTTACGATCGAAGTTTTGAAGATCATCAGAAAGCTTGCGGAAGAACACATGACCATGGTCATTGTCACACACGAAATGAGCTTCGCGAGGGCGGTGAGCAACCGCGTGATCTTCATGGACGGCGGCGTGATCGTCGAACAGGGCGACCCCGAGGAAGTCTTCGGCAACCCGAAGCAGGAAAGAACCCGTAAATTCCTCAAGTCATACGAACAATGAGGTCGTCAATAAAATGAGTGACGACCGGAAGGAAAACGCTATGAAATTAAAGTATTACATCCCGGATCCTACCGGGAATATTACGATTCTGGCGGAAGGCGACGTACCTGCGGACAAACGTGCCGGGGTAGCCGCAAAATTAATGGATAAAGAGCCGACCGCCGAGCAGGTCGGCTTTATCAGTTACGGAAGCGAAAATGATCCCGCTGACATAAGCCTTATGATGGCGGGTGGAGAATTTTGCGGAAATGCCACCATGTCGGCGGCGGTTCTTTTTGTCGCGAAAAAGGAGGGGCTCTTAGGATCCTTTGGGGGCAGGCAAAGGGTCCCCGGGATCCATGAGGTAAAGGTGCTTGCGTCCGGCGTCGAAGAAATCTGCAAAGTACTTGTCGAAGTAAAAGAAGACGGCTCGTATGTCGGAACTGTCGAAATGCCGAAACCTCTTTCGGTCAAAGCGGAGAAGCTTCTGTTCGAAGGGAAAGAATATGAGCTTCCGGTTGTTGATTTTGGCGGTATTACGCATGTGATCATCGACGCCGGGGAATCTTCAAAAAACAATTTCGACCCCGAAAAAGCCGTGATGATGTGGTGTGACACACTTCGGGCCGGGTGCCTCGGGTTAATGATATATGACAGCGCGCAGAACAGACTCGATCCGCTTGTGTATGTTCCCGAAGCCGGAACTCTTGTATGGGAGAGCAGTTGTGCCAGCGGAACGACCGCGATCGGAGCGTATCTCGCACATAAAGAGAACAGACCCGTAAAAATCAGTCTGACCGAACCCGGCGGGATCCTTACCGTTGAGGCGGTACCGGGAGGAACCTGCGACCGGGAGATGCGTTTGCTTCTTTCCGGAACTGTAAATATCACGGAAGCCTTTGATTTTTAAGCAGTTTTTCTGTAAAATTAAAGTGTTGCGAGGTAAATGCCTGCTACACGAGCAACACGTGTGCAGTCTTTGACCTAAAGGCCTTGATCATTCCCTTCGGGAATTGAAGAGGCAAGGAAACGGAAGCGATCACAATCGTTTCCAAGGAGGAGGTAAATATGAATAAAAAACGGATCCCGATCGCGCTGGCAGTAATTATTTTACCATTCGTGCTGGTGATTATTGAGCAAAAGCTCGGAGTATCATTTGTGGGAACTGCGTGGGCGCTGCTTCCGGCTTTTGTGGCGATCGCGCTCGCTCTTATTACAAAGGAAGCGTATTCGTCACTGTTTATCGGAGTTCTGCTCGGCGCGTTTATGGTGGCAGAGTGTTCTGTCGGGAATACTCTTAACGTATTGACGGTTAATGCACTTTCGAAAGCTATCGGAGATAATGCCGGAGTATTTATCTTCCTTGTCATTCTGGGTGTCATCGTTGCTCTGATCAATAAATCAGGTGCTTCGCGTGCGTTCGGCAGATGGGCATCAACTAATATCAAGACAAAACCGGGAGCATTGTTTGCAACATTTGTATTCGGTGTTCTGATCTTTATCGATGATTATTTTAACTGCCTTACGGTAGGTTCGGTTATGTCACCGATCACCGACAGCAAGAAGATATCGAGAGTTAAGCTTGCATATATCATTGATGCGACGGCGGCTCCCGTTTGTATGATAGCACCCGTATCATCGTGGGCCGCAGCGGTTTCCAGCTGCGTTGAAAGTGAGCAGTATTCGGGTATCGAGCTCTTTATAAGATCTATCCCTTATAATTTCTATTCAATCCTCACATTTGTATTTATCATCGGTATCATCTTTTTTGGAATTGATTACGGAAAGATGAGCGGCTTCGAGATAAAAGCCCGTGAAACCGGAGATCTTTCGATCCTTGATTCGGATCCCGATAAGGATCACAGTCGTCGCGAGGTGGAAGAGAACGGTCCCGAGAAAAAAGGTCGCGGAAAGACGCACGATCTTATCATCCCGATCATACTTCTGATCGTTTGTTGCGTAGGCGGTCTCCTTTATAACGGTTTTGAAAACATCAATTGGGAAGGCGATTTCATTTATGCATTTTCCGAAACCGATTCCGGTATAGGACTCCCCTGGGGAAGTATAATCGCTCTCGTAATGATCATCGTATACCTTGTTGCGAGACGTATTATCAATTTCAAAGACGCCATGGATTGCATTCCGAAGGGATTTATGGCCATGGTTCCCGCCATTACGATCCTTGTGCTTGCACAGGCTCTTAAGAACATGACCAAAGAAGAACTTGCCGCAACGGCATTTGTTAAGGATTTTATGGAAGGCGCAGGGGATCTTACGTGGCTCCTTCCCGCGGTTATCTTCGTTGTTGCCTGCATCATAGCGTTTGCGACCGGAACTTCGTGGGCAACATTCGGTATTCTTATACCGATCGTTTCGAACGTATTCCCTGAGACCAGTTCACTGTTCTATGTGGGTATTTCGGCTTGTCTTGCAGGCGCTGTTTGCGGCGATCATTGCTCGCCTATTTCCGATACGACGATCATGTCTTCGGCGGGTGCCCAATGTAATCATATCGATCACGTAGAGACGCAGTTGCCATACGCGATCACGGTCGCATGTATATCGTTCGTTTCGTTCCTTGCAGCCGGTCTGCTTGACCGGATCGGTCTCACATGGTTATCGATCCCGCTCGGAATCCTGCTCACGGTGGCATTCCTTCTCGTGATGAAGTCGTTCAGATCCGGGAAAGAACAAGTAACGGCAGACAATTAAATAACATAAGGAGAGCCCGGGAGGATGGATCCTCCGGGGCTCTCTTTAATCATTTGAAATATGAAACCGCGTCTTCGAGCTGTTTTGCTTCGTTGCTCATTGAGTCGCTGTCGAGTGAAAGCTGACGCATGTTTGAAGCAACGGATTCGACTGTTGCGCTGACTTCCTCGTTGGTGGCCGATGTTTCCTGAGAGATGGCCGAAAGGTCGCTGATGGAAGTCGTTACGTTGTTCTTGACCGAATCAAGCTTCTTGGTGATATCGGCAATATCCGAAATCTCGTCGATTGAAGCCTTGATATTTGAATCGAGAGCTTTGAACTTCTCGAGAGTGGTGGAGAGGAGGGACTTCTCTTCATCGATAAGCGTTTTAACGATCGAAGATTCCTCAACACATTCTTTCGAGAGTTTGCCGATCTCGTCAACTATGTCGTCGATCTGTCTTGCGGACTCGTTACTCTGGGCAGCAAGCTGGCCGATCTCTTCGGCAACGACAGCAAATCCGCGACCTGCTTCGCCTGCTCTTGCGGCTTCGATCGAAGCATTGAGTGCAAGAAGGTTAGTCTGGTTTGCTATGCCGGTGATCATCTTGACCATCTCGTTGATCTTTACGATAGCATTGTTTGTAGCCTTGATCCTGTCTGTGATGGTATCGATGGCCTTTGATGATTTGTCGGAAGAAGAAACAACGCTTTCGATACACTGACTTGCTTCGGCATTTGCTTTATTCATGGCCTTGGCGTTGTCACTGAGTTTTTCGGCGCTTCCCGTAGCCGTATCAACCATCTGACCCATCTCGATAATCTCGCTGCTGATATCCTGAACGCTTTCCGCCATGGTAACGGTTGTTTTGGAGAGATCATCCATCGACTGGTTGATCTGTGCGATCGAATCGGCAGAAACTCTTGTCTGCTCGTTGGTAGAACCGATGCTGTTAACGATATTGCCGGTGCAGTTCCTGATCTTACCGATGGATTCGGCAAGAACGCCTGCGAGTATCTTCGCCGAATCAAGCAGACGGGATGTTTCTTTTACAAAGGAGGAACCGTCAATGACGATCTCGGTATTTCCGTTCGCAAGTTCTTCAATTCCTGCCGTAGCCTTTGCCATGGGTTTTGCGATCTTACGAGCCACAAGGATTGCAAGAACAGCAAAGACAGCAACAAGACCGAGAGAAAGGATAACAATGGTTATTATGCTCACGGTCTTGGCGGCCTGAACATCTACCGCGGGTTTTGCCGCAAATACCATTCCGACTACCTGACCATAGGAATTCTTCAAAGGAAGATAGAAGCCGTAATAAGGTCTTTCGAGGATGACAATGCTTTCGGAGAAGTAGGTGTTTCCTTCCTTAACCGAGTTCCAGATGGTCTCGGAAACCTTAGTTCCTTCGATACGTTTGCCGCTGTCATCTTTTATCGTAGTGATAAATCTGACGTTTTCTTTGCATATGGTAAAGTCAACGCCGAAAACACCCATGGTGTCCACATAATCGTTATCATATGAAATAAAACCGTCGTCGAGATCGTGAGCTTCCTCAAAATCGTATTGATAATACTCCAAAAGACTGTTTGCCGAAATCTCGAGCTCTTCGCGTATATTGTCTTCGAGCCTGCTGGCCGTAATACTTGAGGTAACTATCGCAAGAACCACAGCGGTTACCAAAACAGGTACAAGGGCAAATAAAACAAGCGTGAGATTAAGAGTGAGCTTTTTGCCTTGTTTCATATGGATTCTCCCTTCTGCATATTTTTTGTATGCTCGTCAATCTGTTTTATATGTTAAAGTGTGCGGTCGTTTCACGAAGGGCCGCAATACTGTCAACAACATCGCCTGCTTCGCCGGACATGTTCCGGGATGCACTTGTGATCGACTGCATATTGTTTGAAATATCATGTACAGCGCTTCCGAGCTCTCCCTGTGCGGATGAGATCTGGTCAAGGACTCTGTTGATGTCCGAAACGGAAGCGGTCAGGTCATTTGCGCAGTCGCCGAGAACTTTGCTGACTTCGCTGTAATATGTTGCGTCGTTTCTGTAATTGTTTGCAAGAGTCTCGAGGTTATCATAGTCCGAAAGAACATTTTCATTAAGGAATTTGATGATCTGACGGCTGGTGTTTGCGAGATAGTTGACATTTTCATTAACGGTGCTGATAAGAGAGTTAACTTTGTCGATCTCGCTGGAGGTTGTTGTACTGAGGTTGTTGATCTCGTCGGCAACGACTGCGAATCCGCGTCCCGCCTCACCTGCTCTTGCTGCCTCAATGGAAGCGTTGAGCGCGAGGAGGTTCGTCTGGCTTGCGATGCTTCTGATCGCGCCGGCAACTTCGCCGATCTGCTCGATAACCCTGATACCGCTCAGAGCTTCTTCAAGCTGCGTGCTTGCCTGACCCGTAACGTCCACCGCATGTTTCTTGTTTGTGAGGATCTGAGGGATGGTCTGCTCGACACGTTCGATGATCTCGTCGGTCTTCTTGTTCATCTCCTGAGTATCCCTTGCAAATGTATCTGATGCGGAAGTAACATCGGTACAGATGCCTTCGATAGTCTTGATGCTCGTTGTCTGGCTTTCAATACCGGACTCTGTTCTGATCATTGCTTCGTTGATCTGAGCGATCGAATCGTTGATTCCGTTGATCTTTTCGGTGGTGGAAGTCATCTTGTCAGAGATGATCTCCGACTCGCTCATAGTCTTGCGCATAGCGTTAACAAAGCGTGTCTCGAGCTCGCCGATGAGGTAATCGATCTGCTTGACTTCGTCTTTGTGTTCGGAAGAATTCGTATCGGAAACGATCCTTTCCGTGATAAATGTCTTCATCTTTTCCATGGGAGCAAGCTGCTTTCTGATGAGGGTCGTCATGATGAAGACAACGAGAACGATGGCAACAAGCGCGATCACGATCGCAAGAATGATCATGGTTATAACGGACCTGTTGATGTTTGAATAAGGCATTGCAAGTCCGAGAAGCCAGTTGCAACCCTCGATACTTGATGTTACGAAACACTTGGAGCTTGCGTCATAATCATCGGTGGTAAGGATCTCGCTGCCGGGTTTGTCGATGATCCCCTTGAGAGCGGGCATAACACTGCTGACTGCGGTTGCCACGTCTTCGCCGGGAAGGAATTCGGTATTTTGATGGATAACGTAATTTGCACTTGAATCAACAAGGAATCCGTATTCACCTGACTCGTAAGGGATAGCGTTTATTACGCCGTTTATGTAGTCGAGTGTGAAATCGGCTCCGAGAACGCCCACGAGCTGTCCGTTCCTGTAAACGGGGGAAGCGATGGTGATACACATACCGCCGATAAGAACGTCCATGTAAGGATCGGTAACGATCGTGCCGCCTGCTGCTTTTGCTGATTTGTACCAGCCTCTGGCTGTGGGATCGTAGCCGTCGGGAGTGGTAGCGTTGGGGTCGGTCTGAAGGAAGAGTTTATCTTCGGTTCCGTAATAAAGATTGAGAAGATTACTTCTTTCATTAGATTCTATGGTTACAATGTTCTGCATATTTGCCGCGTTATAGCTTTCGTCGGAAAGTGCGGCGAGTGCCGTAGCGCCTGCGATATTAAGACCTTTTTCTTTCTCTATCCAGCTGTTGATCGAATTGGCATATTTATCGGCATTGAGCTGGATCTCATTCTTCTTGCCGGATTTAATGTTATTGCCTGCTATAGCTACTATTACCGAAGCGCAGACAAGCATACCGAGTGCAACGATTATGATAACTGCGACAGTAAGAGTGCCTTTGATAGTCCTCTTCATGTAGAACCTCCTAGTAATGGAATTGTTCATAATATAGCATAAACATCTGCAAAACTCAATATCTCGATTGTAAAAAATTCTAAAAACCGTAAAATTTAATTTTAATTTGCTTTATGAGAAGTTGAAGGGTGTCATTTAACATATTAAAGAAATTGAAATAATTGGATTGCATTTAAAGATGGAACTGATTGCAAAATGGAGCATGTTTATGAAATATAACGGATAAACACAATACGTGAAGCCTGCTTACATCGTAAACAGGCTGTAGAAGAAATATGCGATGCGGCGTTTTGCTGACGCATATGCGGAAAGATCGCGGTTCGACCGCATGAGCGCAAGGAGCATTTCGTCGTCTGTCGTTTTGTCGGAATATGAGATCACTTCATATAAGAAGAGAAAGTCGACAAGGCCGTCCGCAAGATCCTCCTTAATACGTTCGGCGAATTCGTGAAGGGTCTCGCCGGGAGCGGGCTTTGCACCTAGGAAGCGCAAGAGGCGCATGTTCGAATGGCACAACGAAACAGCCTTCTCGCTTAAAGGCAGCCCGGCGAATCGCCTCCGCATGATGGCGCGATAGAGGAGAATGACGGCAGGGAAGAGGATTGCACACATAAGCGTCGGGATAAGAATGAGCGCGAGTGAATTTCCTTCGGGTTCGGGCTCGAGAGGCAACAGTGTGTTTTCGTCGACTTCCCAACCTGTTGTGAATGCCTCGAGGGAACCCTTCGACAATGAGGAGAGATAATCGAGGCGTTCGGAAGTGGTTTGCCAAACGGAATCGGTTGAAATACCGGGGGTGGGATCGAAGGGGACGAAACCAAAGCCCTCAAAATAGATCTCTGCCCATGAATGAGCATCGCGGTTAGTGACCTCGGAACCGCCGCTTGAGGTGGGTGAAACATGGAATCCCTCGACAAGACGCGCGGGAAGACCCTCGGCGCGTGCGAGAAGGACCATGACCGTCGCAAAATAATTGCAATACCCCCTGGGGTTGCGGAGCATGAACCATTGGACGAAGTCCTCCGCCGAATCTATATCCTCGGGAAAAGGTCCCGGATCGGTCGTATAAGTCATGTTCGAAAGGAGCGCTTCGAGGCGGATCATCTTTTCGTAGGAACTTGAGCATCCCTCGTAAAGTTCGTCGAGCTTTACGCGAAGTTCGGGAGAGATGTCCACTTCGCGGCAATAATTCTTTTTGATATCTTTAATATATGAAAGATAATCCTCATAGGGATAGTCGGGTCTGCTCAGCTGGCAGATATCGCTGACCGAATGGATCCAGTCCTCTTCGGAAAGCGGCTTGCCCGTGTCCTTCATGAATTCGATGAACTCTTTGTGTCTTTTGTTGAGCGCGGCCGCTACAAAAGTGTAATAGGTACCGAAACCCTCCGGCCCGTTTTTAAAGATTGTTTCATCGCGGTCGGAGATCGTGTCTACAAGCTTACCCTGAACATAGGCGTCCTTATACTTGGTCGTGAGGAGCGCAAAACGGGTGTGAAGCTTCGAATATGTTACCGAGACATTGTAATAACGCGTATGATCCGATACCGCATCCGCTCCTTTCGTGTTCAGATATCCGAGCGTCTCTATGTTGTCAAAGGGGTGTCTGCGACTTATCATGCCGCTGCCGACGGAATTTGACCATGTCCTTCCGTCGAATTCGTTGTAGGCGCAGGCTCCGAGATTAAGGGAAGGCGTGTTCTTTCTGGAGAAGGATACGGTGAACAGATTCGTGAGATCACCCTCACTGAGGTTGGACGCCAAAGAAGGGTTCTCAAAGGAAAAACCGATCACGTGCTCAAGGCCGTCACCTTCAGAAAAAAACTGACTTATCTTTGTGGCGGTATCCTTGGCAAACTGCCAGATCCTGTGCGCGATGGGCCAGTCGTAGGGCTCCTCGGACGAGGGACTCACGGTAACAAACAGTGCTATTAGGATAATGAAAGGAAGGATACTGACCATATGTCTTCGAGTGTCCGTATCGCCCTCTTTTTCCCATAATTGCTGGACTTCGCGCATTATCGTGACGAGTATGACCATAAGCAGCATCACGGAGGTCATCACACCGGGGTCGTTGCCGATGATGAGCATATAGATGATCGCACCGAAAGCCAGTGCGGAAACGATGATCCGCAGGGGTCTGAATGCGGAGAGAAGCTCACCTGCTATGTACGTTGCGATTGCGATCGCCAATATGAGCGCTATATAAAGTCTTTCGGAAAAGAATTCGGCATTTTCCCCGAGTTCGACCGCGAACAAAAGACCTGTCGACAGAGCAACGATCGCGGCGATGATGATCAAACGCACTTTGAGGGACCCGTGCCTGAAAAGCGCACAGACCGCAAGAAAAGCGAACGATATGATCCACGGTGCAACGGTCGCCTCCGCGGGACAGAAAAGGGGGAAAAGATGCACGGCGCAAATAATGCTTATGGGCACTGCGTAGATCATAGAGCCGAGTATCGCGATGAGCATGTGATTTCCTCCTTTCGATCGATTTTATTCTAGTGTCCCTCTGCCTGAGAGACTTTTGAGATGACTTTTTGCTGCCCGGGGGTGCTTTTTACAGATATTCTTCAAGTTCCCCTTCCGTGGGGATGACGATCAGGTCCGTCAGGGCGGGGGGCGCATCGTTCGGGATGTTTGAGGTGTCGTCGGTTATGAGGCAGACCATACAGGGCGTGCCGCTTCTGCCGAGGCGGTCGCAAAGGGCCATGGCCTGAGGGGTCCACTCGCTTAAAACCAGATATACATAGGAAGCACCGAGTAATGTAGGGGAGCTTCCGGCGCAGGCAAGGAATAAAGCGGGATCATCGGCGGGGCGGAACACAAATGCCGACATCTCCGAATAGAACTTCTCAAAGGACTCACTGCCGTCGAGAACGCGTTCGCTTAGCGCACCCTGCCATGTGAGGGCTTTTGTTGTGACAGATCCGTTCACGAAATAAAGCGAAAGGGAAAGCGTTGTTTCGAGGATCTTGTTCTCGAGAGGGAGGAAAACCGCGGGTTCTTCGTTTCTGCGGAAGGAATCCATGATGATAACGACGGAGGGTTCCTCGGGACCGGTGTGTTTTCTGACCATGGGCTTGCAAAGCGCCGCAGTGGCTTTCCAGTGAATGTCGCGGATACTGTCTCCGGGGATATAATCGCGGACCGTAAAGTCCCTTTCGGAAGAAAGAGAGTTGGACCGACGGGGGGATACATGCGTTACATCAAAGCTTGCGAGGGATCTGAGACGTACGATGCGGGGTTTTACGTTCACAAAGAGAGGGCTCTTCCAGTATGTGAGCGAGAAGAGGCGCAGGTAATCCGTGACACGGACTGCTTTGATGCCCACGCTGTAAGAGCCGCGGTAGCGACAGGTGAGCGTCGTCTCGCGCGAGATACCGTCACCGCGCTGAAGCTCGTATTCGATGAGGTCGGAGAGACCGTTTATGCTTGAAAAGTCGGAGTGGAAGAGCACACGGACGCCCGAATAAGTGAAGATGTTCTCGTTCCTCAGGATGAATCTGAAGGATGTCGGCTCGCCGGCAACCACGGATTTTGTCGCGAGCTCCTGAAAGATCTTGAACGTTATCCTGACATATAAAAGATAGATGAGAGAAACGAGGGGAACCGAAACGATCAGGAAAAAGAAACCATAGCTAAGAGACCCGCCCCGGTACGTTATGAGCACGAGGGACAGGATAAACAAAAACAAAAGGATCAATCGGTTTCTGCGCATTTTTTCAGGGTCCTTGTGGTGGAGTAAGGCTGTTTGAAAACCGGCCGGGAGCGTTTATGCCACGGGAACTTCATCAGTGAGGATGAGCGAAGGCAGGATCTGGTCGACATCTTCGTGACCGATCTTGGCTTCGGGGGTGAGCATGATCCTGTGGTGAAGCGTGCAGAGAGCAACAGCCTTTACATCGTCGGGTCTCACAAAATCGCGGCCCGAAATAAGAGCCCTCGCCTGACACGCCTTGGTCAGATCAAGGAAAGCTCTGGGACTGGCACCGAGAGCGAAACGCTTCTCCTGCCTTGTGCGTGAGATGATACCGCTTATGTATTCGAGCACACGATCGCTCACATGAACGGCGCTTGCTTCACTCCTAAGACGCATTACATCTTCACCGCTGCAAACGGGTGAAACGTCATCGAGAGTCTTGCCCGCGAGCATGTTCCTGGCGAGAGTTTCCTCCATCTCCTTGGAGGGATACCCTAGCGAAAGCTTCATCATGAAACGGTCGATCTGAGCCTCGGGAAGAGGATATGTTCCGAGAAATTCGACGGGGTTCTGGGTCGCGATCACCATGAAGGGTTCGGGAAGTTTATAGATATTGCCGTCAACGGAGACCTGACCTTCGGCCATGGCCTCGAGGAGAGCAGACTGGGTTTTGGGCGAAGTACGGTTGATCTCGTCCGCGAGGATTATCTGCTTCATGATCGCACCTTCGCGGTGTTCGAATTCGCCGGTCTTCATATTAAATACGGAAAGACCGACCACATCGCCGGGAAGCGTGTCGGGCGTGAACTGGATACGACCGAAGGAGCAGTCGAGGGCTGCGGCGATCGTTTTGGCAAGTGTCGTTTTGCCGACGCCGGGAACATCTTCGAGAAGAACATGACCTCCCGCAATAAGGCAGATGAGCATGTTCTCAACCGCTTCGGGCTTTCCGATAAAATAAGATTCTATTGTTTCGCGTAATCTGTTAAGCATAGGGGCTCCTCTTTGTGACGTGCGCTGCGACCGTGGCAGGCGGCATTTTTTGACGTCGGCCGATCGGGGCCGGACATATTAAAGATTATAACTTAAGAGAGGTGCTAATTCTACCCGATAAAAAGCAAAATCGATAAACCGTGAGTTGAAGAATGTACCGTAATCATGTTTGACGCAGAGGCGAGTATCCGGCGGGCACCGTCACGAACCCGGCCGCATATTCACCCTGAGAGAAATCTCTCCCGAAGAAAGGGTTTTAATCCGGTTTGTGTCCGCGAGCCTTACCACAAGGCCGCCGGCTTCATCGATATCGACGGCGTGCGCGGAGTAAGCGACTCCGTTTTCATAAAACGTAATATCGTTCCCAATCACGACGGAGCGCTCTTTGTAGTCGGTTATGGGATCATAAGACGGTTCAAGGTGTTTGATCACGCAGTCGTATATGCGCATGGAGAAAGACTTAACAAATTCCTTCGTCATGCAGTTTTTTCCTTCGGAAGGATCGGACAGCACGCTACCGGCTGTGTCTTTGATGTCATCGGGGAAATCTTCGGTGCTTATGTTGATCCCGATCCCTATGAGTATGTGGTTGGGAGCGCCGTTATTCTCGGAGATGGCTTCGCAAAGGATCCCGCAGATCTTTCTGCCGGAGAGGAAGATATCGTTTACCCATTTGATCCCGGTACGGCAGCAAAACTGCGCGTCTATCGCTTTTGAAACGGCGATACCGACGCGACATGTGAGAGTGACGATCCCCGAAGGGATCTCGCCCGCCGGGAGTGCTATCGTCATGTAAATACCGCTTCCTTTGGGTGAAAAGAAGCTCTTGCCCTGCCTGCCGCGTCCTGCGGTCTGCTCGCGCGCGACCACAGCAAAAGGTTTGTCTGCAGCCTTATAGTCCCCGGGCGGGGTCGTTTTGCATGCTTCGATGATCCGTCTCGCCTCAAGGTTCGTCGAATCAATGCTTTCCTTATATATCAGGTTGACCGGATCGTTTGACATGCCGTAATACTCCTAACCGTAATTATTGTCACACCATATTATACACGAAGAACAGGGCCGCGTGGTATTATAGTTTTCGATCCGTTCGTAAAAGCTTGGAGCAGGGTTTTATTCTGACGCCCTTTCCTCAAAGAAATATGAGTTTAAAGAGCAGGAACGGTTTTGCTACGAGGTCACACATATGGTATGATATATATACTCATACAGAGGAGGCTTACATCATAGACACGAGATTTGAAAGCAGCCGCCGTTTTTACGAAACGGAGGTTGCGCCCATGATACACGAGAAATTCCGTGAAGCGGAGGACAGAATAGCAGTAGGGATCGCAGGAGAAGGTTCCGACTGTTTCGGTTACGATGATCTGATCTCGCGTGACCACGATTTCGGCACGGGCGTCTGCCTGTGGCTTACGGACGAGGATATGCAAGCGTTCGGACATGATCTTTCCGATGCCTATGAAGCATTGGTCGGGTTGCAGCGCACAGGCTCCCTGAGCCTGCGCCTCAGGGAGAGACGAGGGGTCATGACCATTAATGATTTTTACAGCAATGTTCTTGGCGCGGATGTGGATGCGGAGGCATTTTGCTCCCGCCGTCCGGAAGAACCGGCCGACCGTGACCGGGATCCGGGCGACAGATCGCGAACCGACTGCGGCCGGGATTACACGTCCGAAGATGTATTCCGGACCGGTCTTGATCATACCTGCCTTGCCACCGCTGTAAACGGCGAGATCTTTAGAGATGACCTTGGGATATTTTCCGCATTTCGCAAGATATTGCTTGATTATTATCCCGAAAGCGTCTGGAGAGTGAGGACAGCGGAAGAATTACATAATTATTCGGCGGCGCTTCAGGTCAATTATGCGAGGTGCATGACACGCGGTGATGTTGTCGCGGCGGCTGAGTGCAAACTGCGCGGACTCGAGGCCGCGATGCAGCTCTTTTTCCTGATGAAGAGAGAATATCCTCCCTATTACAAATGGACCTACAGAAGGCTTTGCGAGCTTGACAGGGAGGGCACATTTTCCTCGCTCCTGCGGGATCTTTCGCTTCGCAACTGCAACACAGGGGCATGGGAGGGAAGAACCTATGATCCCGATAAGCTGAACATGAATGATGAGGTTGTGGTCATAACCGAGAAACTGGCTTCTCACATAGTAAGAATGCTCGGCCAGCGCGGCTTTATCCGCGAAACCGATCCTTATCTTGAAAAATACGTAAACGAAGTCCTGATGATGTAAAGTCAGCTATGATAAACCGTTTTTTTCAAAAGAAGTCACAATAAGACAGTTTATTGTACGATCGATCGTCATATGCTATGATGTGCTATGGAAATAAAAAATTTGGAGGGTACAAAAATGCTCAAAAAGAATAATGATGTCATACAATTTTTCATCGGTCTGGTCATGCTTGTGGTCGGAGGATTCCTTTTCTTTAAGAATGTATCGATCATAGACGGTGATCTTTTTGCTTTCACCATCGCGGGCAGAAGAATGGACGGACTCGTATTTGTTCCGCTCATCGCCAGCATTATCTTCCTGTTCTATAAATATTGCCTGGCATCGAAGATATGCTGCATCTTGAGCGTTATACTCATTCTTGTAAACGTGATCATGAACATGAGACTCCGCTGGAATTCGACTTCTCTTTTTGCGGGAATCGTTATGTTTGTCCTGCTCTTCGGTGGCGCCGGCCTTCTTTTGAGAGTCATCTTTATGAACCCCAAGGGTAAGCACGGTAAGGATTATAAGGACGGAGAAAGTGATCCCGGGAAGGAATGACGAACAACACACTACATATATCGTGTAGGCATGCTTAAAAGGGGTAAAATAAACACAAAATACAACTTGCGTGAATTCTTATTATCTTGTTTGCAAATCATTGACTCCTAAAACACGAGATGGTATACTACGCCTATCCGCTTCGAAATTTGAAGTGTACAAAGGACTTACTATATCGATAGGAGGGTAAGAAATGAGAGAAAAGAACTCACGCAAGTTTTGGTCTCGTCTTTCAAAGCTTGTGGCTGTAACACTGGCTCTTGTTTTGGTCGTGGGCGTCCTGCCCGCAAATGCGGCGTCTAAAGAGGTTGTGGTTAAGACAAAGAAACAGCTCCTCAAGGCTATGGAGAAGAAGTCTTCCGCTACGATCATCTTCAGAACAAACAGGAAGACGAGATTCATAATCCCCGCAATTGAAACAAGCGCAAACAAGAAGCTTGTCATGGAAGCTCCCAATGCCAGGGCTTTCAACAAGGCAACTTTCAAGACGATCACTCTTAATGAGTCCGAGTATTTCAACGAGAGAGGAAATGACAACTCACTCTACATTAAGGGCGACGGCGTAAAGCTCACGGTTTCAAAGGGTATCGAAGCCAGGAAAGTCAGCATTACCGCTACGGATGTTGTAATTAAAGTAGCCAGCAACGGTAATGTAGGCGATATTGTCTGCAACAAGAAAGAAGCTGACATCACTGTTGCGGTAGCAAAGAACGCCGAGGCTAACATAACCATTAAGAAGAAGGCAGACCTTACCGTAACCGGTGATAAGACAGCCGATATCAAGGTTGTTTCTCAGGCGTCCGACAGCAAGATCACCGCAACCGCACCTGTAGATATCGTTGCCGAGAAGGATACCGATGTTGTTCTTGAAAAAGGTTCCGAGGGATCCACGGTTGATTCGGGCAAGGATGTTGATGTTGATATCTCGGGAGCCGCAGAAAAGCAGGCTACGGTAACAGAAGACGGCAAGACCGTTCAGGAACCTGAGAAAGAGGAAAAGAAGGAAGAAAAGAAAGAGGAGAACAAGGATGCTACACCCGCAACGGATAACAGCACTCCTTCATCCGATCCTTCTCCGTCACAGACCGATCCCGTTAATCCGGTAACCCCGGATGATTCGGGTAAAGTGACGATCAGAATTGCTCCGGTAACAGGCGGAAAAGTGTCGGTTACACAGGGAACAACGGACCTTTCCTCGGGTGGAAAGGTCGCAACCGGAAGCAGTATAACTATCAAACTTACGGCTGACGATAATTACGATGTTCTTGGCGTTACCATTAATGACGGTGCCGGTGTGCTTGCGCATACAGACGACGATACGTGGATCGTAAGTGACATTGTTGGGGATGTGACGATCACCGCTTCATTTATTACCAAAGCCATTATTCCCATCGGACCGGCTACAAGCTCGGCAATCTCGCTTACGCTCACAGAAGGAGCTTATACGGGTACGATCGCTTCGGGCTCGGCTATTACGGATATAACATTTGAGCTTAAGGATGGAAACACCACATGGGTAACCGTTACCATCGCTTCGGGCTCAGCGATCTCGACCGTTTCAGGCAGTGTGGCCGTTAAAGTTGAGATTGCTGCGGGTGTCGATCCTGAAACAGTCGAAGAACTGACTTTGGTCATGAGTGAATTTAACTATACCGGAATAAAAGACGAGATAAAGAAGAAATTCACCAAATTATCCACCAAATTATTGCCTGTTGCATAAAGCTGTAGATCGATCGGTAATATAACAACAAAACCGTGTACCCGGTAAAAAGCCGGGTACACGGTTTCTTGTGCGA